>NZ_NIXO01000001.1 GCF_002204795.1 Pseudomonas sp. K2I15
CCGGCGTAAATCTCCTGACTGACATAGATCCAATGTGGGAGCGGGCTTGCTTGCGAAGGCGGAGTGTCATTCACTGAATATGTGTCTGATACACCGCCTTCGCGAGCAAGCCCGCTCCCACATTTTGATCCGGTTTTGTCAGCCAATGGACGGCGCCGAACCTATCCCGGTCGTCGTCCGCACCCTACCTTCCAACCTGCGTTTCAACCCCCGCGCCTCAATCATCAGCTTCGAGCCCTTGGCCGCATTGGCCCGCCCCCATTCCTCCAGCAATTCAAGGCAGGAGTGGTCGATGTAACTCAAGTTATTGAGCGGCACGTGCACGGTGGTCCCGGCGGGCACCGTCGACAACACCTGGGTCAACGCCGGCACCTTGAGAAAGGTCGCAGCCCCCGTCAATCGCAACTCCATCTCGCCATCCTGCGGCAGGTCGATCAGGCTTATCTTCAAGCGTGAAGCCTTGAACGCGAGCTTGACCAACGTCAGCCCGAAGCCCACCAATACACCGGTCAGCAAGTCGGTAAAGATGATCGCCAGGGCAGTCGCCGCGTAGGTAAACATCGGCATCCGCCCATAACGCGCCAAGCCACGAAACGCCTTCATGTCTACCAGCTTGATCCCGGTGTACACCAGCACGCCTGCCAGGCTCGCCACCGGAATGCTTTGCAGCACGCTGGACAGCAGCAATACAAACCCCAATAGCCACAGGCCGTGGAACATCGCCGACAAGCGCGTGGTAGCGCCGGCCTGGACGTTGGCCGAACTGCGCACGATCACACCGGTCATCGGCAAGGCGCCGACCAGGCCACACAGCATGTTGCCTACGCCTTGTGCCGACAATTCCTTGTCGAAATCGGAACGCTGGCCACTGTGCATGCGGTCGACTGCCGCCGCCGAAAGCAATGTTTCAGCGCTGGCGATAAACGCCACGGCGAAAGCGGCGATCAATAGATTGGGATCCGCCAGGTTCAGCAGGTCGCTGGGGCGCAGCCAGTCGATGGCGTCCGCCAGGTTTTCCGGCACCTCTACACGCTTGACCTGCAACGCCAGCACCAGGCTGGTGACTGTCGCCAAACCCACGCCGAGCAGGGCGCCGGGCACGAAACGCAGCTTTTGCGGACGAAATTTATCCCACAGCCACATCACCAGGATCGTTGCCAGCCCCAGCAACCCGGCCTGCCAGCCAAGCCCGCCGCCCAGTGTAGGAATCGCCTGGACCAACGCCGCCGGAAACCCGGCGAGATTATCCAGCCCGGAAGGTTTTGGTACACCGTCGAGCATCACATGCACTTGTGACAGGACAATCAGCACCCCGATCCCCGCCAGCATCCCGTACACCACCGCAGGTGCGGTAACGCGAAACCAGCAGCCCAGGCGCAAGCGCCCGGCCACCAGTTGCAGGAAGCCCGCCAGCAACAGGATGGGCCCAAGCATGGCCATGCCATGCTGGCGCACCACTTCGAACACCAGCACCGCCAACCCGGCGGCCGGGCCGCTGACTTGCAGCGGCGACCCCGCCAACCAGCCCACCACCAACCCACCGATAATCCCGGTGATCAGGCCTTTGGCGGGCGGCATCCCGGATGCAATCGCGATTCCCATGCACAGCGGCAGGGCGACCAGAAACACAACCACGGAGGCCAGCAGCTCCCGTGGCAGTACAGCTTTTAATTGAGCAGCACGCATGATGACTCTCCCGAGGCATTCGCCGGGCGTGGCAAGGCCTGGCTGCTCGAATGGCAGCCATCGCTTTACCCGACAGGGGATTGTTTTAGAAGCGCGCTTTAGGCGTCGCGGATGGGATCGGTTGAGTACCGTTCAACGGCAGGAACGCTGCCTGATCCGCATCGTAGGCCCTGATTTCGCTGGTCTCGATGTCGTAGACCCAGCCATGGATAAACAAATGCCCATTGGCCATGCGCGAGGCCACCGAAGGGTGAGTGCGCAGGTGCTGCAACTGGGCGATCACGTTTTCTTCGGTCAGCACATGCATGCTTTCGTGTTCGTTGGCGCAGTCGCAGTTGTCCTGGACCATGGTCTTGGCGACCTCGGCGTGGCGCAGCCAGGCCTTTACCGTGGGCATTTTTTCCAGGCTTTGGGGGTTGAGCACTGCGCGCATGGCGCCGCAGTCGGAGTGCCCGCAAATGATGATGTGCTGCACACCAAGGGCCAGCACCGCGTACTCGATGGCGGTGGAAACACCGCCGTTCATCTGCCCATAAGGCGGCACGACGTTGCCGACGTTACGGGTCACGAACAAATCCCCCGGGGAGCTGTGGGTGATCAGTTCGGGAACGATGCGCGAGTCGGCGCAGGTAATGAACATCGCCCTTGGGCTCTGGGCCGTGGCGAGTTTTTTGAAGAGTTCTTCCTGCTGCGGAAAGATCTCATTATGGAAATGCAAAAAGCCTTCAACGATGTGCTGCAGCGCTGCATCGGCGGACTCCGCCACGTGAGGGGCTGAAGCCGACGCAGCCAACGGCTGTTTATCCTTGTCACTCATGATTCATCCTCTTGGTTGGAGCAGGGGCGTTTTCCAGTGTGGTTGGCGCCCAAACCGGGTCGCCGACTCATTAGTCACTCGATGAACAAGGTACCCGCCGAAACTTAACTCAAACTGAATGAACCGCTCTAGATCGGGGCTTTCAGTGATGTCAAAACGCGACTATTCCTACAAGACCGTGCGCTTTACCCAGCAGTTTACAACAAAGCCATCTGCCTGCCCGGCGGACAAAACGCCGTGCAATCCAGATTAAACCCTTCCCGGCGATTGAGCCCCAACCGTTTGATCGCCTTGGCGAAACGTTGCGCCAACAGATCGGCAAACGGCCCTTCGCCGCGCATGCGTACACCGAAGCGGCTGTCGTAGACCTCACCTCCGCGCACCTGCCGCACCAGGCTCATTACATGGGCCGCCCGCTGCGGGTAATGGGCTGCCAGCCATTCCTCAAACAGCGGCGCCACCTCCAGGGGCAGGCGCAGCATCATGTACGCCGCGCTTTGTGCGCCAGCGGCATGGGCTTCAGTCAGCAGGCTTTCCAGCTCGCTGTCGTTGATCATCGGAATCATTGGCGAACACAACACGCCTACCGGGATCCCCGCCTCGCGCATCACTCGAATTGCCCGCAGCCGGGCCTTGGGCGCAGCCGTGCGCGGTTCGAGGATGCGCTTGAGCTCATCGTCCAGGCTGGTGAGGCTGATCATCACCGCCACCAGCCGCTGCTGTGCCAGCTCGGTCAGCAGGTCGAGGTCGCGCAGGATCAGCGAGCCCTTGGTGATGATCGTCACCGGGTGGCGGTACCGCAGCAGCACTTCAAGGGTTTGGCGGGTGATCTTGTACTCGCGCTCGATGGGCTGGTACGGGTCGGTATTGGAGCCCAGGTTGATCGGTGCGCAGGTATAGCCCGGCTTTGACAGTTGCTGCTCCAGCACGTCGGCGGCGTTGGTCTTGGCGATCAGCTTGGTTTCGAAATCCAGCCCCGGCGACAGGTCCCAATAGGCGTGACTGGGCCGCGCATAGCAGTAGATACAGCTATACTCAGTGATTAGTACCTTTTCTCGGTGAGCCTTATGTCTGGCAACGTATACAGCTACATGCGCTGGTCCACAGATCGTCAAAGCGATGGCTCTACCGAGGAACGCCAGCGCACCAGCCAAGAGGCATTCTGCAAGCACTTCGGCATGACGCTGGTGGAAGAACTCACAGACCCCGGCATGAGCAGCTATCGGGGCAAGAACGCCCATGAAGGTAAGCTACGCGAAGTGATCAACCGGGCAAAGGCTGGCGATATTCCGCCCGGCAGCCTTCTACTGTTCGAGAATGCCGACCGCATGACCCGTATGGCACTTGCTCATGCCGTACCGTTGTTCTTTGAGATTCTGGGGGCAGGGCTTCAAATAGGCATCGCCGACCGGCTACAGATCTACACTCCGGGAACGCTTGACCTTGGGGGCCTGATGACAATTCTCGTTGACATGGAACGCGCCAACAAGGAGTCCACCCGTAAAAGCGACTTCGCCCGCAACGGCTGGAAGAAGAATCACGACCGAATGGAACAGGGCGAGGTGGTAACAGACAAGTGCCCGCAGTGGCTGGATGTCGTAGAGAAAAAATTCGTGGTCCGTGACGACATTGCTGACCAGATACGGGCACTGTTCCACGCCTCATTGCAGTATGGCGTAGCCGAGTCATGCCGAAGGGTGAACGAGCAGTTCGGCTCAAGCTGGAAGGTTCACCAAGTGCAATACCTATTGAAAAATCGGCGCCTGATCGGTGAACACACCATCACCAACTTTAACGAACAGGCCGGGAAGAACACCCCATCCGACCGGGTGCTAACCGACTACTATCCGGTGATCATCGACAAGAATCTGTTCGCTGAGGTGCAAGCTGTCATCAACAAGCGTAGACCCTTCGCCGGTAAACAGGATGCCAGTAATCTCAACATCTATCGGGGCTTGGTAAAGTGTGCCGCTTGTGGCGGTAGTGTCAGGTTCATGTTGAAGACCGGCAAAGAGTACTTTCACTGCACGGCCAGCATGACTAACAGCTGCACTGAACCGGGAATACGCAGCATCCGGGGTGAATACCTACGTCGCCTCCTATTCAAGTTTGAACACTGGACGAACCTGAAAAACTACTTCATGGAGGCCAGTGAAGATTTGAAAACCCTTCGTCGTGAGCGTGACGCTCTACTGGTTCAAATGAAGAAGATCGCCACCCGCACCAGCCAGACACAACAACGCCTCATGGATGAAGACGATACAGACCGGCAGTCGGTCCTGCTGGATATGCTCACCAAGGCCAAAGGCGACGACAGAGACACCAGAGCGAAGCTAGCTACCGCTGAAACCGCCCTTTCAGAGCTGGAGGATGCTTTCAATATTGGCGGGCTGGAGGTTGGCGATAGGATGGAATGGTTACTCAATGACCGAAGTGAACCAGCCGCACTGGAGCGAGCAAGGATCAACCGCTACCTAGGCAACATCTTTGAAAAGCTGGTGATCGACTTTACTGGCAAGACGCTAACCACAGAGGTGAGGCCAGCGTTCAAAGGCAAGGTAACTGAATTTCAAGCAGGCATCAGCAGCCCTCCAGATCGCCGCATGAAGCCTACTACCGGCGTGAAGCGGATCATTGGCACACCGCGTGGCACACCGAGACCGAAGACGGAAGATGTACCACCACCACCACCCGGCCTAGTATGGATCACCTCCAACGAATTGCTGCCAACGAAGGAGAGTTAGCACCTGCCGGAATTACCGCTTATCGCTTAGCTGTAAATAGCTCTTGCTTTATCTGACAAATGGTACTATGCAAAACACGATTCGGGGTGTATAATAAGCATACAGAGGACAGAGTTTTTCTACTCGTTCCGCCCTCATGGCGACATCCTCCAGTTTCTCCTAGCGGCCTCGTCAGAGTTCGCTTCCCCGGCCCGGTATCCATGCCGTCCAAACGTCAGCAGTCGTCGGCCAACACTGTTAGGTCAAGGGTGGTTCCTTGATCGAATCGCAGCCCCTCGATCTAGTGGAATGGGGCAACTAATTCGCAACACACAAAGAGCATCGGCAAAGTGTTGGGGCAGAAATGCCCCTTTCTTTTGTCCACGCTATTCCTCAGTTCGTTTCAGTTCCAACCAAAACATACCAACTACCCCAATCACCTAATTTAAAAGGAGCCATGCCTATGGCCGTAGTAAAGCGAAACTGCATTCATTGTGGTGCAACGTTCGATTCAAAGAATAGCCGGGGCGTCTATTGCAGCGCCGCTTGCAAATCCCAACATCATCGGATTCGAAAAGTTACCGAGCGAAGAGTAGTCGTTGGGCGACTTGAGGTCGTCTTCCGTGATGTGAACCCCAACACCACACAAGAAATGCTTGAGCAGATGGTGCATGACGCACTAACGCCCGAGATTCTAAAAGTCATCCATTCAGACAAACCAATCCAACTAGGAGAATCCCATGCTTAAAACATTAGACCCAAAAGAACTACAATCCCGCAAGTCAGCAGCAGAAGAACAATTCCGTGGCCGTAAGGCTGGTATCAATCACTTTGCAGGCGTTGACCCAGTAACAGGGCGTCCTGTCGGTGGACACCAAGACGGGGGTATTGAAGCTGTACTCGTGAAGTATGCCGAAGACTTGATTCCGGTATATGTCGAATTCACAGCCAAGGGCTACACGCTAACAACGATTGGCACTGTAGCGCTTAATGCGAACACCTTTGAAGTCTACTTCAATCGTCCAGAGAGTCAAATCAAACCAATGCTTGCAGCAATCCTACAAAAGGTTGAAGACGATTACACGGCGGAGATTGAAATTCATAACGAGAAGTTCATTGAGTCGGAAGTACAAGCCCAAATAAACATTGAGGCACGTCGCCAAGAGCGAGAACTTGCAGAAGCTGCTGCTAAACGCCGTGCAGAGATTGAAGCTGAAATCAGAGCTACGTTCCAGCCACCTCAAGAGACAACCGCACCTGTGCAAGCTCCAGCCCCAGCGAAAGGGAAGCGTTCGTGATCGACAATCTAACGCGGCAACTGCTAACCAAGTATTTGCCCAACGACCCAAGGCTCCAGCAAGAGCCCTTACAAGCCGTTACAGCAATAACTAAGAGTGAGGCGCCACCAGTGCAGCACCTTGCAGCTAAGAGCGCCCTAGGGGTTCTACAGGAGGTTGCAGGTATGGTTATTATTATGTCGTCGAATGATTACACCGAGGGCGTCATTTTCAAAGCACTTCGCGAATTCAATACTCAGCACCCAGAACTGATGTCCCGAAGTTTTACACTACCCGTTGCCCAATCCGGTATTCCCGTTGGTTCGTGGGTATTCATCACACAAGAGGAAGACTGATGGAAAAAATTGTAGTACCGGAACAACTGGCGGCACGTATCGCCAAGCTTACACAACCCGCTCCACGTAGAATCATCTTCAAACTAAGATCCGATACATCCCTCAATATCAAACGTATCCTTGCCAACTTCAAGGAAGTGGTTGAACGCATTTACGGCGAACAGATTTACAGCATTCTTTGGTTCCGCTGCAAAGATGGAAGTATCACCGTTGCAATCGCCGGTAGTCGTCCAGTAGTTGCACATGTTGAACTGTTCCTTATTCATGGTCGCATGTCTGGACTGTTTGAGTCTGGCAACATCATCTATGAGGGTATGGGTGCTAAATCTTTCCAAGCTCATGTTGAGCGACAACTACGCCAATATGCAACTACGCAAGTAGAGCACAGCTTCGGAGGGACTAACCCATGAGTGCCCACACAGAAGAAATCGCACGCCTAACAGGTGTACTCCAGTTCGATGTAAGAAGTGGTCCGCTGCTTGCCTTTGAGCAAATGTTGAAACGAGTTCAGACATCTATGTTGGGCGTGATGAAAACTGCGGATGACCTGAATAAAAAACTTGATCGTAAACTTGGAATCTCAACCAAGCGTGACGCATCAGCAGCGGCCAATACCGCCATGCAAAAGAGTCTCGATAAACAGATTGCGACCGAAGGAAAGTTGTCCCGCCTTCGTCAATCACAGTTTAGGGCTCAGCTTGCCGAACAAAAGCTAACTTCTGCTGGAAAGCGCGAAGAGAGCTTCTTGCAAAGTGCATCCTTGAAACAACAAGTAACCGCCGCTGTGTTGTCCGCCAAGCAACATAAGGCACAGCAGGAAAGTTTGAAGGTGGATCTTGGTAGGGCGAAGTTGCAAGCCACTTCGGAGCAATCGAAAATCCGTGAAGCCCGTTTAGCTGACATCCTGCAACGTCGCCAAGCGCAAACAGTTCGATTGCAGCAACAGGCCGCACTACATCAAAGTAAGTTGCAACGTGCCGAGGCTGGATTAGTTACTGCCCGAGAGCGTGGCTTACGACTTGCAGAACGTCACCAGCAGTCTAAGTTGCTGTCTGCTGCACGAGAAGCCAGAGCTGCTGTTAGAGGCGAACAGGGTGCCGGTAGATACTCAATGGCACAGGATCGTTTCAACGCGTGGAAGCTTCGACAAGAGCGCCCAGAGAGCGGCGGGCTGGGTAGTCTCACCGTTGGCCTTGGCGCCGCTGGAGCAGCGTTGTACGCCCTTACAGAAGCAGCTGGTTACTTGGGTGAGCGCATCAAACAACGCCAAGAAACAGCCGCCGATAATCAGCAGTTCGACAACACGTTACTTGCCGCTGGCAACAACGATAAAGAACGCGCTCGTATTAAAAGTGCCTATATTTCAAACTCCCAAGAGTTCGGTATGCAGATCAATCGCGAAAGTGCAGTCGCTTATTCGAACATGATTCAAGGTTTCCGCGCTCAAGGGAAAAGTTTGGAAGAGGCGATTCAACTTCAAAAGGATCAAGCTGCTGTTTTCAGAATCGGTAACTTGGACAAACCTAGACAGGCCGCCGCCGCATTGCAGCTCAATCAGGGTTAATTGCTAGCCCCGTGCATTGGAAACAGTGCAATGAACATTCCTCTAATTCGGTGAAACTCCCACGTGGACAATGCCGAGCTAAGCCCAGCAATGGGAAAGTGTAACGACTAGCCGAGAGGCGTACACCCAAGCGGGTGGAAATGGGGAAGGCCGTAGTTCTGCAAAGAGCCGGTCAAGAGATAGTCTGGTCTGCATGGCAACATGTAGCAGCGGCCTTTGTATAGGTCGCGGAGGATGAATTGCGAGCATCCTTGAACACTAACGTATTCGAAAGATAGATTCATGGGAAGTGACCTAAGGCCCCTGACCGATAGTCTCGGTACTCGCCTAACAACAATCTTGTATCAAGCAATCGGCAAGGCCCTTGGTTACAAGGGTGATGTTAACAAGTTGGCAGGCTTCGTGCTGGAGGCTCAGCATGACGGTAAAGTCAACGGGGCGATGGTTCAGCAAGGTATGCGAGATATTGTCGCCCAATCGCCTGAACTACTTGAGAGGCACAAGCATTCACTTGATGCTCAGGCTGTACGAGTTGAGAACGATCAATACTTGCGTAGTGTGGGTATCAATGAAGACCCAAAGTTGATTTCAGCGCTGGGAGATCGTTTGACGGCAGAGCGTGAGTTAATCCAAAGTACAACGAGCCTACAAGCTGCTTTCCGTGACTTCGACACTGCACTAGTTCAGCTTCAAACCGGCATGCTTAGAATGATGGCTGGCAAGAATGCCGACAACAGCGAGAAGACTCCGCAACAGCGAGCAGAGGAAGTTGGTGCAGGTTACATGATTGAAGGCATGGGCGTTAATCCCTTTGACCTCAACGGTAAGAGTGGTGGCTCTCGCACAACACAACAACAGCTTGACGCTGATGCAAACGACCCTATTTCACGGATGTGGAGATTGTTGGGCGTTGGTAAAGATTTGCAGCAAGTGGCTAAAGACAATCGCCAGCGTTGGGATCAAGTTGGCTTTGACGAGCAACATGCCCCACTTGATCCAAGAATTCCAGCCTTGGATGCTTCTAGGCTGAATACTCGTGCATTGCCTGACTACGGCAAACATTTGGAAGACCTGTTGAGCCAGTCCGACCCAAACAATGCAGTTGCTAAAGTTGCAGCTCAGGCAGTTGCTACAGCATCACGCTCCACGCCGGGAAGTAGGGGTGAAATGGTTGCCGATGATCAGTCCAATAAGGCTGGAACTGTAACTAACAACGTCACCAACAATACGCCTGTAACTGTCGAGGTGAATATCACTGCCCAGACTGGTGCTACCGCTACGGAAATTGGAGACGCTGTTTCATCCAAGGTGCGTGAGGAAATGCAGAAAACTTTCAATTCGTACCTGCCCAAAGAAGTTCAATAAGCCTGCTGACAACAGGCTTTCCCCTTTCAAACAAAAAGCTAGACCACGGAGGCCCTGTGCCTGAACTAAAGACTATAAAGCAGCTTCTTGTCATGGGCATTGTAATTGCGCTGCTCAATATCGGTGCTACCACTTGCGGGATTCTCCGTAACGAGTACATGACCGCCATTACGGCGAAACAACTTCACTCCTATGTCGAGCATCAGGCTAACAGCTTGCGAGGCAATTGGTTTGACTGGCAACAAGAAGATCTTGCCCGCTCAAGGAAGTTTGCTGAGCTAGAAGTTTCGAGACAGCTATACCAATCGCAGGAGGCCAAATGAAATACGAACAAATCGCCTTACAGGCGGATTATCACGCTGCTACTCAACAGTACGTTTCTGAGATTTACGGCGAACAAGTTTCCCAACAGTTACCCGGTGTCAGCGACACCGTTTGGCAATCAATTCTGATGGGCATGCCTGAGCAACTTTGCTGGATATCTGTGTTAAGTGATCACCGACTACCACTGCCTATTGGAGAGAATACATGAATCAAGTTTACCATGACGCAAGTGCGGCAATGCACGCCGCCTATGAACTTTCGCAAAGGCTTC
Source organism: Pseudomonas sp. K2I15 (assembly GCF_002204795.1). Taxonomy (GTDB): domain Bacteria; phylum Pseudomonadota; class Gammaproteobacteria; order Pseudomonadales; family Pseudomonadaceae; genus Aquipseudomonas. Next base: position 10,384 of record NZ_NIXO01000001.1, read on the forward strand.
ACAAGCCTGTATGGCGTCATACAGGCGTTGATAGCAAGGGCGCCTTTGTCTGGGTGGTCTCGCTAGAGAAGGATGCTCAAATCGCACTACAGGGGCTTCTTGTATGAACCATAGACCACGTAATCAACGTACATGCCACTGTAGACATTGTGGTATCGGCTTTCTAACTTTCAAGGCCGCGGCCTTCTGTGGAAGTGCATGCCGTTATTCATACATCGCCATTCATGGCACAACAAAACCAGAAACAGGAGCGAACCTAGATGGCGCTAGCAACACCAGCAACAAAACCTAAGAGAGACGCCCGCAAAACCTGCACTGTTTGTAGAGTAAAGTTCACGCCATCCCACCGCTCTGTAATGACATGTAGCGAAGACTGTAAAAGAGCCCGCCGTAACAAATCAGCTAAATCTACATCACAGAAGTGCCGGAAGGCTAAACCGCTTCCTGTATCCAATGCGTTCATCCAGTTGCTCCTTCGGCACGCCAAGCAAGCCGGGACTGTTCAGATTTTCCAGTTCATCACGGCGCCTCAACTCCTGGAGCTACGTGAAATGCACAAGGTGCAGCAGGCCGCCAACGCTTGGTCGCACGATTCATTCGGCTTGTACCAGTTCTGCCACGTTTATCCTGTGAAGGGGCAGCCCTTCGTTGGTAAGTTTACTCCGGCCAATTTGGTCATTGGGCGTGCTGAACTTAATTACGAGCACGGTAGCCAATGGCTTGGAGGGGGAGAGTTTATCCAACGCAATGACAAGTCTGTCCGCTGGGACATTGCCAACTGGATGACAGACCTCGACATCATGAATCTGCTCGTCGAGTGTATCGGGCAATCGGTCTGGGCGGAGTTCGCCAAAGTGGCAAAGCTAGCTCCCAGTAAGCGCCAGTCCTACATTGAGACTCTGACCAAATTGCTTGATCGTGGTAACACCACCCATCGGGAATGGCTCAAGGTGCTAGATAACCCGCGTACAAGCACGCCTGAGCTATCGGCGCTTCTGGAGGCTGTTACCGGCAAACAGATGTTCTCGTTCCCAAGGCGTTACATGACGCCCATGGAAGTGGCTATAGCCGAGACTCAAAGGCTGTCAGCATACCGGCCAGAACTGAGCCCTTTGCTCAAAGGCTTGGAACAGGTTGAGCAGATGTCCCGTTACGTCGATTGCGATTCCTTCGACCTTGGGGCGGATGAGGCTTGCATTTTCAATATGCTGCATGGGCATGACGTTAACGCCGATTGGTTGGAGCAGTTCGTCCTGGCCGCACTGTCTAAAGTTGCTGACAAGGTGAAATCATTCGATCAGGTTGTCATGCTGAGGCCGTTGGATTTCTACACCCCTGAGCAGTTGGCCGACTACCACGCCGTTGTTGCAGCATCTGGCTCTTGGGCCAGTAGCTATGTTCCCGACTACACGTGGCTAGACAGGGCCTTGGTTGAACAAGCCCTCTAAGCATTGCCCTGTCAGTGATGGCGGGGCATTTTTGCGCACTGAAAAAGTCAAACACCACCCCTATTGCTCTAACTCTTTCACGCAACAAACTGATCCCATTCCCCAGTCATACCGCTGTATTCATTGGGCGAAACCCCTGTCCAGTCTGGGTAACGATTGGGCAGTTTTCCCAGCCTAGAGCGACTGACCATTGCGCATAACGGAGTTATGAACAGTTTCTCAGGTGGGGCGGGCGCCCCGGACACACACGCTCACAGGCTATCCACGTATGATCACGGCGCCAGCCCATCATAGAGAAGACGCCATGGTGCATTGCACAGTGATACCCCAGCTAAAAGACGTTACGCCACTACAGCGTTTGAAGTTCCAGATGTCACTTCACAAACAAGGCTTGAAGCGAGTAACTGGATACTCAGTCTGGACTACCACCTACCAAGATGAATTGAATCAAGCACCCATCGCCAAGAAGGTTGACCAAGCCTTGAGGCAGGCCGCACACCATGCCCGCCTTCCCACAATCGCTTACCTAGTGCAGATTGGTGATAGTCCGCTGATTCGGGTGGGTTAATACGTACAGCGTGAGCTGTAGGCAGTCATGCAGTCTTGGGGCGGATCAGTGTGGTGGCGGAATCACATGGTTCTGCCATGCTACTGGCAGTCTGACTTCCCTCCACCTAAAGGACTCCCTTGTGATACGGAAAGCTCTTCTAATGGCTGGTCTCACCCTTCCAGCTCTGTGCCAAGCCAGCCCAGTCTACCTAGAGTGTTTTATGACCAACGGCACGAAGCCCGTGCTGTGGAATATTACCCTCGATGAGTCATTGGGCTCTGCGAGCTATGTGATTTCATCTATGGACGTAGCTAGGAAGGAATCGGCTGTATTTACAGCCAATAATGTGGTCTTTAGCTCAATGGAGATCAGTCGGACAGATTTATCCTTCAAGAGGACGACCGATTTTCTTGGTAAGACAACGGTAGATATTGGCCAATGCAAGGTTGCACCCAAGGCGGCTGAACGTAAGTTTTAAACCTGGCTAAAACTGCGGTTTAACGTCCCCGAAACCCCTTGCCAGCTATTGGGCCACCTCTGGTAGTGAAAGTTGTAGCATGTCTGTAGCTCAGTGTTTCCGTGGCTTGTGGGGATCGAGGGCTAAGCTTTTTTCTGTGGAAACGCTCAACTTGAGGTTTTAGCGCCAGAACGGCAGTTCTGAGCTGGAATCACCGTTTTTCAACAGGACGGCAACATTGACAGGCGCCGGGCAGGTGACTTCAATCAAGATTCGCCCATCCGGGGCTTAGGGAGAGTTGACATGCCTGCATATGGGATGGAAGTGCTTGATGAATTGCTCAAGCGAATCTTTGATGGGCAGGATGAAGTCTCCGGAAGTGATCTTGGGCCATTCCGCAACCTGCTCGCGTTGAAGCTTGCTGAATTTACTGGCGAGGGTGGCCCACGCCGTTACACAGGCGTTCTGCTCACCAACGCGGGCAATCTCCGGGTGGTTGACCCCAAGGGAGAGTTCTGAAGATTAACTATCAAAGAAGTCTACTTCTCGGGTAGTCGAATAACCGCCCGTCCGGTAGGCAATCCAGCTATCAAATACCTATATCCGGTTGGCTATCAGATAGTTTATCCTTTATCTATCACATCAATAGCCTAAAGGATAGCTAGCCATGAACGCCCACCTCTACCTTCGGGCCAGCACCCGAGATCAAGACGCCGACCGTGCCAAGTCGCTCCTTGAGTCGTTTGCTACGGACAAGGGCCTGAACATCGTTGGTGTGTACAGCGAGAACGTTTCCGGGACCACACTCCAGCGCCCCGAGCTGATGAAATTGCTTGATGTGGCTCAACCGGGAGACATTCTCCTTTGCGAGTCTGTTGACCGCCTCAGCAGGCTTTCTCAAGAAGATTGGCTAACCCTCAAGATGACAATCAAGGCAAAGGGCTTGCGTCTGGTAATTGCCGACTTGCCTACCAGTCATATGTTGGTGGCAGATAAAGGCATTTCTGGTCAAATCATGAGCGTGATCAATGACATGCTGCTTGACCTGATGGCGACCATGGCAAGGTTGGATCAAGAAAAGCGTGTTGAGCGAATCCAACAGGGCTTGAAGAAGAAACGGGCAGAAGATCCCAACTGGAAGCCAGCGGGCAAGAGTAAGAATGCCGAATTGTGGAAGAAGGTAGAGGCACTGATCGTGAAGAATCCAACCCTGTCGGCAGATGATGTTGCCAAGCTGGCAGACTGCGGCGTTGCCACGGTGTACAGGATCAAGCGTGAGCTGAAAGCCTAACTGTAACGCCCCACAGAGCCCGCCTTGAGCGGGCTTCGTCGTCTCTGATACCTGCAACAGCACACAGCTCAGCGCCTGCCAGAACCTTGCCCAGCGGCACCCAGTCCAACACTTATTTTATATTTGCGAGCAGGTTCATTTGGCCCTGTTGCAGGTTGTTTAATAGGTGGAGGAACTATCCCGGTGCCATGATCGTTTTCAGGCTGGCAGATCCAAACACCCATCAAGGTGCTCCGAGTTTTTCGGCGGAAAAAGGGATTTCCCAGAAAAACGCCTCTGACCGAATCCTCTTACAGCAGCGCTGTAAGCATTGATCTAGACAGGTCGTATACCCAGCTCGATATACGGTTGCAATATATACAGGCACGTAGTGCGTCCACTGCTGTAGGTCTGCCCGAGAGCGGTAGCTCTCAAGTGGATACCCCTTCGACGTTCCGTCGCGAGAGAAGCTTTCGATAGCGTTTAGCTATCAATATTGATGAATAGATAGATCAATGGCTAGGAGTTGGGTTTTTGAAGACTGGGTATTGATCGAGGACAGACCGGAAGGTCAAAGGTGTCGCGACTGGCAAAGGGCTCACCAGAGAGGTGCTAAAGCCGGAAGCCACCAAATCAGCACAAGCTTGGTGGCAACGTTCCCGTCTTAACGCGGTGGGCTACGGCGGTGGTGACAAACATCCTCCCATTCACCGAAGCGGAACCGACGATATTGACGAACCGGCACCGTTTTGGCGCCTACACTGGTGTTGCGGGTGAATCCAATCGACATGTCCATTTGGGCAGTCTCCAGCAGGGTTAAGTTAATCGCACCTGTCTGGAGACGACCACCGATCAATCACCGATTGACGCAATTGCATCAATTGGCTTTTAATGGCGTCCTTCTTCCGACAGTGCTGAAACGTATGCGTCGGAGGGTACGGGTAGTCACGTTTCTGTCGCCAAACGTGGCGTGGCTACCTGTAGACATCTTCTGCTGAGACCGCCTTCATTGGCGGTTTCTGCGTTTCTGTCGCCATCATATCGTTAAGTCAGAGGCTCTGCAAGCCCCTGTGAGCGCCCGTGTGCGTAATTAACGATTAATCCCCCCTCCGACCCCCTCCAGCCCCCAAAAACGCCTACAAACGCACCAAAAGGCCCTCAATAGGCCCTTATTAGTCCCTTGCTGAGACATCCATTGGAAAAGCCAGAAATAGTGGAAACCCGTTAGAAATAGGGGGTTTTAGCGCATTTTTTCACTATGAAAAAAGCTCAAAGACACTACATGTGGGGTCTTCAACGAAGGCGGGGTACAAGATAATGCGTTTTTGGGGGATCAGCAACGCACTACCTGTGGATAACGCTGTGGGTAAAATGTGTATGAAACGCGGAACATTCGCGTAAGCCATGCCACCACTGGATTGCACCGTTTGTCACCAAATGTTCCTAGGGGAAAACCACCTCATAAGGCGGTAGATACCTTTTCTTCTATATAAGTCGCAAAATCACGCTTCGTTCATGTGTACCTATAACCCACTACAGTCAGCCATGCTCGCAGCCGCGATACGGGTTAATTGCACGATCAAACGGAATATCCGGAGAGCTGTTGCGGGTGATGATGGTTTTTGCGGTTTCGATACGGACTTCGGTGCCCTGGGTCTGTGGCACTTCCTGATACCAGCCGTCGTCTTCCGCCACGCTGAGGGTGGGCGCAAAACGATTGTGCAGGTTAGTGGCCGTGCCGCGCCCGCGAGGCGGCAGAGGAGTGGACATGAAAGCGCCTCGATACTGTTTTTTTATACAGTATAGAGGCGCAAGGTTTCTGACCAGTGCCGTTGGGCGGTCAACGCCCCATCAGTGCTTGGATGTCACCTGGCCAAGGTCATCGCCGGAGGTGGTCTGCATATCATTCTTGCGCAGGCTCGCCACGTCACTGGCTTTCACCGGCGCGCCTTTGTTACCCCAACTGCTCCGGACGAAACTGACTACGTCCGCCACTTCCTGATCCGACAGCCGCCAGGCAAATGCCGGCATGGTGAAGGTCGAAGGCGCCGTATGTGTGGCCGGCAACGTGCCGCCGTTCAACACGATGTTGATCAACGAGGTGGCATCCGCCGTCTGCAACACCGGGTTGCCCGCCAACGCCGGGAATACCCGGGTGTAGCCATGGCCGTCAGTGCGGTGGCACGCCGCGCAGTTGTCGATATACACCGATGCCCCGGGCTTGCTGTCATCGCCCTTCCATAGCGCGTCGGCGACCTGTTTGTCGTACTGGTGCGGCTGATCCTTGGGATCTACCGCCGGCAGGCTCTTGAGGTAGCGAGCGATGGCCGTCAGGTCATCTTGCGACATGTACTGCATGCTGTGGACTACAACGTCGCTCATGCCGCCAAACACCGCGCTGCGATCGCTGCGACCGGTCTTGAGGAATTGCACCAGTTGCTCCTCGCTCCAGCTCCCCAGGCCGTCCTTGTGGTCGCCCCGCAGGCTCTTGGCAATCCAGCCTTCCAGTGGTGCACTGCCAGACAAGAAAGCACTGCCATCCGTCGCACTCAGGGACTTTTCCTGCATGGTCAGGGCCCGTGGTGTATGGCAGGCGCCGCAGTGGCCGAGGCCTTCCACCAGATACGCACCACGGCTGATCACCGGGTCGGCACCCGCTTGGGCCTGATAGTCCTCGACCTTGGGCGCAAACATCCAACGCCACCCGGCCAACGGCCAGCGCATGCTCAACGGCCAGGGAATATCGCTGTCCTTGTTTACTTGCGCCACCGGCTCCACGCCCTTCATGAAGTACGCATACAGCGCCTGCATGTCGCTTTCACTGACCCGCGCGTAAGACGGGTAGGGCATCGCCGGGTAAAGGGTACTACCGTTTTTAGCGACGCCATGGCGCACGGCCTTGTCGAAGTCTTCGAAGCTGTAGTCGCCCAGGCCGGTTTTGTCCGGGGTAATGTTGGTGGAGTAAATAGTGCCGATCGGGGTTTCCATCGGCAGGCCACCCGCGAACGGCTTGCCGCCCTTGGCGGTGTGGCAGGCTACACAATCACCGGCGCGCGCCAGGTATTCGCCCTGTTTGACCAGGTCGGTTTCAGCCGCACTCACCGAGCAGCTGCTGAACAAGGCCAGGGACGCGATAACAAATGCTTTCATGGTCATCGCTCCTTATGCCTGAACCAGCGGGCCGGGGTTTTTCAGGTACTGCTCGCGGATGGCGCGAGCGGACCAGTACGTCAACGCTGCCACCAGGCCCGTAGGGTTGTAGCCCAAGCCTTGTGGGAACGCGGAAGCACCCGGGACAAACACGTTATGCACGTCCCAGCACTGCAGATAGCGGTTCAAGGCACTGGTTTTCGGGTCAGTGCCCATGATCGCGCCACCGTTGAGGTGGGTGGTCTGGTAAGCCGCGGTGTTGAAGTGCTCGCCCACCTTTTTGCCCAGCAAGGCGATCGCCTTGGGGTTCATCGCTTCGGCGATCTTGCTCATTTTGTCGACCATGAAGCGGTTCATCTTGATGTCGTTTTCCTGCCAGTCGAAAGTCATGCGCAGCAACGGCATGCCGTAGGCATCGCGGTAAACCGGGTCCAGGTCGAGGTAGTTGCCACGGTAGGACTGATGCGCGCCGTGGGCATCCATCGACACTTGGTGGGTGTAATAATCGGCGGTGGCACGCTTCCAGGCACTGCCCCAGGCTGGCGTGCCCGGCGGGTTGGAGGTGCCGGCAATCGGCCGGCTGCCCGCCTGGTTGACCCACATCGGCGAGCCGCCCACAAAGCCGTGAGGCCCATGGTCAAAGTTGTCCGCGTTGAAGTCGTCAATCGCCACACCATTGCCGCCGGCGCCGATGAAGTTGTTGGTGTGCACGTCCTTGTCGAAGAACGCCTTGATGGTGGCCATGTTCTGGTAGGCGAAGTTCCTGCCCACCACGCCCTCGCCGGAGATCGGGTCGTAGGGTTTTCCGATGCCCGACAACAACATCAGGCGCACGTTGTTGAACTGGAAGGAGCCGAGGATCACCAGGTCTGCCGGCTGCTCGCATTCGCGCCCCTGGGCGTCGACGTACGTAACGCCGGTAGCCTTGCGCTTGGTGCTGTCGAGGTTGACCTTCAACACGTGGGAGTTGGGCCGCAGTTCGAACTTGGGCTCCTGGCGCAGGGCCGGGAGGATGTTCACGTTCGGCGAAGCCTTGGAGTACATGTAGCAGACATAACCGCTGCAAAAACCGCAGAAGTTGCACGGCCCCATCTGCGCGCCGTAGGGGTTGGTGTACGGCCCCGACGTATTTGCGGAAGGCAGATTGTAGGGTTTGTACCCCACGGCTGTGGCGGCTTTCTGGAACAGCTGTGCGGAGACGGTGTTCTTCTGCGATTCCAACGGGAAATGATTCGAGCGGTCCGGCGCGTAAGGGTTACCGCCCTTACCTTCGCCCACCAACTGGCCCTTTACCGTCCAGGCTTGCCCGGAGGTGCCGAAGACTTTCTCGGCATAGTCGAAGAACGGCTCCAGCTCTTCATAGCTGACGCCGAAATCCTGAATGGTCATGTCCTTGGGAATGAAGTTTTTCCCGTAGCGCTCTTCGTAATGGCTGCGCATGCGCAACTCGATCGGGTCCACCCGAAAGTGCACGCCCGACCAGTGCAGGCCAGCGCCACCCACGCCGTTGCCGGGCAAGAAGGCGCCCAGTTGGCGGTTAGGCATGGCCACATCATTCACGCTATGGCGAATGGTCACGGTTTCCTTGGAGATGTCCTGAAACAGCTTTTTGCGCACGCTGTAGGTCAATTCGTCGATGACCTGGGGATAGTTGCCGTCGGGGTAGGTGTCCTGCATCGGGCCGCGCTCCAGCGCTACCACGTTGAGGCCCGCTTCCGTCAGCTCCTTGGCCATGATCGCGCCGGTCCAGCCGAAGCCTACGATCACTGCATCCACTTTCTTCATGATGGTCGCCACGTTTATGCCCTCTCGCCACGGATCGAAACAGCCGGGAAGGGGTATTGCTCGTTGCGTTCAACCCAATCCATGAAATCGGCGCGGGCGCCGGGGAAGCCGATCATGGTCCAGCCGACCATGCCTTTGTTGCCACCGTGGACCGGGTCGCAGAAGAACCCTTCCTTGGTGTTTTGCAGCAACAAATTAAAGAAAATTTTCGGCGGAACGCTGTCGAACTGGGCATCGCCGGCCTCCAGACGTTGCAGCAATTGTTCCTGGGTAGCGCTGTCTTGTTCGGCAAATAGCTTACCGTTCATCGCTTTCGACCAGGCATCCGTGGCGGCGATGCCGAGGCGATAGATCTCCTTGGGTACCAATTTGCTCTGCCAGCCCATTTCAGGCGGCGCGTCGGCATTGAACGGGCCTTGCATGAACCACAGGGCGCCAGCCGCGTACGGCGTGTTCATCTGGCGGTCGATGTATTCCGGCGCGCCGGCTTCCAGGGCGCCCGGGCCTTGGTCGTCCGCCGGGATCAGGCGGGCAACAGCCGCGTTGATAAAGGCCCATTCCTCGGCAGTGAAATAGCTCGGCTCATAAGCCTTAGTGCTGACAGGCGCCTTTTCGGGGCTGGCTTGAGCGGGCTCGGGAACCGCCATCAGCATCGAACCGCCCAGGCCCGTGCTGGCGACAGTGACCACCGGGATCAAGGTCAAGGATTTGCGCAAAAACTCACGCCGGGGGTTGTCTTGATCTTGATCAGACATGGTGGCACCTCATCATGTGGTCACGGATTTATCAGCCGCTTCTGGGAGCGACTTATAGTTTTGGCAGCAAATTGGATCCAACGGACCCAAAGGGATAGAGCGCAGCAGCAATCAATAGTTACAAAGGATAGCAGGCTAAGGATCGAGGAGAATCGATTCAGCGGGAAAAAACAGTGGGCATTCACGATTCTTTGACGAGTCCCTCACGGGACATTGACCCCGCGTAGGCGAATCTGGCCCCCATCAGCCATTTCCCTATTCGGTTAGATCGACCATGTTCAACAATCAATTGCTGCCTGCCCTCAGCCTGGCGTTCATGGCGCTTTTCACCACTGTCCACGCCCAGGCCGAAGAACTCACGCCCATTCGCTCACTGGAATGGGCGCAGCCTGTGGGTAGCCAATACAACCTGTATCAAATGTCGCCCACCCTCTATCGCAGCGCACTGCCGGATAGCGGCGCCCTCCCGGTTCTGGAAAAGCTGAAGATCGGTACTGTGATCAATTTTCTGCCCGAATCCGATGCCAAGTGGCTGAAGTCGCCTGGTATCAAACAAGTGCAACTGAACTACCGCACCAACCATGTCGACGACAGCGACGTGCTGGCAGCGCTTCGGGCGATTCAGGACGCACAAGCAGAGGGCCCGGTGTTGATGCACTGCAAACACGGCTCGGACCGCACCGGCTTGATGGCAGCCATGTATCGAGTGGTAGTACAGGGGTGGAGCAAAGAGGAGGCGCTGAACGAAATGACGCTGGGTGGTTTTGGCACCAGCAACGGCTTCAAGGACGGCGTTCGCTACATGATGAAGGCAGATATCGACAAATTGCGCACAGCGTTGGCCAATGGCGATTGCAGCACCAGCGCCTTTGCCCTGTGCTCGATGAAAAGCTGGCTGAATACCGCGGACAGTGCCAAGGACTCGGCAGCAGAAAAGACCGCATTAGTAGTTGCTCCCTAAGCCATCAGCCCAGGGAGCACGTGCCGGTCAGTCTTTTTTCAGCTTTGGATTAGGGAAGAACTGCACCGCCTGCACCTTGGGATCCGGCGCTTTCAAGGCCGATGTATTCACCCGCGTGCCCAATTCCTTGGGCACTGACAGACCTTGCTCATTCAACGTGTCGGAATAACCGCAGGCCACGCATTCGCGGTGCGGCACGTCGTCCTCGCTCCACATCATCAACTTGTCCGGCTCGCTGCACGCCGGGCAGACCGCCCCGGCGATAAAGCGTTTTTTGGTTTTCACAGGTGCTTCACTCATGCTGCCGCGTCCTCACTCAGGCCGCTGTGGCGCAAGAGTGCGTCAATCGACGGCGCACGTCCGCGGAAGTCGACGAACAGCACCATCGGCGCCTGGGAACCACCACGGGCCAGGATCGCCTCGCGGAACGCCCGGCCAGTCTCGGCGTTAAGCACGCCGTCTTCTTCGAACTTGGAGAAGGCATCGGCCGACAACACTTCCGCCCACTTGTAGCTGTAGTAACCCGCCGCGTAACCGCCGGCGAAGATGTGCGCGAAGCTATTGGGGAAGCGGTTGTAGGCGGGCGGACGCATCACCGACACCTCGTCACGCACGCCTTCAAGCACCTGCAGCACACTGCGGCCATCGCCGTGGGTGGCGTGCAGCTCAAAATCGAACAACGAGAATTCCAACTGGCGAACCATCATCAGGCCGGACTGGAAGTTCTTTGCTGCGAGCATTTTTTGCAGCAGGTCCTGAGGCAGCGGCTCACCGGTTTCATAGTGGCCGGAAATCAGCGCCAGGCCTTCCGGCTCCCAGCACCAGTTCTCCATGAACTGGCTCGGCAACTCCACCGCATCCCAGGCCACGCCGTTGATGCCGGACACGCCAGCGTGCTCAACACGGGTCAACAGGTGATGCAGGCCGTGGCCGAATTCGTGGAACAGCGTGGTCACTTCGTCGTGGGTCAGCAGGGCAGGCTTGCCGCTGTCAGCCGGGGTAAAGTTGCACACCAGGTTGGCCACCGGACTTTGCAGCACGCCGTCAACCGTGCGGCGACGGTCACGCGCGCCATCCATCCAGGCACCGCCACGCTTGTTGGCGCGGGCGTACAGGTCGAAGAAGAAGCGGCCGACGTGCTGGCCGTTTTCCTTGATTTCGAACAGGCGAACGTCCGGGTGCCAGGTGTCGAAGCCTTTCTGCTCGGCGATCTCGATGCCGTACAGGCGCTGCACAATGGCGAACAGGCCGCTGAGTACCTTGTCGATCGGGAAGTAGGCGCGCAGGGCTTCCTGGGCCACGCTGTAGCGTTGTTCACGCAGCTTTTCGCCGTAGAAACCGCTGTCCCAGCTTTGCAGGTCCGGGCAGCCTTGTTCGGCGGCGTAAGCCTTGAGCTGTTGCAGGTCTTGGGTGGCAAACGGCTTGCTGCGCTTGGCCAGGTCCCGCAGGAAGCTCAGCACCTGGTCGCTGGACTCGGCCATTTTGGTGGCCAGGCTCAGTTCGGAGAACGAGGCAAAGCCCAGCAGTTGCGCCAGTTCCTGACGCAGGTCGAGGATTTGTTCCATAACCGGGCCGTTATCGTTCTTACCGGCATTCGGGCCTTGGTCCGACGCACGGGTACAGTAGGCCGCGTAGATTTCTTCACGCAGGGCGCGGTCGTGGGCGTAGGTCATCACCGCGTAGTAGCTCGGGAATTCCAAGGTGATCAGCCAGCCGTCGAGGCCCTTGGCCTGGGCAGCGGCGGCCATTTGCGCCTTGGCCGAATCAGTCAGCCCGGCGAGGGTAGCCTCGTCCGTCACGTGCTTGGTCCAGGCCTGGGTGGCGTCGAGCAACTGGTTGGAGAACTTGCTGCCCAGCTCGGAAAGCTTGCTCTGCACTTCGGCATAGCGTTTTTGCTGCTCAGGCGGCAAATCGATACCCGACAAGCGGAAATCCCGCAGGGAGTGTTCCAGAATGGTTTTTTGCGCCACGTCGAAGCCGGCAGCCTCCGGGCTGTTGGCCAAGGCTTCGAAGGCCTGGAACAGCTCGCGGTTCTGGCCCATCTCGGTGGAGTAGGCGCTCAATGCCGGCAGGCACGCCTCGTAGGCTTCGCGCAGTTCGGCGCTGTTGCACACGGCATTCAGGTGGCTGACCGGGCTCCAAGCGGCGCCCAGGCGGTCATTGAGTTCGTCCATGGCCAGGATCAGGCCGGCCCAGGTCGGATTTTTACCCTGGCTTTGCAGGATGCCTTCGATGGCGACGCGGTTGTCGGCGAGGATCTGTTCGATGGCCGGCTGCACGTGCTCGGCACGGATCGCCGAGAACGGCGGCAGGTCGTAGGACTGCAGAAGAGGGTTGTTCGCGCTCACGGTTGGCACCTTGGCAGAAGAAACATGTAAGAACAAAGATGGGGCCATCTTAATTACAATCAACGCCCACCGCAGCTATCAGCAGAAGAGAGAGAGCCTATCGTGACCCTTCGCACCTACCAGAATCACACGCCGGCCTTGGCCGCCGGGGCTTTCGTCGATGCATCGGCGGTGGTGATCGGCGACGTCGAAATCGGCGCCGACAGCTCGGTATGGCCATTGACGGTGATCCGCGGCGACATGCACCGCATCCGCATCGGTGCGCGCACCAGCGTGCAGGACGGCTGCGTGCTGCACATTACCCACGCCGGCCCCTTCAATCCTGATGGTTTCCCGCTGCTGATCGGTGACGACGTGACCATTGCTCACAAGGTCATGCTGCATGGCTGCACGGTGGGCAACCGGATTCTGATCGGCATGGGCAGCATTGTGATGGACGGCGCCGTGGTGGAAGACGACGTGATCATCGGCGCCGGCAGCCTGGTGCCGCCGGGCAAGAAACTTGAGAGCGGCTTTTTGTATGTCGGCAGCCCGGTTAAACAGATCCGCGCGCTGACTGACAAGGAACGGGCGTTTTTCACCTACAGCGCCGCGAACTACGTGAAGCTCAAAGACCTGCACCTGGCCGAAGGCTTCGACCAATGACAAGGACACCCATGCATTACCAAACCGTTTTGTTCGATCTGGACGGCACCCTCACCGACCCGCGCGAAGGCATCACCCGCTCGATCCAGTACGCCCTCGCCAAACTGGGCATTGATGAGCCGGACCTGACCAGGCTTGAGCACTTCATCGGCCCGCCGCTGCTGCAAGCGTTCATGCAGTTTTATGGCTTCGACGAGGCCAGGGCCTGGGAGGCGGTGAATTTTTACCGCGAGCGCTTCAAGGTCACCGGCCTGTACGAAAACCGCGTGTTCGACGGCGTGATGCCGCTGCTTGAAGAGCTGAACGGCCAGGGCCGCCAGCTGTATGTGGCCACGTCCAAGCCTTGGGTGTTCGCCCGGGAAATCGCCCGGCATTTTGATTTCGCCCGGCACTTCAAGGTGATCTACGGCAGCGAGCTGGACGGCACCCGCACCAACAAGGTTGAGCTGATCGCCCACCTGATGGCTGAAGAAGGCCTGGACCCGGCCAATACCTTGATGATTGGCGATCGCAAGCACGACCTGATCGGTGCGCGCAGCAATGGGCTGGATGCCGCGGCGGTGGGTTACGGGTTTGGCAGCCATGAGGAGCTGAGTGCCGAAGCGCCGACCTGGCATTTTGAAACATTGACGCAGATGCATCAGGCGTTTTTGCAGCGGCCATAAGATCGCTATCGCGGGCAAGCCCGGCTCCCACAGGGAAACGCGACCAACTGTGGGAGCCGGGCTTGCCCGCGATGAGGCCCTATCTGCCAACCAAAGGCTCGGGTTCCTCCAAACGCCTCAGTGCCGCTTTACGCTCAACTACGGGCAACCCGCCCAGCGTCTCCACCGCCGCAAAAAACTTCAGCCAATCCCCGCCTTCCTCCCGGAACAACGCGGCAAACGCCGGCACCCACTGGTCATACAGGCCAAATGGCAACAGCCTTGCATTGTTCATCGGCAGGTTGATCCAGGCGTCATAACGTTTGTCGCCGCCCCACTGGCTATCGCGCATTTTCCGGTAATCACCGCGCAGGCGCTCGAATTCGGCGGCCTTGGCCTGGCGCATGGCGCTTGCCGCCAGCGGCTGCATATACAACTCTTCCAGGCGCTTGCGGGTGTCGAGCACCAGCCGAGTGAATTGGTCGCGCTGTTTCAACGCCGACTCGCTGGCAGGCGGCAAGCCTTGGGCTGCGCGCCACTGCCGGGTGCCTTCCTGCTCGACGAAGGTGGCGTACGACTCATTGAACTCAGTGTCGTCCTTCACATAAAACCGCTGGTGCGCCAGCTCATGAAAAATCAGTGTGGCCAAGCGCTCATCACCCCAGCTCATCATCGAACTCATGATCGGGTCGTTGAACCAGCCCAGGGTGGAATAGGCCTCGACGCCGCCAATCGCCACATCCATGCCTTGCTGCTTCAGCAACGCCGCCTGGCCGCGCGCGGCGCCCTGGTTGTAGTAACCGCGATAGGCCACGCAGCCGGCAATCGGGAAGCAGTGGGTCTGCGGCGACAGGGAAAATTCAGGCGTGGCGAAGACGTTCCAGACCACATAAGGGCGACCGATATCGGCATACAGTCGGTAACTCTGGTTATCCGGCAGGTGCAGGTGTTCGCTCGCGAAGGTGCGGGCTTTCTGCGACTGTGCCAGGTGCTCACGCAGCACCTGTGGTCGGAACGGGTCGGCGATGACCTCCGATACCGGCTCCCGGGCTCGCAGCAACTGCAATTGCCCGTCTGCCAATTGGCTGTAATAACTGACGCTGGAACAGCCGCTGAGCACCAGCAGCATCAACCCGGGAAGCAAACGCCTGACCATTAAAACCTCTCGCCGGTAACTGTCCCGCCAGACTATCTCGCCTGTGGGGAATTTTTCCATGGCGTGGCGTGTTTATACTCATAGGGAGCGTGCTGCCGAACGCAGCCGCTCAAAAAACCATTCCTACAGTTGAGTGCTTAACATGCGTCAGCTATTGCTTCCCGTCGCTGCGATTTTTCTCAGTGCCTGCGCGTCGACACCGCTGCCTGCGGTTGATCCGCAACAAGCCTGGGTCGACTTCGCCACCCCGACACCCGGCGCCAAGTTGGTGATGGCGCAACGCCTGGACGGGAAAAACCTGAACGACGGGCGCTTCTTCCAGGTGCCGCCTGGCAGCCATGAACTGATGGTGCGTTTTGATTTCGAGGTGCCTACCGGCGGCAGTTTCGGCGGATTTGGCCAAACCACCGACCGCACCTGCTTCATGACCCTGCAATACGACCGTTTCGAGGCAGGCCAGCGTTATCGCCTGGAAGGGCGGTCACTGGGCTACAACCCGAATATCCGGCTGTACAACAAGGCGGGTCAGTTGTTGGCTGAAGAACGTAGCGTCAACTGCATCTGATCAGTCGTTGTTCTTCTGGTAGATGATGATTTTGGAGCCGTTGTCACAGGTGCCGACACGCATGGCCTCGTCATGCTTCTCGCCTTCTTCCTTGCTGACGATTTCGAGCGTGTAGGAGGGAACGGCATTGGCCTGGATTTTGACTTCGATCTCGTCTTTGAGCTCTTTACAGTCTTTTATCTCGCCAGCAGCCAGGGCCGACGTGGCCACCGCACCGCAGATAACCGCCAAGACAAAACGTTTCATGTGTGAAGCTCCCTGAATGCACGCGCACGGGTGTGCGCTAAGTCTGCATCGGCTATTCGACCACACTTGCACCTGCAGGGGCGAGCAAGCTCACCCCTGCAAGGGGGCTGCATCAACTAACCAGCGTGCCATCCAGGGTAATGGTGGCATTCAGTACCTTGGACACCGGGCATCCTTCCTTGGCCTTTTTGCTCAGTTCATCGAACTGCGCCTGGCTCGCGCCCGGGATCTTCGCCTTGAGGGTCAGGTGCACCGCAGTAATCGCAAAGCCACCGTCCACTTGGTCCAGGGTGACTTCGGCCTGGGTGTCGATGCTGTCGGCCTTGAGCCCGGCGTCGCCGAGAATCATGGAAAAGGCCATGGAGAAACAACCGACATGGGCGGCGCCGATCAATTCTTCCGGGTTGGTGCCCTTGCCCCCTTCGAAACGGGCCTTGAAGCCGTAGGGCGCTTCGCGCAACACGCCGGTTTCCGTTGAAATGGAACCGAGGCCGGTTTTCAGATCACCTTCCCAATGCGCCGATGCTTTCTTCTTGATACTCATATCAATCTCCTCGTGCCTGTGGTTTTCCGTCAGTAAGGGTTCTGAGGATAGAAGCGCTGGCAAAGTTCACCTCGTCGGACTAAACCGCTTTTCCGGTAGGCAAATTCACTTCAGCTATTGAATCTCGGGTATATGCCCTCATTGCATAGTCATGCACATGAAGCGGCAGGTTTTGGCTCGACATAAAACCTGCGGCCCCCTTGGAGAAGCAGGCTTATGAAACCGCTGTCCGACGTAAAATT
Source organism: Pseudomonas sp. K2I15 (assembly GCF_002204795.1). Lineage (GTDB taxonomy): Bacteria > Pseudomonadota > Gammaproteobacteria > Pseudomonadales > Pseudomonadaceae > Aquipseudomonas. The sequence continues at coordinate 27,150 of NZ_NIXO01000001.1, forward strand.
CTCGACCCTCGACCTGGTGCCCGTGCGGGCCAACGGCAGTGCGGCGCAGTCGCTGCGCAATTCCCTGGACCTGGCCCAGCACGTGGAAAAGTTTGGCTACAACCGCTTCTGGGTCGCCGAGCACCACAATATGGACGGCATCGCCAGTTCGGCGACCTCCGTATTGCTCGGCTATCTGGCCGGCGGCACCTCGACGATTCGCGTCGGCTCCGGCGGCGTGATGCTGCCCAACCACGCGCCCCTGGTGATCGCCGAGCAGTTCGGCACCCTCGAAAGCCTGTACCCGGGCCGCATTGACCTAGGGCTTGGCCGCGCGCCGGGTTCCGACCAGATGACCGCCCGCGCCCTGCGCCGTGAACGTTCCGGCAGCGCCGACGACTTCCCGGAAGACGTAGCAGAACTGATGGCCTACCTGGGCCCGCGAACCCCGGACCAACGGGTGATCGCCGTACCCGGCACTGGCACCAACGTCCCTGTGTGGCTACTGGGCTCAAGCCTGTTCAGCGCGCAGCTTGCAGGCGAAAAAGGTTTGCCTTACGCCTTTGCCTCACATTTCGCACCACGCCTGATGCATGAGGCGATTCGTGTCTACCGCAACCACTTCAAGCCTTCAGCCGTGCTGGACAAACCCTACGTGATGCTCGGCATCCCGCTGGTGGCTGCCGATACGGATGAGCAGGCCGATTACCTGGCCACGTCGGTGTACCAGCGAATCCTCGCGTTGATGCGTGGGCAAAGCCTGGTGCAGCGTCCGCCGGTTAAAACCATGGACGGCCTGTGGCTGCCGCACGAGAAAGACGCCGTAGGCAGTTTCCTTGGCCTGGCGATGGTGGGCAGCCCGCAGAAAATCCGCGCCAAGCTGGAAGTACTGGTGGAGCAGACCGGCGCTGATGAGCTGATCTTTACCTGCGACCTATACGAGCACGCCGACCGGATTCATTCCTACGAGCTGCTGGCGCAGATCATGAAGGGTTAAACCGCAGGCATAAAAAAACCGACGCACTCGCGTCGGTTTTTTACGTCTGCAACACGGGATCACCCGCGCTTGTAGGCGATTTCCTTGGTACCACCTTCGCAGGTGCCAACTACCTTACTGTCGCCAGCAGCACCTTTATCCACTACGTCCAGCGAATAATGCGCAACACCCTTGGCATCCAGTTTCGCCGCAATCTCGCTTTTCAGCTCGTCACAAGGCTTGCCCGCCGCCAGGGCTGTGCCCGCAATGCTCAACAAACCTACCGCCAACAAAAAGTTCTTCATCCGTCACTTTCCTTGGGTTGATCGAAAAGAAGCACGCCGACGCTCGTCACGTCGACGTACCTAAAGGTTGTAGCGGAGTTTATGGCAATCGGCCAGCGCGCAAGTTCAACCGGCGGTATCAACTACTGGCAATTCGGAACCCCACCTTGAGGGTGACCTGGAAATGCGCGGCCTTGCCGTCCTTGATGTGGCCACGGGTTTCGGTCACTTCAAACCACTCCAAGTGCTTGATGCTCTTGTTGGCTTCCGCCAGGGCGTTGTTGATGGCGTCCTCGATGCTGGTCGCGGAAGAGCCCACCAGTTCGACTTTCTTGTAGGTGTGATGATCACTCATAAGGTTTTCTCCTGGGTCGTTAATCAAGACTAGCAGTGAATTCTCGTACTGCTTCTGGCGGCCATTCCCACGCGAAAGTTCAGATTTACTGCACTTTCTGAAACCGCCGCAGTCGGAAACAACACACGCCACTCAATCACTCCAGGAGAGCCCACATGGCCAACACCTCTTTACGCAAAGCGTCATTGGAAAGCATGGAAGCCGAGATTTCGAGCCTGCTCAAATCTCTGGAAAGCCTCAAGGACGATGCGTCTGACGAGTCGCGCAAAACCCTGAAGGCCCTGAAAAGCAATGCCGAGAATGCCCTCAAGCATTCCCGCCACCTGATCAGCGATGCCTACGAAGAAAGCAAAGTCAAAATCCGCGAAACCAGTGTTGCAACACGGGACTACGCGCAAGAGCACCCATGGACTACCGCTGGCGTCGCCGTCGGCGCGCTGGGTCTGCTGGCGGCTTACTTGCTGTGCAAACGCGGTGACTAAACGTCCTGGCGCGCAAGCTCAGCCTTGAGCCACAGCGCCAGTTGCCGGGCGCGCCCATCCGCGGCGCGCTTGGGTAGCCACAACGCCAGTTGCGCCGGGGTTTCACTGAAACCCCACGGCGCAACCAGGCGGCCCGCTCGCAGGTCCTCTGCCACCAGCGGTTCAGGCGCAATCGCCACCCCAAGCCCTGCCACCGCCGCTTCCAGCAAATAATATAAATGCTCGAAACCCTGACCGTACTTCAACGCGCCAGCGTCGATCCCGTGGTGCTGCGCCCAGCTGGGCCAGGCTTGTGGGCGCGAGGTGGTGTGCAACAGGGCTTCATTGCGCAGCGCCTCGGCGGGCGCCTGGCGCAACCGCTCGTAATGGGCAAAACGCGGGCTCATGACCGGGCCGATGCGTTCGCTGGCCAACTCGTAAACCTGCATGTCCGCAGGCCACGGCGGCTCGGCGAACACCAGCAGCGCGTCCAACCCGGGGCGGCGCGGGTCAAGATCGCCTTCGCCTGCCGACAGGTGCAGACGCAAATCCGGCAAATCGGCGTTCAGGCGGCCCAGACGCGGAATAAACCAGCGCGCCAGCAGGCTGCCGGAGCAGCCGAGTACAAACGGCGCGTCGGCACTGCTTTGTGTGAGTTCGGCGCAAGTGTCCCTTAAACGCTCAAACGCCTCGAAACTCGCATCCCGCAGGCGAATGCCGGCATCTGTGAGTTTGAGGCCGCGCCCATCCTTGACGAACAGGCTCACGCCGAGGTGCTCCTCCAACACCTTGAGCTGCCGGCTGACCGCGCCATGGGTGACGTGCAGTTGCTCGGCGGCCTGGCTCACGCTGTTCAAGCGAGCGGTCGCCTCGAAAGCACGCAAGGCATTCAGCGGTGGTAAGTCTCGGCTCATCTGTGAGTTTTCCTGACAGGTTGCGGCGATCTTATCGGTTTTCACGTTGAAGCGTCAGGGGTAGAGTGACCGTCATTGCCTCTTACACATTTTCTACCTGGAGCGTCCCATGACTCAGACCCAGACCGATTTACGCAACGGCCCAGACGCCAATGGCCTGTTTGGTTCGTTCGGCGGCCGCTACGTGGCGGAAACCCTGATGCCGCTGATCCTTGACCTGGCCCGTGAATACGAAGCGGCCAAGATCGATCCGGCCTTCAACGAAGAACTGGCCTACTTCCAGCGCGACTACGTCGGACGCCCAAGCCCGCTGTACTTCGCCGAACGCCTGACCGAATTCTGCGGCGGCGCCAAGATCTACCTCAAGCGCGAAGAGCTCAACCACACCGGCGCCCACAAGATCAACAACTGCATCGGCCAGATCCTGCTGGCGCGGCGCATGGGCAAAAAACGCATCATCGCCGAGACCGGCGCCGGCATGCACGGTGTGGCCACGGCCACCGTCGCCGCGCGTTTTGGCCTGGACTGCGTGATCTACATGGGCACCACCGACATCGAGCGCCAGCAGGCCAACGTGTTCCGCATGAAGCTGCTGGGCGCCGAAGTGATCCCGGTAGTCGCCGGTACCGGCACCCTGAAAGACGCGATGAACGAAGCCCTGCGTGACTGGGTGACCAACGTCGACAGCACCTTCTACCTGATCGGCACTGTTGCCGGCCCGCACCCGTACCCCGCCATGGTGCGTGACTTCCAGGCCGTGATCGGCAAGGAAACCCGTACCCAACTGCAAGCCCAGGAAGGCCGCCTGCCCGACAGCCTGGTGGCCTGCATCGGTGGCGGTTCCAACGCCATGGGCCTGTTCCATCCGTTCCTGGATGACACCAGCGTCGAAATCATCGGCGTTGAAGCGGCCGGCTACGGCATCGAAACCGGCAAACACGCGGCCAGCCTCAACGGCGGCGTACCGGGTGTATTGCACGGCAACCGTACCTTCCTGTTGCAGGACGACGATGGCCAGATCATCGACGCCCACTCGATCTCCGCCGGCCTCGACTACCCGGGCATCGGCCCTGAACACGCCTGGTTGCATGACATCGGCCGCGTTCAGTACACCTCTGTGACCGACGACGAAGCCCTCGACGCCTTTCACAAATGCTGCCGCCTGGAAGGGATTATTCCTGCACTGGAAAGCGCCCACGCCCTGGCCGAAGTGTTCAAACGCGCACCGACCTTGCCCAAGGATCACCTGATGGTGGTCAACCTCTCGGGCCGTGGCGACAAAGACATGCAAACCGTGATGCACCACATGGAACAGTCTCAGCAGGAGAAACACTAAATGAGCCGCCTGCAAACACGTTTTGCGCAACTCAAAGAACAAAACCGCGCCGCCCTGGTGACCTTCGTCACCGCCGGCGACCCGGGTTATGACACCTCGCTGGCAATCCTCAAGGGCTTGCCAGCCGCTGGCGCCGATGTGATCGAGCTGGGCATGCCCTTCACCGACCCGATGGCCGATGGCCCGGCCATTCAACTGGCCAACATCCGCGCACTGACCGCCAAGCAGAACCTCACCAAAACCCTGCAAATGGTTCGTGAGTTCCGCGAGGGCAACAGCGACACGCCGCTGGTGCTGATGGGCTATTTCAACCCGATCCATATGTACGGCGTGCCGCGCTTTATCAGCGACGCGAAAGAAGCCGGCGTAGACGGCCTGATCGTGGTCGACATGCCGCCTGAGCATAACGGCGAGCTGTGCGACCCGGCCCAGGCTGCCGGTATCGACTTTATCCGCCTGACCACGCCGACCACCGATGACGTGCGCCTGCCAACCGTGCTCAACGGCAGTTCCGGGTTTGTGTACTACGTCTCGGTGGCCGGTGTGACCGGTGCTGGCGCCGCGACCCTGGAACACGTCGAAGAAGCCGTGACCCGTCTGCGTCGGCATACCAACCTGCCGATCAGCATCGGTTTTGGTATCCGTACCCCGGAACAGGCCGCTGCAATCGCCCGTCTGGCAGACGGTGTGGTGGTGGGTTCGGCACTGATCGATCACATCGCCAATGCCAGCAATGATCAGCAGGCTATCGACGGTGTATTGACCCTGTGTTCGGCGCTGTCAGAAGGTGTGCGCAACGCCCGTAAGTAAGTCGCTCGTAAGCGCTAGGTAAAGTTTCTGATACAGAGGAATCATGCTGGCAATTCAGCACCTAAGCTAACAAGACCAAGGGATTTCGAACCCGGTTCGAAATCCCTTTTTGTTGTTTTGTGTAGTTGAGGAAACCCCTGATGAAGATGCCAAAGCGTGTGATAGCCGGTCTGGGTGTGCTGCTGCTCGGCGCCAGTGCCCTGGTGCAAGCCGCACCGTATGACCAAGGTGGCGGACCGGACCGTGGCGGCCCTCAAGGCCAACAAAACGATCACCGTGGCGATGACCATCGTGGTCAGCAGGAAAATCACCGTGGTGGCCCTCCTCAAGACTTCGGCCCGGTACGGCAAGTGATCCGCGATAACCACGGCGACTTCCGCCGTGGCGCGCCGCCGCCTCCGGGCATCCATCTGGTGCGCGGCCAGCGCCTGCCGCCGAACTACTATGGCGAGCGACTGGACCCTAGGGCGCTGGGCCATCTGCCGCAATACCCGGGTTACGAATGGCGCCGTTCGGGCGGGGACATCGTGCTGATCGCGATTGGTACCAGCATCGTTTATCAGATTCTGGATGGCGCGCTGTACTAGAGCCGGACTGCTTTTGTGGCGAGGGAGCTTGCTCCCGCTGGGCTGCGCAGCGGCCCCAAAATCATGGGAGCGCTGCGCACTCCAGCGGGAGCAAGCTCCCTCGCCACAGAGACTTATCAGTCCTCTAAAGTTCGATACGCTCGACCTTGCCCACCAGCAAGATGTACGAAAGCGCCCCCAGCAACGCCAGCACCGCGATGTACGTAATCGCCGGCGCAAACGAATCCCCGGTGGCCAGAAAGCCAATCACGATCGGCGTGGTAATCGCCGACAGATTGCCGATGAAATTGAACACCCCACCCGTCAGCCCCAGCAGCCTTGCTGGTGCCAACGTCGACACCAGCGACCAGGTGATCGACGCCAGGCCATTGCCGAAAAACGCCACCGCCAAAAAGGCAATGACCCACGCCGTGGAGTCAACAAAGTTGGCGCCAATGATCGCCGTCGAAATCAACAACCCACCAATGATCGGCAACTTGCGCGCAAACCCCACCGACGCTCCCCGGCGAATCAGCCAGTCGGAAAACAACCCCGAACACAGCACCCCGACAAACGCCGCGAGAAACGGCAGCGACGCCAACAGCCCGGACTTGATGAAGTCCATGCCGCGATATTTCACCAGGTAGGTCGGGAACCACGTCAGGAAAAACCACAGCGTGGAGTTCAGGCAGAACTGCCCCAGGTAAATCCCCCACAGCTTGCGCTTGCTCATCACGATGCCGAGGTCGACCCAACTGAACGGCGCCTTGGCCGCCTGCACCTGGATGTCCACCAGCCCGCCGCCTTCGCGGATCAGCTCGATTTCTGCCGCATTCGCGCCTTTAAAATCTCGTGGCTCGCGGTACACCGCGTACCAGATCAACGCCCACACAATGCCCACGCCGCCGGTGGCGACAAACACCATGTGCCAGCCAAAGGTGTGTTGCAGCCACGCCAATACCGGCGTGAGAAAGGCCAACCCGACAAATTGCCCGGAGGTGTAGACCCCAATCGCCGTGGCCCGCTCACGCTCGGGAAACCAGGTGGTCACCACGCGGCTGTTGATCGGGTACGCCGGGGCTTCCAGGGCGCCGACCGCCATGCGCAGCACGAACAGCGCGATAAAGCTGGCGGCGAAGCCCAGCATCACGGTGGCTATCGACCATAGCAGCAGGGCGACGCTGTAGAGAATGCGCGGCGGCACCCGGTCCACCAGCCAACCGCCGGGGATCTGCATGGCAGCGTAGGTCCAGCCGAACGCGGAGAAGATCAGCCCGACATGCACCGGGTCGATCCCCAGCTCGCTGGTCAACGCCGGGGCGGCAATCGACAGGTTGCTGCGGTCCAGGTAGTTGATCACTACCGTGATGAACAGCAGCACCATGATGAAGTAGCGCTTTCGGCTGGGCGTGACTAAAGAAGCCTGCCCGGTGAAGGACTCGGATTGCATGGGGGTTGCCTCTTCTTATGGTTATTGAGGACGGGGCTTACGGGTGAAACCGGATCAAATGTGGGAGCGGGCTTGCTCGCGAAGGCGCAGTGTCAGTCAACACATCTGCGGCTGATACACCGCTTTCGCGAGCAAGCCCGCTCCCACACTGACGGTGTTTCTTCAGGGCGAGATCACCACTCGGCAAAACTGCCGTCGGCATGGCGCCAGATCGGGTTGCGCCAGCGGTGCCCGATGGCCGCACGCTCGATCACGTATTCCTCGTTGATCTCGATGCCCAGGCCTGGCCCGTTGGGGATTTTCACGAAACCCTGGTCGTAGTCGAAAACACCCGGATCACGCACGTAATCCAGCAGGTCATTGCTCTCGTTGTAGTGAATCCCCAGGCTTTGCTCCTGGATGAACGCGTTGTAGCAAACCGCATCCAGCTGCAGGCACGCCGCCAGGGCAATCGGGCCGAGCGGGCAGTGCAGGGCCAGCGCCACATCGTAAGCTTCAGCCATGTTGGCGATCTTGCGGGTCTCGGTGATACCGCCGGCGTGGGAGGCGTCCGGCTGGATGATGTCGACGTAGCCTTCGCTGAGCACGCGCTTGAAGTCCCAGCGCGAGAACAGGCGCTCGCCGAGGGCAATCGGGGTGCTGGTGAGCGGCGCCAGCTCTTTCAGCGCTTCGTAGTTTTCGCTGAGTACCGGCTCTTCGATAAACATCAGTTTGTAGGGGTCGAGTTCCTTCATCAGCACCTTGGCCATGGGCTTGTGCACCCGGCCATGGAAGTCGACGCCGATGCCGACGTTCGGGCCTACCGCGTCACGCACGGCAGCGACGTTGGCCAAGGCCTGGTCGACTTTTTCGAAACTGTCGAGAAACTGCAGTTCTTCGGTGCCATTCATTTTGACGGCGGTAAAACCACGGGCCACGGCTTCCTTGGCGGCGCGGGCAGTGTCTGCCGGGCGGTCGCCACCGATCCATGAATACACGCGGATCTTGTCCCGCACCTGGCCACCGAGCAAATCGCTGACCGACACACCGAGGGCCTTGCCCTTGATGTCCCACAGCGCCTGGTCGATACCGGCAAGGGCGCTCATGTGGATCGCGCCGCCACGGTAGAAACCGCCACGGTAGAGCACGGTCCAGATGTCTTCAATGTTGCGTGGGTCTTTGCCGATCAAGTAGTCGGACAATTCTTCAACGGCAGCCGCCACGGTGTGGGCGCGGCCCTCGACCACAGGTTCGCCCCAACCGGTCACGCCCTGGTCGGTTTCAACCTTGAGGAAGCACCAACGCGGCGGGACGATGAAGGTGGTCAGTTTGGTGATTTTCATCTTCTTATCTCTCTTGTAGATGGAGAAAGCTCATCAGCCCAGGGCATTCCAGGCCGCGACGTAGGCCTGGGCGTTGCTCGCCACTTGGTCAACGCTCATGCCCGGCTTGAATAACCCGGAGCCCAGGCCGAAGCCTTTTACGCCGGCGTCGAAAAATACCTGCATGTTGTCCGGCGTGATACCGCCCACCGGCAGCAACACCGTGCCCGCCGGCAGTACCGCGAGCCAGGCCTTGACCACCGCCGGCCCCATTTGCTCGGCCGGGAACAGCTTCAGCACGTCGGCGCCTTCGGCCAGCGCGGCAAACGCTTCGGTCGGTGTGGCAACACCCGGCGACAGGTACAGGCCTGCGGCCTTGGCAGCCCGAAGCACCTTGGCATCGCTGTGGGGCATGACAATAACCTGGCCACCGGCGGCTTTGACGTGATCGACCTGTTCCGGGGTCAGCACGGTGCCGGCGCCGATCAGGCAATCGGCGGGCAGGCTGTCGCGCAGGATACGGATGCTGACGTACGGATCCGGCGAGTTAAGCGGCACTTCGATAACCCTGAAGCCCGCCCGGTACAGCACCTCGCCGATCGCCAGCGCCTCGTCCGGTCGCAGGCCGCGCAGGATCGCGATCAAACCGTTGTGTGTCAGTGCTTGCTTGAGCATGTCGGGCCTCTCATCAGGTTGCAGGCAGCAGCCCCGCCGCCATGGCCAGCTGCCAAAGGCCACGCTCGGTAGCCTCCTGCGCCAGGGTCACATGGGGGAAGCCACAGAGTTGGAGTGCACGCTGGTAGCGGGTGCAGAGTTGGGTTGCGCCCACCAGAACGATGTCGCGCTGCTGGCTGGCCTTGCGCGCGCGCAGGCCGATAAGTTCGTGGCCGATCAACAGCCCGGACAGGTAGTCCGGTTGCTCGTCAGGCGCCAGCTCGCCGGTCAATCCCAGGGAGCGCGCGCTGAACACGTTCGACAACAGGCCCGTCTGGCCGTCTGCCGACAGCGCCACGTGCACGCCGCGATCAAAAGCGGCCGCCTGGAACTGTTCGGAAGGGCGTTGAGTGCGACCCAAGATGCTGTGTTGGCTGAGCACGGCGAACAGCTCGCCGGTCATGAAAGTGTCGAAGTGGGTGATGCAGCCTTCCACCACCTCGACCCACTTGGAATGGCTGCCCGGCAGGCCGATCAATACGTCGCGCCCGGTATCGGCGGACAAGCTTTGCAACACGCCGAGCACCTGGGTTTCTTCACCACGCATCACATTGGGCAACGCGCTACGTTGAATCACGCCGGGAACGATATGCACCGCTGCGCCCCGCAGGCTACGCACAACATGCAGCGCCTGGCCGAGGGTGGAAACATCCGCCGGGGTGTCGCGATACGCCGCTTCGCTCCAGCCCTGGGCGCTACCGACCATGCCGCAGGCGATGACGGGAAGGTCGGGCTGGGCATCGAGCCAGTCACCGCATGCGGCATCGAATGCCAACTCGAAACCATTGCTGCACTGAACACCGGCAATCTCCCGGGGTTCGGTGGGCAAGTGCATGATCCCCGACGCCAGGGCGCGTCGTTCGATCACGACGCCTGCCGGGCCGAGCTTATAAGCACGAAGGGAACTGGTTCCCCAATCGAGCGCGATCAATTGCGCCTGCATCGCTTCACCTGAGTGTTCTGAGCGGATGAGGCGAATATAAACCCAAGACCGGTAAAGTCTCAATATATAAATATCAGTCCCATATATAGGGAATATATGGACCTAGAATCTCGACAGGTCCAGCGTGCGCATTGCCCCCATCCAAATCGCATGTTCGGTGTGGTCCTTGAGGTCATCGCCGGTTGTAGGGTGCAGGAACACCACCAGGCCGCTGCGGTTGAGCGCCAGCCACGGCAGCACGACGCCGATGTATTCAGGGTCGAACGCCAACTGGCAGCTCCAGTCCGGGTGAGGGCCTACCGGGCGCTCATGCACGCGGCCCATGCGCAGCGGGAACATTTGCGCGGCGTCTTCGCAGAGTTTGCGCGCCTGGTCGATGGTGCTGGCGTCGAAGTAGATATGGGCGTGGTAGCCCTTGATACGTTGCATGACAGGCTCCGGGCTCAATGATCGGCAAATCCTAGACCGCAATGGACGGCAGGGCCAGACCGGTCAGCGATTGTGCGCTGCTGGCCTGCTCAGCCATCAACCAGTCGACGAAACGTTCGATCAACTGGCTGCGGCGTTTGCGCTGGGGCAGCACCACGTAATAGCCGAAGCGCGAGATCACCGTGTCGCCAATCGGCCGACACAGCCACTTTTGCTCCAGCAAGTTATCCACAAGGTGGCGCCAGCCGATGGCCACGCCCTGGCCGGCGATCGCCGCCTGGATCAACAGCGTGTAGTTGTCGAAACGCAGTTGGCCGGGTGTGGGTGCGGCGGTGATGCCCAGCTCGCGGAACACGCCGGCCCAGTCGAACCACTGGTTGTTGTTTTGCTGGCGCAGGTGCAGCAAGGGGAATTCCAGCAAGCTCTGCACCGACAACGGCGCGGCGCGGTCCTGAAGTAGCTGCGGGCTGCACACCGGGAACACTTCCTCGTTGAACAGCCACAAACTGTCGCCCTGTTTGAAGCGGCCGTCACCGAACAGCACCGCCACATCGATATCGCTGCGCAACGTGGCGTGATTGCGTTCGCTGGTAACCAGGCTCACATCCACCTGCGGGTTGGCTTCATGGAAACGATGCAGGCGTGGCATCAGCCAATAAGCGGCGAAGGCAAAGTCCGTCGCCACCTGTAGGACTTCGTGCTGGTCCTGCTCGGCAATGGCGCTCAAGCCCTGGTTGATGCTCTGCAAACCGGCCTGCACCTGCTCGAACAACAGGGCGCCCGCGTCGGTCAGTTCGATGCCACGGTAAATGCGATCAAACAGGCGCACCTTCAGCTGTTCCTCAAGGCGCTTGATCTGCTGGCTGATGGCCGGCTGGGTGGTGCCCAGTTCCATCGCAGCCGCCGTAAAGCTGCGTTGGCGCGCTGCGGCTTCAAAAGCGCGCAGCAGATCAAGTGACAGGTTACCGAGGGATTCATACATAAGCTGTGCTTATCCTAGACATTGCTTCTCATGGGCTTTACCACGATTTCCATGGCCTGCATGCTCATTCGCATAAACGTTGACTATGGAATGCCGCGAAACCATGAAGCGCAAGAACATTCTTTTTATCATGGCCGATCAAATGGCCGCGCCGATGCTTCCGTTCTACGGTCCTTCGCCTATCAAACTGCCGAACTTGAGCCGCCTCGCCGCTGAGGGCGTGGTGTTCGACGCCGCTTACTGCAACAGCCCGCTGTGTGCACCATCGCGCTTTACCCTGGTGAGTGGCCAGTTGCCGAGCAAGATTGGCGCCTACGACAACGCAGCCGATTTCCCCGCCGATGTGCCGACCTATGCCCACTACCTGCGTCGCCTCGGCTACCGCACGGCGCTGTCGGGCAAGATGCACTTTTGCGGCCCCGACCAGCTCCACGGTTATGAAGAACGCCTGACCAGTGATATCTACCCGGCCGACTATGGCTGGGCGGTGAATTGGGATGAGCCGGACGTGCGCCCCACCTGGTACCACAACATGGCGTCGGTGCTGCAAGCCGGCCCGTGCGTGCGCACCAACCAGCTGGATTTCGACGAAGAGGTGGTGTTCAAGGCCCAGCAGTACCTGTTCGACCATATCCGCGAGGACGGCGACCAGCCGTTCTGCCTGACCGTGTCGATGACTCACCCACACGACCCGTACACCATTCCCAAGCCGTTCTGGGACCTGTACGACGACAACGACATCCCGTTGCCTACAACCCCACCACAGGCCGAGCTGGACCCTCACTCCCAACGGCTGCTCAAGGTCTATGACCTGTGGGACAAGCCGCTGCCGGTGAACAAGATCCGCGATGCGCGCCGCGCCTACTTCGGCGCGTGCAGCTACATCGACAGCAACGTCGGCAAACTGCTGCAAACCCTGGAAGACACGGGCCTGGCCGACGACACCATCATCATCTTCTCCGGCGACCACGGCGACATGCTCGGCGAACGCGGGCTCTGGTACAAAATGCACTGGTTTGAAATGGCCGCCCGGGTGCCGCTGCTGATCAGCGCGCCGGGGCAGTTTGCGGCGGGCCGCGTAAACGCCGCCGTGTCCACCGCCGACCTGCTGCCAACCCTGGTAGAACTGGCCGGTGGCGAACTCGACCCCAAGCTGCCGCTGGATGGCCGCTCGCTGGTCTCGCACTTGCAAGGGCAGGGCGGGCATGACGAAGTGTTCGGCGAATACATGGCCGAGGGCACCATCAGCCCGCTGATGATGATTCGCCGTGGCGCTTACAAATTCATCTACAGCGAGGACGATCCTTGCCTACTGTTCGATGTGCACAACGACCCGCACGAGCGGGAAGAACTCAGCCAGTCACCGGAACACCGGCCACTGTTCGAGGCGTTTTTGAGTGAGGCGCGGGCCAAATGGGACATCCCGGCGATCCACCAGCAGGTGCTCGCCAGCCAACGCCGTCGCCGCCTGGTGTTTGAGGCGCTGACCCAAGGCAAGCTGAAGAGCTGGGACCACCAGCCACTGGTAGACGCCAGTCAGCAATACATGCGCAACCATATCGACCTCGACGATCTGGAGCGCAAGGCACGTTTTCCACAACCCTGCCAAAACCAATAAAACTGAGGGGAAGGCCATGCAAAAGTTATCCACCGTGTTGAGCGTTGCGCTGCTGGCATTGAGCAGTGCCGGCGCCTACGCGGACTCAAGCTGCGACACCGTGAAGATGGCCGATCCGGGCTGGAGCGATATCGCCGCCACCAATGCCATCACCGGTTTTTTGTTGAACGGCATGGGCTACAAGGCCAAGGTCGACACCCTCGCGGTGCCGATCACCTTTGGCGGGCTCAAGGACGGCCAGGTGGATGTGTTCCTGGGTAACTGGATGCCGGCGCAGCAGGGCTTCTACGACAAGTTCGTGGCCAATGGCGATGTGGTGCAACTGGCGAAGAACCTCGACGGCACCGAGTTCACCCTCGCCGTGCCGGACTATGTGTGGGACGCCGGGGTGCATGATTTTGCCGACCTGAACAAGTTTGCCGACAAGTTCGACAAGAAGATCTACGGCATCGGTTCGGGTGCGCCGGCGAACATCTCGTTGCAGGAAATCATCAAGAAGAACGACTTTGACCTGGGCCAGTGGAAGCTGGTCGAGTCCAGCGAACAGGCAATGCTGGCCGAAGTGTCGCGGGCGGTGAAGAAGCAGAAGTTCGTGACCTTCCTCGGTTGGACGCCGCACCCGATGAACGTGCAATTGAAGATGCATTACCTCAAGGGTGGGGAGAAGTACTTCGGTGACACGGGCAGTGTGTATACGTTGACCCGCAAGGGCTATGCGCAGGCGTGCCCGAATGTGGGAAAATTGCTGACCAACTTGAGTTTCACCCAGCAGATGGAGAACGCCATCATGGCTGAGGTGGTGAACAAGAAGGTCAGTAATGCCGAGGCGGCAAAGGCGTGGATCAAGGCGAATCCGGCGGTGCTGGATAAGTGGCTGGACGGGGTTAAAACCGTGGACGGCCAGGATGCGCTGGCCGCAGTAAAAGCCAAACTCTAACGCACCGATCATTCCCACGCTCTGCGTGGGAATGCATCCTGTGACGCTCCGCGTCACGATTGCGCCTGATACCCTGATTCAAACCTCTCAATCCGAGCCCTCAATGCCCTGGCCCAACCGCCATACACTCTTCCCCTTCCTCAGCTGGCTACCGCGCCAAACCCGCGCCAGCGTCGGGCGGGACGCGATTGTCGGCCTAAGCGGCGCAGTCCTGGCGTTACCGCAATCCATTGCCTACGCGCTGATCGCCGGTCTCCCACCGGAGTACGGCCTGTACGCCGCGATCATCCCGGTGCTGATCGCCTGCCTCTGGGGCTCATCCTGGCACCTGATCTGCGGCCCCACGGCGGCGATTTCCATCGTGCTGTACGCCAGCGTCAGCCCGCTGGCGGTGCCCGGCTCCCAGGACTACATCACGCTCATCCTGTTGCTGACGTTCCTGGCCGGCGTCTTCCAGTGGCTATTGGGCATGCTGCGCTTCGGCGCCCTGGTGAACTTCGTCTCGCACTCAGTGGTACTCGGCTTCACCCTTGGCGCTGCGGTGGTGATTGCCCTGGGCCAGTTGCCCAACCTGCTGGGGCTGGACCTGCCCAGCCAGGCCACGGCGATCAACAGCCTGCTGGCGCTGATCAACCATGCAGGGGAATGGAATCATCCTTCACTGCTGCTTGGGCTCGGAACCTTGTTGGTGGGTGTGCTGCTCAAACTCTGGGTGCCGCGCTGGCCAACGCTGTTGATCGCGCTGGCCTTGGGCAGCCTAATCCCGTGGCTGTGGCCGGCGATGTTCGGGCAAGTGGCACGGGTCAGTTCGTTTGTCGGCAAGCTGCCGCCATTCAGCCCGCTGCCGATGGACCTGGATATGGTCTTGCGCCTGTTACCGAGTGCGGTGGCGGTGGGCATGCTGGGGCTGGTGACCAGCCTGTCGATTGCGCGCTCACTGTCGGCCCGCTCCCAGCAATTGCTCAATGCGAATCAGGAAGTGCGTGCGCAGGGTTTATCCAACATCGTTGGCGGATTTTTCTCCGGGTACTTGTCGGCAGGCTCCTTCACCCGTTCCGGCCTGAGCTATGAGGCGGGCGCTTGTTCGCCGCTGGCCGGGGTGTTTTCCGCGCTGTGGGTGGCGCTGTTTGCGTTGTTCGGCGCGGCGCTGATCGCGCATATCCCTATTCCGAGCATGGCCGCAAGCATCCTGCTGATTTGCTGGGGGTTGGTGGACCATCGCGGTATTCAGGCGCTGTTCCGGGTCAGCCGCGCGGAGTTCGTGGTGATGAGCCTGACCTGCATCGCCACGCTGTTGCTGGAATTGCAGACGGCGATTTACGCCGGGGTGCTGGCGTCGCTGTTTTTCTACCTCAAGCGCACCTCGCAGCCGCGAGTCCAGCAATGGCGTGACGGTGAGGAAGATGTGCTGCGAGTCGGTGGGTCGATCTTTTTCGGCGCCAGCCATTACCTGCAAGTGCGGCTGCAAAGCCTGCACGGCCAGCGGGTGGTGATCGAGGCGCAGCAGATCAACTTTATCGACTATTCCGGGGTGGAGATGCTGCACCAGGAAGCGCGCCGATTGAATGGACTGGGGCGAAGCCTGGCGTTGCGCAAAGCCCGGCCACAGGTGGTGGAGGAGCTGAAGAAGCTGGAAGGGGCCGACAAGTGCCCTATCCATTTCGAAGACTGAATGCGGTTGAACATGTGGGAGCGGGCTTGCTCGCGAATGCGGTGTATCAATCAATAAATATAGTGACTGGCACACCGCATTCGCGAGCAAGCCCGCTCCCACAATTAAATTTGCATCAAGCCAGTTGCCTACGCAGCTCAGCTAAAACCGGTGCCGAATCCGGCCGCACACCGCGCCACAGGAAGAACGCTTCCGCCGCCTGCTCCACCAGCATGCCCAAGCCATCCATTGCGACCGCTGCGCCATGCTCACTGGCCCAACGGCAGAACGCAGTAGGCTCCTTGGCGTACATCATGTCGTAGCAAAAAGTCTTTCCGGGGTCGATCAGGCTGCCCGCAATCGGCGGTACATCGCCTGACAGGCTGGCGGAAGTCGCGTTGATGATCAGGTCCACCGGCTCACGCAGCCAGTCGAAACCGCTGGCGGACACCGGGCCGAGGTCGTCGAACAGCCCGGCGAGCAATTCGGCTTTTTCCACGGTGCGGTTAGCGATGATCAGTGAAGCAGGTTGCTCTGCCAGCAACGGCTCCAAGGCACCGCGCACAGCACCACCGGCGCCCAGCAGCAGGATGCGTTTACCTTGCAGGCTGAACCCGGCATTCACCGTCAAATCCCGCACCAGGCCGGCGCCGTCGGTGTTGTCTCCCAGCAGGCTGCCATCGGCGAGTTTGCTCAGGGTGTTCACCGCGCCAGCCCGCTGGGCGCGCTCGGTCAGGCTGTTGGCCAGGCGATAGGCGTCTTCCTTGAACGGCACGGTGACGTTGGCGCCACGGCCTTGCTGGAAAAACTCGCGGGCACAGCCGGTGAAATCCTCCAGCGGCGCGAGCAATGTGCTGTAGCCCAGTTGCTCACCGGTTTGTTCGGCGAACAGGCGGTGAATCATCGGCGATTTGCTGTGGCCGATAGGGTTGCCGAAGACGACATAACGATCCATCAGACCGCCGCCTTGGGCAGCACGCCCAGCCAGTCGCGGTCTTGCAGGAAGTAGTCGGTGAGGCGCGCTTCTTCGCTGTCGGGTACGGCCTTCCAGTCATAGCTCCAGCGCACTTGCGGTGGCAACGACATCAGGATCGATTCAGTGCGCCCGCCCGATTGCAGGCCAAACAGCGTGCCGCGGTCGTAGACCAGGTTGAACTCGACGTAGCGGCCACGGCGGAATTCCTGGAACTCGCGCTGCTGCTCGGTATAGGCCATGGCCTTGCGGCGCTGAACGATCGGCAGGTAGGCGTCGATGTAAGCGTCGCCGATGGCGCGCATGAAGGCGAAGCTGGTGTCGAAGTCCCACTCGTTCAAATCATCGAAGAACAAACCGCCGATGCCGCGCGGTTCGTTACGGTGCTTGATGTGGAAGTAGGTGTCGCACCAGGCCTTGTAGCGCGAGTACACGTCCGGGCCAAACGGCGCGCAGGCCTGTTCGGCGACACGGTGCCAGTGGATGCAGTCTTCGTCGTTACCGTAGTAGGGCGTGAGGTCGAAGCCGCCACCGAACCACCACACCGGCTCTTCGCCTTCTTTTTCGGCGATGAAAAAGCGCACGTTGGCGTGGGAAGTCGGCACATGCGGGTTGTGCGGGTGGATCACCAGCGACACGCCGAGGGCTTCAAAACCGCGACCGGCCAATTCCGGGCGATGCGCACTGGCGGATGGTGGGAGGCCGCTGCCAAACACGTGGGAAAAGTTAACGCCGCCTTTTTCGATCACCGAACCGTTTTCGATCACACGGGTGCGACCACCGCCGCCGGCAGGCCGGGTCCAGGCGTCTTCGATAAAGCGAGTGTCCGTCTCGAAGGTTTCCAGGGCGCTGCAAATGCGGTCTTGCAAGTCGAGCAGGTAGGCTTTGACAGCCTCGGTGCGGGTAGTCATGACATCACCTTGAATCGGGCAAAGCTACGCGAGGCCATTGGGCGTCGGCGGCAAATGGGCGCACAGGATACCACTGCACTCAGGTCTGCCGTAGTTGACGAAGGTCAAGCTTAGGAGTCCGATAGGGGGCTACGCGAAATTGACTTGAGGAGAGTGCAGATGGCCAAACGTATCCAGTTCCGTGCCCATGGCGGCCCCGAAGTGCTTGAGTATGTGGACTACACCCCGGCAGACCCCGGCCCGCAACAGGTTCGCGTACAAAACAAGGCCATTGGCCTGAATTTCATCGACACCTATTTCCGCAGCGGCCTGTATGCGCCACCGGCCTTGCCGTCGGGCCTGGGCGCCGAAGGTGCGGGCGTTGTTGATGCGGTGGGCAGTGAAGTCACTCAATTCAAGGTCGGCGATCGTGTGGCCTACGGCAGTGGCCCGCTGGGCGCCTACAGCGAACTGCACGTGTTGCCGGCTGCCAACCTGGTGCACCTGCCGGACGACATCAGCTTCGAACAGGCCGCCGGCGCGATGCTCAAGGGCCTGACCGTGCAGTACCTTCTGCGCCAGACCTATGAGCTGAAAGGCGGCGAAACGATTCTGTTCCACGCCGCCGCCGGTGGTGTGGGCTCGCTGGCTTGCCAATGGGCCAAGGCCTTGGGCGTGAAGCTGATCGGTACGGTCAGTTCGCCGGAAAAGGCGGCGCAGGCCAAATCCCTCGGCGCCTGGGAAACCATCGACTACAGCAAGGAAAACGTCGCACAGCGCGTGCTGGAACTGACTGACGGCAAGAAATGCCCGGTGGTGTACGACGGTGTGGGCAAGGACACCTGGCTCACTTCGCTGGACAGCGTTGCGCCACGCGGGCTGGTGGTGAGTTTTGGGAATGCTTCGGGTGCTGTGGACGGGGTCAACCTGGGGATTCTGGCGGCCAAGGGCTCGCTGTATGTCACCCGGCCAACCTTGGCGACCTACGCCAACAACCCGGAAAACCTGCAGGCGATGGCGGATGATCTGTTTTCAATGATCATCAGCGGGAAGCTGCAGATTGATATTAATCAGCGGTTTTCGCTGGGGGATGCGGCGAAGGCGCAGACTGAGCTGTCGGCGCGGCGCACGACTGGGTCGACCATTCTGTTGCCGTAAGGCTTCAGATTCTTAGTGGCCCTGAGGGCCTCTTCGCGAGCAAGCCCGCTCCCACATTTGCCCGCATTCCAAAGGTGGAACTCGGTAAATGTGGGAGCGGCGGTGCGACGATTCGACTTGCTCGCGAATGCAGGCACCTCGGTCTCAGGAAGGCCGCACAACCTCACCCGTCGCCAAATCCCGAATCAGACTCGGGTTCTTGCGCCCCCCCAGATTCCCGCCCAACACCCGATCCACCTGCCCACGGAAATACTGCTCCACGCGAATCCGCGTGCGCGCCGCCGGGCGGCCCTGTGGGTTGGCCGAGGTGGATATCAGTGGCCCAACCAGCGAACACAAATCCCGCACCTGCGGATGATCAGTCACCCGAAGCGCCACCGTGTCATGCACCCCGGTAATCCACTCAGGCAACAAATCCTGATGGGGCACCAGCCACGTATTGGGACCCGGCCAGGTGCTGGCCATGCGGTCTATCCACAGATCAGGGAAGTCTTCGAACAAAAAATCAAACTGGCGGATATTGTCGGCGACCAGGATCAGCCCTTTATCCACAGACCGGCCCTTGATCGCCAGCAACCGATCCACAGCTTCCTCGTTCCAAGGGTCACAGCCCAGGCCCCAGACCGCCTCGGTTGGATAGGCAATCACCGCGCCTGCGCGAATTTCTCGTGCGGCTTCTCGCACACGCCACCTGTTGACCATTGCTCACTCTCCGGACTAAAGCTCTGCGCAGTTTACCGATCTTCGTTACAAAACCTAGCCGCGTGCAAGCCAGCGCCCGCTTTCGCAGATCACCCGGCCTTCCAGTTCCAGTTCCGTAAGGCTGGCCAGTACCTCGGACAAAGCCCTTCCGCTGGCAATCGCCAAGGCTTCACTGGTGTGGGGCGCGGCGTGCAACAACGCCACCAGCGGGTGAGTGACTGCAATCGGCGCCGGACGGGACAGCGCCTGCCAGCCGCGCAGGTTTTCGAGGATGTGTTCAATGGTTTCCACCAGCACCGCGCCATCACGGATCAGTTGATGGCAGCCTTTGGCGCCTGGGTGATGGATCGAGCCGGGAATCGCGTACACCTCACGCCCTTGCTCCGCTGCCAGCCGCGCGGTGATCAGCGAACCGCTGGCCATGCTGGCCTCCACCACCAGCACGCCGAGGGACAGGCCACTGATAATGCGGTTGCGCCTTGGGAAGTTGCCGGCCTGGGGCGGGGCGTCCAATGGAAACTCGGAAACCACGGCGCTGCCTTGGGCAATCATCGCCTCGGCCAGGCGACGGTGGCGCTGTGGATAAAATTTTTCGAGTCCGGTGCCCAGCACGCCGATTGTATGTCCACCAACATCCAAAGCCGCCTGGTGAGCGGCACCGTCGATGCCCAGGGCGAGGCCACTGGTAATGACAAAACCGGCACTCGCCAGGCTGCGGGAAAACGCGGCGGCGGTGTCCATTCCTGGCCTGGAGGCACGGCGGCTGCCGACCATCGCCAGTTGCGGTTTTTCCAGAATCGCCGGGTTACCGGCAACGAATAATAGCGGGGGCGCGTCATCCAGTTCTGCGAGCAGCGCCGGGTAGTCGGGTTGGTCCCACATCAGCAAATGCTGGGCCGGACGCTCCAACCAGCTCAATGCCGCACTGGCGCCATCACGTACTTCTTCGCTGCGCCGGGCATCGGCGCTGGCAGCCTTGAGGCCCAAGGAACGCCAGGCACTGGCCGGTGCACTGATGGCTTTTGACGCAGAACCGAACGCCTCAATGAGTTTTTGAAAACCTTTGGGACCCAGTTCCGGCAGCCTGTGCAAGCGTAGTCGGGCTTCCAGTTCTGCCGGGGAAATTTCGCGGTTATTCGTCGGTAACATTTGATCGTCCTTGATCGGAACAAGCTGTGGATAACTCTGTTGGTAACTTATTTAGCAACCTAATTATTGCCTTCGATCAGGAACCTCAAAACGGTCCATTGCGGCCAGCGACCGCGACGCGCTGAGCACCAGGCCATAACTGAGCTTTTCGTAGGTGCGAAACACCAATAGCGTTCCGGCAGGCTCGTCGGGAATCTTCACCGGGGCGCCGGTCATCCTGTCCCGAACGATTTCTCCAGCTTTCACCACGGCCAGCAAATGACCTTCCATCAGGCCATCACGGCGGCCCTTGTTCAGCGTGACCGCGTCCAGCACGCCGATCTGCGTCACACCTCGGGGCACGTCGATGATGTGCCCGGCAATCGCGCGGGCAGGCCACTGAATCACCAGGTTGGCCAGGTCAACAGTCGCTTGCTGGCTGAGCAATCGGTCCCCGGGGCGTACCTCCTGGGTGACCCGCTGTACGCCCAAGGTGCTGACGTCGCCCGCCGTCAAAAAGCGTGCGGTGCCGATATCGTCGGCGTTGATACCCAGCAATTCCTGGCTATCGGGGTCGGTGTATACCTTGCCCCGGCGGAAGATCCCGTAGCGTTGGACGGCAGGGTCCAGTGCGCCCCGCGCATAAACACGCTCGCCATTGGCACCCAATACCCGGCCGGCATCTGCGGCAACAATATAGGGAGCGTGGTCCAGCTCCTGGAGCGTATCGAGCATGCGGTTGTGCAGTAAAAAGCGCTGAATGGCTTGCTGAGTGTGCAGCGCCAGCGGCTGACCGGCCTGTGGATTGCTCGCGGGAACCTGGGCAACCACGGCCTGGGCCCACAGCAGCAAGACGAGTAGCGATTTCCTCATGGGGTGAATCTCCTTTATTATGTGCATTCGCGTGAAACGCCACAGCCATCGCGGCTCTCGGACGTTTTCCACCGGCGCCCGGGGTCCATCCCCCCGCGCCGACTTGCCTTTACCTCACATGTGCAGCAATTACGCTTATGGCTATTTTGAACATCCTCGAATTTCCGGACTCACGCCTGCGCACCATCGCCAAGCCAGTGGCCGTAGTGGACGCCAAGGTTCGTCAGTTGGTCGATGACATGTTTGAAACAATGTATGAAGCCCCGGGTATCGGCCTCGCCGCGACCCAGGTCGACGTGCATCAGCGCGTCGTGGTCATGGACCTGTCCGAAGACCGCAGCGAGCCCCTGGTGTTTATCAACCCTGAGTTCGAAACCCTGACCGACGAGATGGGCCAGTACCAGGAAGGCTGCCTGTCGGTGCCCGACTTCTACGAGAACGTCGACCGTCCCCAGCGCGTCAAGATCAACGCCCTGGACCGTGACGGCAAGCCGTTCGAGATGATTGCCGAAGGCCTGCTGGCGGTGTGCATCCAACACGAATGCGACCACCTCAACGGCAAGCTGTTTGTCGATTACCTGTCCACGCTTAAACGCGACCGGATCAAGAAGAAGCTGGAAAAGAAGCATCGCCAGCAAGCTTGATTCCCTTCTTTCAAAGGCTTGCTCCGGCAAGCCTTTTTCTTTTGTGAGACGTTTCCCATGACCGAGCCACTGCGCATCGTTTTTGCCGGCACCCCCGAATTCGCCGCCGAACACCTCAGGGCCCTGCTCGCCAGCCCGTATGAAATCGTGGCCGTCTACACCCAGCCCGATCGTCCGGCCGGTCGTGGGCAAAAACTGATGCCCAGCCCGGTCAAGCAACTGGCGCTGGAAAACAACATTGTGGTGCTGCAACCGCCAACCCTGCGCAACGCCGATGCCCAGGCCGAACTGGCTGCGCTGAAGCCGGACCTGCTGGTGGTGGTGGCCTACGGTTTGATCCTGCCCCAGGCCGTGCTGGATATCCCGCGCCTGGGCTGCATCAACAGCCACGCCTCGCTGCTGCCTCGCTGGCGCGGTGCGGCGCCGATCCAGCGTGCCATCGAAGCCGGTGACGCTGAAAGTGGTGTGACGGTGATGCGCATGGAGGCCGGCCTGGATACCGGCCCGATGCTGTTGAAAGTCACCACCCCGATCACCGGTGAAGACACAGGTGGCAGCCTGCACGATCGCCTCGCCGAAATGGGCCCGCCGGCTGTAGTCCAAGCCATCGCAGGCCTGGCCGCCGGTACCCTGGAAGGCGAAGTGCAGGACGACAGCCTCGCCACTTACGCTCACAAATTGAACAAGGACGAAGCCCGCATCGACTGGAGCCGCCCGGCCGTGGAGCTGGAGCGCCTGGTACGGGCCTTCAACCCATGGCCGATCTGCCACAGCACGCTCAACGGCGAAGCCCTGAAGGTACTGGCCGCCACCCTGGCCGACGGTAAGGGCGCGCCCGGTGAGATCATCGGCGCCAGCAAAGACGGTCTCCTAGTGGCCTGCGGTGAACAGGCGCTGTGTCTGACACGTCTGCAATTGCCCGGCGGCAAGGCGCTGAACTTCAGCGATTTGTTCAACAGCCGTCGTGAGAAATTTGCCGCAGGCATCATCCTCGGCCAAGCGGTGGACGCCCAATGAACCCACGTCTGGCCGCCGCCAAGGCCCTGGCCGCCGTACTCAACGGCAAGGCTTCCCTCAACAGTTCGTTGCCGATCCAACTGGATAAAGTCGAAGACCGCGACCGCGGCTTTACCCAAGACCTGGCCTTCGGTACCGCCCGCTGGCAGCCACGGTTGTCGGCACTGGCGGCCAAGCTGCTGCAAAAGCCGTTCAAGGCGGCGGACGCCGATGTTGAAGCGCTGCTGCTGGTGGGCCTGTACCAACTGCTCTACACCCGCGTGCCGGCCCACGCCGCTATCGGCGAAACCGTGGGTTGCGCCGAGAAGCTGAAAAAGCCCTGGGCCAAGGCCCTGCTCAACGCCGTGTTGCGCCGCGCCCAGCGTGAAAGCGAAGCACTGCTGGCCGAGCTGGAACACGACCCGGTGGTGCGCACCGCCCACCCACGCTGGCTGCAAAAATCCCTGAAGGCATTCTGGCCTGAGCAATGGGAAGCCATCTGCGCCGCCAACAACGCACACCCGCCGATGATTTTGCGGGTCAATCGCCGTCATCACACACGCGATGCGTATCTCACGTTGCTTGGCGAAGCCGGTGTAGCAGCCACAGCCTGTGTCTACAGCCAGGACGGCATCGTTCTTACAGAACCTGGCGATGTACGTACCCTGCCAGGCTTCGCCGAAGGCTGGATCAGCGTGCAGGACGAAGCTGCGCAACTGGCCGCCGACCTGCTGGACCTGGCTCCGGGCCAACGGGTGCTGGACGCCTGCTGCGCCCCCGGCGGCAAGACCTGCCACATCATGGAAGTGCAAGCAGACCTGGCCGGCGTCGTCGCCGTGGACCTGGAAGCCAAGCGCCTGGTGCGCGTGCGGGAAAACCTCGCCCGCCTGGGCCTCAGCGCCGAACTGATCGCCGCCGACGGCCGCGACACCGCCACCTGGTGGGACGGCAAGCCCTTCCAGCGCATCCTGCTGGACGCCCCGTGTTCCGCCACCGGCGTGATCCGTCGCCACCCGGACATCAAGCTGACCCGCCAACCCGACGACATTGCCGCCCTGGCCATGCTGCAAGGCGAGTTGCTGGACGCATTGTGGCCGACGCTCGAAGTCGGCGGCATCCTGCTGTACGCCACCTGCTCGACGCTGCCCACCGAAAACACCGAGGTCATCGAAGCTTTCCTTGCCCGCACCAGCGGCGCACGGGAACTGGACCTCGACATCCAGGCCGGGATCAAGCAGCCTCATGGCCGCCAGTTGCTGGCCCAGGAAGGCGGCCACGACGGTTTCTATTACGCCAAGCTGATCAAGATTGCCGCCGCTCGCGGCTGAATGGTTTAAGGGAGTGACCGGATGAAAATCATCATCCTCGGCGCAGGGCAGGTCGGCGGTACGCTGGCCGAGCATTTGGCCAGCGAAGCCAACGACATCACCGTGGTCGACACCGACGCGGAGCGCCTGCGGGATTTGGGCGACCGCCTGGACATCCGTACCGTACAAGGCCGCGCCTCGTTTCCTACGGTGCTGCGCCAGGCGGGCGCCGACGATGCCGACATGCTGGTGGCGGTCACCAACAGTGACGAGACCAACATGGTCGCCTGCCAGGTCGCGCACACCCTGTTCCACACCCCGACCAAAATCGCCCGGGTGCGTGAGGCGGCGTACCTGACCCGCGCCGGACTTTTCGACAATGACGCGATTCCGGTAGACGTGCTGATCAGCCCGGAACAGGTGGTGACCCACTACATCAAGCGCCTGATCGAACACCCAGGCGCCTTGCAGGTGATCGACTTTGCCGAAGGCAAGGCGCAACTGGTGGCGGTCAAGGCCTACTACGGCGGGCCGTTGGTGGGCCAGCAACTGCGCCAGCTGCGCGAGCACATGCCCAACGTCGAGACGCGGGTGGCAGCTATCTTCCGCCGCGACCGACCGATTCTGCCCCAGGGCGATACGGTAATCGAAGCCGACGACGAAGTATTTTTCATCGCTGCCAAGGCGAACATTCGCGCGGTGATGAGCGAAATGCGGCGGCTCGACGAAACCTACAAACGCATCGTCATTGCCGGCGGCGGCCAGATCGGCGAGCGGTTGGCCGAGGCCATCGAAAGCCGCTATCAGGTGAAGATCATCGAGATGAATCCGGCACGCTGCCGGTACTTGTCCGACACCCTCGACAGCACCGTGGTCCTGCAAGGCAGCGCTTCGGACCGCGACCTGCTGCTGGAAGAGAACATCGCCGACGCCGACATCTTCCTGGCCCTGACCAACGACGACGAAGCCAACATCATGTCGTCGTTGCTGGCCAAGCGGCTGGGGGCGAAGAAGGTGATGACCATCATCAACAACCCGGCCTATGTCGACCTGATCCAGGGCGGCGATATCGACATCGCCATCAGCCCGCAACTCGCGACCATCGGCACCTTGCTGGCCCACGTGCGGCGCGGCGATATCGTCAGCGTGCACTCGCTGCGCCGGGGCGCGGCGGAAGCCATCGAGGCGATTGCTCACGGTGATTCGAAGTCGAGCAAGGTGATTGGCAAAGCGATCCGCGACATTGGCCTGCCGCCGGGCACTACCATTGGCGCAATCATTCGCGATGAAGAAGTGATCATCGCCCACGACGACACGGTGATCGCCACCGGCGACCATGTGATTTTGTTCCTTGTGGATAAAAAACATATCCGCGATGTGGAGAAGCTGTTCCACGTGGGCCTGAGCTTTTTCTGATCAAGCGGAGTGACCGACATGCTCGAATCCCTGGAAAAAATGCTCGCCAAGGGTGTGGATAACTCACTGCTGCGGTTTGGTTTGGGCAAGGGTTATCTGGATCTGAAGGACAACGCCAAGGCGGCCGAGCATTTGCAGAAGTGCGTCGAGTTCGATCCGAAGTATTCGGCGGCGTGGAAGCTGTTGGGTAAAGCGCAGCTGGGGCAGGGTGATAACGGCGCAGCGCGACTAGCTTGGGAGAAAGGCATAGAAGCGGCCCTGGCGCATGGCGACAAACAGGCCGAAAAAGAAATGACGGTGTTCTTGAAGAAACTCGACCGCCAGGCCTGACGCAATACCAAAATGTGGGAGGGGGCTTGCTCCCGAAGGCGGTGGTTCAGTCAAATATGCATCGACTGACCCACTGCTTTCGGGAGCAAGCCACCTCCCACATTGGTTTTGCATGAGTCTTGAATCAGCGATGAATCAGTACCAGCGCGCCTCACCCGGCGGGCGTTTCTTGAAGCGCTTCATGCTCCACATGTACTGGCTCGGATAGGCGGCCACGTACCGCTCCACCACCTTGCTCATCGCCGCACACGAAGTCGCGGTGTCGGTGCTGTACATGTCTTCCGGCGCCGCTTCCAAAATCACTTTATAGCCCGAGCCATCCGGCAGCCGCAGCGCATGCAGGAACACTCCAACCGCTTTGTGCCCCGCCAACATGTTCGGCACAAACTTGCTGGTCAGCGCCTGGGTGGCGAAGAACGGCACAAAGATCCCGGCCGATTCCGCAGGCTCCGGGTCTGCGGGAATGCCCACCTGGCCGCCTTTGCGCACTTCCTTGATCACACTGAGGATGCCTTCCTTGGTAGACGCCGCCACGCGATTGCCCAGTTGCACGCGCTGTTTGCGCAGCAAGTCATCCACCGCCTTGAGCTTGGGCGGACGGTAGAAAATGATCGGTTTGCACTGGCTGCAATAGAAGTGGTTCAGCACTTCCCAGTTGCCCAGGTGGCTGGTGATGCCCACCACGCCTTTGCCCGAGGCCAATGCTTCGTGCAGCACTTCCAGGCCTTCGACTTCGCGCACCAGGTCGATGGAACGTTGGGCCGGCCAGATCCACGCGCAGGCACTTTCAGTCAGGGACTTGCCGATGTCCTTGAGGCTCTGGCCCACCAGGCGTTCGCGCTCGGCCGGGTCCATGTCGGGGAAGCATTTGGAGAGGTTGATCCGCACCGTCTCGCGGGAACGGTTGGGGGTTTTCCACATGATCCAGCCAATCGCCGAACCGACCGCTTGCACCGCGCGCCAAGGCAGCAGGGCAAACAACCGCAGAGCGCCTACCAGCAAGGCGCCTTTAAACTTTTCCACAGGTCACTCCTGATCGTGTGTGGTGCGCAAAGCCGCCATTCTAACCGGCGTTGGCCAGGTCCGCGTAACGGTCACAGTCTTGGGTGTGGTCCATGACCATGCCCGAGGCCTGCATGAACGCGTAGCAGATGGTCGGCCCGACGAACGTGAAGCCAGCTTTTTTCAGCGCTTTACTCATCGCTTCAGCCTCGGGCGTAATCGCCGGAACCTGGCTGCGGTCCGTGAAATGATTGACCTTGGGCACGCCGCCAACAAACGACCAGAGCAACCCCACAGGGTCCTTGAGCGCCAGCCAGGCAGCGGCATTGCGCCGTGTGGCATTGAGTTTCAGGCGGTTACGCACGATGCCCGGATCGAGCATCAGCGCTTCGACCTCGGCATCGCTCAGTTGTGCCAAACGCTGCGCATCAAAGCCGAACAAGACCTTTCGATAATGCTCGCGTTTGCGTAAAACGGTGATCCAGGACAGGCCCGCCTGGAACCCTTCGAGCAAAAGCAACTCGAACAAACCCTGCGCATCGCGCAGCGGCGTTCCCCACTCCTGATCGTGATAAGCCATGTACAGCGGATCTTCAGAACACCAAAAGCAGCGTGGCATAAGGCTCCAGGGGATGGTGGCGCGGCCGAATCGGGTATACTCCCGCTCTTTAAATCGCAGCCCAAGTAACAGGTGAATTTCGTGAGCCAGCCTACGCCAGCCGTGCGTACCTTCCAAGACTTGATCCTCGCCCTCCAGCAATACTGGGCCGAGCAAGGTTGTGTGGTACTTCAGCCCTACGATATGGAAGTAGGCGCCGGCACTTTCCACACCGCTACCTTCCTGCGGGCCATCGGCCCGGAAACCTGGAACGCCGCTTATGTGCAGCCCAGTCGTCGCCCGACTGACGGCCGCTACGGCGAAAACCCGAACCGCCTGCAGCACTACTACCAGTTTCAGGTGGTGTTGAAGCCCAACCCGGACAACTTCCAGGAGCTGTACCTGGGCTCGCTGAAACATGTCGGCCTGGACCCGCTGGTCCACGACATCCGTTTCGTCGAAGACAACTGGGAATCGCCAACCCTGGGCGCCTGGGGCCTGGGCTGGGAAGTCTGGCTCAACGGCATGGAAGTGACGCAGTTCACTTACTTCCAGCAAGCCGGCGGCATCGAGTGCTACCCGGTGACCGGCGAGATCACCTACGGTCTCGAGCGCCTGGCCATGTACCTGCAAGGCGTGGATTCGGTCTACGACCTGGTGTGGGCTGACGGCCCGTTCGGCAAGGTTACCTACGGCGATGTGTTCCACCAGAACGAAGTGGAGCAGTCGACCTACAACTTCGAACACGCCAACGTCGAGAAGCTGTTCGAACTGTTCGACTTCTATGAAAGCGAAGCCAAGCGCCTGATCGAACTGGATCAGCCGTTGCCGTTGCCGAGCTATGAAATGGTGTTGAAGGCTTCCCACACCTTCAACCTGCTGGACGCTCGCCGTGCCATCTCGGTGACTGCGCGCCAGCAATACATTCTGCGTGTACGCACCCTGGCGCGTTCCGTCGCCCAAGCCTACCTGCTGGCTCGCGCCAAGCTGGGCTTCCCGATGGCGCACCCGGACCTGCGTGATGAAGTGTTGGCTAAGCTGGAGGCTGCACAATGAGTGCTCAAGATTTCCTGGTTGAACTGGGCACCGAAGAGCTGCCACCCAAGGCACTGAACACCCTGGCCGACGCATTCCTGGCCGGTATTGAAAAAGGCCTGCAAACCGCTGGCCTGAAGTTCGCCGCAAAGAAGGTCTACGCCGCGCCGCGCCGCCTGGCTGTATTGCTCACCGCGCTGGAAACCCAGCAGCCGGACCGCAGCATCAACCTCGACGGCCCGCCACGCCAGGCTGCTTTCGATGCTGAAGGCAACCCGACTCAAGCCGCCCTTGGTTTCGCCAAGAAGTGTGGCGTTGAGCTGAGCGAAATCGACCAGAGCGGTCCGAAACTGCGCTTCAGCCAGGTCATCAAGGGCAAGCCGACTGTCAGCCTGTTGCCGACCATTGTTGAAGACTCGCTGAACGACCTGCCGATCCCCAAGCGCATGCGCTGGGGTGCCCGCAAGGAAGAGTTCGTGCGTCCAACCCAATGGTTGGTCATGCTGCTGGGCGACGAAGTCGTCGACTGCACCATCCTCGCCCAGAAGGCAGGCCGTGATTCCCGTGGTCACCGCTTCCACCATCCTGAAGCCGTGCGTATCACCGCGCCGGCCAACTACCTCAATGACCTGCGTGCAGCCTACGTGCTGGCGGATGCCAATGAGCGTCGCGAGCTGATCAGCAAGCGCACCGAAGAGCTGGCCCGCCTGCAGGAAGGCACCGCCATCGTGCCGCCAAGCCTAATGGACGAAGTGACCGCGTTGGTTGAATGGCCGGTGCCGCTGGTGTGCTCGTTCGAAGAGCGTTTCCTCGACGTGCCGCAAGAAGCGCTGATCACCACCATGCAGGACAACCAGAAGTATTTCTGCCTGCTGGACGTGGATGGCAAATTGCTGCCGCGCTTCATTACCGTGGCTAACATCGAAAGCAAGGACCCGCAGCAGATCATCGCCGGTAACGAGAAAGTCGTTCGCCCGCGTTTGACCGACGCCGAGTTCTTCTTCAAGCAAGACAAGAAGCAGAAGCTGGAAGACTTCAACCTGCGCCTGCAAAACGTGGTGTTCCAGGAAAAACTCGGCAGCGTCTACGACAAGGCTGTGCGGGTTTCCAAGCTGGCGGCCTACATTGCTCCACGCATTGGCGGCGACCCGGCCTGGGCTGCGCGTGCAGGCTTACTGTCCAAGTGCGACCTGGCCACCGAGATGGTCGGCGAGTTCCCGGAGATGCAAGGTGTTGCCGGTTACTACTACGCCCTCAATGACGGCGAGCCGCAAGACGTAGCACTGGCACTGAACGAGCAGTACATGCCGCGCGGTGCTGGCGCCGAGCTGCCGACCACCCTCACCGGTGCGGCCGTGGCCATCGCTGACAAGCTGGATACCCTCGTCGGTATCTTCGGTATCGGCATGTTGCCTACCGGCAGCAAAGACCCGTATGCCCTGCGCCGTGCGGCCCTGGGCGTGCTGCGTATCCTGATCGACAAGAAGCTCGACCTCGACCTGACCCAGGCCGTGGTGTTCGCTGTCGGCCAGTTTGGTGCCAAGGTCAAGCAAGCGGGCCTGGCCGAGCAAGTGCTGGAGTTCGTGTTCGACCGCCTGCGTGCGCGTTACGAAGACGAAGGCGTGGACGTTTCGGTGTACCTGTCGGTGCGTGCCCTGCAGCCGGGTTCGGCGCTGGACTTCGACCAACGCGTACAAGCCGTTCAGGCCTTCCGCAAGCTGCCGGAAGCCGATGCCCTGGCCGCCGTGAACAAGCGTGTGTCGAACCTGCTGAGCAAGGCCGACAACCTCGGCAATGCCGAAGTCGACCCGGGCCTGTTTGCCGATGCCAAGGAGTTCTCGCTGAACTCGGCCATCGCCAAGGCAGAAAACGCAGTGAAGCCGCTGATCGCCGAACGCAATTACGCCGAAGCACTGGCGCGCCTGGCCACCTTGCGTGAGCCGGTGGATGCGTTCTTCGAAGCGGTGATGATCAATGCCGAAGACGTGGGCGTGCGGAAAAACCGCTACGCCATGCTGGCGCGTCTGCGTGGCTTGTTCGTCAACATCGCTGACATTTCGACGCTGAGCTGACCATGTTGAAACTGCTGATTCTCGACCGTGACGGCGTGATCAATTACGACTCCGACGCTTACATCAAATCGGTGGCGGAATGGATTCCACTGCCCGGCTCGATCGAGGCCATCGCGCAGTTGAGCAAAGCGGGCTGGACGGTGGCCATCGCCACCAACCAGTCCGGCATCGCCCGCGGCTACTACGACATCGCCACCCTCGACGCCATGCACGCGCGCCTGCGCACGCTGGTGGCCGAGCAGGGCGGCGACGTAGGGCTGGTGGTGTATTGCCCGCACGGCCCCGATGAAGGCTGCGATTGCCGCAAGCCCAAACCGGGTATGCTTAAAACTATTGCTGAACATTACAACGTGCCATTGGCTGGGCTATGGTTTGTCGGGGACAGCCTCGGTGACCTGGAAGCCGCCAAAGCCGTCGACTCTCAGCCAGTTTTGGTAAAAACCGGGAAAGGCGAAAAGACCCAGGCTAAGACCCTGCCGGTGGGTACCTTGATTTTTGACGATCTGGCGGCGGTTGCCGCAGAACTTATCAACAACTAGCAGCCCTTCTGACTTCCTGATCAAGGATTGTTCGGGAGCGCGCTTTTAACAGGCGGGCGTTGTCCCGCAACGGTAAATGCCGCCATGTCGATTTTGCAGGCCATCAGAACCTTCTTCTTTTACCTGCTGCTGGGCACCAGTTCTCTTCTCTGGTGCACCCTGAGCTTTTTTATCGCGCCTTTTCTGCCGTTCAAGGCGCGCTATCGTTTCATCAACGTCTTCTGGTGCAACTGCGCGTTGTGGTTGACCAAGGTGTTCCTGAACATTCGTTTCGAGATCAAGGGCGCCGAAAACGTCCCGGACCAGCCTTGCGTGATTCTGTCGAACCACCAGAGCACCTGGGAGACCTTCTTCCTGTCTGCGTACTTCTCGCCCCTGAGCCAGGTGCTCAAGCGTGAGTTGCTATACGTGCCATTTTTCGGCTGGGCCATGGCCATGCTGCGGCCGATCGCCATTGACCGCGACAACCCCAAGGCCGCGCTCAAGCATGTGGCGAAGAAGGGTGACGAACTGCTCAAGGATGGTGTTTGGGTGCTGATCTTCCCGGAGGGTACACGGGTGCCCTACGGCACTGTGGGCAAGTTCTCACGTGGCGGTACGGCCTTGGCGGTGAACGCCGGCCTGCCAGTGCTGCCGATTGCCCACAACGCCGGCAAGTTCTGGCCAAAGACTGGCTGGGCAAAGCGTGAAGGCACCATCACCGTGATCATTGGCGAACCGATGTACGCCGAGGGCGAAGGCCCACGCGCCATTGCAGCGCTGAACGACCGCGCCCAGGCCTGGAATGAAGCACAGCAACGCGCCATGGGCTCACTGCCGCCAGAGCCGGTTGTCGTCGACACGCCGGTGATTTGAGTTTCTGTGGATAACCTGTGTACGGTTTGTTGGCGAATTGCGCTTTTTCGCTTATAGGTTACTGATTTAATTACATATTTCTCAAGCTCATAAAACCATGGAAAAGGTGCATAAGTTTTTTCCGCATTAAAAAACCGGTCCTTGAGACCGGTTTTTTATGCACAGGTAAAAAGCTGCGGTTCACTCTCTCCACAACGGCAGGTTAAGGATGAAGGTCGTGCCTTTATCCACCACACTTTCGCAGCCGATACGCCCACCGTGGCGATCCACTACGGCCTTGACCATGGTCAGCCCCAATCCCAATCCTTCACTGCCCTGAGCCGAGGCGAAGCGCCGGTATTGGGCGAAGAGTTCGGGCAGGTCCTGCGGGGCAATTCCTCGGCCCTGGTCGCTGATGCGGCATTCCAGCCGATCGTCCCTGCAGGTCAGGCTTAACGTTACGGTGGTACCTGAGGGGCTGTATTTGACCGCGTTCTCCAGCAGGTTGAACAAGGCGCGGGTCAGCAGCGATTGATCCGCCCAGACCATCTCGTCGCCGTCATCATTCAGGTCATGAACCAGATGGATGCCTTTCAACTGGGCGTGCACCGCTACCTGGTCAAATGCATCGAGCACCAGCATGGCGAACAGGCTGGGCTGGAATTGGTAGCCGTCAGATTCGGCTTTCGCCAGTTGCACGAATGATTCGGTGAGGTTCAAGGCGCGACGGACTTGTTGTTCAATCTGGGCAAATATCGGCGCAGTGGTGTCCTGGACATCCAGCAGCGCCAGGATCGCCGAATGCGGCGCACGCAGGTCATGGGACAGAAAGCGCAGCAGGATTTCCCGTTGCTGTTGGGCGTCGCGCTCGATACTCAGGTCTGTGAGGCTCAGCAGCCAGCCCAGGGCCACGTCACCATCCGCCGGTAGCAGTGGGGCCAAGTCGAGGCGAAGGCTGCGGTTAAGGGTGTCGCGAAACTCGACAATCTCCAGCGCCGACAGAGCAGGGCGAACCCCGTCCCGCAACGGTGGATAACCCAATGCAGCGAGCTGCTCCAGCAGGTTTTCAGACACCAATTCGTTGCCGAACACATCGCGGGCAATCCGGTTGGCCAGCAATACGTTGCCCTTGGGGTCGGTAATCAAGGTCGCTACCGGCAAACACTCCAGGCCATCGGCCATAAAACGTCGCGTGTCGCGCGTACGGCTGACCGCTTGTTCCAGGGCGAAGATCCGTCCCTGCAATACATCACCTTGGCTGGCGGGCGCTCGACGGCGCTCCGGGAGCACTTTGGGTTCGTTGTCCAGGCGTGCCAGTTCCCAGCCGAAGTAGGCCAGGATCACGCTCAGGCGCCGCCAGTTCCAGATCAGGTAGCTGAGCAGCATGCCAATCAGGCACGCCGCCGGCGACCACCAATGGCCCAGGCGCAACAGTCCCCAAGAGCCGAGAAGCGCTGCGCCCATGCAGCCTAGGGTCAGCCATAGCGCATAACGCGGACGAAACAGCAGCAAGCCCAACAGCAGCACAACCATCGCGATGGCCAGCAGCGTCGCCATCCACGCGGGCAGGTCGACGATGCTGCGACCTTGCAGCAAGCCATTGAGGATATTCGCCTGGATCTCCACGCCCGGTGTGGTGCCGACGCTGGCTGACAGCGGCGTGACGTACCGGTCGCCCATTCCCGGCGCAGTAGCGCCGATCAGGATCAAGCGGTCGCGCAGCAGCTCGGGCGGCACCTCACCGCGTAATACGCTGATATACGGCACGCTGGGAAAGCCGGCATTGCTTGCGATAAAAGGAATTCGAATGGCATTTTCCCGCTGCCAGTTAGTGCTGTCCGACGGGCCGAGCGCGCCCGGCATCACGGATGGCTGGCCGCTCAGTTCAAACGCCAACCAGGCAAGCTGTGGCGTCATCTTCCCGGGCGGGCCTTCACGCAAATACAGGCTTCGAACGATACCGTCGCTGTCTGCCTCAACGTTGATATGGCCGACACTCCTGGCGCAATCGCGTAAGGGCAGCACAGGCAGAATTTGCGCCACAGGTTGGCCGTAGCGGGGTGTGCCTTCACGAATCAAAGGCAACAGGACAGTGCCAGCGTTGCACATAGCTTCGGCCAGGCGCAGGTCATTGGCCGGTTCCCGGGCGGGCTCACTGAAGATTACATCAAACAGAATGCCCGCTGGCTTGGCGGCGCTCAGCCGGTCAAGCAAGTCGGCATGTACGCGCCGGGACCACGGCCATTGGCCAAGCTCCAGCAGGCTTCGGTCGTCGATCGTCACCAGCAGGATGCGTGGATCCACCGGCAACGGCGCCAGGCGGCGAAGGCTGTCGTACAGCAGGTTATTGAGGGCCAAGCCCGGGCTCAGGGACAGGAAGGCCGTGATGGGCAACAGCAGCAGGCTGACCCAAAGCCATTCGCGCACCAAGCCATTGAACAGTCGCTGAGCCTGAGTCGGCTGGCGCTTTTCAGCCCTGGGCCACAGCCTCACCGGCGCTCTTCCGAAGCGCTATTGCACGCGAGTTGCGGGCGGGTAATAGAAGATGTCATAGACGCCGGTTTCTCCCTCCAGCCCGTGTTCATCATAGGCCGACAAGCGCACGTGATAGAACGATGCTTTCAGCCCAGTGAAGCGCATTTGCGGCTTGTCGGAGAAGTTTTCCTGCTTGATGTTCAGAAACTCCTTATCGGTCGCGACCTGGGCCCTGTAACGCTGGGCACCGGCCAACGGCCGCAGGAACAGCGTCCACACTGGCGCATCACCCTTTTGGCCATCCTGGCCGACCAAGCGTGGCGCATCAAGCAGTTCCACCGGCTTGAGTTCGCCTTGTTTCTTGAATGCCAAACCCTGCCGCGCACCGACCTTTACTTCGCCAGCAACCGGACCGGTAATGGGCTTCTTCTTGATAGGTCGCTGGGCCGGCGGGGCATCATCGCGATTGACCGCCACTTGCCCATTGAGCACTTCCACCAGCGATTGTTCACCATCATTGCGCACTCGGAAATGCGTGCCGCGTACACCGAGTACGCCGACAGGGGTCATGATCTGGAAACGATCATAGTCGCTGGCACGCTTGATCACGTAAGCCTCGACCTGGCCCTCCTCAAGAATGACCTGGGGGATAGATTGCTCCTCGACCAAGTGCAACCGAACCTGGGAGCTGGACGGCAAGACGATCCGCGAACCGTCCCCCAGCAACAGGCTGACAAACGCGGCAGGCGCGGTTTTTACGCTCTCTTGTTCATCGATGACCATGCCTTCTTCCAGGGCAGTGGACACACCCTTGGCATCCAGTTTCCAGGCTTCGCCTGTCAGGTGCTGCACCACCGCCGGCAGAGGCTGCGCGCGGCACATTTGGTTGTCGTCGATATAGGGCGCGCGGGGAGGGGCGGGACGTGCAAAAGCCGGCAGACTCACTACGCCAAGCGCAACGATCAAACCAGAGCCCAGCAGGGTAGAAACGGCAAAACGGAATCGGCAGGGGAAAAAGGTCATGGCGCTCATCAAGATTCTAGTTCTAATGGGTCATCAGAAAGCACTTTCAGAAAGCGTCTTGCAGCGGGAAGACCTGAGTACCGTCTACGATACTCGATGAGGTATCGCAGTCGATAGCCGAAATGTCTGGGGGTGGAATCCATTGCAGAAGATGACACTTCCCTGTGTCGGAGCACTTCCCTCGCTCCAATCCGTGTGTCATCCAGCAACAGCGAATTTACCTACAACATAGGTGCATCGGATCGATTCGCAACATTTGTTCAGATTTGGTGCTGCTTAAAATACCCACCGTTGGCTCTGCTGTGGTTCGCTGAGCTGCTGAAACGGTGAGCTGGCGAAGCCCATACTATCGCCGGGTTCACTCAAGGTCTGGCGCTTATCGAACGGCAAAGGCGCTATCGGTTTGGACGCTCCCACTGTTTCCGTCCCCAAGGTTGCCGCCATCACTACCAATGCCAGTCGCCCCCATACATTAACCTTGTCCAGAACGGTCACGCGTCTCGAAACAGCATAAAACCAGATTGCCATTGATCCTTTTCCTGAAGGTCTCGAGCCGGTATCTTCCCAGCTCGGGTATAGACGATTTCCAATGGCTTCCGGCCATTTGATATCAGCGTACCGAGAGATTCAAAGGGCCTGAGAATCTGGCCATAATTGTTCAGATTCAACGCCCGCATTCTTCAATAAGAAAGGACCCTGCCATGCGTGTCGCAATACTGGATGACGAACCTGCTGAACTGCGGCGGGTGGAACAGACACTGCGACAAATCCCCACCGCTGCGGATCAGCCATGGACCCTGCACTGCTTCGAGCGTGGAGAAGACCTGCTGCGCCAACTGCGCCGGGAGACCTTCGACCTGCTGATCCTTGACTGGCAACTGCCCGACCTCAGCGGCCTGGCTTTGCTGCGCTGGACCCGCGAGCACATGGAAGCGCCGCCTGCCGCCATCATGCTCACCAGCCGCGATGCCGAGAGCGATATCGTCCAGGCGTTGAACAGTGGCGCGGATGATTACGTCAGCAAGCCGTTTCGTCCCAACGAACTGAAGGCCCGCGTCAATGCCGTGCTACGGCGCCATGGCCTGCAAAAATCCGCGGCCAGCGAAGTGCTGACCTTCAACGACCTGACCTTCGATGATGCTGAACTCACAGTGAGCAGGGCAGGGAAACCCATCAGCCTGACGGAGCGCGAATACCGCCTGGCTCGGTGCCTGTTCGAGAATCTGGCGCGGCCGCTGTCTCGGGAATATCTGTACGAGCGATTCTGGTCCCATGAAGAGATGGTGTCGTCACGGCCGCTGGATACACATATCTATCGGCTGCGGAATAAACTGGGGCTGACGGCGGATAGGGGTTGGCAGTTGCTGACTATCTACGGGTATGGGTATCGGTTGGAGAGTGTGACAGCAGCCTCCGATGAGTGAGATGTTCCACGTGGAGCATTTATAAAACCCCATCTTCTACCCAATAAAAAAGGCCAACGCTAAGCGTTGGCCTTTTTTATTTCGCGCTACAACCTGATCAGAAGTCCAGGTTGGACACCGCCAGGGCGTTGCTCTCGATGAAGTCACGACGAGGCTCGACCGCATCACCCATCAGGGTGTTGAAGATCTGATCCGCGCCAATGGCGTCTTCGATGGTCACACGCAGCATGCGACGCTGAGCTGGGTCCATGGTGGTTTCCCACAGCTGATCCGGGTTCATTTCGCCCAGACCTTTGTATCGCTGAATGGTGTGACGCTTGGTGCTTTCAGCCATCAACCAGTCCAGGGCTTCCTTGAACTCTTTGACCGCTTTCTTGCGCTCGCCACGCTGAATGTAAGCACCGTCGTCCAGCAGGGTGCTCAGTTGGGCGCCGAGGGTCACAACCGTCTTGTAATCGTTGCTGCCGAAGAAGTCGCGGTTGAAGGTGACGTAGTTCGACAGGCCGTGGGAGATCAGCTCGACCTCTGGCAGCCACACGTTACGTTCACGGTCTTCACGCAGGCTGGCTTTGTAAACCAGGCCGGATTTTTCGACGGTACGCAGACGGACTTCATACTGGGCCAGCCAATTCTGCATGTGGGCGTGATCGCCCAACTGCTCCAGGCTGACGGCTGGCAGGTAGATGAAGTGCTCGGTCAGCTCCTGAGGGTACAGGCGCGACAAACGCTTGAGGGTCTTCATCACCATGCGGAAGTCGTTTACCAGACGCTCCAACGCTTCACCGGAGATGCCCGGGGCTTCGTCGTTCAAGTGCAGGCTCGCATCTTCCAGGGCCGACTGCGTCATGTACTCTTCCATGGCGTCGTCGTCTTTGATGTATTGCTCTTGCTTGCCCTTTTTCACTTTGTACAACGGCGGCTGTGCGATGTAGATGTAGCCACGCTCGATCAGCTCCGGCAATTGACGGAAGAAGAACGTCAGCAGCAAGGTACGGATGTGAGAACCGTCGACGTCAGCATCGGTCATGATGATGATGTTGTGATAGCGCAGCTTGTCGATGTTGTATTCATCGCGGCCGATGCCACAGCCCAGGGCGGTGATCAAGGTGCCGACTTCCTGCGAGGAAATCATCTTGTCGAAACGTGCCTTCTCGACGTTGAGGATCTTACCCTTCAACGGCAGGATGGCCTGGGTACGACGGTTACGACCCTGCTTGGCGGAACCGCCAGCAGAGTCACCTTCCACCAGGTACAGTTCGGAGAGAGCAGGGTCTTTCTCCTGGCAGTCAGCCAGTTTGCCTGGCAGGCCAGCGATATCCAGCGCACCTTTACGACGGGTCATCTCACGGGCTTTACGCGCCGCTTCACGCGCCCGCGCCGCGTCGATCATCTTGCCGACAACCAGCTTGGCTTCGTTCGGGTTTTCCAGCAGGAAGTCGGAGAAGTACTTGCCCATTTCCTGTTCAACGGCAGTCTTCACTTCGGAAGACACCAGCTTGTCTTTGGTCTGGGAGCTGAACTTCGGATCCGGAACCTTGACCGAAATAATCGCAGTCAGGCCTTCACGGGCATCGTCACCGGTGGTGGCGACTTTGTGCTTCTTCGCCAGGCCTTCCGCTTCGATGTAGGTGTTCAGGTTACGCGTCAGTGCGGAACGGAAGCCCACCAGGTGAGTACCGCCATCGCGCTGAGGAATGTTGTTGGTGAAGCACAACAGGTTCTCGTTGAAGCTGTCGTTCCACTGCAAAGCGATTTCCACGCCGATGCCGTCTTCACGCTGAACATTGAAGTGGAACACCTGGTTGACCGGAGTCTTGTTGGTGTTCAGGTATTCAACGAATGCACGCAGGCCGCCTTCGTACTTGAACAGCTCTTCCTTGCCGCTGCGCTCATCCTTGAGGACGATACCCACACCGGAGTTGAGGAAGGACAGTTCACGAATTCGCTTGGCCAGGATGTCCCAGCTGAAGTGGATGTTCTTGAAGGTTTCGTCGGAAGGACGGAAGTGAATCTGGGTACCGGTGGTTTCGCTTTCACCGACGATTTTCATCGGTTCTTGCGGAACGCCGTGAACGTAGGTCTGCTCCCAGATCTTGCCGCTGCGACGCACGGTCAGCACCAGCAGTTCGGAGAGGGCGTTCACCACGGAAACACCTACACCGTGCAAACCGCCGGAGACTTTATAGGAGTTGTCGTCGAACTTACCGCCGGCGTGGAGCACGGTCATGATGACCTCTGCCGCCGATACGCCTTCTTCTTTATGCACATCTACCGGAATGCCGCGACCGTTGTCGCGCACGGTGATGGATTCGTCCGGGTGGATGATGATGCTAATGTCGTCGCAGTGACCGGCCAAAGCTTCGTCGATCGAGTTATCGACCACCTCGAACACCATGTGGTGCAGACCGCTGCCATCATCGGTATCACCGATGTACATACCGGGACGTTTGCGTACGGCATCCAAACCTTTAAGCACTTTAATGCTGGTCGAGTCGTACGTATTCGTATTTTCTTCGCTCATGCCTTCACTCCCGATGGTCGTGGGTCTGGGTGATACGGCCTTGTTCCACGTGGAACAAAGCGACTGGCGTTTCCGTCTGCCAGCCTTCCCTCAATAATTCGTGGTCTACACAGGTGATAAACACCTGGCAGCGTAAGTCTTCCAACAAGCGGCATAACGCGCGGCGGTGCTGCTCGTCCAGTTCAGACGGCAAGTCATCCACCAGATAAATACATTGCCCGCGCCGGGCCTGGCTAACCAGATGCCCTTGGGCGATACGCAGAGCACAGACCACCAACTTCTGCTGACCGCGGGACAAGATGTCCGCGGCATTATGTGCGCCCAATCTAAGGCGCAAATCAGCGCGTTGTGGTCCGGCCTGGGTGTGACCAATTTGCTGATCCCGCTGTAAGGACGTCGCGAGCACTGCACTCAGTTCCCGGTCTTTGTCCCAACCACGGTAGTAGCTCAACGTCAGCCCCTCGAGTTCAAGTAACTCGCTCAAGGTCTGCTCAAAGACTGGTTTCAAGGCTTTGATATAGGCGCGGCGGTATTCATCTATTTCAGCGCTGGCCAGGCACAGTTCCCGGTCCCAAGCAGCTTGCGAAGCGGCGTCAAGTGTACCATGCCGCAGCCATGAGTTCCGCTGCCGCAGGGCCTTCTGCAGGCGCTGCCAAGTGGCCATGAAACGCGGTTCCACGTGGAACACTCCCCAATCGAGGAATTGCCTGCGGATTTTTGGCGCACCTTCCAATAAGCGGAAGCTGTCCGGGTTGATCAATTGCAGTGGCAGGATTTCCGCCAGTTGCGCGGCACTGCGAGCATTCTGCCCGTCGATGCGGATCTGAAACTCCCCTTGGCGATCACGGGATATCCCTAGGCTGCTATGACCGCCTTCCGCCAATTCGACTTGGCCAAATACCGTGCACGCCAGTTGTTCGTACTGAATCACCGGTAACAGGCGAGCACTGCGAAAGGAACGGGCCAGCCCCAGCAGGTGAATGGCTTCCAGCACGCTGGTTTTGCCACTGCCGTTGGCGCCGTGGAGAATATTGATGCGGGGGGAAGGGGAGAAGGTCACCGGGTGCAAATTGCGCACCGCGGTGACCGAGACGCGACTGAGGGACATCTAGCTTCTGCTGAACATGGTTACAGGCGCATCGGCATGACAACGTAAGCCGAGTCATCGTTGTCGGATTCTTGTACCAGGGCGCTGCTGTTGGAGTCGGACAGAATCAGGCGAACCTGCTCGGTGGTCATCACGCCCAGCACGTCCAGCAAGTAGCTGACGTTGAAGCCGATTTCGAGGTTGCCGCCGTTGTAGTCGACGCCCACTTCTTCTTCCGCTTCTTCCTGTTCCGGGTTGTTGGCCTGGATTTTCAGTTGGCCGTTGGCCAATTGCAGGCGAATACCGCGGTACTTCTCGTTGGAAAGAATAGCGGTACGGCTGAACGCTTCACGCAGGGCCTGACGATCACCGATCACCAGCTTGTCGCCGCCTTTAGGCAGTACGCGCTCGTAATCCGGGAACTTGCCGTCAACCAGCTTGGACGTGAAGGTGAACTCACCGGTGGTCGCGCGAATGTGGTGCTGGCCCAGAACGATGCTGACATTGCCGTCCGGCTCGGTCAGCAGACGTGCTAGTTCCAGAATACCTTTACGCGGCACAATCACCTGGTGGCGATCCGGCTGACCGATATCGGCTTTCATCGAGCACATGGCCAGACGGTGACCGTCGGTGGCTACGGCGCGGATGATGCCTTCGGAGACTTCCAGCAGCATGCCGTTCAGGTAATAACGCACGTCCTGCTGGGCCATGGCGAAGCTGGTGCGCTCGATCAAACGGCGTAGCCTGCTTTGTTCCAGGCTGCACGTCAGCGAGCCAGGACCTTCTTCCACGGTCGGAAAGTCGTTGGCCGGCAAGGTCGACAGGGTGAAACGACTGCGACCAGCCTTGACCACCAACTTCTGCTCATCAACCTTGATGTCGATCAGCGCATCGTTGGGCAAGCTTTTGCAGATGTCCATCAGCTTGCGCGCCGGCACGGTGATCTCGCCAGGTTCGGCGGGCTCTTCCAGCTGGACACGACCGACCAGCTCTACTTCCAGGTCGGTACCGGTCAAGGACAGTTGCTGGCCTTCGACAACCAGCAATACGTTGGAAAGCACCGGCAAGGTCTGTCGGCGCTCGACGACGCCTGCGACCAGTTGCAGGGGTTTCAACAGGGCTTCGCGTTGAATGGTGAAATGCATGGTCTAGTCCCTTGCCTTAATAAGCTGCGCTGGTGTTCATCAAGTAGTCAGTGTACGCAGCAGGTTCTTGTAGTCCTCGCGAATATCCGCGTCGGATTCCTTAAGTTCGTTGATCTTGCGGCACGCGTGCAAGACCGTGGTGTGGTCGCGACCGCCAAACACATCACCAATTTCCGGCAGGCTGTGGTTGGTCAGCTCTTTGGAGAGCGCCATCGCCACCTGACGGGGGCGTGCTACCGAACGCGAGCGGCGCTTGGACAGCAGGTCGGAAATCTTGATCTTGTAGTACTCGGCCACGGTGCGCTGGATGTTATCCACACTCACCAGCTTGTCTTGCAACGCCAACAGGTCTTTCAGGGATTCGCGAATCAGCTCGATGGTGATGTCGCGGCCCATGAAGTGCGAGTGAGCAATGACCCGCTTGAGCGCGCCTTCCAGCTCACGCACGTTGGAACGGATGCGCTGGGCGATGAAGAACGCGGCGTCGTGAGGCAGGTCAACCTTAGCCTGGTCGGCCTTTTTCATCAGGATCGCGACGCGGGTTTCCAGCTCCGGCGGCTCTACCGCAACGGTCAGGCCCCAACCGAAGCGCGACTTCAGACGCTCTTCCAGGCCTTCGATTTCCTTCGGATAACGGTCACTGGTCAAGATGACCTGCTGGCCACCTTCAAGCAATGCGTTGAACGTGTGGAAAAACTCTTCCTGGGAACGTTCCTTGCGGGCGAAAAATTGAATGTCATCGATCAGCAAGGCGTCAACAGAACGGTAGAACCGTTTGAACTCGTTGATCGCGTTGAGCTGCAGTGCCTTGACCATGTCGGCAACGAACCGCTCCGAGTGCAGGTACACGACCTTGGCATTCGGGTTTTTCTTTAATAGGTGGTTACCCACAGCGTGCATCAAGTGAGTTTTACCCAAGCCAACGCCACCATAAAGGAAGAGCGGGTTGTAACCGTGCTTGGGGTTGTCGGCGACCTGCCAGGCAGCCGCGCGGGCCAACTGGTTGGATTTACCTTCGACAAAGTTCTCAAAGGTGAACGTGCGGTTCAGGTAACTGGTGTGCTTGAGCGCACCTTCTACCTGGACGGTGCGCTGTTCAGCACGAACCGGGGCCTGTTGGGAGCTGGCGCCGGCCATTGGGTCAAAGCTGTCGCGGGACGGCTCTTCATTTATAGGCGCATTTTTCTGCGACGAGGATTTCGAAGGCGTCTGGGCAACAGGTGCTGGCGAGTTGTTAACAGGTGCCGCAGCGGCCTGGGCCTGCGAGGCGCTCGCTGCCAACGGTGCATTCGGCGCAGCACGAGGTGCCGAGCTGCGTTTGCTGCCTATTAACAAGGAGAGCACCGGAGCAAGCCCGTTGCCATGTTCATCGAGCAATTCGAGAACGCGGCTCAGGTATTTCTCGTTGACCCAGTCGAGAACAAAACGATTAGGTGCGTAGACACGCAACTCGTCGCCTTCGGCTTCGACCTGTAGCGGACGGATCCAGGTGTTGAATTGCTGGGCAGGCAGCTCATCGCGCAAAAGCTCCACGCACTGCTGCCAAAGTTCCACTGACACGGATATCCCCTAAGTTGAAAGCCGGTGAGGCAAAAACAGCCGCCATTGTAGCGGCCAGCCGTCCACTTATCCACATGTAGGTTGCTCACAGGGCGCCAAGAATCAATGCCTTAACCGTAAAAAAGGCGACAAATGGTCTGTGCATAAGCTCTGTGGATAAGCGACCCTAAGCCCGTTGTACAAGTGGGGTCGAAAGTCTGTGGGTAACTGGCCTGTGGATAAGTAGCCATTCCACACACAGCTTATCCGATAGCGCAGCACAGGCAGAGCACCGTTTCTCCCCCGTGTTGTCATTCTCTGTACATCACGTGGAATATGGCCTCAAGGCAGTTATCCACAGAAGAACGCCTCCCTAGCTTTTATAAGCTTTACAGAAAAGCTTTAAATAACTTCCTTCTTTATTTTTATATCTATGGCATTGCTCGTGAAAGCCAAACCGTCCGGATTCGGTCCAGATGCCTCCAGAGATCTAATTAAAGGAAAAGCTGGTTGGAAATTGACCTAGAGGCTTGCTTTCTCTAGAATCGCCGGTCTCTTAAAACGGGGGCCATTCCGGCCCGTTGTGGACGAACCAGGTAACACGCCATGAAACGTACTTTCCAACCAAGCACCATCAAACGCGCCCGTACTCACGGCTTCCGTGCTCGCATGGCCACCAAGAACGGCCGTGCAGTCCTGTCGCGTCGCCGCGCCAAAGGTCGTGCGCGTCTGGCAGTTTGATAATCCGGTACTGGTGGTGAGTCAGGACTTCAGTCGGGAAAAGCGTCTGCTAACCCCCCGGCATTTCAAGGCAGTCTTTGACTCCCCCACCGGCAAGGTTCCGGGGAAAAATCTCCTGCTCCTTGCGCGTAACAACGATCTGGATCACCCCCGTCTCGGGTTGGTGATCGGCAAGAAGAGCGTAAAGCTCTCCGTTGAGCGCAATCGCCTCAAGCGTCTGATGCGCGAATCGTTTCGCCTCCACCAGGACACTCTGGTTGGTTGGGATATTGTTATCGTCGCGCGCAAAGGCTTGGGGGACGTAGAAAACCCCGAATTGATTCAGCATTTCGGCAAGCTCTGGAAACGTTTGGCTCGTACCAACAAGCCAGCACCAGCTGTCAGCACCGAAACTGTAGGGGTAGACAGTACTGATGCGTAAACTGGCC
This sequence comes from Pseudomonas sp. K2I15, assembly GCF_002204795.1. GTDB lineage: Bacteria > Pseudomonadota > Gammaproteobacteria > Pseudomonadales > Pseudomonadaceae > Aquipseudomonas. The sequence goes on from NZ_NIXO01000001.1 coordinate 71,736, forward strand.
CTCGTTCCGATCCAGTTTTACCGCTATGCCATTAGTCCCCTGATGGCAAACCACTGTCGTTTCTACCCCAGTTGTTCCTGCTACGCGTTGGAAGCCATAGAAAATCATGGCCTTCTGCGCGGTGGCTGGCTGACCTTTCGTCGTTTAGGTCGCTGTCATCCGTGGAATCCCGGTGGTTATGACCCGGTTCCACCTATCCCTACCTCCCGTTCTTCTTCGATGGCCGAGTAATCATGGATATTAAACGCACGATCCTGATCGTCGCCCTGGCAATCGTGTCCTACTCTATGGTTCTTAAGTGGAACCAGGATTATGGCCAAGCTGCCCTGCCGACTCAGAATGTTGCTACCAATCAGTCGGCGCCTGCTATTCCGGACACGCCACTGGGTAACAATGCTGCCGCCAGTGCCGATGTACCCAGCGCGAATGCCGATACCAGCACCCCGGTAGAAACCCCGGTCGTCACCAATAAAGACCTCATCCACGTAAAAACGGATGTGCTGGACCTGGCTATCGATCCACAGGGTGGTGACATCGCCCAGTTGAAACTGCCGCTGTATCCACGTCGCCAAGACCATCCGGATGTTCCGTTCCAGTTGTTCGATAACGGCGGCGAACGGGTATATCTGGCGCAAAGTGGCCTGACCGGCACCGACGGTCCGGATGCTCGTGCTACCGGTCGTCCGGTTTATTCGACCGAACAGAAGACTTATCAACTGGCTGATGGCCAGAACCAGTTGAACGTTGACCTGAAATTCAGTCACGACGGCGTCAACTACATCAAGCGTTTCAGCTTTACCCGCGGTTTGTACGATCTGAAAGTCACTTATCTGATCGACAACACCAGCGCAAAGGCCTGGACTGGCAACCTGTTTGCCCAGCTCAAGCGTGATAACAGCGCCGATCCTTCTTCCAGCACCGCCACCGGCACCGCGACTTACCTGGGCGCCGCCCTGTGGACAAGTAACGAGCCGTACAAAAAAGTGTCGATGAAAGATATCGACAAGGGCGCGCTGAAAGAAACTGTTCAAGGTGGCTGGGTTGCCTGGTTGCAACACTACTTCGTGACCGCATGGATCCCGAACAAGGGTGATGCCAACCTGGTTCAAACCCGCAAAGACAGCCAAGGTAACTACATCATTGGCTTTACTGGCCCGACGTTGACCGTCGCTCCAGGTGCCAAGGCTGAAGCCAGCGCTACTTTGTATGCCGGCCCTAAGAGCCAGGCAGTCCTCAAAGAGTTATCCCCAGGTCTGGAGCTGACTGTGGATTACGGCATTTTGTGGTTCATTGCCCAGCCTATCTTCTGGCTGCTGCAACATATCCACAGCATCGTCGGTAACTGGGGCTTCTCGATCATCCTGCTGACCATGCTGATCAAGGGGATCTTCTTCCCACTGTCGGCTGCCAGCTACAAGTCGATGGCACGTATGCGTGCCGTGGCCCCGAAACTGGCCGCGTTGAAAGAACAACATGGTGATGACCGGCAGAAAATGTCGCAGGCCATGATGGAGCTGTACAAGAAAGAGAAGATCAACCCGCTGGGTGGATGCTTGCCGATTCTGGTGCAGATGCCGGTGTTCCTGTCGCTGTACTGGGTACTCCTGGAAAGCGTGGAAATGCGCCAGGCACCGTTCATGCTGTGGATAACTGACCTGTCGATCAAAGACCCGTTCTTTATCCTGCCGATCATCATGGGCGCGACCATGTTCATCCAGCAGCGTCTGAACCCGACGCCTCCGGACCCGATGCAGGCCAAGGTAATGAAAATGATGCCAATCATCTTCACCTTCTTCTTCCTGTGGTTCCCGGCTGGTCTGGTGCTGTACTGGGTGGTCAACAACTGCTTGTCGATCTCCCAACAGTGGTACATCACACGTAAAATCGAAGCGGCTACCAAAAAAGCCGAGGCGTAATTTACTCTGTGGATAACACCACTCAAGACGCCCCCTAGTGGGGCGTTTTGCTTTCCGTCACTTTTAGCCGGGTACCCGCCATGAGCGCTCCTCGTGAAACCATCGCCGCTGTCGCCACCGCTCAAGGTCGTGGTGGTGTCGGTATCGTTCGTATTTCCGGACCGCTCGCCAGCGTGGCCGCCCAAGCCATCAGTGGGCGGGAGCTGAAGCCGCGGTATGCGCATTACGGGCCTTTTCTAGGCGCCGATGAAGAGGTGCTGGATGAAGGTATTGCCCTTTATTTCCCGGGACCGAATTCGTTCACCGGTGAAGATGTCCTGGAACTGCAAGGCCATGGCGGCCCGATCGTCCTGGATATGCTGCTGCAGCGTTGCCTGCAACTGGGTTGCCACTTGGCACGCCCGGGTGAATTCAGCGAACGAGCGTTTCTCAACGACAAACTCGACCTGGCCCAGGCCGAAGCGATTGCCGACCTGATCGAAGCCAGTTCTGCACAAGCCGCGCGTAATGCGTTGCGCTCGTTGCAGGGCGCGTTTTCCCTGCGTGTGCATAACCTCACCGAGCAACTGATCAGTTTGCGTATCTACGTTGAGGCAGCGATTGATTTCCCGGAGGAAGAAATCGACTTCCTCGCCGATGGCCATGTCCTCGCGATGCTGGATAAAGTCCGCGACGAGTTATCCACAGTACTGCGTGAAGCAGGGCAAGGTGCCTTGCTGCGTGACGGTATGACTGTGGTGATTGCCGGCCGCCCCAACGCTGGCAAGTCGAGCCTTCTGAACGCTCTGGCCGGGCGTGAAGCGGCCATCGTCACCGAGATTGCCGGCACTACGCGGGATATCTTGCGCGAACATATCCACATTGATGGCATGCCACTGCACGTGGTGGACACGGCGGGGCTGCGTGACACCGATGACCAGGTGGAAAAGATCGGTGTGGAACGCGCGTTGAAGGCCATCACAGAAGCCGATCGCGTGCTGCTGGTGGTGGATGCCACTGCGCCAGAAGCAGCAGATCCATTCGCGCTTTGGCCAGAATTCCTCGAGCAACGGCCAGACCCGGCCAAGGTCACGCTGATTCGTAACAAGGCCGACCTGACGGGCGAGGCGATTGCCCTGGAAGTCAGCGAGGATGGCCATGTGACGATCAGCCTCAGCGCCAAGTCGGCGGGTGATGGCTTGGAGTTGCTGCGCGATCACCTTAAGGCCTGCATGGGCTACGAGCAGACCTCGGAAAGCAGCTTCAGTGCTCGCCGCAGGCACCTGGAAGCGTTGCGTCATGCCAGCTCGGCCCTGGAGCACGGCAGGGCGCAGTTGACCCTGGCAGGGGCGGGTGAGCTTCTGGCTGAAGATTTGCGCCAGGCCCAACAGTTGTTGGGTGAGATTACCGGCGCTTTCAGCTCCGATGATCTGCTGGGAAGGATCTTTTCCAGCTTCTGCATCGGTAAATAACCATTCCTTAGTCCCCCAGACAGGCCATTCGCGCCTGTCTGTTCTGCCCGTTTCAGGGCATTCAATTCTCTTTTCTGAATAACGCGACCGTTGCGACGGCATTTTTGCGCCTGGGATTTGCCTCAGTGGACGCTTTTCTGTGGATTAAGCCCTGTGAATAACCGCCCCTGTGCCCAGTTGATAACAGGGCTTAAAACCTGAGTAAAAACCCCTCTGTGGATAACCACCTGTTTAATCCACAGGCTTAAACCACTTATCCAAGGGCCTCCTTGGCACCTAACCACAGACTTTTGAATCTCTGTACATAACGTAAATAAAGACCTGTAGAGATCTATCCACAGAAACAGGCCTCAGTAGAAATAAACATAAAAACAAAGATTTAATAAATTTCTCTCTTTTAATTTCTATTGTCTGTGATTCATCCACAGCTGGTTAAATTTTGTGCAAAGGGTTCTTTAGGAACGGCGAAGTCCCTATACTTGCCGACTCGTTCGAAAACCTGATCTCGAACGCTCATTCCTAATTACCTACAGAAGCAGGCACGAGGTGCGTGGTGGATTTCCCTTCCCGTTTTGAAGTGATCGTCATCGGCGGCGGTCATGCCGGTACCGAGGCAGCACTGGCGTCTGCACGCATGGGGGCAAAAACCCTGTTGCTGACGCATAACGTGGAAACCCTCGGCGCCATGAGCTGCAACCCCGCGATTGGCGGGATTGGCAAAAGCCATCTGGTCAAGGAAATCGATGCCCTGGGCGGCGCGATGGCCATGGCTACCGATAAGGGTGGTATTCAATTTCGCGTATTGAACAGCCGCAAAGGCCCGGCGGTGCGAGCCACTCGTGCTCAAGCCGACCGGATCCTGTACAAGGCCGCTGTCCGTGAAACCCTGGAAAACCAGCCGAACCTGTGGATATTTCAACAGGCCGCCGATGACCTGATCGTCGAACAGGACCAGGTACGCGGTGTTGTGACGCAAATGGGCCTGCGTTTCTTCGCAGAATCCGTGGTGTTGACCACCGGCACGTTCCTCGGCGGACTTATCCACATCGGTATGCAGAACTATTCCGGTGGCCGTGCCGGTGATCCGCCGTCCATCGCCTTGGCTCAGCGCCTTCGCGAACTGCCACTGCGTGTCGGTCGCCTGAAAACCGGCACACCGCCGCGTATCGATGGCCGTTCGGTGGATTTCTCGGTGATGACCGAGCAGGCTGGCGATACACCGATCCCGGTGATGTCGTTCATGGGCTCCAAGGAACAACATCCGAAACAGGTCAGTTGCTGGATTACCCACACCAACGCCCGCACCCACGAAATCATTGCCGCGAACCTCGACCGTTCGCCGATGTATTCCGGGGTAATCGAAGGTATTGGTCCGCGCTACTGCCCGTCGATTGAAGACAAGATCCACCGCTTTGCCGACAAGGAAAGCCACCAGGTCTTCATCGAACCGGAAGGTTTGACTACCCACGAGCTGTACCCGAACGGGATTTCCACTTCCCTGCCGTTCGACGTGCAAATCCAGATCGTGCAATCGATTCGCGGTATGGAAAATGCGCACATCGTGCGGCCTGGTTACGCCATCGAGTACGACTACTTCGACCCGCGTGACCTGAAATACAGCCTGGAAACCAAGGTTATCGGCGGTTTGTTCTTCGCTGGCCAAATCAACGGCACCACCGGTTACGAAGAAGCCGGCGCCCAGGGTTTGCTGGCCGGGGCCAACGCTGCATTGCGTGCACAGGGCAAAGACAGCTGGTGCCCACGTCGCGATGAGGCGTACATCGGGGTGTTGGTCGACGACCTGATTACCCTTGGAACCCAGGAACCGTACCGGATGTTTACATCCCGGGCCGAATACCGCCTGATCCTGCGCGAAGACAACGCCGACCTGCGCTTGACCGAAAAAGGTCGCGAGCTGGGCCTGGTCGACGACGCTCGTTGGGCTGCCTTCTGCAAAAAACGCGAAAGCATCGATCTGGAAGAGCAACGCCTGAAAAGTACCTGGGTTCGCCCGGGCACCGAGCAAGGCGATGCGATTGCCGAAAAATTCGGCACGCCGCTGACTCACGAATACAACTTGCTGAATCTGCTGTCCCGTCCGGAAATCGACTACGCTGGTCTGATCTCGGTAACCGGCGGCGGCGCAGAAGATCCACAGGTCGCCGAGCAGGTCGAAATCAAGACCAAGTACGCCGGTTACATCGACCGCCAGCAGGATGAGATCGCTCGTCTGCGGGCCAGCGAAGACACCAAGCTGCCTGTGGATATCGATTACACAAACATTTCCGGTCTGTCGAAAGAGATTCAAGGCAAGCTGGGGATAACTCGGCCAGAGACCCTGGGCCAGGCGTCCCGAATCCCGGGCGTCACGCCGGCAGCCATTTCGCTGTTGATGATTCATTTGAAAAAACGCGGCGCGGGCCGTCAGTTGGAGCAAAGCGCTTGAGTTCGTTGGTCACCTCGCAACACTCCGAAGAGTTATCCACAGGTGCTCGCCAGCTTGGCGTCAACCTGACCGAAGCCCAGCACGAGCTAATGCTGGGTTATCTGGCCCTGTTGATCAAATGGAACAAGGCTTACAACCTCACTGCGGTGCGTGATCCGGACGAAATGGTCTCTCGCCATTTGCTCGACAGCCTCAGCGTGATGCCGTTTATCGAAAACGGCCGCTGGCTCGACGTTGGCAGCGGCGGCGGTATGCCCGGCATACCGTTGGCGATCCTGTTTCCCGAGTCGCAAGTGACGTGCCTGGACAGCAACGGCAAGAAAACCCGCTTCCTGACCCAGGTCAAACTCGAACTCAAGCTGGATAACCTGCAAGTTATCCACAGTCGTGTCGAAGCCTTCACGCCGCAGCAGCCTTTCAACGGAATTGTTTCCCGGGCGTTCAGCAGCATGGAGAACTTCAGCAACTGGACCCGCCACCTCGGCGACCGCGATACCCGTTGGCTGGCAATGAAGGGCGTTCATCCAAGCGACGAGCTGTTAGCATTGCCGGCAGACTTCCACCTCGATAGCGAACACGCCTTGGCCGTACCCGGTTGCCAAGGCCAACGCCATCTGCTGATACTGCGCCGCACGGCATGATTGGGAACACAAGCAAGAATGGCTAAGGTATTCGCGATAGCGAACCAGAAAGGTGGCGTGGGCAAAACCACCACCTGCATCAACCTCGCAGCATCCCTTGTCGCTACCAAGCGTCGGGTGCTGTTGATCGATCTCGATCCACAGGGCAACGCCACCATGGGTAGCGGTGTGGATAAACACGGCCTGGAAAACTCGGTCTACGACTTGCTGATTGGCGAGTGCGACCTGGCCCAGGCCATGCACTTCTCCGAGCACGGCGGTTATCAACTGCTGCCGGCCAACCGCGATTTGACTGCGGCGGAAGTGGTGCTGCTGGAAATGCAGATGAAAGAAAGCCGTCTGCGCAGCGCCTTGGCGCCGATCCGCGAGAATTACGACTACATTTTGATCGACTGCCCACCGTCGCTGTCGATGCTGACGTTGAACGCACTGGTCGCAGCCGACGGGGTGATTATCCCCATGCAGTGCGAGTACTTCGCGCTCGAAGGGTTGAGCGACCTTGTGGATAACATCAAGCGTATTGCCGAGCTGCTCAACCCGAACCTGCAAATCGAAGGCCTGCTGCGGACCATGTATGACCCGCGCCTGAGCCTGATGAACGATGTGTCGGCGCAGCTCAAGGAACACTTCGGCGATCAGTTGTACGACACCGTGATTCCACGCAACATCCGCCTGGCAGAAGCGCCAAGCTATGGCATGCCCGCGCTGGCGTATGACAAGTCATCCCGCGGCGCCATTGCCTACCTGGCACTGGCTGGCGAGATGGTTCGCCGTCAACGCCGCAATTCTCGCACCGCTGCAGCCCAGCCAACTTAAGGAATCCCCATGGCCGTCAAGAAACGAGGTCTCGGACGTGGACTGGATGCACTGTTGAGTGGTCCGACTGTCACGACCCTTGAAGAGCAAGCGGTGCAGGCCGACGAGCGTGAGCTGCAGCACCTGCCGCTGGACCTGATCCAGCGCGGCAAATACCAGCCCCGCCGGGACATGGACCCGCAGGCGCTGGAAGAATTGGCGAACTCGATCAAGGCCCAGGGTGTGATGCAGCCGATCGTGGTACGCCCGATTGGTGCTGGCCGCTTTGAAATCATCGCCGGCGAACGCCGCTGGCGCGCCAGCCAACAGGCTGGCAAGGAAACCATCCCGGCGATGGTGCGCGATGTGCCTGATGAAACCGCCATCGCCATGGCGTTGATCGAGAACATCCAGCGTGAAGACCTCAATCCGATCGAGGAAGCGATCGCCCTGCAGCGTTTGCAGCAGGAATTCAAACTGACTCAGCAGGAAGTTGCGGACGCGGTGGGCAAGTCCCGCGTGACCGTGTCCAACCTGCTGCGCCTGATTGCACTGCCGGAAGTCATCAAAACCATGCTTTCCCATGGTGACCTGGAAATGGGTCATGCCCGTGCTTTGCTCGGTTTGCCGGAAAATCAACAGGTTGAGGGGGCGCGACACGTTGTCGCACGAGGCCTCACCGTTCGTCAGACCGAGGCCCTGGTTCGCCAGTGGCTCAGTGGCAAACCTGCACCGGTCGAAACTGCCAAACCTGATCCGGATATTGCACGCCTGGAGCAGCGCCTGGCCGAACGCCTAGGCTCTGCGGTGCAAATTCGCCATGGCAAGAAAGGCAAAGGGCAATTGGTCATCGGATATAACTCACTGGATGAGCTTCAGGGCGTCCTTGCCCACATCCGCTGAAACAATTGCTTGTGTAGCGCGCAGTCGGAAATCACTACCCGGCAGTTGAATAGGGGCAGAACCGCCCCTATACTCTGCGCGCATTTTGTCGGCACAAATTATGCCAAGTTATTGATTTCCGGCAGCCGACCATTGAGGAGCAAGAGTGATGGAAACCCGCACGCCAAACACGTTGCCGTTCCATCGCTTGGCCGTTTTCCCGGTATTAGTGGCTCAATTTGTCATTTTACTGATCGCCTCTTTGGCGCTCTGGTATTGGTATGGAGTCGTAGCCGGGTATTCAGGACTCTGCGGAGGCCTGATAGCCTTGCTGCCCAATATGTATTTTGCTCACAGGGCCTTTCGGTTTTCCGGCGCCCGAGCAGCCCAAGCCATCGTCCGGTCTTTTTATGCCGGCGAGGCGGGGAAACTGATTTTGACGGCAGTGCTTTTTGCACTGACCTTTGCAGGTGTGAAGCCATTGGCGCCGCTAGCTGTATTCGGCGTCTTCGTGTTGACCCAACTGGTCAGCTGGTTCTCGCCCCTGCTGATGAGAACAAGACTTTCGAGACCTTAGGGCGTTTGAGGCAACCATGGCAGAGACAACCGCTTCGGGCTATATCCAGCACCACTTGCAGAACCTGACCTTCGGTCAGCTACCCAATGGCGGCTGGGGCTTTGCCCACACCGCAGCAGAAGCCAAAGAAATGGGCTTCTGGGCATTCCACCTGGATACTCTGGGCTGGTCTGTCGCATTGGGTCTGATCTTCGTCCTGATTTTCCGCATGGCGGCAAAGAAGGCGACTTCCGGTCAGCCAGGTGCTTTGCAGAACTTCGTTGAAGTATTGGTCGAATTCGTCGATGGCAGCGTGAAAGACAGCTTCCATGGCCGTAGCGCGGTGATTGCACCGTTAGCACTGACCATCTTCGTCTGGGTGTTCCTGATGAACGCCGTCGACCTGATTCCGGTCGACTGGATTCCTCAGCTGGCCATCCTGATCACCGGCGATCATCACATTCCATTCCGTGCGGTTTCGACCACGGACCCTAACGCCACCCTGGGCATGGCCCTGTCGGTGTTCGCGTTGATCATTTTCTACAGCATCAAGATCAAGGGCATCGGCGGCTTCATCGGCGAATTGACCCTGCACCCGTTCGGCAGCAAGAACATCTTCGTTCAAGCCCTGCTGATCCCGGTGAACTTCCTGCTGGAATTCGTAACCCTGATCGCCAAGCCGATTTCCCTGGCTCTGCGACTGTTCGGCAACATGTATGCCGGCGAGCTGGTGTTCATTCTGATCGCTGTGATGTTCGGCAGTGGTCTGCTCTGGCTTAGCGGCCTGGGCATTGTTCTGCAGTGGGCGTGGGCTGTGTTCCACATCCTGATCATCACCCTGCAGGCGTTTATCTTCATGATGCTGACCATCGTTTACCTGTCGATGGCGCACGAAGAGAACCATTAAGACCAGTCTCGACTAGTCTGATGTCCCTCCCGGTCAAACGGGAGGGTAGCCCTGAAGGGCTATGAAACGATTTGTTTTACCGCTTTAAAATCTAAAAAACCTAAACCATACGACGTAAAAGTCGGGAGGAAAGATGGAAACTGTAGTTGGTCTAACCGCTATCGCTGTTGCACTGTTGATCGGCCTGGGCGCCCTGGGTACTGCCATTGGTTTCGGCCTGCTGGGCGGCAAGTTCCTGGAAGGCGCCGCGCGTCAGCCAGAAATGGTTCCAATGCTGCAAGTTAAAATGTTCATCGTCGCCGGCCTGCTCGACGCCGTGACCATGATCGGTGTTGGTATCGCTCTGTTCTTCACCTTCGCGAACCCCTTCGTTGGTCAACTCGCCGGTTAATCACTCGTTTTTTCGAGTGATTGGTGTGTTGTGCAACGAACGAGCGAGGTATTGGCGTGAACATTAATGCAACCATTATTGGTCAGTCCTTAGCGTTCTTGATTTTTGTAGTTTTCTGCATGAAGTTCGTATGGCCTCCGGTCATCGCGGCTTTGCACGAACGTCAGAAGAAGATCGCAGACGGACTGGACGCTGCCGCACGAGCAGCTCGCGACCTGGAGTTGGCCCAAGATAAAGCGGGTCAACAACTGCGCGAAGCGAAAGCTCAGGCAGCTGAAATCATTGAGCAAGCCAAGAAACGCGGTAACCAGATCGTTGAAGAGGCTGTTGAAAAAGCCCGTATCGACGCTGACCGTGTGAAGGTTCAGGCTCAAGCCGAGATCGAGCAGGAACTGAACGGTGTCAAAGATGCGCTGCGTGCCCAACTGGGTGCTCTGGCCGTCGGCGGTGCTGAGAAGATCCTGGGTGCCACAATCGATCAAAACGCGCACGCGGAGCTGGTTAACAAACTGGCTGCTGAAATTTAAGCGAGGGCGATCATGGCAGAATTGACCACGTTGGCCCGACCTTACGCTAAGGCAGCCTTCGAGCACGCCCAGGCCCACCAGCAGCTGGCCTCTTGGTCAGCCATGCTCGGCCTGGCTGCAGCAGTGTCGCAAGACGACACGATGCAGCGCGTGCTCAAGGCCCCGCGACTGACGAGCGCAGACAAGGCCGCCACGTTTATTGACGTGTGCGGCGACAAGTTTGATGTAAAAGTGCAGAACTTCATCCACGTCGTTGCCGAAAACGACCGTCTCCCGCTTCTGCCGGAGATCGCCGCTCTGTTTGACCTGTACAAGGCCGAACAAGAGAAATCGGTAGATGTTGAAGTGACCAGTGCTTTTGCATTGAACCAAGAACAGCAAGACAAACTCGCCAAGGTTCTCAGTGCACGACTCGACCGGGAAGTGCGCCTGCAAGTTGCGGAGGATGCCACCCTGATTGGTGGTGTCATCATTCGCGCCGGCGACCTGGTTATCGATGGCTCGATTCGCGGCAAACTCGCGAATCTTGCCGAAGCATTGAAATCTTGAGTTTGAAGGGGCAGCAGAGCAATGCAGCAACTCAATCCTTCCGAAATAAGTGAAATTATCAAGGGCCGCATCGACAAGCTCGATGTGACCTCCCAAGCCCGTAACGAAGGCACTGTCGTCAGCGTATCTGACGGCATCGTGCGGATTCACGGTCTGGCCGACGTAATGTACGGCGAGATGATCGAGTTTCCGGGCGGCGTCTACGGTATGGCTCTCAACCTGGAGCAAGACTCTGTAGGTGCCGTTGTATTGGGCTCCTACCAGACTCTGGCTGAAGGCATGAGCGCCAAGTGCACAGGCCGCATCCTGGAAGTTCCGGTTGGTAAGGAACTGCTGGGTCGCGTTGTCGACGCACTGGGTAACCCAGTTGACGGCAAAGGTCCGCTGAACAACACCGAGACCGATGCGGTCGAGAAAGTTGCTCCAGGCGTGATCTGGCGTAAGTCGGTAGACCAGCCTGTACAGACTGGCTACAAGGCTGTCGATGCCATGATTCCTGTCGGCCGTGGCCAGCGTGAGCTGATCATCGGTGACCGTCAGATCGGTAAAACCGCTCTGGCGATCGACGCGATCATCAACCAGAAAGACAGCGGGATTTTCTGCGTCTACGTAGCAATCGGTCAGAAACAATCGACCATCGCCAACGTGGTTCGCAAGCTGGAAGAAAACGGCGCCCTGGCTAACACCATCGTCGTGGCCGCCAGTGCTTCGGAATCCGCTGCACTTCAGTTCCTGGCACCGTACTCCGGTTGCACCATGGGCGAATACTTCCGCGACCGCGGTGAAGACGCGCTGATCGTTTATGACGATCTGTCCAAGCAAGCAGTGGCTTACCGCCAGATTTCCCTGCTGCTGCGCCGTCCACCAGGCCGTGAAGCTTACCCAGGCGACGTGTTCTATCTCCACTCCCGTCTGCTGGAGCGCGCATCCCGCGTTTCGGAAGAATACGTAGAGAAGTTCACCAACGGCGCAGTGACCGGCAAAACCGGTTCCCTGACCGCACTGCCGATCATCGAAACCCAGGCTGGCGACGTTTCCGCGTTCGTTCCGACCAACGTGATTTCCATCACCGACGGTCAGATCTTCCTGGAATCGGCCATGTTCAACTCCGGGATCCGTCCTGCAGTGAACGCCGGTGTTTCGGTATCCCGTGTGGGTGGTGCCGCTCAGACCAAGATCATCAAGAAGCTCTCCGGTGGTATCCGTACCGCTCTGGCTCAGTACCGTGAACTGGCGGCATTCGCCCAGTTCGCTTCTGACCTGGACGAAGCGACCCGTAAGCAACTTGAACATGGTCAGCGCGTTACCGAGCTGATGAAGCAGAAGCAATACGCACCAATGTCGATCGCTGACATGGCGCTGTCGCTGTATGCCGCTGAGCGTGGGTTCCTGACCGACGTTGAAATCACCAAGGTCGGCAGCTTTGAACAAGCGCTGATTGCTTACTTCAACCGCGATCACGCCGAATTGATGGCGAAGATCAACGTGAAGGGTGACTTCAATGACGACATCGACGCTGGCATCAAAGCCGGTATCGAGAAGTTCAAGGCCACCCAAACCTGGTAAGCCGCAGCGGGGGCCGCGAGGCTCCCGCTTGCTAACCTGATAGGTGTTACATGGCAGGCGCAAAAGAGATTCGCAGTAAGATTGCGAGCATCAAAAGCACGCAAAAGATCACCAGCGCCATGGAAAAAGTGGCGGTCAGCAAAATGCGCAAGGCACAAATGCGCATGGCAGCTAGCCGTCCCTACGCGGAGCGTATCCGCCAGGTTATTGGTCATCTGGCCAACGCCAACCCGGAATATCGCCACCCGTTCATGCTCGACCGTGAAGTTAAGCGCGTCGGTTATGTCGTGGTGAGCAGTGACCGTGGTTTGTGCGGTGGTTTGAATACCAACCTGTTCAAGGCCCTGGTCAAGGACATGGCGGTAAACCGTGAAAACGGCGTCGAGATCGATCTGTGTGTGGTCGGTAGCAAGGGTGCGGCCTTTTTCCGCAACTTCGGCGGTAACGTCGTTGCAGCTATCAGCCACCTGGGTGAAGAACCGTCGATCAATGATTTGATCGGCAGCGTCAAAGTGATGCTGGATGCATACCTGGAAGGCCGGATTGACCGCCTGTCCGTGGTATCCAACAAGTTCATCAACACCATGACGCAGCAGCCTACCGTGGAGCAGTTGATTCCATTGGTGGCCACCCCGGAACAAGAACTCAAGCACCACTGGGACTACCTCTACGAACCAGACGCCAAAGAGCTGCTTGACGGCTTGATGGTGCGCTACGTGGAGTCGCAGGTGTACCAGGCGGTGGTCGAGAACAACGCGGCCGAACAAGCTGCGCGGATGATCGCGATGAAGAACGCTACCGACAACGCCGGTGATTTGATCAGCGATTTGCAGCTGATCTACAACAAGGCGCGTCAGGCTGCGATCACCCAAGAGATCTCGGAAATCGTCGGCGGCGCTGCCGCGGTTTAACGGTTCAAATATTCAGAGGATCCAGCTATGAGTAGCGGACGTATCGTTCAAATCATCGGCGCCGTTATCGACGTGGAATTCCCACGCGACAGCGTACCGAGCATCTACAACGCTTTGAAAGTCAAAAGCGATGCCGGCACCACCCTGGAAGTTCAGCAGCAGCTGGGCGACGGCGTGGTTCGTACCATTGCAATGGGTTCCACCGAAGGCTTGAAGCGCGGTCTGGAAGTCACTGACTCTGGCGCAGCCATCTCCGTACCGGTCGGTAAAGCGACCCTGGGCCGGATCATGGACGTCCTCGGTAACCCGATCGACGAAGCCGGTCCAATCGACACCGAAGAGCGCTGGGGCATTCACCGTCCTGCGCCTTCCTTCGCGGAACAAGCGGGCGGCAACGACCTGCTGGAAACCGGCATCAAGGTTATCGACCTGGTTTGCCCGTTCGCCAAGGGCGGTAAAGTCGGTCTGTTCGGTGGTGCCGGTGTAGGCAAAACCGTAAACATGATGGAACTGATCCGTAACATCGCCATCGAGCACAGCGGTTATTCCGTGTTCGCCGGTGTGGGTGAGCGTACTCGTGAGGGTAACGACTTCTACCACGAGATGAAGGATTCCAACGTTCTGGACAAAGTGGCACTGGTTTACGGTCAGATGAACGAGCCGCCGGGTAACCGTCTGCGCGTAGCACTGACCGGCCTGACCATGGCCGAGAAGTTCCGTGACGAAGGTAACGACGTTCTGCTGTTCGTCGACAACATCTATCGTTACACCCTGGCCGGTACTGAAGTATCCGCACTGCTGGGCCGTATGCCTTCCGCAGTAGGTTACCAGCCGACCCTGGCCGAAGAGATGGGTACTCTGCAAGAGCGTATCACTTCGACCAAAAACGGTTCGATCACCTCGATCCAAGCGGTATACGTACCTGCGGATGACTTGACTGACCCGTCGCCAGCGACCACGTTCGCCCACTTGGACGCCACCGTCGTACTGTCCCGTGACATCGCCTCCCTGGGTATCTACCCAGCGGTCGATCCACTGGACTCGACTTCGCGCCAGCTGGACCCGAACGTAATCGGCCAGGAACACTACGACACCGCTCGCGGCGTCCAGTACGTTCTGCAGCGTTACAAAGAACTGAAGGACATCATTGCGATCCTGGGTATGGACGAGCTGTCGGAAACCGACAAGCAGTTGGTATCCCGCGCTCGTAAGATCCAGCGTTTCTTGTCGCAGCCGTTCTTCGTGGCTGAAGTCTTCACCGGTGCCTCGGGTAAATACGTTTCCCTGAAAGACACCATTGCTGGCTTCAAAGGCATCCTCAACGGTGACTACGACCACCTGCCAGAACAAGCGTTCTACATGGTCGGCGGCATCGAAGAAGCGATCGAGAAAGCCAAGAAACTGTAATTCCGGCGCCCGGTAACGGGCGCTAATCAGGTTGAGGCAAGCAGATGGCTATGACATTCCATTGCGATATCGTCAGCGCGGAAGGGGAAATCTTCTCCGGTCAGATCGAGAGTGTGATTGCACACGGCGAACTGGGCGACCTGGGTATTAACTTTGGCCACGCGCCATTGATTACATCCTTGAAGCCTGGTCCGATCACTCTGACCAAGCTGGGCGGGGAAAAGGAGGTGTTTTACATCTCCGGTGGTTTCCTCGAGGTTCAGCCGAACATGGTCAAGGTACTTGCCGACACCGTGCAACGTGCTGCCGACCTGGATGAAGCCGCAGCTTCGGAAGCCGTCAAGGCTGCCGAGAAGGCCCTGAACGAAAAAGGCGCAGATTTCGACTACGGTTCTGCTGCTGCACGTCTGGCCGAGGCCGCAGCTCAGCTGCGCACCGTCCAGCAGATCCGCAAGAAGTTTGGCGGTTAAGCCGACAAGCCTCATGTGTGATTGATTAAAAAGGGTAGCCTCGGCTACCCTTTTTCTTTTTTTGCAAAACACTTCTTTGGTCTGAAGTCTGACCGCCCAGGATTGGTAGCCATTCATGTCTCTTGAAATCGTAATTCTTGCCGCAGGCCAGGGCACCCGCATGCGTTCGGCCCTGCCCAAGGTGCTGCACCCGGTTGCCGGCAACTCGATGCTTGGCCATGTTATCCACAGCGCCCGGCAACTTGATCCACAGCGCATTCATGTGGTGATTGGCCACGGTGCCGATGTGGTGCGCGAGCGCCTTGCGGCGGACGACTTGAATTTCGTATTGCAGGACAAGCAATTGGGTACCGGCCATGCCACCGCGCAAGCCGTGCCGTTCATCAAGGCCGACACCGTGCTGATCCTCTACGGTGACGTGCCGCTGATCGAAGTGGAAACCTTGCAGCGCCTGCTCAAGCACGTAGTGCCAGGCCAGATGGGCCTGCTCACTGTCGAGTTGGACGACCCGACCGGCTACGGCCGTATCGTGCGCAACGCTGACGGCAAGGTCGCGGCCATCGTCGAGCATAAAGACGCCAGCGAAGCCCAGCGCGCCATCACCGAAGGCAACACCGGCATTCTCGCTGTGCCGGCCGATCGTCTGGCTGACTGGATGAGCCGCCTGTCCAACAACAACGTCCAGGGCGAGTACTACCTGACCGACGTCATCGAGATGGCCGTCAGTGATGGCCTGGTGGTCGCCACCGAACAGCCCCACGACCCGATGGAAGTGCAGGGCGCCAACGACCGCAAGCAACTGGCGGAGCTGGAACGCCACTACCAACTGCGTGAAGGCCGCCGCCTGATGGCGCTGGGCGTGACGCTGCGTGATCCGGCCCGTTTCGATGTACGGGGTGATATCACCGTGGGCCGCGACGTGCTGATCGATATCAACGTGATCCTCGAAGGCCGTGTGGTCATTGAGGACGACGTGGTGATCGGCCCGAATTGCGTGATCAAGGACAGCACCCTGCGCAAAGGCGTGGTGATCAAGGCCAACAGCCATATTGACGGCGCGGTGATGGGCGAGGGCAGTGATGCCGGCCCGTTCGCGCGTTTGCGTCCAGGCAGCGTGCTGGGGGCCAGGGCCCATGTGGGTAACTTTGTAGAACTGAAAAACGCACAGATGGGCGATGACGCCAAGGCAGGGCACCTGGCCTACCTCGGTGATGCAGTGATTGGTGCGCGCAGCAATATCGGCGCCGGCGCCATCACGTGCAATTACGATGGCGCCAACAAGTACCAGACGACCATTGGTGAAGACGTATTTATCGGCTCCAACAACTCGTTGATCGCACCCGTCACCATTGGTGATGGTTCAAACACGGCGGCGGGCTCAACCATCAACCAGGATGTGGATAAGTCCCAACTGGCTGTAGCACGAGCCCGCCAACGCAACATCGACGGTTGGAAGCGCCCGGTCAAAATCAAAAAGACCTGAGTTATCCACAACCTCATTAAACCTGTTGGTGTCAGCAATCCAGCCCCAACAGGTTTTTTTACGGCCCCCGCTTGACGATCCTAAGCCAATAGGTTTTGATTGCCTTCGTTATCTTTCGAAACGAAACTTATCATCACCATGTCGAAACGAAATACACCCCAACGTCGCCACAACATCCTTGCCATGCTCACCGAGCAGGGTGAAGTCAGTGTGGACGAACTGGCCAAGCGTTTCGAAACGTCGGAAGTGACCATCCGCAAGGACCTGGCAGCCCTCGAAAGTAACGGCCTGTTGCTGCGTCGCTACGGTGGCGCCATCACTATGCCTCAGGAACTGGTCGGCGACCCGGCCCAGCCCATCTCGGCCTACAAGCGCGCCATTGCCCGTGCGGCCGTCAGGCGTTTGCGTGAACACGCCCGCATCATTATCGACAGCGGCAGCACCACCGCCGCCATGATCCCCGAACTGGGCCACCAGCCCGGCCTGGTGGTGATGACCAACTCCCTGCACGTGGCCAGCGCCTTGAGCGACCTGGAGCACGAGCCGGTGCTGTTGATGACCGGCGGCACCTGGGACCCGCATTCGGACTCGTTCCAGGGCCAGGTCGCCGAGCAAGTGCTGCGTTCCTACGATTTCGACCAACTCTTCATTGGTGCCGATGGCATCGACCTGGAGCGCGGCACCACCACCTTCAACGAATTGCTGGGCTTGAGCCGCGTCATGGCCGAGGTCGCCCGCGAAGTGGTGGTGATGGTTGAGTCCGACAAGATTGGCCGCAAGATCCCCAACCTGGAACTGCCTTGGAGCAGCGTCCATACCCTTATTACCGATGATCGCCTGCCGCTTGAGGCCCGCGACCAGATTCAAGCCCGCGGCATCACGCTGATTTGCGCGGCAGTCATCTAGGAGAGAAACCATGTGTGGAATTGTTGGCGCAGTCGCTGAACGAAACGTCACCGCCATTTTGCTCGAAGGCCTCAAACGCCTGGAATACCGCGGTTACGACAGCGCCGGTGTGGCGCTCTTCACCAACGCCGGCAAGCTTGAGCGCATGCGTCGCCCGGGCAAAGTCAGCGAGCTGGAGCAAGCGCTGGCCGGTGAGCCGCTGATTGGCCGCCTGGGTATCGCCCACACCCGTTGGGCTACCCACGGCGCACCGTGCGAACGCAACGCTCACCCGCACTTCTCCGGTGACCTGGCGGTTGTCCACAACGGCATCATCGAAAACCACGAAGTGCTGCGTGAACAACTCAAAGGCCTGGGTTATGTCTTCACTTCGGACACCGACACCGAAGTCATCGCCCACCTGCTGAACCACAAGCTCAAGGACCTCGGCGACCTGACCAACGCTCTCAAGGCCAGCGTCAAGGAGCTGCACGGCGCCTATGGCCTGGCCGTGATCAGCGCCAGCCAGCCTGACCGCCTGGTCGCCGCCCGCAGTGGCAGCCCATTGGTGATCGGCCTGGGCCTGGGCGAGAACTTCCTCGCCTCCGACCAACTGGCCCTGCGCCAGGTCACTGACCGCTTCATGTACCTGGAAGAGGGTGATATTGCCGAGATCCGTCGCGAAAGCGTGTCGATCTGGGACGTTAACGGTAAGTCCGTAGAGCGTGAAGCCGTGCAGTACCGCGACGGTGCCGAAGCCGCCGACAAGGGCGAGTTCCGCCACTTCATGCTCAAGGAAATCCACGAGCAGCCGGCCGTGGTGCAACGCACCCTGGAAGGTCGCCTGAGCCAGAACCAGGTATTGGTGCAAGCCTTCGGCCCGCAAGCCGCCGAGCTGTTTGCCAAAGTGCGCAACGTACAAATCGTCGCCTGCGGCACCAGCTACCACGCCGGTATGGTTGCCCGTTACTGGTTGGAAGAACTGGCCGGCATCCCATGCCAGGTTGAAGTCGCCAGCGAATTCCGCTACCGCAAGGTGGTGGTGCAGCCCAACACCCTGTTCGTCACCATCTCCCAGTCTGGCGAAACCGCCGACACCCTGGCCGCCCTGCGCAACGCCAAGGAACTGGGGTTCCTGGGTAGCCTGGCGATCTGCAACGTGGGCATCAGCTCCCTGGTGCGCGAGTCCGACCTGACCCTGCTGACCCAGGCCGGTCGCGAAATCGGCGTGGCGTCCACCAAGGCCTTCACCACCCAGTTGGTCGGCCTATTGTTGCTGACCCTGTCCCTGGGCCAGGTTCGCGGCACGCTGGAAGACGGCGTCGAAGCCAAGCTGGTGGAAGAACTGCGCCGACTGCCGGCCCGCCTCGGCGAAGCACTGGCTATGGACAGCACCGTGGAAAAAGTCGCCGAACTGTTCGCCGACAAGCACCACACCCTGTTCCTTGGCCGTGGCGCGCAATACCCGGTGGCGATGGAAGGCTCGCTCAAGCTCAAGGAAATTTCCTATATCCACGCCGAAGCCTACCCGGCCGGTGAGCTCAAGCACGGTCCGTTGGCCCTGGTAGATGACGACATGCCAGTCGTTACCGTGGCGCCGAACAACGAACTGCTGGAGAAGCTCAAGTCCAACCTGCAGGAAGTGCGGGCCCGGGGCGGCCAACTGATCGTGTTCGCCGACGAAAAGGCCGGCATGACCAATGGCGAAGGCACCCACGTCATCAACATGCCGCACATCCACGACACCTTGTCGCCGATCCTCTACACCATCCCGCTGCAACTGCTGTCGTACTACGTTGCCGTGCTCAAGGGCACTGACGTTGACCAGCCACGTAACCTGGCGAAGTCGGTGACGGTGGAGTAAGCCTCACCGGTACTAACAAAACCCCCGATATTCGGGGGTTTTGCTTTTTCAGCCTACCGGGCATCGGGTCTTGCCGTTTCTGTGGACTAATTCCGGGAGTATTCCCCCGCTTTCCCCCTAGAATGTGCCCTGTGGATAACTAGCCAGGGAATGCCGTCACCATGAACATAGAACTGCTGATCGCCGGTATCGTGGTGCTGATTATTGTGGTCGGCCTGTTCGGCTGGCTGGTAGGCGTCTACAACGGCCTGGTGATGCGGCGCAACGATGTGGATAAAGCCTTCGCCAACATCGACGTGCTGCTCAAGCAACGGGCTGACCAGATTCCCGACCTGATGCGCGTGGTGCAAACCGCGATGAACCATGAGAACGCGCTGTTCACCCGCCTCAGCGACGCCCGCACCGCCTACCTCAACGCCAGCAGCCTCACCGATAAGGTCGATGCCTCCAATCAGCTCAATACGGCGCTCAAGTCGGTGATTGCGGTGGCCGAGAATTATCCGACGCTGATCTCCGGGCCCAACATGGTCGAGTTGCAGCAGGCGATCTCGGCGGTGGAAGAACGCATCGCCGACCGCCGCGAGTTCTTCAACGAGTCGGTCAACCTCTACAACATTGCCATCGCGATTTTCCCTGATCTGTTCTTCGCAAAGATGCTCGGTTACCAGCGCATCCCGTTGCTGGCCATCAGCGCCGAAGAAACCCGCTACGAGGGCGTGAAGCTTGAGGTGCCGGGGGCATGAAAACCACTCAGGCAGGCGTTGTCGCGAAAAAGCCGGCGTGGAAAACCCTGGTGGCACTGGTCTTTCTCGCCGGCTTTATCGGCCTGATGGTCTACGCCCCGACGATCCTGGTGGCGCTGTTTTTCCCGGTATGCATTTTGATCGGCCTGCTGGCCAGCTTCGGCCCCAACTTCTATCGCACCGAACAGCGTCTGGCCACCAGCCAGATGCGCTCCTTGGCCATGGGTCTGGTGGAAGTGAACGGCAAGGTGATCGTCGACAAGCCCCTGATCTCCCCGGTTGGCGGCAAGCCTTGCGCCGGCTATGTATGGATCATCGAGGAAGGCACCAAAGACAAGGACGGTGATTGGAGCTGGAGCCAGGTCTCTGCGCAGGCTCGCTGCAATGACTTCCGCCTGCAGGACGCCACCGGGGAAGTGACAGTGATTGCCGAAGGCATCGACCTGTTCGGCAAGAAGCGCCCCGACGACCACGAATGGATCAGCAACTCCCGTCGCCAGGGCGAAATCCTCCTCACCCAGGATATGCAGGTGATGCTGATTGGCGACGCCTGCGAGCGTGAGGGCAAGACGGTAATTGCCCAGGGCCGGCAACGTGACGCGGTGTTCGGCCTGGCCGAGACCAAGGATGTGGAAAACCGCCGGGTGCTGGCGCCGCTGTGGCGCGCGGGCGGCTTCTACGCGGTGGTGGTGGGTTTGATCGGTGTCGGCATCATGGCCATGACCCCGGAACATTTTGCGCAGCTGCATTTGCCGGGCCCCGCCACTTACCAGCAAATGGCGGCGCTGAACCCGGCCTATCGCTTTCTGGCCTGGTTGTACCGTGACAACGGCTTCGTGATTCCCTTCATGGCCGCGTTTGGCTTCTTGCTGTCGATGTTTGTGGTGTTGCTCTCACTGCGGCTGTTGCTGCCCAAGGGCATGCGCCTGGCGGTAGGCCGTGTGCTGGGCGCCTGGATGGGCCTGGGCATGGTGATTGGCGGCGTGGTGACCTTGCTGCTGGTGGTGGCCCAGGTGGACACGATGAAGGTGTTCCTGGTGTGGATGATGATTCTGCTGGGCACCCTGGTGTTCTCGATTTTTGAGCAACGCAAGCTGGGGGTGGCGTACAAGCATTTTACAAAAGACGCCGGCACTGCCAGTTTTGGCGACGAAGACGCCTGATCAGGGCACAAACTCCACCTTCAAGCCCCGGCTGGCGCTACGGCCCTGATCATCAGTGACCCGCAACCGATACTCTCCCGATTTACCCGGCCGCCAGTTCAATGTGGTTTGCGGCGGGCCCTGGCCGATCAGCGTCTGGTCGGCAAACCAATACAGCGTCAGTGCATCACTGGCCGCGTTGGCGTTCAGCGGGATGCTTTCCTGTGGCTGGGACAGGCGCAGGTGATAGCTGACCTGGGTCAGCGGCGAGCGAATCTGCGGCGCCTCACTCTGGTCGCCAGTTCGATTGAGTTGGCAGCTTTTCAGCACATTGGGCGGCGTACGTCGTGGCAGCCCGGCGGCGCGGAACAGCCGCTGTACATCGCTGGGCCAGAATTCGAAGACTTCTTCACGGGTGTACTGCGGGTCGAACGGCGGGCAGGCGGCCTTGCCGGTGCGGGTGTCGATCAGCACCGGGCGGTGCAGGTTGGACACGCGAATCGGTGACACGCCGGGGATGTACCAGGTCTTGCGGGTACGTGGGCACCAGCGGTTGGGCAATTCGCCGGAAGCGGCGCAAACGTCGATACGGATCAGCCCGGCGGGCGGCTTATCGGGTTTGATCACCACATTGGGCAAGGCCAGGGGCAGGGCGTCTGCGATGCGGAAGAACAGCGGTGCCGCGGTTTTCGCGCCGATAAACTCAGGGTTCGGACGACCATCGAAGTTGCCCACCCACACCACCAGCACGTACGGGCCTACGAGGCCGGCGCTCCAGGCATCGTGAAAGCCCCATGACGTGCCGGTCTTCCAGGCCGTGCGCCAGTGGCGTCCCGGCAACCCGTCCGGGCGCGGGTTGCGCCGCAGCATGTCGCGCACCATAAAGGCGGCCTGCGGGGTGAGTAACTGCGCGCCAGTGGTTTGCGGCTGCTCCTGCAAATAGCGCAAGGGCCGTAAATGCCCGTCACCTGCCAACATCACATACAGGTGCGCCAGCTCCTCGGGCGTCATCTCGCCGCCACCAAGGGCCAGCGCCAACCCGTAATGGCTTTCGCCCCGCAGGCCCTTGATTCCGGCGCGTTGCAGCAAGCCGTAAAGTGACGGCGACCTGGTCTGACTGGCCAGCCACACCGCCGGGATATTGCGGCTGCGGATCAACGCATCGCGGGCTGTCACTGGACCGACAAAACTGCCGTCGAAATTTTCCGGCTGGAAGTAGCCGAAGTTACTCGGCATGTCCTTGAGGATGCTCATGGGGTGGATCACCCCTTGGTCCAGCGCCAGCCCATACAGGAAAGGCTTTAGGGTGGAGCCCGGCGAGCGTCGCGACAGCACGCCGTTGACCTGGCCGTGGATGCCTGTGGATAAGTAATCTGCCGAGCCCACCAGGGCTTTTACGCTCTGGTCGCGGCTGTCGACCAGGATCGCCGTGGCGTTTTCCACACCGCTGCTGCGGCGCTCGGCGATAAAGCCGGTGATCAAGCGTTCCAGCAATTGTTGCAGCGGCAAGTTGAGGGTGCTGTTCAGCTCGTTGCCGGCTTGCGACGCCAGTAGCTGTTCGCTCAGGTGCGGCGCCAGAAACGGGATCTGCTGGCGGTTGCGGGCTTCCAGTGGCAAGTCCAGCAAACTGTCGTTACGCGGGTCCTGTGGATAAGTTTCCCGCCAGTCGGCCATCATCCGCTGCCGGGCGGTTTGCAGCGATGGCCCGAAGCGCGCCCGGCGACCGGGTTGCTGGGGAATGACTGCCAGTGCCAGAGCTTCAGACAACGACAATTGCGCCGCTGACTTGCCGAAATAAATCCGGCTGGCCGCCTCGGCACCTTCGATATTGCCGCCCATGGGCGCCAGGTTGAGGTGGGCCTCCAGGATGTCGTGCTTGCTGTAACGCGCCTCGAGCCACAACGCCAGGGCCATCTGCTCCAGCTTGCCGGGTACCTGGCGGGTGTTGAGATCCCACAGGCGCCTGGCCAGCTGCATGGTCAACGTCGAACCGCCCTGGCGCTGGCCGCCGCTGTAGGTGGCCATGGCCGCCCGCAGCAACGCCGGAGGATTGACCCCCGGATGCCAGTAGAAATTGCGGTCTTCCTTGAGCAGCAGCGCTTCCACCAGGGACGGAGAAATCCGCTCCAGTGGCAGCCACAGGCGATATTGCCCGTCAGCCGCCAGGGTCATGCGCAGCAGCGAGCCGTCGTCGGCCAGCACCACCCGTGAGGAGGTGGCTGCCTGTTCCAGCGGTGCATGGGGCCACAACCGCAGCCCCGCCAGAATCAGCGCCGCTGCCAGCAGCGGCGTCAGGCGTTTAAGGCTTGGTAATTTCAAGCTGGCCTACTTTGCCGCGTCCTTGCAGGGTGGTTTCGTACATGCCCTCGGCGTAGGCCGGTGGCGTATTGAAGGTACCGGCGTTGGTGGCGCGCACGCGGTACACGAAGGTGCCGACATCCCGCAGCGCGGTGCCGTACAACACCACTCGGTCATCACGCACGTCGACATAGTCCGGCTGCCAGTTGCTCAGGTCGGTCTCGCCGATCGGCGCTTGCCAGGCATCGGCTTCCTCGGTGTCTTCGCTGGTTTCAACGTACTCCGAATCGTCACCTTCGCTTTCCTCGCTGCTGGCCGCTTCCGGCTCTGGCGGCAAGTTATACACAGGCTCGACGCCGCCCGGCAGCAGGTCGACCACGGCCACTTGTTGCACCTGATCACGGTCGGTGGCCCGCAAGCGCAGGCGCACCAGGAACTCGTCACCTACTGCGACCTTGCTGACTGGGTTGCCTTTGAGGTCGAGGTATTCGTGGATGATTTCCAGGCCGTTGTTGATCGGCTTCAGCGTGGTGCCCTTGTCATAGCCGGCTTCGCTCAGCATGTAGAACGCCGCCGGGCCGTCGGATTTTTCCATCTGGAGTTTTTGCGTACCGGCAGGCACCGCCGCACGTGGCGGCTGGCCGGCCATCTGCAACAACTGTTGCTGCTTGTCGCTGAGCCACGCGGTGGCCTTGAGGGTCATGTCGCTTTGGGCGCGCTGGCCATAGTTGTCCAGGGCCCGCAGCAACAGCGCTGCCGACAGCGAGTTGTAGCGTTGCTCGTTGAGGCGCTTGCCGAGTTTATCCAGCAGGCTTGCCGGCACGTCGTCGAGCAACTCGGGGAAGTGCCGCGCGAGCAAATGCAGGTGCTCGGCGTCGTGCACCAGCGGGTCGTAATACAGGCCATCGCTGTCCCACTTATCCGACAGGGATAGCCACGGCACCTTGCGGAACAACGTATCGGCTTGGCGATCCTGCTTGAGCAACTTGTAGCTGGCGGCCAGGTACGCTGCGCCAATGTCGTTCTGCCAGGTGTCCTTGAAGTAGCTCTCGTAGCGCTCGCGGATATCGCTCAAGGCGCCGCTCACCAGAATCCCCTGACGGCTCAACAGGTAACTGGCGTAGGCGCGGTTGCGCAATTCCGACAGGCCTTCACTTGGGCCGTTGGCCAGGTCGGTGAGGTAAGCGTTGGAGCGTTGCAGCAGGTCTTCCGGTACCGGCAGCCCGCGCTCCTTGGCTTCGATCAGGAAGTCGGTGGCGTACAGGCTGGCGTACGGCGCCACGTCCGGGTTGGCCGCCCACAAACCGAAACCACCGGCCTGGTTCTGCCGCTGACGCAGCATGCGCACCGCGCCGCTGAAGGCTTGCTCGGCCTCGGGCGCGTTACCGCCCCAGATCAACGCCGGCATGGCCTTGGACACCAATTGCTCGGTGCACGCGTAGCCGTAGTCATCCAGGTAATGCTTGAGGCCGTTAGCCCATACCAGTGGCGAAGCGGCGACACCCAATTGCACATCGCGCAACTGGCCGAACAGCTCGCGGGTCGGTTTCAATTCTTTGCTGGCGCTGTCGAAACGGCCCAGGCTCAGGGCGACCCGATGCTCGCTCAATGGCCGGATCGACGTGGTTTCCGCCACCTGGATACGCTTGCCATCCGGCAGAACCGCGACGAAGCGCAAGTCGGCCGAACCGAGGTTTTCCCCGACCTTGATCTTGAACTCGGCGACGCCTTCCTTACGCGGTTGCAGCGCCAGGGTGCTGGCCTTGTCGCCTTGCACCTGCAGGCCGTCGCTGGTCTGCACTTCAAACTTCACGTCCGCCGCGGCTTCCAGGTTGCTGAACACCCCGGCGCTGACGCTGAACACATCGCCCGGCGCGACAAAGGCCGGCACGTTCGGGGTGATCACCAGCGGCCCGCGCACTTCGGTGTTGGCCTCGCTGACACCCACGCTGTCGCTGTCCACGGCCACCGCAAACAGGTGCAGTTTACCGTTGAAGCTGTCCGGAACCTGATAATGCAGCACGGTTTCACCGGCCGGCAAATCGACCAAGCCCGACCACCAGGCCACTGGCGGCTGATGTTTACGCTTGAACGGGTTGAGGTGGTTGGCCAGGGCGCCTTCGGTATCACCACCGGGCGCTGCCCCACTGAGCAGGCGGCTGAATTCCGGCAGGATCAGGTCAAGGATCTGACTGGTGCCAACCTCCAGCGCACGCTTCTGGAAGAAGAAGCCCAGCGGGTCTGGCGTCTGGTAGCGCGCCACTTGCAGGATGCCTTCGTCCACCGCGTAGACCACTGCGCGGCCAGGGCGGTCGGCGTTGACCTTGATGTCCAGGGTCTGCCCCGGCTCGATCTTCGCCGGGCCTTCGACTTTCAGCGCCATGCGCCGCGCATCCAGGTTGATGCTGAACGGCACCACGCCGTAGGACAGCGGGCTCATGTACACCTCAGGCGAACCGATGTCCCGCACAAACTGCACGTTGATGTAGGCATTGCCCTCAAGCCCCGCAGGAACGCGGATATGTTGCACGCTGTTGGTGCTGTCGGCCTTGAACCACTGCTGGGTGTAGACCTTGTCCCGCTCGATGGTGATCAACCCGGCGCCGGTGTACGGCGCGCGAATGCTGATGGCGATCTCATCACCGGTGGCGTAGCTGCGTTTATCCAGGCGCAGTTGCAACTCGGCGTTGCGCTCGAGGGAGCGCGAAGTGTTGCCCCGGCCTGCGACGCTGTAGTCGATCTGGTTCAGCAGGTTGCCGTTGGCGTCCTTGAGTTGCAGGGTAAAATCGCCCGGTGCGCCGGTGTTCAGGGTTTGTTTGGCGCCGTCCTTGGTCATCACCACCGGTGAGGCCGGTTGGCTGATGTTCTTGATCCGCGACTCGTATTTGTAGGTGCCGTTGGATTGCTTCACCAGCACCGAGACGTAGCGGTGCTCGACCACTTCACTGGTCAGGCCGTCGACTGCGACAGGCGTGAGGTCTGGCGCCACGGCCAGCCATTGCACCTGGCGTGGCGCGTCCTTGGCGACGAAAGACAGCGAATCCTGGCTCTTCACACCCACCAGGTACTGCGCCGCCGACACCAGCAACGCGCTTTGCGCGGCGACGTTGCGACCGCCTTCGGCTTCGTACACCTGGGTCATCACTTGCAGGCGGTAGGTGCTGTTGGCGAAGCGTTGCAGGTTGAGGTCCAGCACGGCCTGGCCGTTGTCGTCGACAGTGGTTTCGGCCAGGTCTTCGGAGCTGGCTTCTTCCAGTGAATCATTCAGGCGGAAGCGGTAATCCGGGTAGCGATCAAAGGCTGCGAGCGTCGGGCTCAGGGACATTTTTGCCGTGACGCGACGGCCTGCCGCCGGAGCGCCGAACAAGTGCATCGCGGTGACCTTGGCCACCACCTGGTCCGGCGGGATCCAGCCCAGCACCGGCGTGTCGTGCAGGCTCAGGCTGACTTTCATCCGGTCCGGCTCAAAGTCGCGGACCTTGAAGCTGACGCTGCCCAGGTCGGTGCGTCGCTGCTTCTCGCCGATCAGTTGCAGGGTTGCGGTGTAGTCCCCGGAAGGCGCGACTTCGCTGCTTGGGAAGTCGAAGGTCTCAAAACCGCTGGCGGAGAGTTTCAGTGGCTGGCGAATCACTTCCAGGCCGCGTGGGTCGGTGATTTGCAGCTCAACCGGCAGGCCTTGCAGCGCGCCTTTCCAGTCGCCGCTGCGCACGATCATGCCCAGGTGTGCAGTTTCGCCCGGCCGGTACAGGCCACGGTCGGTAAACAGGTAGGCACTGAGGCGATTGATCGCACCGTCTTCTTCCAGGCCGCCTACATCAAAACGCGACAAATCCAGCTGCTGGGACTGACGGGCAATCGGCAGGAAGGATTGGTCATTGCCGCGACTGACCACATACATCAACGGCGTTTTCTCACGGCGCAGTTCATCCAGCTTGGCAAAGTGCGCGTGGCCTTCGGTGTCGGTACGGCCACTGGCGACCGGCAAACCGTTGCGGCCGATGATGTCGACCTGGGCGTCGGACACCGGCGAGCCGTTGCCGATGGACTGCACGTACACATCATGGCTGCCATCGCTGGAGCGCTTGGCGATGATGCCCAAGTCGGTGACCACGATGAACCGCAGGTCGCTGGTGGTGTTGTGCGAGTACTCGAAGGTGCGATCGGCCGGGTCGTCCTGTGGGCTGAGCTTGAGCACAAAAATGCCCCGGCGGCCGCCGTTGGCCGTCAGGTAGCTGCTCAGGTCGACGTTGTCGTAGACGGTTTTTGACGGGTCAGCCGCTGACAATGGAATGTCCAGGCTCTGACGCTCCACCATCCGGTCAAAGTAGTCATTGGCAAAATTCGGTCGGGCAAAGCTGCCGCTGCTCTGGTCCACCAGGTGTTGCAACTGGTTGGGCAGCAGGCGGGCGATTTCTACGTGGGCGCCGGGCACGCCACGGGCCATGAAACCCAGGCGTTTTTCGCCGGTGAGGCTGAGCAGGGCGCCGTCGGACAGGAACTGCAACGTGCGCGGATAGGCCGGCATGCTCACCAGGGAGGCTGTCGGATTTTTCGCCAGGTAACCGCCGATGGCTTCCAGGTTGGCCGGTACCCGCACATACAGGGCACGGCCAGGCGGGGCCTTGAATTTGAAGGCGTGCAGGGTGTTCAGCGGTTCGACGCTTGGCACGTGGGTCAGCTTGACCTTGGTGCTGCTGGCCAGCAGCTTGTCGTCGATGTCTTGCAGGTTCCAGGGGCGGGTATCGTCCTGGGCTTTTTCCGGCAGCATCCAGGCCTGCACCTTGTTGGCGATGGTCTCGTCGGCCACGGCGCTGGAGCTGCTGAACATCAACACCGGCTCGGGCTCGCCACGCTCGTTGTCGACAAAGCTGACTTCGGCGCCGGTAAAGGTCAGGCGATAGCGGCCGGGCACGGTGACTTCGGCCACCAACGGTGCAGGGCTGGCGTTGCCGCCGTCACGGGCCTTGATGCCTTCATCGAGCTTGGCACTGACCGGGGTGCTTTCCAGCGGAGTGGCCAGGGCGGCAGAGCGCACAAAGGCGTTGAGCTTGTGCTCGTCGAAGGTGACTTCCGGGCGGTTGGGCAGTTGCGCATCGCGGTAGGCCAGGCCTTTGCCGAGGGTGACCGAGGCACGCTTGCGTACGCTGTCTTCGTCTACCGGGTGGGAAAAGTGGAAGGTCGCTACCAGCTGCTTCTGCGTCGGGTTGCTTGGGTCTTGGTACAACTCGTTTTGCGTCAACGTCGCGCGGAACGGCTGGGTGGAGAATTGGCTGCTGTATTGGCTGAGCAGCACGCCATCGGCCAACAGGTTTTTCTTGGCCAGGTCGATGGAGTAATGAGCATCGACGGGCCAGTCTTTTTCCGGCGTGAACACCAGGCTGTGGTCGTCAGACCAACGCCAGGTACCAGCAATGGTCGGCTTGAGGGTAATGCCTTCGGTGACCGGTTTGCCAATGGCCGCCAGCGGTGCCACGGATTCGGAGAAGCGCACCTGCAAGTTATCCACAACCGGCTGCGGCTGGGTGTAATCCGTCAGGTTGGGCTTGTGCAGCGAATAGCCCACGGTATGGGGCTGCGGCAGGTGGGAATACCAATGCCAGCCATAAAAGCCTGCGGCCACCACCAATACCAGGCCCAGTACACCGCCTGCGGCCTGGCGCGGATAAGCCTGGGCCTTGTGGCCAACGTTAACCAGGCCGTTGCCTGCGGCTTGCAGCCAGCGCGGCGGTTGCCACTGGCCGAACAGGCTGCGCGCCAGCCATCGCACGGCGTTGAACAGAACACTCACCACTGAGATTAAGGCCCCGAAAAAACGGCGGCTGGTCGCTTTGAACGAATCAAACATGGTGAGCATCCCTGGCAATGTGTCGCGTATCTTACACGTCTCTTTGATACAAAAGATGACGGCAAATACGCCGTGCAGCTCAGGCTTGCTGCACGAAGGTGAGGCGTATCGCAAAACCGATCAAAAGACTGCCAAACAGCCATTGCTGAAGACGCTGGGCCGACGGGCTGCGCTCCAGCCAACGGCCGATTCGGGCGCCGGCCAGGCCGTAGCAACTGTCGAATGCCAGGCCGACGGCCACTAGAATCGCGCCCAACGTTGCGAACTGCGCCGTCACCGATGCGCCGTGGGGATCTATAAATTGCGGCAGCAATACGGAGCAGAACAGCAGCGCCTTGGGGTTGAGCAGGTTGGTCAGCAGGCCGCGTTGGAAGGCTTCACGCCAGGCGTGCGTCGGTACGGTTCCGTCCTCGGCGTTCAGGTTAGGCAGCAGGTTTGAGCGCAGGCACTGCACGCCGATCCACAGCAGATACGCCGCACCGCCCAGACGCACCACATCGAAGGTCCAGGGCGCGACCTTGAACAACGTCGCCAGGCCCATCCCCGCCAACGCCACATGGCAGGCCCGGGCCAGGCCCAAACCCGCAGCTGTTGCCAGTGCCATCGCGTTGCCCTGACGGGCGCCGGTTTGCAGCAGCAGGATCATGTCCGGGCCGGGTAACAGGTATACCACCGCCAACGCGACTAAAAACAACCAGAGTTCTGCCATGTGCCTGCCCCTTGCGGTACGTGATTCGTAGGGCAATTTTAGGGGCGAAGGCGGGGGCAGGTGCTTGCGTAGTCAGCCGGAAGAGCGTCTAGTCTTGGCACAATCTGCCACCTTTACCGGGCGAAACACTTCACTTATGCCAAATCTGAAACTGGATGCGTTTGACCGCAAGATTCTTGAGGCCCTGCAACGGGATGGGCGCTTGAGCAACGTGCAACTGGCGGACGAGATTGGCCTGTCGGCTTCGCCCTGCTTGCGTCGGGTGCGGTTGCTGGAGCAGGCCGGGGTGATTCGTGGTTACCAGGCGAGTCTGGACCGGGATGAAGTCGGGTTGGGGCTGACGGTGTTTGTCGGGGTAAAAGTGGAGCGGCATAACGATGAACAGGCGGAGGCGTTTCGGTTGGCGGTGACGGCGCTGCCCCAGGTGATTTCGGCGTTTCTGGTGTCGGGGGAATCGGATTTCCTGCTGCAAGTGGTGGTGCCGGACTTGCGCGGGTATGAGCGGTTCCTGACCGGAAGCTTGTTGAAGTTGCCGGGAGTGAGTGACATCCGCAGCAACTTTGCGATTCAGACGGTGAAGACGCCGGGGGCGTTGCCGTTGGGGCATCTTCCCGGCTGATGATTTCTTATTGTGATGAGGACGCTTGTTGTGGCGAGGGAGCTTGCTCCCGCTGGGCAGCGTAGCGGCCCCAAAATCTTGGGAGCGCTGCGCACTCCAGCGGGAGCAAGCTCCCTCGCCACAGGGGGGCGCGTGGTCGGGCTATTGGGGATGCAGGCAGTCGAGCGATCTATCCACCATTACCTTGGCCATTTCCACCAGGTGCATGACTGCAGGCGAAGTTTCGCTCAACTCCTGAGCGCAGTGAAGCAGGTCCGATGCATAGGCCAAGGCGTCTTCGAAGCTGAGTTCTGGGTGCGTTGTGAAAAAAGGGAATGACTGGCCGGGCGTTACTTTGGTCATGGAATAACTCCAATTGTGCGCCCAATGTTGAACGTTCGAGCTGCTAAACCCGGTCACTGAATTGACAGTGATGGACGCAGACTAGACGCCGAAAAGACGGGGCACAAACGGCTGGGATTCTCTCGGAAATGTCCTGCGAAGGAAAGGGAAGGGGCGCTCAAGCGTGGCAGTTTCAGACGTTGTCGCAACCTTGAAAACACCGCAAAAAAGTGTGGGAGCTGGCTTGCCGGCGATGACTGACTAACCTTCAACAGTAATGTTGACTGCTAAACCGCTATCGCAGGCAAGCCAGCTCCCACATTGGAATTTAGTCGTGTTGGAGGTGGGTGTTTTCAGGTCCACCAGTAGCGTACGAGATGAAAGAAAATCGGCGCCGCAAAACACACCGAATCCAGCCGATCCAGCATCCCGCCGTGCCCCTCGATCATGTGCCCCCAATCCTTCACGCCCCGGTCGCGCTTGATTGCCGACATGACAATCCCGCCGGCAAACCCCAGCAGGTTGATCAACAGCGCAATCAGGAATGACTGCCAGGGATTAAACGGCGTGGTCCACCACAGCGCCGCGCCAATCAGCGACGACAACAGAATCCCGCCGACAAACCCTTCCACCGTCTTCGAAGGCGACAAGTTAGGCGCGATCTTGTGTTTGCCGAACAGCTTGCCGCACACGTACTGCAACACGTCCGACAGCTGCACCACAATCACCAGGTAGGCGATCAGCAGCAGGTTGCGGCCTTCGTAACCGACGATATCCAGGGTCAGCAGCGCCGGCACGAAGGACACGCAGAACACCGCGATCATCAGCCCCCATTGCACCTTCGACGCCCGTTCCAGGAAGTGCGTGCTGTCGCCGCCCAATGAAGCAAGGATAGGCAGCAGCAGGAACACGTACACCGGGATGAAGATCGAGAACAGCCCGTACCAGTCGAAGTAGATCAGCAGGTATTGCAGCGGCAGGGCCAGGTAAAACGCCGCCACCAGTGCCGGGTAATCGCTGCGCCGGGTGGGCGTCAGCGTGAGGAATTCCCGCAGGGCATAGAACGACACCGCGTAAAACAGCAGGATCACCGCGCCGGTGCCGAGCCAGAAGGCCACGCCGATCACCACCACCATCACCCACCAGGCGTTGATGCGCGCGTTAAGGTTGTCGATCACCGCGTTGGGCGTGCCACGGGTGCGTAGTTTGAGGATCAGGCCGATCAGCGAGGCGAGCACCAGGATCGCGCCGATCCCGCCGAACAACATCAGGGTTTGGCTATCCATGTCAGGAATGCTCCGGGGCGAGGGCGAGCAAGGCGTCGCGGGTGCGGGCGAGGAACAGTGCCTTGTCTTCGCCGTCCTCCAGTTGCAGCGGTGCGCCGAAACTGGTGGTGCACAGCAATGGCAGCGGCAGCACGCGGCCCTTGGGCATGACCCGGTTGAGGTTGGCGATCCACACCGGGATCAACTCGGCTTGTGGATAACTCTTCGCCAAGTGATACAGCCCCGATTTGAACGGCAACAAGCCGTCTTCCAGGTTGCGCGTTCCCTCGGGGAAGATGATCAGCGAGTCGCCGTTTTCCAGGGCCTGGAGCATGGGTTGCAAGGGGTTATCCACAGGGTCTTTGCGCTCGCGGTCGATCAGTACGCCGTTGAACACCCGGTTGATGATGTAGCGGCGCAGGGCGCTTGTGTTCCAGTAGTCGCTGCCGGCCACCGGGCGGGTGAATTTGCGCAGGTTCTGTGGCAACGATGCCCACAGCAGCACGAAATCTCCGTGGCTGCTGTGGTTGGCGTAGTAGATGCGTTGCACCGGCACGGGCGCACAGCCAAGCCACAGGCTGCGGGCGCCGGTGACGGTGCGGGCCATGGAGGTAATCAGGGTGGCGACCACGGGTTCGAACATGAGGATTCCTTATCCGGCGAAGGGCAGCCAAGGGCTGGCCAGGATGACGGCCACGGTCAGCAGCACTTGCGCCGCCAGCAGGTAGGCTTGCTTGCGCAACAGTTTCAGGGCGCCGCGACGGCGCTCGGTCCAGGGCCGGCCCGCGCGTTTGGCGGATTGCAGGCCAAGGGTTTGCATGGCCTGATCAAAATCGGGCGTGCGCTCGGTGTCGCGGGCCAGCAAGGCGAACAGGTCGGCATCGAAGGCCACCCGCAACGCCCAATACTTTTGCAGCAGCCCGAGCACAATCATCCACAGGCTGAGGATCAGGCAGATTGGCGTAATGCTCGCCATCAGCAGTTGCGCGAGGCCGAACAGCACACCGAGCAACGTCAGGCCTGTGGATAACTGGTCCAGGGAGCGGCCCCGGCGCAGCAGGCTGGCGACGACTTGTAATTCCATGTCAGCGGGCATGGGCTAAACCCTCAAGTGCTTCACGGTGAGCGGGATGCAGGACCACACGCGGGCGTGCTGTACGAATAATAGCCACCGCCTCGTCGACGTCGCTTGCGCGCCTGGTATTTAGCAGCCACGCAGCCACGGCGGTGGCGCTGCGTGAGTAACCGAGAGCGCAGCACACCAGCAACGGGCCGGCTGAGCGCAGCCGTTCAATGGCTTGGGCGGCTTCCAGGCATTGCACCGCAGTGGGCGGCGTGAGGTCGAGCACGGGCAGGCTGTAATAGGCGCGGCCCTGTGGATTAATCGGTAATTCGGCGCACAGATCGACCACGGCCTTGAATGAATCCAGCTCGCTGCCCGTAGGAATTCGCCCCAGCCAAACGTTATCCACAACCTGATCGGGCTGTGGATGTTTACGTGTCCACAGGCGTGAGTTGATCCAGGCCGCCGCCAGATACGGCGCAAATAGCCAACGCGCCGCCGGGCTGAGTCGTCCATCGGCGCGCTTTTGAAAGCCCGAAACCCCCAGCACCAGATAATTCGCCTTCATCAACCCAAGGGAAACCGCCGGCCAAATCAGCCACAACCAACCGCCACCGAGGGTAAACGCGAGGATCAAACACACCAACGACCCGAAGCCATAGCGCAACCCAAGCCGCCAGCGCTGCCGGTCCCTGGTCAACTGCGCATTCAGCAGCGGGCTCGGATGTTCCAGCGGCCACAGCCACACGCACAGCCAGCCGGCGAGGGCGCCTGTGGGTAAGTCAATAAAGTGATGTTGATAAGTGGTCAGCACCGACAGCCCGATCAACGCGAACCAGCCATGCACCACCCAGCGCCACAGGCCCTGGCTATGCCGTTGGTACATTATCCACAGCACCACCAGCAGGGCGATGTGCAGCGACGGCGCCTGATTGAACGGCTTGTCGAACCCCGCGAGTACCGCAAACAACCAGCCGAATACGCCGTCCAACTCCGGCCGTTCGAAGGTGAAGCGCAGCGGCCAGATCAGGAAGCAAGTGACCGCAATCACCTGGGCCGTCAGCAGGCGCAAGGCGTGTTGTTTCAGCTCATGGCGCGTACTGGGCAGCAGCAGTGAGAAACCGTAGAGCAGGTCGATCGACCAGTAGGGCACGATGGTCCAGGCCCAGAACGGGATATGGGTTTCCCAGCCGAACACCATCGTGCCCACGTCGCTGCGCTGGCTGGTGACCCACGTAGCAAAGCCGTAGGTGCTGAAAAACAGCGGCGCCAACAACAGCAGCCACAGCACCGCCGGTTTTAACAGGCCAGGTTCACGCATAGGTCAGACCCGCTGTGCCAGGGACACGCTGAAAATCCCCCACTCATCCACGCGCTGGGTGATCTTGCGGAAACCGGCAGCTTCCACCAGTTGGTCCATTTCCGCCTGGCTGCGCCGGCGCATCACCCAGGCCTGGCCCTGACGGTGGCTGGTGAGGGCGCGGGCGATCAGTTCCAGTTGCGGGTGCCACGGTTGGCCGGTGTAGACCAAGTAGCCACCGGGCTCCACGGCTTCGGCCAAACCGGCGAGCGACCCGCCGACCATCGCGTTATCCGCGAACAACTCATACAAGCCCGACACCACCGCCAACGTTGGCTTGGGTTCCAACGCCGCCAGATCCGCCCGGTCAAACGCATCACCTTTGACGAACTGGGCGATATCCCCCAGGCCTTTCTCACGAATCAGCGCGCCACCGTCACGCACGTTGATGTCGCTGTAGTCCCGCAACAGGATCGATTCCGGCAGCGGCGAAACGCCCTGCAAGGCTTCCAGAATGTACCGACCATGCCCGGCGGCAATGTCGACGATACGCACCTCGCGAGCCTCGTCCCGCAGCTTGCCCATTGCCAGTCGCAGCAATTCTTCGACATTCAATTTGCGCTGACGAATACCGCGCCAGCCAATGGAGTTCAGGTAGTTGGTGTCGATCATCCGCCCCAGCCCGCCTTTGCCGGTGGGCTTGTTGCGGTACACATAGTCCAGGGTGCTGCCGGAGTCGAAGCCAGTGTCGAAACCAAGCTTCACGCCATCCGACAGCTTGCTGCCCAGGCCCATGCTGGCGCGGGTCATGCGCCAGTACAGGTCGCGCAGCGAGTTGCGCGGCAACGGCGCGGCCAGGGATTCGGATTCGGCGCAGGTCAGGCCGATCTTGTCGGCATCCAGCAAGTTGGCGCGGTCCAGCGGGTGCTCGAAGTTCTGCAGGATAAAGCGCCGGGCGCTGCTCAAGGCCACGGCGCGGTCACGTTCACCGAGGGTGTCGTGGAAGAAGCCGGGGAGGATGTGCAGTTCTTTCTTCAAGCTGCCGAGGCGGTCGAAAAACTGCTGCTGGGGTTTGCGGTGCACCACAAAGTCCGAGCCGGAGATTAACAGTTGGGTGGGCACCTGAATCGCCTGGGCATCGGCTACAACCCGGTCAGCGGCTTCGTACAGGCCCAGCAGCACGTTCACCGAGATGGCTTTGGTGATCAGCGGATCGCTGTCGTAAGACGCCACGCGCTCCGGGTCATGGCTCAAGAACTTGGCCTTGACGTAACTGTTGACGAAAAAGTTGCCGCGAAACTTGCGCATCAACGCCAGGCCCGGCCGGGCGAAAGGCACGTAGAGCTTGACCTTGAACGCGGGGGAGGCGAGCACCAGCGAGCGAATCTTCGGCGCGTAGTCGTGCACCCAGGTCGCCGCAATCACCGCGCCGACGCTTTGGGCGATCACCGCGAGGTTTTCTTCCTCGATGTTGTAGCTGGCGCCGATATGGTCAACGAAGGTCTGCACGTCCCGCGCACTGGTGGCGAAGCTCGGGCTGTCACCGCGCTCGCCAGGGGATTGGCCATGGCCGCGGGCGTCCCAGGCGAAGAAGTCGAATTCCGGCAGGTTCAGCTCGTCCACCAGGTGGGCAATGCGCCCGGAATGCTCGTGGCCCCGATGGAACAGCAAAATCGCCTTGCGTGGCGCAAAGCCTGCGGGCGCAGTGGCGGGCCAATGACGGTAGAAAAGCTCCACCCCGTCATGGGTGCTGAAGGTGTGCTCTTGCTGTTCACGCATCGCAAAATCCTTATGCAGAAGGGGAGGTTTGTTCTTCTTTGAGGCCTTGGCGCACGCGGTTGACCATCGTGTAGGCCAGCAAGGCCGCGACCAGCCACATCACCGCATCGACCCAACCGGCACCGAGCCAGCCCAGCGCCACACCGGTGGCCAGCACGCCGAGCACAAACGCCCGATCGCTCTTGCCCATGGGCCCGTCATAGCGCCGCGAAGCCCCGACCATCGGCCCGAGTACACCCGCGTATTCGCTGAACACCGCCAGCAGCGTCACCAGCAATACCGGCGCCAGGCTGACATCAGGGATCAGCGCAAACGGCAGGATCAGCGCGCTGTCGGCGATCACGTCACACAGTTCATTGAGGTAGGCGCCGAGCCGCGATTGTTGGCCGAATTCCCGTGCCAGCATGCCGTCGATGGCGTTGAGGGCCATGCGCAGGATCATCCACAGTGGGATCAGCGCAAATAGCCACACATGCTGGGCGAAGCCTGCGATCAGCAATCCCACCAACAGGGAAACCACCCCGGCCAGCACGGTGATCTGGTTGGCGGTGGTGCCGTTGTCGTAGAGGCGCTGCACCAAAGGCCGCAGCAGGTTTTGAAAACGCGGTTTAAGCTGATAGATCGAAATCATGGGGAGTGACGCTTCCTTGTCCGTAAGCCCGCGAAAAACTGTGGGGAGTGTGCCGATTTATCACGGCTGAAACCAGTGATGGCTCCTGTTTCTGGGGGTTTCGTCACTATCTCCGTGAAACCAAACAAAAATTTCACGCTTTGGGTTATAGAGTAACTAATTGTTTCTGGGTGGGCGTTTGGGGATGCGAGTGGATCTGGACGCTGATGACGTGGCTATCGAAGGGCTGCCGCGTTTTCAGCAAGGGTTGTTTCATGCCCGCCGGTTAAGGCAGGCCGGCATTGGCCTGACGGTGCTGGCGGTTGGCGGCTGGATGCTGGCGCTGTTTGTGGCGCTGTTCGCCCCGCTGTCGATCTGGCCGGTGGTGCTGATCAACTGTGCCTCGGCGTTGCTGGTGCTGGTGGCCGGCTTGCAATCGGCGTGGTGGGTCGCGGATTGGCGGGCCATGGCGCTGGAGGAGCCGGCTGCACTGCTGATCGAACAGCCGCTGCCACAAGAAGAACCTGGCTGGCTCAACCGCCTGTTTGGCCGCGTCGGTAGTGGCTTGCTGGTGCAGATTGGCGCGCCGGTCTTCTGGCTGTGCGGCTGGTCGTTGCTGGCACTGTTCAGCTTCCTGGAGTTTTGGAGCCTGACGTTGCCCGCCGCAGCGTTGGGCCAGGCCGCAAGCGTGGGTGCTGCGATTGCCCTGGCGCTGGCATTCGGCTTGCTGGTGTTTGAACGGCGCATGGCCCAGGAAAGCACCGCCCAATGGCCGGAAGCCACGCAGCTCGCGCAACTGAGCCGGGTGGCGATTATCTGCCTGGTGATCAGCGCGATTTGCCTGCTGTTTGCCGGTGAAGAATCCGTGTGGCCATTGCGCCTGGCCGTGTTGATCGGCCTGTTGCCGGCACTGGTGGCGCTGGAGTTTCTGTTACGAGGCCTGCTGTCGCTGTTCAGCCCTCGCCAGCAGCGCCTTGAACCGCGCCTGATGGCGCAAAGTTTTATCGCCGGAATGCTGCGCTGGCCGCCACAACCGCTGCTCGCCTTGCAGCACGAACTGCACAACCGTTTCGGCATCGACCTGCGGCAAATCTGGGCCTTTACCTACATGCGCCGGGCATTCCTGCCGGTGCTGGTGGTGGTGTTGGCCGTAGGCTGGTTGCTGACTGGCGTGCATGAAGTCGCCCTGCAAAGCCGTGGGATTTATGAACGCTTTGGCAAGCCGGTGGAGGTCTTCGGGCCTGGCCTGCATGCCGGTTTGCCGTGGCCGCTGGGCCGGGTGCTGAACGTGGAAAACGGTGTGGTCCATGAGCTGGCCGCCAGTGTTGGCGAAACGGCAAACACCGACGTCGCGCCCGCCGAAGGCCCGGCGCCGTTGATTGCCAACCGCTTGTGGGACGCCAGCCATGTGAATGACAAAGCCCAGGTGATCGCCAGCAGCAGTGGCGACAAGCAGAGCTTCCAGATCGTCAATATGGATGTGCGCTTTGTGTACCGTATCGGCTTGACCGATCAGGCTGCACTGGCCGCCACCTACAACAGTGCCGATGTGCCCACGCTGATCCGCAGCACCGCCAGCCGCATTCTGGTCCACGAATTTGCCTCGCGCACCCTCGACGAATTGCTCGGTGAACAACGCAACAGCCTCGCCGATGAAATTGGCCAGGCCGTGCAAGCGGACCTGAAGAAACTCGACAGCGGTGTGGAAATCCTCGCTACCGTGGTGGAAGCCATTCACCCGCCATCCGGTGCGGCGAATGCCTACCACGCGGTGCAAGCCGCTCAAATTGGCGCCCAGGCGCTGATCTCCCGGGAGCGCGGCGCCGCCAGCGAGCAGACCAACCAGGCGTTGCTGCAAGCCAGCACTGCCCGCGACCAGGCCCAGGCCACGGCCCATGAGGTCAGTGCCGGCGCCCAGGCGGCAGACCTGCGCTTCAGTGCCGAACAAAAGGCCTATCAGCAGGCCGGCCAGGCCTTCGTGCTGGAGCAGTACCTGAGCCAACTGAGCCTGGGCCTGGCCCACGCCAAATTACTCATTCTTGATCATCGCTTGGGCGCCAGTGGCGCACCGACCATCGATCTGCGTTCCTTTACCTTACCGGCCGACCCTGCGGTGCCGCGTAAAGCCGTTCAATAAGGAGTTCATCTGTTGAGCGCTCATTCTCACGATCACGCAGGCCATGGTCACCACCACGGCCACCATCATCACCACCACGGTGATGAACAAGAAGCCGGCCCGTTCCCTTGGCGGCGTATGGGCTGGGCGGTGTTGCTGGTGCTGTTTGCCGTCGCCGCTGCCAGCCTGGTGCAGGTGCGTTCCGGTGAAGCCACGGTGATTACCCGCTTCGGCAACCCGTCGCGGGTACTGCTGGAACCGGGCCTGGGCTGGCGCTGGCCGGCGCCGTTCGAAGCGGCGATTCCGGTGGACCTGCGCCTGCGCACCACCTCCAGCGGTTTGCAGGATGTGGGCACCCGCGATGGCCTGCGGATAATCGTGCAGGCCTACGTGGCCTGGCAGGTGCAGGGCGATGCCGACAACGTGCAACGCTTTATGCGCGCGGTGCAGAACCAGCCGGATGAAGCGGCGCGGCAGATTCGCACCTTTGTCGGCTCGGCGCTGGAAACCACCGCCGCCAGTTTCGACCTGGCCAACCTGGTGAACACTGACGCCAGCCAAGTGCGCATTGCCGATTTTGAAGCGCAGCTGCGCCAGCAGATTGATCAACAATTGCTCACCACCTATGGCGTGCGTGTGGTGCAGGTCGGCGTCGAACGGCTGACCTTGCCCTCGGTGACCCTGGCCGCCACCGTTGACCGCATGCGCGCCGAGCGCGAGACCATCGCCACCGAACGCACTGCCGTGGGCAAGCGTGAAGCGGCGCAGATTCGTTCTGCCGCCGAGCGTGATGCGCGAATCGTCCAGGCCGATGCCACGGTGAGAGCCGCCGATATCGAAGCGCAATCGCGGGTGGAAGCTGCGCAGATTTATGGCCGTGCCTATGCCGGCAATCCGCAGCTGTACAACCTGCTGCGCTCCCTCGACACCCTCGGCACGGTGGTCACGCAGGGCACTAAAATCATCCTGCGCACCGACGCGGCGCCGTTCCGTGCATTGGTGGATGGGCCGAAGGATATCCAGCCATGAGTGAGCGGGAAAGCCTCGACAGCCCGTGGATCCAGGCTGGACGGCTGACGTTTCTGGCGTTGTATGCGGTGACGGTATTGGCCGCGCTGGCGTGGGCGTTTTCCAATGTGCGCCAGATCGACCCGCAGAACCGCGCCGTGGTGCTGCACTTCGGCGCGTTGGACCGGATTCAGAATGCCGGGCTGCTGCTGGCCTGGCCGCGTCCGTTCGAGCAG
This sequence comes from Pseudomonas sp. K2I15, assembly GCF_002204795.1. Lineage (GTDB taxonomy): Bacteria > Pseudomonadota > Gammaproteobacteria > Pseudomonadales > Pseudomonadaceae > Aquipseudomonas. The sequence continues at coordinate 112,437 of NZ_NIXO01000001.1, forward strand.
GTGGTGTTGTTGCCGGCAGCGGACCGGGTGATTGAGCGGCGGGTGGAAAACCTGCTGCGTTCCGATGCGGCCACCCAAGCCGATCGCGTGGCCAGTTTTGCCACGCCGCTGAGCGATGCGCTGGCCGGCTCTGGCTACCTGCTGACCGGCGATGCCGGCGTGGTGCAGCTGGATGTGCGGGTGTTCTACAAAGTCACCGAGCCCTACGCCTTTGTGTTGCAGGGCGATCATGTTCTACCGGCCCTGGATCGGCTGGTCACCCGCAGCGCCGTGGTGCTGACCGCCGCGCGGGATTTGGACACCATTCTGGTGGCGCGCCCCGAGCTGATCGGCGCCGATAACCAGGCCGCCGAACGCCGAGAGCGCCTGCGCGGTGACCTGGTGCGAGGCATCAACCAACGCCTGGCCGACCTGGCTTCCACCGGGCTTGGCCTGGGCATTGAAGTCACTCGTGTCGACGTGCAATCAAGCCTGCCGGGCCCTGCGGTCAACGCCTTCAACGCGGTGCTGACCGCCAGCCAGCAAGCCGACAAGGCCGTGGCCAACGCCCGCACCGACGCCGAAAAACTTACCCAAACTGCCAATCAGGACGCCGACCGCGCCGTGCAGGTGGCCCACGCCCAGGCCAGCGAGCGCCTGGCCAACGCCCAGGCACAAACCGCTACCGTCGCCAGCCTGGCCCAGGTTAAAGACCCCGGCCTGTTGCTGCGCCTGTACCGCGAACGCCTGCCGAAGATTCTCGGTCAGGCCGGTTCTGTCACCACGGTCGACCCTAAAGACGATTCCCGCCTGATCATTCAGGGAGCCGAACAATGACCGCCCACGCAGCCCCGATGCTCTCATCGGCCGAACAACGCAGCGCCGCCCGGCAACTGACCCTGGCGATGCTCGCCTTGGGCCTGCTCAGCCTCGGCTTGGTATGGCGTTGGTTGGCGCCGGACCAAACTGGCGTCAGCCAACTGCTGCTGGGTGTCGCCTCGTTGCTGGTGGCGGTGCCCGTTATGCGCTCGGCCTGGTACAGCCTGCGTTATCCAAGCCTGCATGGCATCACCGACCAATTGATCGCGCTGGCGATGCTGGGCGCCTGGGCCACCGGCGACCTGCTGACCGCCGCGCTGCTGCCGATCATCATGATCTTCGGCCATGTGCTGGAAGAGCGCAGCGTTATCGGTTCCCAGGAGGCGATTCACGCGCTGGGCAAACTGACCCGCAGCCATGCGCGCCTGGTGCAGGCTGACGGGACCATTCTGGAAGTCGACAACGGTATCCTGAAGACCGGCGATATCGTCGAAGTGCGCGCCGGTGACCGGGTGCCCGCCGACGGCGTGGTGCTGTCGGGCCAGGCGAGCCTGGATACCGCGCCGATCACCGGAGAATCGGTGCCGCTGGAGGCGAGTGTTGGCGTGCAGGTGTTTGGTGGCGCGATCAACCTCGACGGCCTGCTGCGCCTTGAAGTGACCCGCACCGGCAATGAGTCGACCCTGGGCAAAGTCATCGCCCTGATGCAGAGCGCTGAACGTTCCAAGCCGCCGATCACCCGGTTGCTGGAACGTTACGCCGGCAGTTACATGGTGCTGGTGTTGTTGCTGGCGGCGGTGACCTGGTTCGTGACCAATGACGCCCAGGCGATGCTTGCGGTGCTGGTGGCGGCGTGCCCGTGTGCGTTGGTGTTGTCGGCACCCGCCACGGCGATTGCAGGCATTGCAGTCGCGGCGCGTCACGGCATTCTGATTCGCAGCTCGGCGTTTCTCGAAGAGTTGGCAGACCTGACGTCACTGGTGGTCGATAAGACCGGCACCCTGACGTTTGGCACCCTGCGTTTGCAGTCCATCGAAACTACGGAGCCGGATCGGCAAGTGCTGCTCAATCTTGCGGCCAGCCTCGGCTCGGCCAGCAGCCACCCGGTGAGCCGGGCGTTGGCGGGGTTGGCCACGCAAGAGCAAATGCTGGTGCTGTCGGATATTCGCGAGCGTCAGGGCCTTGGTGTGGTGGCGCAGACGGGTCAGGGCGAAGCCGCTCTTGGTCGGCCGGAATTGTTTGAGCAATTGGGTATCGCGACCACGGTGGTCCCTAATCACGACGGCCCGATTGCCGGGCTGGCGCTGAACGGGCAGTTCCTCGCGTGGATGTTGCTGGCGGACAGCGTTAAACCTGAAGCCCGCCAGGCGATGAAGGAGCTGCGTGAACTCGGCCTTGGTCGCCAACTGCTACTGACGGGCGACCGCCAAAGCGTGGCCGACAGCCTGGCGCTGGAAGTGGGCATCAGTGATGTCGAAGCCCAGGCCTTGCCGGAAGACAAACTCAACCGCGTGCTGGGGGAAATCGGCAGCGGCTTCCGGCCGATGGTGGTGGGCGACGGGATCAACGATTCCCTGGCGCTCAAGGCCGGTGTGGTCGGTGTGGCGATGGGCGCGGGCGGGGCGGATATCGCCCTGGCGTCGGCGGACGTGGTGCTGATCGGCAGCGACCTGCGGCGCCTGGGCACTTGCGTACGCCTGAGCCGCCAGTGCCGGCACACGTTGCAGGTCAACGTGATCATCGGTTTGGGCTGGACGCTGGCCATCGTGGTGTTCGCTGCATTTGGCTGGCTGGGCGCAGCGGGGGCGATGATTGCGGCGGTGTTGCACAACCTCAGTACGCTGTTGGTGCTGGGTAATGCGGGGCGTCTGTTGCGGTTTCAGGAGCCGTTGTTGAAACTGGACGAATAAATTTCAAATTTTTTTCAGCCTCGCTGTAACGCCATTGGGGGACCTCACTCTAGTGCTATGTCGAGACTGAACAATCCGTTCAGACCGACTCCACTACCGATCACGAGGAATACAAAATGAACTTCAAAAACGCAGTTTCTGGTGCCGCCCTTGCTATCGCTGCTGCTGGCATGTTTGCCGGTGTCGCTACCCAGGTACAAGCAGCTGACGCCTCGGTTCATTGCTATGGCGTCAACGCCTGCAAAGGCCAGAACGACTGCAAGACCAAAGAAAACGCGTGCAAAGGCCAGGGTGTTTGCAAGGGCCACGGCTTTCTGTCGATGAGCAAGGCGATGTGCGACCAGAAAGGCGGCACCGTCGGCGAGTAACCGACAACCGAGTGCAACCGCAGCGGGCCCCCCGCCGCTGCGGACACTTTCCCCAGGAGTGTTTTTATGTCCGCCTCCCTTCCGTGTCTGGGTTACGGCCTGGGTTTACGCAGCGAGTACTACCAGCAGATCCTTGAACAATCGCCGGCCGTGGATTGGTTCGAAGTGATCTCCGAGAATTATCTGGTCCAGGGCGGCAAGGCCTTGTACTACCTGGATGCGATAGCCGAGCGTTATCCCCTGGTGATGCATGGTGTGTCCCTTTCAATCGGCGGGCCGCATGCCCTCGATATCGATTACCTGAAACAACTCAAGCAGCTCTCCGAGCGCATCCAGCCGGCGTGGATTTCCGATCACTTGTGCTGGAGCCGCGGCAACGCGCACCAGTTGCATGACCTGCTGCCGCTGCCTTACACCGAAGAAAGCCTGTACCACGTCGCCGGTCGCGTGCGGCAGGTGCAGGATGTGTTGCAGCGTCCTTTCGTGCTGGAAAATGTCTCCAGTTATGTGCGCTCTAAGGCGGACGAGTTTACCGAGTGGGAGTTTCTCAACGCCCTGACCCATCTCACCGGCTGCCAACTGTTGCTGGACGTGAACAATGTATACGTCAGCTCCCGCAATCACGGGTTCGACGCCTGGGAATTCATCCGCAACCTGCCACCCGAAAGCATCCGCCAACTGCACCTGGCCGGGCACATGGATTACGGCGACTACGTGATCGACACCCATGACCATCCGGTCTGCGATCCGGTGTGGGCGCTGTATCAGCAGACCCTGGAGCACCTTGGCCCGGTCTCGACCTTGCTGGAGCGCGATGACCATTTTCCGCCGTTCCAGGAGTTGCTCGACGAGCTGAGCAAGGCCCGCGAACTGGGCGCGAGCGCATTGGACAGGAGAGCGTTATGCGCCTGATCGATTGGCAATTGGCGTTTGAGCAGCATTTGCTGGCCGAGACATCCGCTGCCGACAACCCCTTCAGCGCCACCTTGATCGGCGGCCCGACTCTGGATGTCGAGACGGGCCTGGCGATTTACCACAACGCCTATCACGCACGGTTACAGGAAGTACTGCGCGATGACTTCAGCGCGGTTTGGTATTGGCTGGGGGATGATGAGTTTGCGCAGCTGGGTTCGGCCTATATCCGCCGTTATCCCTCGGCCCATTACAGCCTGCGCTGGTTTGGCGAGCGTTTCCCCGGGTTTATCGTTGAGCATTATGCCGAACAAGGGTTGGCGCTGGCCGAGCTGGCACGGTTGGAGTGGGCATTCACCCTGGCCTTTGATGCGCCGCAGGGCGAGCCTTTAACCCTGCAACACATGGCAACGCTGCCGCCCGAAGACTGGCCCGGGCTGCAAGTGCAGTTGGCGCCCTCGGTGCAGCAGGTGCTGTGTGATTTCAACAGCCTGGGCATCTGGCGCGCGAGCAAAGGTGAGTGGGACTTTCCCGGCAGCGATGCCTTGCCGTTGGCGCAGGTGTGCCTGGTCTGGCGCCATCAGAATATTTGCCAATACCGCAGCCTGGAACCGGCTGAAAGCAGCGCCCTGACAGGCATGGTCACCAGCGGCTGGAATTTTTCCGAACTGTGTGCCGAGTTGGCAGTCACTTACCAGGAGGGCGCGCCATTGCAAGCGGTTACCTGGCTGAAACAGTGGATCCAGGACGGTTTGCTCCAGCGGCGGGCACCATAGAAAAGGGCTATTGAATCGATAGCCTCCTAATTTTTCTATGAATGGTCTACCCTCATTTCAGACGTCTGAAACAAGGGGGGACTACTCATGCTCGCGCAACTTCCACCGGCCTTACAGAATCTCAAGCTACCGCTGCGTCTTCGACTCTGGGACGGCCATGAATTTAACCTGGGCCCGGATCCCAGCGTCACCATTGTGGTCAAGGACCCCATGATGGTTTCCACGCTAAGCCATCCGACGCTCGATTCATTGGGCGAAGCCTTCGTCGAGGGCAAGCTGGAGCTGGAAGGCTCCATTTCCGAAGTGATCAGGGTCGTTGACGAGTTGAGTCATGCCTTGGTTGATGACGGCGAGGACAGTCGTCCGGTGCGCTCGATCCACGACAAGGCCACCGACGCCGCCGCTATTTCCTACCATTACGACCTGTCGAACGAGTTCTACCAGCTCTGGCTGGACCGCGACATGGCCTACTCCTGCGGGTACTTCGAGACCGGCAGCGAATCCCTCGATCAAGCCCAACAAGATAAATTCCGTCACCTGTGCCGCAAATTGCGGCTGCAGCCGGGGGAGTATTTGCTCGACGTGGGCTGCGGTTGGGGCGGGCTGGCGCGATACGCCGCGCAGGAATTTGGGGTCAAGGTGTTCGGCATCACCCTGAGCAAGGAACAGCTTGAGCTGGCCCAGGAGCGGGTGAAAGCCGAAGGCCTGGAAGACCAGGTTGAGCTGACGCTGCTCGACTACCGCGACTTGCCTCAGGATGGGCGGTTCGACAAGGTGGTGAGCGTGGGGATGTTTGAACACGTAGGCCACGCCAACCTGGCGCAGTACTGCAAGATTTTGTACGGCGCGGTGCGTGAGGGCGGCCTGGTGATGAACCATGGCATTACCGCCAAGCACATCGATGGTCGGCCGGTTGGGCGTGGCGCCGGGGACTTTATCGAGCGTTATGTGTTTCCCAACGGCGAGTTGCCGCACCTGTCGATGATGACCGCCGAGATCAGTGACGTGGGCCTGGAAGTGGTCGACGTCGAAAGCCTGCGCCTGCATTACGCGCGCACACTGGATCACTGGAGCGAGCGCCTGGAAGACAATCTGGAAGCGGCGGGCAAAATGGTGCCTGCGCAGGCCTTGCGCATCTGGCGGCTGTACCTGGCCGGCTGTGCGTATGCGTTTGCCCGGGGCTGGATCAACCTGCATCAGATTCTGGCGGTGAAACCCCATGCCGATGGTAGCCACGAGCTGCCGTGGACGCGGGACGATCTGTACCAGTAAGCAATGGCACCGGTGATCTAAATGTGGGAACGGGCTTGTGTGGGAGCGGGCTTGCTCGCGAAGGCGTTGTATCAGAAACACATTCAGTGACTGACACTGCGCTTTCGCGAGCAAGCCCGCTCCCACATGTGGTTCGGTGCAAGCCTTACAGGATTGGGGAAATAAGCCGCGCGACCCGCATGCCCAGTTGTTGCAGGCGGTGGGTCTGGCGGTTTTCTTCCTGGCTGATTTCATGGGCCTGGGCGAAGTCCTCCAGCAGCATCTGCTCTACCTGGCTGGCGAAGGTGTCATCCACCGTCAGCAACATCACTTCGAAATTCAGCCGGAATGAACGGTTATCCAGGTTCGCACTGCCGATGGCGCTGATTTCGCTGTCCACCAACACCACTTTTTGATGCAGGAACCCGGGCTTGTAGCGGAAGACTCGAAGCCCGGCGCGTACCGCTTCGATCGCATACAGGCTGGACGCGGCATAGACGATGCGGTGATCGGGCCGCGACGGCAGTAGAAGGCGAACGTCCACCCCGCGTAATACCGCCAGCCTCAATGCAGCAAACACCGCCTCATCGGGAATGAAATACGGGCTGGTGATCCACACGCGCTCGGTCGCCGCATGAATCGCTTCAACGAAAAACAGCGAGCAGGTTTCATAAGGATCCGCCGGGCCACTGGCGAGTAATTGGCAGAGCACGCCGTCATCCGGGTAGGTATCCGGCAGCAGCAGCGGCGGCAGCTCCCGCGCGGCCCAGAACCAGTCCTCGGCAAACGACTCCTGCAAGCACGCCACCACCGGGCCGCTGACCTGCACATGGGTATCACGCCACGGCGCCAGGGGCGGCTTCTTGCCCATGTATTCGTCACCGACGTTATGCCCGCCGACAAACCCGGTAATGCCATCGACCACCACGATCTTGCGGTGGTTGCGGAAGTTGACCTGGAAGCGGTTGAGCCAGCCGCTGCGCGTGGCGAATGCCTTGACCTGCACCCCGGCGTCCCGCAGCGACTGCACATAGCGATGGGGCAGGGCATGGCTGCCGATACGGTCATACAGGACGAAAATCGAGACGCCTTCGGCGGCTTTTTCCTTGAGCAGGGCGTGCAGTTGGCGGCCGAGTTCGTCGTCATGGATGATAAAAAACTGGAACAGCACCGCAGTCTTCGCCGAACGAATCGCCTCGAAAATCGCGCTGAACGTGGCCTCGCCATTGATCAACAAGCGCACCTGATTGTTTGCCAGGCACGGCATGCGCCCCAGCTTCGGCATGGCCCGCAGCGAGGCGTAGGCCTGGGAGTTGCGCGCGGCCAGTGCTTCTTCGACCCATGGGCGCCAGTTCAGCTCGGTGATCGCCTTGTGCATTTCCTGGTTGGCCTGGCGCCGCGCCTGAATGTAGGCGTCGAAGGTGCTGCGACCAAAGATCAGGTACGGAATCAGCGTCAGGTAAGGGATGAACATCAGCGACAAGGCCCAGGCAATCGAGCCTTGGGCGGTCCTGACGGTCAGCACCGCGTGGATGGCGGCGAGGGTGCCCAGAAAGTGCAGGGTGGCAATGAAATAGGCGAGCAGGTGCGGGCCAAAGAAATCCATGGACAACGGTACTCCTGACAAACAAGTGCTTAACAGACCATGTTCGGCCACGAATGTCGCTATTTTATTTGCTGTGCAACACTGGCGCTTTTGCGGCGTCTAAAGCCGACAATTGCCCAGGAGTTACCCGATGAATGCTCGTCTGCTTGGTTTGGCCATGGTTGTTGGTTTAACGCTGCCCGTGGCGGCGCAAGCGCAGATGTTGGCGCCGGGCTTGTGGGAGCTGACCACCAGCAACATGAAGGTCGATAACCAGGACCTGCCGGACTTGTCGCTGATCCTCGGTCAGCTCAAGCAACAGATGACCCCGGAACAACGCGCGATGCTCGAGAAGCAAGGCGTCACCATGGCCGGTAAAGGCGTGCAAGTGTGCCTGACCCAAGCCCAGGTGGCGTCCGATTCCATCCCACTGACGGACCCGCAATCGGGCTGTAAACAGGAAGTGACGGACAAGACCGGCAACCAGTGGAAATTCCGTTTCAGCTGCCCGAAAGCCCAGGGCACCGGCGTGGCGACGTTCCAGAGCCAGCAGGAATTCACCACCACGGTTAACGGCACCTTCAACGCCACCGGCGTTCAGCAGAAGGGCAGCCTGGACACCCACGCGCAGTGGCTGGGCAGCAATTGCGGTACGGTCAAACCCCGCGCTTAACGCTGAAAATGCAACGGCAAACCCTGGCAACTGTCGTGCACGCGCCCGTCGTGCCAGGCCAGGTGGCCGGAGACCAGGGTGGTGCTGACGCTGTGCCGGAAGCTGCGCTCGGCGAAGGGCGTCCAGCCGCAGCGGGCCAGGATCGGCTGGCTGCTGACGGGCTTGCCGTGGGGTTCGGGTTTGATCAGTACCAGGTCGGCCCAATAGCCTTCGCGCAGGTAGCCACGGTCGGGGATCGCAAACAGGTCCGCGACGCGATGGCTGGTTTTTGCCACCAGCGTGGTCAGCGGCAGCAAGCCGTCGGCCACCAATTCCAGCAGTGCCGGCAGGGCGTGTTGCACCAGCGGCAAGCCTGACGGCGCTTCTCGATACGGCAGCTGTTTTTGCGCCCAGGTATGCGGCGCATGATCACTGCCAATCACATCCAAACGATCACTCAACAATGCCAAGCGCAGGGCGTTGCGGTCGGCGCGTGTCTTGATCGACGGGTTGCATTTGATCTGGTGGCCGAGGTGCGCGTAGTCGCGGTCATCGAACAATAAGTGATGCAGGCAGACCTCAGCGGTGATGCGTTTTTCCGCCAGGGGTTTGTCTTCGAACAGCACCAACTCCCGCGCGCTGGTGATGTGCAACACATGCAGGCGCGTGCCGTGCCGCTTGGCCAGTTCCACCGCTAACGACGATGAGCGATAGCAAGCCTCGGCGTCGCGAATCAGCGGGTGAGCCACGGCAGGGATGTGGTCGCCGAAGCGCTCGCGCAGTCGTTGCTCGTTGGCGTGGATGCTGGGCGTGTGCTCGCAGTGGGCCAGGAGAATGGTCGGCACTTGCGCGAACAGGCGTTCCAGAATCTTCGGATCATCCACCAGCATATTGCCGGTGGAGGCGCCCATGAACACTTTGACGCCAGCGACTTCACGCGGGTCCAGCGCGGCCACGGTGTCGAGGTTGTCGTTGCTCACCCCAAAGTGAAAGCCATAGTTGGCCACCGAATGCAGCGCGGCGCGGCGCTTCTTGTCGGCCAGGGCTTCCAGGTTCAGGGTCGCCGGGCTGGTGTTGGGCATGTCCATGAAACTGGTGATGCCACCGGCCACCGCCGCGCGGGATTCGCTGTAGAAGCTGCCTTTGTCCGGCGCCCCGGGTTCACGGAAGTGCACTTGGTCGTCGATCATCCCCGGCAGCAGCCACTGGCCTTGGGCGTCGATTTCCACCGGAGCATTTGCGTTGTCGATGCTGCGGGCGATCTTCTCGATACGGCCATTGGCGACCAGCAGGTCGGCCTCGAATTCCTGGCCTTCGTTCACCAGGCGGGCGTTGCGGATCAGCAGGCGGCTCATGGTCAGAACTCGTTTTGCAGGGCTTTGTAACCCAGCACCAGGTCGACATTGGTGCGCGCCACGTCTTCGGAAAACTCCGAAGCGCTGACACTCACCGGCGGGAACTGGGACAGGTCGGTGTTGGGGCCGATGCGGGTGGTGGAGGGCACATAGAACGCGGCGGGCAAATCGCGGCCGTCGACCACCGAGTTGTGGCGCACCACGCAGCCGTCGCCGACGACGCAGTTGAACAGCACGCTGTTGAAGCCGATAAACACCCGGTCACCCACGGTGCACGGGCCGTGAACGATGGAGCGGTGGGCGATGGAGGTGAACTCGCCAATGGTCACGGCGGCGCCGGATTTTGAGTGGATCACCACGCCGTCCTGGATATTTGAATTGGCGCCGATGGTGATCGGGTCCATGTCGCCATTGGCGTCAACTTCGTCGGCGCGGATTACTGCGTAAGGGCCGACAAATACGTTTTCGCCGATGATCACCTTGCCGCAGATGATTGCGGTTTTGTCGACGTAGGCCGATTCGGCAATCACGGGCAGATCGCCGGAAGGGTTCTTGCGGATCATGCGTCAGGCTCCTTGAGGGGCGCGGTGATGATGTTTACGTAACTGCCATCGATGGCGTTGTAGAAGCAGGTGGGCCGGCCCGTGTGGCAGGCCGAGCCTTGCTGGTCGACGATCAGCAACACGGCGTCGCCGTCACAATCCAGGCGTGCCTCCACCAGTTGCTGCCAGTGGCCGGAGGTTTCGCCCTTGCGCCACAGTTGCTGGCGCGAGCGGGACCAGTAACAGACCTGCCCGGTGGCGAGGGTTTCGTCGAGGGCCCGGCGGTTCATCCAGGCCAGCATCAACACCTCGCCGCTGCCGTGTTGCTGGGCGATGGCGGCAATCAAGCCATCGCTGTTCCACGGCAGGGCGTCGAGCACGCTAGCGAGTGGAAAGCGGCTGCCGATGGCAGCCTCTTCCAGGTCGAGCATCCTTAGGGTCATGGCTTGCTCAGGGCCGCGCACAGGGTGTTGAGGTTGTATTCGAACAGACCGGTGAAGGTGCTGGCCGGGCCTTCGGCTGCCAGGGCGTCGGAGTACAGGGTGCCGCCGATTTGCGCGCCGCTTTCGTCAGCGATCTGCTGGAGCAGACGCGAGTCCTTGATGTTTTCCATGAACACGGCCTTGACTTTGTCCTTGCGGATCTGGGTGATCAGCGTGGCGACTTCGGCGGCAGACGGTTCACGTTCGGTGGACAGGCCTTGAGGCGACAGGAACTCGATACCGTAGGCCTGGCCCAGGTAACCGAAGGCGTCATGGGAGGTCACGATGCGGCGGTTGCCCGGCGGCAGTGCGCCGAACTTGGCCTTGGCTTCAGCCAGCAGGCGGTAGATTTCTTTCAGGTACACCTGGCTGTTGTGCTCGTAGTCGGCCTTATTGGCCGGGTCGGCAGCGATCAGCGCCTTGGTGATGTTGTTCACGTAGATAACGGTGTTGGCCAGGTTGTGCCACGCGTGCGGGTCGGGAATGGTTTCGCCGTCCTCTTCCATGGTGTGGGAGAGCACGCCTTTACTGGCGGTGACCACAGTGGCGTTGGTCTCGGTGCTGGTGACCAGGCGATCCAGCCACGGCTCGAAGCCCAGGCCGTTCTTGATGATGACCTTCGCCTTGAGCAGGGCTTTGGCATCGTCTGGCGTTGGTTCGTAGGTGTGGGCGTCGGCGTCGGGGCCGACCATGTTGCTGATCTGGATGTGATCGCCACCGACCTGGTGGGTCATGTCGTCAAGAATACTGAAGCTGGTAACCACCTGAAGCTTGTCGGCAGCCTGGGCCGTCGCGAACGACAGCGGCAGCAACACACTGAACAGCACGAGTAGAGCGCGCATCGGGAAACACCTCATTGGGATGTAAGCAAAGGCGGGCGGCGCAGCAAGCCGTGCACCGGACCGAAGACCACAGACAGCAGGTACCCGCCGCCAGCCACCAGCACAATCGCCGGGCCGCTGGGCAGCGAGTAGTAGAACGACAGCAACAAACCAAGCCACACCGACAGGCATCCCAGCACCGCGGATATGGCGATCAACACCGGCAGGCGCCGGCTCCAGAAACGTGAAGCAATCGCCGGCAGCATCATCAAGCCGACCACCATCAAGGCGCCGATGGCCTGGAAACCGATCACCAGGTTCAGCACCACCAGCGTCAAAAACAGGCCGTGGGCCAGCGGGCCGAGGCGGCTGACGGTTTGCAGGAACAGCGGGTCGAGGGTGTCCAGCAGCAGCGGTTTGTAGATCACCGCCATGGCGATCAGGCTGAAGCCCGAGACCCAGAGCATGCCGGTAAGGGTCGGGCCGTCTACCGCCAGGGCCGAGCCGAACAGCAGGTGCAGCAGGTCGAGGCGCTTGCCGGCGAGGCCGAGGATCAGCACGCCGCTGGCCAGGGAGATCGGGTAGATGGCAGCAAGGCTGGCGTCTTCCTTAAGCCCGGTGCGGCGGGTGATCCAGGCGGCGAGGCCGGCCATGCTCAGGCCGGCGCCCAGGCCACCAATGGTCAGCGCGGGCAGGCTCAGGCCGGCGAACCAGAAGCCCAAGGCGGCGCCGGGCAGGATGCCGTGGGACACCGCGTCACCGATCAGGCTCATGCGGCGCAGGATCAGGAATACCCCCAACGGCGCTGTGCTGCACGCCAATACCAGTCCGCCGACAAGCGCGCGGCGCATAAAAACAAAGTCGAGAAACGGCATCCACAGGTGGGCGGCGAAGTGCATCAGGCCACCTGCATGTGTGGCTGCGGGCGGATCAGTTCTTTACTTGAACCGAACACGCAGCCACTGCTTTTGATCTGCACCACTTGCTGGGTGTGTTGGCGTACGGAGCCGAGGTCATGGCACACCACGACCACCGTGCGGCCTGCGTCGTGCCAGGCGTGGATGTGTTTCCAGCACAGTGCCTGGCCGTCTTCGTCGAGGGCAGCGTGTGGTTCGTCCAGGAGCAATATCGGCGATTCGGCCAGGCTCATGCGGGCGAGCAGGGCGCGTTGCAGTTCGCCGCCCGACAAAGCCATCAACGGCCGGTGCTCCAGGCCACTGAGGCACCAGTCTTCGAGCACGGCTTTCAGACGCTCGGTGCGTTGTTGTGGGGTTTGCTTGCTACCCCAGAAACCGGCGGCCACCAACTCTTCGAGGCTGATAGGGAACTGGCGGTCGAGGTTCTGTTGCTGGGGCAGGAACGACAGGCCGCCACGGCGTGGGACATCGAGGGTCACTTTCCCCGCCAGTGGCTTCTGCAAGCCAGCGATGACTTTGAGCAGGCTGCTCTTGCCGGTGCCGTTGGCGCCGATGATGCCGGTGAGGCTGCCTTTTTCCAGGGTGAAATCAACAGCAGGTGTCAGGGGTTGGCCGGGGGCGCCCCAGCGCAAAGCGGTGCAGGTGATCATTCGGAAGGTCTCGTCCAGCGGCTTTCAGCCACGGCATCGTGCGCGTGCAGGCTTTCGGCGTGGATCACTTTCAAGTGGAAGGCAATGACCGCATCCGAGCGTTTCAAGGCGAGGTTAAGGCGGCGGGCGGCGTCTTCGCAGAACATCAGGTTCTGCCCGTTGGCCAGGGCGAAGGCTTGTTCGTCGGCGCGCTTTACAGCGGTTTGTACGGCGGTGCCGAGGGCGGCTTCGGTTTCGTCGATCAGTTGCGTCAGCGGTAACGTTGGCTGATCGCCTTGAAGGCGGACCTGCAACAGCGCGCTGCTGCGTTGGCTGTGGGGCGTGGCGACAATGCCGTTGGCGCTGCCCAGCCAGGTCAACACGTCTTCGTGTTGCAGCGGTGTGTTGCCGAAGTCTTCGATAAATTGCTGCTGAATCAATTGCCTGGCGAGTGCCGCCGAGCAAGGGCAGGTTGAAGAGTAAGTAACGTCAATTTTTAGTTCCACGTGGAACATCTGGTTTTCCAGACGCGCTTCGATGCTCACCGGATAGCTTTTCCAGCCGGCCAACGGGCTGACCAACGCGGGGCGTTTCAGCAGCAGATCCACATGAATCCGCAGGTAGGCATTTGTGGATAAACCTTCATGACTCTCGAGAAAACGTTGCAATACACTGCGCAGCAGTGCTGGCGTAAGCGGCTGCTGTTCAAGCATCTCTAGCGCCAGGTAAAGCCGCGACATATGAATGCCACGCGCCTCGCCGTCGTCCAGGCTGACGCCTGCATCAGCCGTGGCGCTAAGGCGCTGGCCGTCGATCAGAATGGGCAGGGCAATGCCGCACATGCCCACCCAATCGAGCGGCAAGGCTTGGCGTGAAGCCTGCGCGGCGATATCGGGCAGAGTCAGCGCGTTCATGAGCAGGTCCATCGTTGGAAATAAAAAGACATGTTATATTATTACAATTGAGTCGGCGAAAGTTTTTCTGCCCTGTCTTTTATTCAGTCATGTCGAGTACGGACGCTCCTTTATTTGCGGTGTAAGTCATGCACAGACGTCAACTCCTCAACCTGCTGCTGGCCAGTGCGGTGTTCACCCTGCCCTTTGGCGTGTCTGCCGCGCAGATCCGCAATGCACGGCTGTGGCGTTCGGATAACAAGCTGCGGCTGGTGTTGGATCTCAGCGGCCCGGTGCAATACAAGACATTCACCCTGACCGCGCCGGAACGGTTGATCATCGATTTGAGCGGCGCGAAGTTGACCGGGGATTTCAGCCAACTGGCCCTGACCAACAGCGGCATTACCTCGATTCGCTCGGGGCACTTTGGCCAGGGCGATACGCGGATCGTGCTGGATTTGAAGGCGCCGATGCAGCTCAACAGCTTTCTATTGCCGCCGCAGGATGGCCAAGGTCATCGCCTGGTGCTGGACCTGACCAGCGCCACTCATGCGCCGCAGCAAATCGCGGCGGCACCGGCGGCGTTGGCTGCACCCTTGGCGGCACCGGTGGACAGGGCGCATCCGAAACGCGACATCATCGTGGTGGTCGACCCAGGCCATGGTGGCAAGGACCCCGGCGCCATCGGCTCGAAGGGCCAGCGCGAAAAAGACGTGGTGTTGTCCATCGCCCAACTGCTGGCCAAGCGCTTGAAGCGTGAGAAGGGCTTCGATGTGAAGTTGGTGCGCAACGACGACTTCTTTGTGCCGCTGCGTAAACGCGTGGACATCGCCCGGCAGCACAAGGCCGACATGTTTATCTCGGTGCACGCCGATGCGGCGCCACGGCTTACGGCGTCCGGCGCCTCTGTCTATGCGTTGTCTGAAGGTGGGGCGACGTCCGCCACTGCGCGCTTCATGGCGCAACGGGAAAACGGCGCCGACCTGCTGGGCGCCACCACCTTGCTCAATCTCAAGGACAAGGATCCGATGCTCGCCGGGGTGATTCTCGACATGTCGATGAACGCCACCATCGCCTCCAGCCTGCAACTGGGCAGTTCAGTGCTGGGCAGCCTGCAAAGCATCACCACGCTGCATCAAAAGCGCGTGGAACAGGCCGGCTTCGCGGTACTCAAGTCGCCGGACGTGCCGTCGATCCTGGTGGAAACCGGGTTTATCTCCAACACCCAGGACGCCCAGCGGCTGGTCACCGCGCGTCATCAACAGGCGGTGGCAGACGGTTTATTTGAAGGGCTGAAAAGCTACTTCCAGAAAAACCCGCCGATGAACAGCTACATGGCCTGGGTTCAGGAACAGAAAACCGGCCAGGTCTAACAGCCGGTGATTCGGCTACAGGTGAACTTGGCGCTGGCACCACCGGAACTGGAAAACCGGTTGATGGTGGTCCAGCCCACTCGCCGCGTGTAGCCGACCCACGCCTCACCATCGGACGCCAACCCGGTAAAGAACGTCAGCTGCCCGTAGCGGCTGTTGGTTTGTGCCCAATAGCGTTTGCCGATCACCTCGAAACCCCGCAAATACGTGGTGCTGCCTGCCGTCGCGACACTGTAGGCGTTGCCCTGCGCGTCGACGCACGCCAGCAAGTTGGCGCTGCGCGTGCAGTTGGCCAGCAGGCTTGGCACTTGGGCGCTGGCCTGGCTCGCCACTATCAGCAACACACCGCACAACAGGTATTTCATGGAGGCTCTCGGGGCGTTATTCGGCTGCAAGCATTGCGCCCTTCGTCGCTCTGAGCAAGGGGGATTGGCTTATTTGTACTGTTATACTATAACATTAAAAGACAGCCTGACCCGTGAACCGCCTCCGATGACCGAACAAGACCTTCTCGCCCAACCGTCCGCCGATTACATGAATGAAGCCCAGCAAGGGTTCTTCCGCGAGCTGTTGCTGGCCCAGCGTAATGACCTGCAAGTGCGCATCGACGCTGAATTCATGGTGCTGCGCGAACAGGAGCCCAACAGCGATCCCGCTGATGTGGGCAGCGCTGAAGAGCAGCGCCAATGGCAACTGCGCCTGCTGGAGCGCGAAAAGAAGCTGTTGGACAAGATCGACGAAGCCCTGGAACACCTGGCTCGCGGCGAATACGGCTGGTGCCGTGAAACTGGCGAGCCGATCGGCCTCAAGCGCCTGTTGCTGCGCCCCACGGCCACCCTGTGTATCGAAGCCAAAGAACGTGAAGAGCTGCGCGAACGCCATCAACGGGCGATTTGACCGGCCAACCCTGATGAGGAACACCTGATGCCCAACCGTCTCCCCGTTACTGTGCTGTCCGGATTCCTCGGCGCCGGTAAAAGCACGCTGCTCAACTACGTGCTGCGCAACCGCGAAAACCTGCGGGTGGCGGTGATCGTCAACGACATGAGCGAAATCAACATCGATGGCAGTGAGGTCCAGCGCGACGTCACCCTCAATCGCTCCGAAGAAAAACTGGTGGAGATGAGCAACGGCTGCATCTGCTGCACCTTGCGCGAAGACTTACTGGAAGAAGTCGGAAAGCTCGCCAAGGAAGGTCGGTTTGATTACCTGTTGATCGAGTCCACCGGCATTTCCGAACCGCTGCCGGTGGCCGAAACCTTCACCTTCCGCGATGAAGAAGGCCAGAGCCTGGCGGACATCGCCCGGCTCGACACCATGGTCACCGTGGTCGACGGCATGAACTTCCTGCTCGACTACCAGGCTGCCGAAAGCCTGGCTTCACGGGGCGAAACCTTGGGTGAAGAGGACGAGCGCTCGATCACCGACCTGCTGATCGAGCAGATCGAATTCGCCGACGTGATCCTCATCAGCAAGATCGACCTGATCAGCAGCAGCGAGCGTCAGGAATTGATGGCGATCCTGGAACGCCTGAACTCCCAGGCGGAAATCATCCCGATGGTCATGGGCGAAGTGCCGCTGGCAAAGATCCTCAACACTGGCCGTTTCGACTTCGAGCGCGCTTCCCAGGCACCCGGTTGGTTGCAGGAATTGCGTGGTGAGCATGTGCCGGAAACCGAGGAATATGGCATCGCTTCAACGGCTTATCGCGCCCGCCGCCCGTTCCATCCACAGCGGTTTTTCGACTTTATCGACCGGCCTTGGGTGAATGGAAAACTGCTGCGCTCCAAGGGTTTTTTCTGGCTGGCCAGTAAACATCAGGACGCCGGCAGTTGGTCGCAAGCCGGCGGCCTGATGCGCCATGGCTTTGCCGGGCGCTGGTGGCGTTTCGTACCGAAAACCCAATGGCCACAGGACGAGGAAGGCGTTGCGGCAATTATGAACAATTGGCAGCCGAGCACCGGCGATTGCCGCCAGGAGCTGGTGTTTATCGGGCAGAACATCGATTTCGCGCAGATGACCGCCGAGCTGGACACCTGCTTGCTGACTGATGATGAAATGGCCACAGGCGTCGAAGGTTGGCGGTTGTTGGCTGATCCCTTTGGCCCTTGGTTTGAAGAGGCTGCCTGATGCTGGCACCGACACTGAAACTGCGCCCGGTGATTCGCCAGGTCCAGGACGAAACCCCGGCCGTGCTCACCGATATCCTTGAAGACGGCGTAAACCTTGCGGTGTGGCAGCGCCAGTTGCCGCTGCATATCGCCGAGTTTGGGGCGTTGCTGGTGGCACTCAATGAGCCGTTGGCGGAGTCGCTGGTGGTTGAGCTGAACAGCGAAGACGCCGAGCCCAACTTGCAGGACTTCGCCTCAGGTTGCCGCGATCTTGAAGGCTACGAAGGCTTTATCGCCGACGTGTCGTGGCTGGTCAGCGCCTTTGCCTGTTTGCTGGGCGCCAAGCGTATCGGCGTGCGTTTGAGGCTATTGGACAAGGCCATGTGTCCGCGTTTTCACGTGGACCATGTGCCGGTGCGGCTGATCACCACCTACGCCGGCATCGGCAGCCAGTGGCTGCGCGAAGGCGTGATGGAGCGGGGGCACCTGAGCCAGGCAAGCGCGGAGCCGGAAGAACGCATTGAGCAAATCCACTGTGGCGAAGTGGCCTTGCTCAAGGGCGAAAAATGGCACGGCAACGAAGGTTTTGGCCTGATCCACCGTTCGCCGCAGCTGCAAGCCGATCAGCGACGGTTGATTCTGACGCTGGATTGGTTGGCGTAACCGGGTAGGATCAAACCTCTCTACACGGTCTGAATGATGTCCACCATGCTGCAGAACATTCCCACCCACGTGATTGCCGGGCCCCTGGGCGCCGGCAAGACCAGCCTGATCAAGCACCTGCTGGCCCAGCGTCCGGCCAACGAGCGTTGGGCGGTGTTGATTAATGAATTCGGGCAGATTGGCCTGGATGCAGCATTGCTGACCCGTGATGACGACGGTATCGCCCTCGGTGAAGTGGCGGGTGGCTGCCTGTGTTGCGTCAATGGGGCGCCGTTCCAGGTAGGGCTCGGCCGTTTGTTGCGTAAGGCCAAGCCCGACCGGCTGTTTATCGAGCCGTCCGGGCTTGGGCATCCGGCGCAATTGCTCAAGCAACTGCGGGAAGCGCCCTGGCAGCAGGTGCTGGCGGTGCAGCCGTGCGTGCTGGTGCTGGACGCCCAGGCGTTGGCGGCGGGCAAGCCGTTGCCTGTGGCCCAGCGCGAAGCGTTGCCCAGCGCCGGGCTGCTGGTATTAAACAAGAATGAAACCCTGAGTGAGGCGCAGCGCCTGGCGATTCAGGGGCAATTGCCCGACCGGCCGATCTATTGGACGCAGCAGGTGCAACTGCCCTTGGCGCAGTTACCGGGTTTGAACGTTCAAGCCGCAGCGGCTGTGGATAACTTCGAGGTGCCCAAGGGCGTGGGGCAAATGCCGGCCATATGGACGGATCCGACTTCGCCTATCTGCCTCAGTCAAGGCCAGGAGGGTGGATGGAGCATTGGCTGGCGCTGGCATCCGAGCCAGCAATTCGACGGGCAGCGCCTGCAACAATGGCTGGAATCGTTGGACTGGCGGCGGGCGAAACTGGTTATCCACAGCCTGGACGGCTGGGTGTCGGCCAACGCTGTGGATAACGCAGTCTTAGCCTGGCAGCCCAGCGAATGGCGCCGGGACTCGCGTATCGAATTGATCTTCAGTGAAGCGCAGGATGTGGCGCAATTGCAGCGTGCGTTAGCCGATTGCCGTCAGTGACGGGTTTTGCTGCTGCCATGCTCCTGGCGCCACTGGCTTAGCTCGATGATTTCGGCGCTGGGCAGTGGGGTCTTGATTTCGAACGGGTAGGGCGCCAGTTCGATTTGCGCGCTGTGAGCGCCGAACTGGGTGATGGTCCCCGGGTGCCGCGTTTCGCCGGTCACGGTGAATTCGAAGTTGTAGATCCGCGCCAACCGCCGCCGACCGCTGGCATCCTTCACAAAACCGATGCGCTTCAACGCCACGGCGCCATCGAGCAGCTCGATGTCGAGCTTGGCGCAATGCTGCTTGACCCGTTCCAGCGCCCGCTCGCGCAGGCCGTGGTTGTGCCAAAGCCAGGCGGCACCGGTCGCCAGCAGCATCAGCACGAAGATATTTCCGAGGGTCAGCATTCGATGAACTCCAACAAAGTACGGCCAGCTTAACTGCGTCTCCGGTCTGTCGTACAGGCCGCGTTTAGTCGCATACTGCGCAGCCAGAATTTCAACGGCTTTACGGAAATCCCCTGCATGAAACGTACGCCCCATCTGCTTGCGATCCAGTCTCATGTTGTCTTTGGCCACGCCGGAAACAGCGCCGCCGTGTTCCCCATGCAACGGGTCGGGGTGAATGTGTGGCCGCTCAATACCGTGCAGTTCTCCAACCACACTCAGTATGGTCAGTGGGCGGGAGAAGTGTTGGCGCCGCAGCAAATTCCTGCGTTGGTGGAAGGCATCGCGGCGATTGGCGAGCTGGGCAACTGTGACGCGGTGCTGTCGGGCTACCTGGGCAGCGCGGCCCAGGGCCGGGCGATCCTTACCGGCGTGGCGCGGATCAAGGCGATCAACCCCAAGGCCCTGTACCTGTGCGACCCGGTGATGGGCCATCCGGAAAAAGGCTGCATCGTGCCCCAGGAGGTCAGCGACTTCCTGCTGGACGAAGCGGCAGCCATGGCTGACTTCCTGTGCCCCAACCAGCTGGAGCTGGACAGCTTTGCCGGGCGCAAGCCGCAGTCGCTGTTCGATTGCCTGGGCATGGCCCGTGCTTTGTTGGCCCGCGGGCCGAAAGCGGTGTTGGTCAAGCACCTGGATTACCCCGGCAAACTGCCGGACGGTTTCGAGATGCTGCTGGTTACGGCCGAAGGCAGCTGGCACCTGCGCCGGCCATTGCTGGCTTTCCCGCGTCAGCCAGTGGGCGTGGGTGACCTGACGTCTGGTCTGTTCCTGGCGCGGGTGCTGTTGGGCGACAGCCTGGTGGCAGCCTTTGAGTTCACCGCCGCAGCGGTGCACGAAGTGCTGCTGGAGACCCAGGCGTGCGCCAGTTACGAGCTGGAGCTGGTGCGCGCCCAGGACCGTATCGCGCATCCACGGGTTCGCTTTGAGGCGACGCCAATCGGGCTGTAGGAATATTCCTGATTGAGAGAGGCAAAGGGGGTCCGGTACCATCGGCCGTCTTTTTGCCCTCTGCGTTCATCAAGGAAGATCATGTCGCTATCCCTGCTTCATCCGCCACGGGCATTGGCTGCCCTGGCCCTGGTTTCGCTGCTCAGCGGTTGCAGCGTCCACGGTACCTACCCTGACGCAACCGAGCCCGATGCGGCGAAGTTGCGGTTCATCTCCAACACCTCCAACACCACGCTCGATATCTACGACGCGCAACACTGCACCGGCCAGACCACCGGCATGCTCAACAACTTCCTCATGGCGGACACCAAGCGCCGGGCCGACATGCTTGTGCCGCCGCCGGCCAAGGCCCGTGGGTTGCTGGAGATCAAGCTGGCGCCCGGCAAGGACACCATGTTGATGATCAACACCAACGGCGGCTCCTATGTTTGTGGCAAATCGTTCAACCTCACGCCCAAGGCGGGTGAAGAGTACGAAGTGATCTTCGACTTGCAGGGGGGCCGTTGCAGTACGCTGCTTCAGCGTCTTTCACGATTGGACGGCAAGGACGTGCGGATCCCGCAACCGCTGTTCGAGACAGGCATGCCGTCTTGCCAGGGCAAAGGCCCGATATTCGGCAAGCTGTTACCGGATACTCCGCAGCGAACGGTGTTGATTGATCGGATAATTGAAGAGCGCGCGCAGTTGATCACGGCCATCGTGTCAGAGAACAAAGTTGACCGAATGCAGACCTCGCCTCAAGAACTTGATGAGTTGATCGCCAAGCGCAAGGCGTTAATGGGCTCGTATAACTTGCCGCCGGATTACTGGAACCAGTATCGGCAGAACTATGAGCTGTCGAATAAAGAATCTGCCGGTCGGATTACCCGGGCCTTGGGGTTGTACACCGACGTGTACCGCCTGCGCCTGCGGGGAACTGAGGATGCCATTCTGGAGCAGTGGATGCAGCCCAAGGACAGTGCGATCAAAGTGCGCGTAGCGGAGAACGACAAGCTGATGTTGCAGTACTACGGGAATGCCCGAAAGAGCGTCACGATGGAGGTGGTTAATCACCACATGGAGCGCATGGCCCAGTTGGACCAACGCTTTGATGTGTGCGCGCACTTTGACAAGTGCGCGCGCTACTAAGAACACCGTAGAACCAATGTGGGAGCGGGCTTGCTCGCGAAGGCGCAGTGTCAGTCACTCAATGTGTTTCTGATACACCGCCTTCGCGAGCAAGCCCGCTCCCACATTTTTGATTGGGTTTACAGCCCAGGATTTATGGGCCGTCGGCCTTGATTTCCTGATAGCGCTTCTCCAGCTCCTGGCGAATCTGCCGGCGCTGCTGGGCCTGCACAAACCGGCGCTTGTCTTCGCTGTTCTGCGGTTGCAGCGGCGGCACTGCGGCCGGTTTGCGCTGGTCATCCACCGCGACCATGGTGAAGAAGCAGCTATTGGTATGGCGCACTGAGCGCTCGCGGATGTTCTCGGTGACCACCTTGATCCCTACTTCCATCGACGTGTTGCCGGTGTAGTTGACCGAGGCCAAAAAGGTCACCAGCTCGCCGACATGGATCGGCTCGCGAAAAATCACCTGGTCCACCGACAACGTCACCACATAGCGGCCGGCATAACGGCTGGCGCAAGCGTAGGCCACTTCGTCGAGGTACTTGAGCAGCGTGCCGCCGTGCACATTGCCTGAGAAGTTGGCCATGTCTGGGGTCATCAATACTGTCATCGACAGCTGGGTGTTTCCGGGTTCCATAGCACACTCACGGGTTTGTAGGCATTGGGTGGGGAGGCACCTCTGCGGGTGCTGGAATCTTTGCAGAGCCATTCATAACGGGACGCTGGGGGCCGGCTTGCCGTCACGCCTGGGGCGATCTGTTTCCATATATTGCACCGGCTTTCTGTCGCAAGTCGCGGTGTTACCCTTCAAAAGCCCATCTCAAGGGCATTTCTTACGATCAAGGCAGACTTTTCTTTCCGTTCATTGCGACCTTTCGGCGCGCATTCGTGGAAATGGGAAAAGCACCAGTACCCCTCAAGGAGCCCCTCGCCATGCACGCCATCAGCTTTATCCAGGACCTGGCCGTGATCATGCTGGTGGCCGGGGTGGTGACAATCCTGTTCCATCGGCTCAAGCAGCCGGTGGTGCTGGGGTATATCGTCGCCGGCTTCATCATCGGCCCACACACCCCGCCGTTTGGCCTGATCCATGACGAAGACACAATCAAGACCCTGGCCGAGCTGGGGGTGATCTTCCTGATGTTCTGCCTGGGCCTGGAATTCAGCCTGCGCAAGCTGTTCAAGGTTGGCGCCACCGCGTTTATCGCGGCGTTCCTCGAGATCATCCTGATGATCTGGATCGGCTACGAAATCGGCCGCTGGTTCGACTGGAACACCATGGATTCGCTATTCCTGGGCGCGATCCTGGCGATTTCCTCGACCACCATCATCGTCAAGGCGCTGAATGACCTGAAGATGAAAAACCAGCGCTTTGCCCAGCTGATTTTTGGCGTGCTGATCGTCGAAGACATCCTGGGCATCGGCATCATCGCCTTGCTATCGAGCATCGCCGTCAGCGGCACGGTCAGTTCCGGCGAGGTGTTCTCCACCGTCGGCAAGCTCTCGTTGTTCATGATTGTCGCGCTGGTCATCGGGATTTTGCTGGTGCCACGCCTACTGGAGTACGTGGCCAAGTTCGAAAGCAACGAGATGCTGCTGATCACCGTGTTGGGCCTGTGTTTCGGCTTCTGCCTGCTGGTGGTCAAGCTGGAGTACAGCATGGTGCTGGGGGCGTTCCTGATCGGCGCGATAATGGCAGAATCCCGGCAGTTGCTGAAGATTGAGCGCCTGATCGAACCGGTTCGCGACATGTTCAGTGCAATATTTTTTATCGCGATTGGCTTGATGATCGACCCGCAAATCCTCCTGCAATACGCTTGGCCGATTGCAGTGATTACTGTGGCGGTGGTGCTGGGCAAGATGTTGTCGTGCGGCCTTGGAGCGTTTATCGCCGGCAACGATGGTCGCACCTCGCTGCGGGTAGGGATGGGCCTGTCACAGATTGGCGAATTTTCATTCATCATCGCCGCGCTGGGGATGACGTTGCAGGTCACCAGTGACTTTCTGTATCCGGTGGCGGTGGCTGTTTCAGCGATCACCACGCTGCTCACGCCTTATCTGATTCGTGGCGCTGACCCGCTGTCACTGAAGATAGCCGCAGTGATGCCCAAGCGTATGAGCCGGGTGTTCGGGATGTATGGCGAGTGGCTGCGCAGCATTCAGCCACAGGGCGAGGGTGCGATGCTGGCATCGATGATCCGCAAGATCATTCTGCAGGTGGGGGTGAATCTGGCGCTGGTGATCGCGATTTTCTTTGCGGGTAGTTTCTTTGCCGCGCGCATTGGCGGTTATCTGGAAGGCTGGGTCAGTGATCCGAGCTGGCAGAAGGCGTTGATCTGGGGCGGGGCGTTGCTGTTGTCGCTGCCGTTTTTGATTGCGGCGTACCGCAAGCTCAAGGCGCTGTCGATGCTGTTGGCGGAGATGAGCGTCAAACCGGAAATGGCCGGTCGCCACACTCAGCGCGTGCGCCGGGTGATTGCCGAAGTAATCCCGATCCTTTCGCTGCTGGTGATTTTCCTGCTATTGGCAGCCTTATCAGCCAGTATCCTGCCGACCAACAAGTTGCTGGTGCTGATCGCTGTGGTGACGGCTGCGGTGGCCGCCGTGCTCTGGCGCTGGTTCATCCGCGTGCATACGCGGATGCAGGTCGCCTTGCTGGAGACGCTGGATAACCATAAGGATACGTTGTAGGAGCGAGCTTGCTCGCGAAAAACCTGAGAGCGCCGCGTTCTCTCAGGAGGGCAGCGTTATCGTTGACGTTTTTTGCGAGCAAGCTCGCTCCTACAAGGTGGTGAGGGGTCTCAGCTTTCCAGCCAGACGTCCCGTGCCCAGTGCCATACCGATTCCCAGGTTTCTTCGGTGACGAGTTCTTCTTCGCCGGACCACAGCACCACGGTGCCGTCTTCTTCGACGCAGTAGTAGTCGTCGCCGTCCTGGCAGATCGGGATCAATTCGCGCGGTACGCCCAAGTCCCAGGCGGTCGAGGCCACATCCGGCAGGTAGGTGTGGGAACCCGGGTCGGTCACTGTCACTGGCTCGAGGCTGCCGTAGACCACATCGCTGACGGTCAGCAGAAACTCTTTGAAGACGAATGGAATATTGATGAAGAGTTCTTCTTCAATCTCCACCAGTTGGTCTTCGTCAGGCAGCTCCAGAGGAACCGGCACCGGTTCGTTGGCTTCACGCAATTGTTCGATAACTTCTTCCACGGCCGGGATCCTCTTGCTAGATGGCGCGGTTTATAGGGGCGTTTTATACAGTAGCTCGCTATAAGTGCAACCGTGAAATAGAAAACCCCGGACAAGTCCGGGGTTTTTGTTACAGCGCACTCAAGGCGTGCAGGGATCAGCCGTTCTGGCGGATACCGGCGACCAGCCAAGGCTGGTTGTCGCCCTGTGGACGTTCCATGTTCCAGCTTTCGCTGAACACTTCGCCCTGGTCGAAACGCGAGGTTTTCGACACGCCGCTGAAGGTCAGGGTGGCGATGGTCTTGTCGGCGCGGTCATCCACACCTTCAAGCTGCACTTTCAGGTCTTCGATGTAGGTCGACTGGAAGCCGTCGCCCAGGTCCGCACGTTCGCGCTTGAGGAACTCCAGCAATTGCGGGGTCACGAACTCGGCGATCTTGTCCATTTCGTTGGCGTCCCAGTGTTGCTGCAGGGACTGGAAGTGGCTGCGGGCCGCTTCGACGAAACGCTCTTCGTTGAACCAGGCTGGCGCGTTGATCACCGGACGAGCGGCGGCAGGTGCAGCCGAACCACCAAACATCGAGTTCAGTGCTGGCTTTTGCTCGAACACTTCACGCTGCATCGGCGCGCCGGCTGGAGCCATGTGCTCCTGTTGCTTGCGACGACGGGCGGCGATAAAGCGGAAGATCAGGAAGGCGATGACCGCCATGATCAGGATGTCGAAGATCTGCATACCCTGGAAGCCGCCGCCCATGAACATGGAAGCGAGCAGGCCACCGGCCGCGATACCGGCCAGAGGGCCCAACCAGCGCGAAGCACCGCCAGCCTTGGCAGCAGCGCCTGCGGCACCGGCAGCACCAGCGGTCGCAGCTGCGCCGCCCATGCCGCCGCCGGATGGGGCCATTTGGCTGGTCTGGTGGCTTGGCGCCGAACCCATGGATTTGCCGCCACCGAAGCGCTTGGCGTTGGCGTCGAGGCTCATCGTCAGGCCGATGCACAACGCCATGGCGATGCTAAGAAAACGTTTCATAAAGGGAATTCCCATTTGTGGATTGCACGCGCGCCATGTTGCACAGGTGTGATGTCAGTGGCTAGCGGCATAGTGTTTCGGGCTTTTGCGTAAGGCCAATACCGAATCGTCTGTAGGACTTATTACAGATATTGGCCCCACCGCTGCCAAATACAAGGGCGAGTGCCATTCTTCATGTGGCGATGTGTGTATGGCGGGACGCGGAGCGCCCCAGGCGGCATTCCCACGCAGAGCGCGGGAACGATCAGTTCCGCAGTTGTTTCAGATTGCTTCAAGCTTGGCGTAACCCATCATCAGCCACTTGCTGCCTTCGGCGAAGTTCACCTGCACCCGGGCCTGGGCACCGGCGCCTTCGAAGTTGAGGATCACGCCCTCGCCGAAGATCGCATGCTTGACCTGCTGGCCAAGGCTGAATGGCGTCTCGGGGATTTCCGAACCGGCAAACATACTGCTGGAGTTCTGCTGCTGGCCGCCGCCGAACGGGCGGCTGACGCTGTTGGACAGGCGCACTTCCTGAATCAGGCCTTTCGGCACCTCACGTACGAAGCGCGACACCTTATTGTAGGTCTCGCTGCCGTACAGGCGTCGGGTTTCGGCGTAGGTCATCACCAGGTTCTGCATGGCCCGGGTGATGCCCACATAGGCCAGGCGGCGTTCCTCTTCGAGGCGGCCGGGTTCTTCCAGGCTCATCTTGTGGGGGAACAAACCTTCTTCCATGCCCACCAGGAACACGTACGGGAATTCCAGGCCCTTGGCGCTGTGCAAGGTCATTAGCTGGACGCTGTCTTCATGCTCGTCAGCCTGGGTGTCGCCGGCTTCCAGTGACGCGTGGCCGAGGAAGGCCGCCAGGGGCGTCAGGTCTTCGTCTTCTTCGTTATTTTCGAACGCGCGCGCGGCGCTGACCAGCTCCTCAAGGTTTTCTACCCGGGCCTGGCCTTTCTCGCCTTTTTCCGCTTCGTGGTACGCGATCAAACCGGACTGCTCGATCACGGTCTGGGTCATCAGGTGCAGGGGCATTTCCATGCACTTGGCGGCGAGGTTCTCGATCAGTTCGACAAACACGCCCAAGGCACCGGCCGCACGGCCGGTCAGGCCTTTGTTGGCGATCAGCAGGCGCATTGCTTCCCACATCGACACATCGCTGTGACGTGCGTGGTCGCGGATCGCCTCGACGGTCTTCTCACCGATGCCGCGTGCCGGGATATTGATCACCCGTTCCAGCGCCGCATCATTACCGCGGCCTTCCAGCAAGCGCAGGTAGGCCATGGCGTTCTTGATTTCGGCACGTTCGAAGAAGCGCTGGCCGCCATAGATGCGGTACGGAATGCGTTCGCGCAGCAAGGCTTCTTCCAGCACCCGCGATTGGGCGTTGGAGCGGTAAAGAATGGCGATATCGCTGCGGGCCAGGCCGGTTTTCAAGGCGCTTTCGATGGTTTCCACCACGTAGCGCGCTTCATCGTGCTCGTTGAAGGCCGCGTACAGGTTGATCGCTTCGCCTTCACCGCCGTCGGTCCACAGCTCTTTGCCCAGGCGCCCGGTGTTGTTGGCGATCAAGGCGTTGGCGGCCTTGAGGATCCCGGCGGTGGAGCGGTAGTTCTGCTCCAGGCGAATGGTTTCGGCGTCCGGGAAGTCGTCGCTGTATTGGTAGATGTTCTCGATTTTCGCGCCGCGCCAGCCGTAGATCGACTGGTCGTCGTCGCCCACCACCATCAAGCTGTCGCCGCCCTTGGCCAGCAGGCGCAACCAGGCGTACTGCACGGCGTTGGTGTCCTGGAACTCGTCCACCAGGATGTGGCGGAAGCGTTTCTGGTAGTGCGCCAGCAAGCCCGGGTTGTCGCGCCACAGGTCGAGGGCGCGCAGCAGCAGTTCGGAGAAGTCGATGACGCCGGCGCGCTGGCAGGCCACTTCATAGGCTTCATAAATGCTGCGCATGGTGGCCAGGAACAGGTCGCCGCTGGCCTGGATATGTTGCGGGCGCAGGCCTTCATCTTTCTGGCCATTGATAAACCACTGGGCCTGACGGACCGGCCAGCGTTGTTCATCCAGGCCCAGCTCGCGGATCACCCGCTTGACCAGGCGTTGCTGGTCGTCGCTGTCCAGAATCTGGAAGGTCTGGGCCAGGCCCGCTTCCTGCCAATGGGCCCGCAACAGGCGGTGCGCCAGGCCGTGGAAGGTGCCCACCCACATGCCGGCCGGGCTGATGCCCATCAACTGCTCGATGCGATGACGCATCTCGGCAGCGGCCTTGTTGGTGAAGGTCACCGACAGGATTGAATGAGGTGAGGCGTTCTCGACCTGGATCAACCAGGCGATACGGTGCACCAGCACTCGGGTTTTACCGGAGCCAGCACCGGCCAGGACCAACTGACGGCCAACGGGGGCTGCTACGGCCTGGCGTTGGGCATCGTTGAGGGAGTTCAGCAAAAGGGAGAGATCATCGCGCATCGGCGCATTCTAGGGTGCCCGGGGGAGTCGGGCAAATCCCAATGCCGGATGGTCGGCGTAAAACCCGACAGACAATGCTCGGTAGCCGAACAATATGTTCCCAGTGATGACCGGTCGGTCATTGGCCACAGCCCGCGCCCTGTCTCACTCAAGCCGTCTGGCTCCAAGGTTTGCGGCTAATTATTGCGATATTTTAATGACGTGGAGCTGTTTGGCCCGGACGTTTGCTTGTGTATGCTCCGTGCACGTTTCGGGCTCACCATTATAAGAACACTGCCTATGACCCTTAGCATTGACCTGGCTGGCCCCTCTGTGGCGCCGGCGCAGGTTATCCGCAAACACTACGCCATGGAGATGGCGGTCGAGCGCACGCGCCTGCTTTACCAAGGCTCCCTGCTGCCTACCTTATTAATGCTGGTTAACGGCCTGGTCTGCGCCTGGTTGCTCTGGAGCCCGCAGCGCTACCTGCTGGACAGCATTTGGCTGGTGTGGCTGCTGGCACTGGTGGCCCTGCGGGTGATTCAGGTGGCGGCGTTCGATTCGGCAATGCCGAGCCGCCAGGCGCAGCCGATCTGGGGTCGCATGTTCATGCTCGGTTCAGCGGTCAGTGGCCTGACATTGGCCAGCGCGGCCATTGCTCTGGTACCGGTGGACAGTTTTGCGCAGCAGGCTTGGGTGTTCGGCCTGCTGGGTGCGGCGACCTTGTCCGCCAGCGTTGCTTACGCCGTCAGCTTGCCGGCGTTCCTTTCGTTTGCCGTGCCCTGCCTGGTGCCTGCGATTGTCTATTTGTTCTGGAGCGGCGACCCGCAACAACAAGGCTGGGGTTGCCTGGGCCTTATTTTGCTGGCGTCCCTGAGCCTGGTGGCATGGCAGGTCAATCGTCTGATTCAACGCGGGCTGCTGCGACGCTTCCAGAATCAGGCATTGATCGAGCATTTGCAGCAAGCGCAGCAGCGCAGCGAGCAGCTTAACCAGGAACTGGTGCGTGAAGTGGAGCAGCGGCGCCAAGTTGAACAGGAATTGCGCGAGGCGCAGATTGGGCTGCAACACCGCGTCGATCAGCGCAGTCAGGAGCTGGATGTCGCCAGCCTGGCCCTGAGCAAAAGCGAAGCGCGCCTGGCCATGGCGTTGCAGGCCAGCGAACTGGGCCTGTGGGACTGGAACCTGCAAACCGACGAAGTCCACCACACCCAGCTCAAGGAGCTGTTCGGCCTGGAGCCGGAATACGTCACGGCGATGCTCAGCCACCTCAAGCCGCGGCTGCACCCGGACGATTTGCCCCTGCTCAAGCGTGCGCTGGTGGAGCACCTTAAGGGCCGCAGCGAGGATTACCTGGTGGAATACCGGGTGCGCCATGGCGATGGCCATTGGGTATGGATTCAGGACCGTGGCCGCGCCGTGGAGCGCTCGCCCAGCGGGCGCGTTACGCGGATGCTCGGTACCCGCCGCGACATCAGCGCCGGCAAGGCCCTGGAAGAACAGCAACGGCTGGCCTCGACGGTGTTTGAGGCCGCCAGCGAAGGCATTGTTATCCTGGACCCGGACTACGTGCTGGTAGCGGTCAACCAGGCGTTCAGCCGCGTCACCGGCTTCGACATTGACGACATGATTGGCCGCAACGTCGTCGAACTGCCCAGCAGCCGTGACGCGCGGCGCCATTTCCCGGTGATCCGCCAGGCGCTGCTCAGCCACGGCACCTGGCAGGGCGAGCTGGTGGAAACCCGCAAGAACGGCGAACTCTACCCACAATGGCTGCAGCTGAATGTGGTGCGTGATATTCGGGGAAATGTCAGCCATATCGTGGGCTTCTTCGCCGATTTGTCTGCACGGCGCGAATCCGAGGAGCGCATGCGCTACCTCACTCACTACGATGAATTGACCGGCTTGGCCAACCGTTCACTGTTCCGCGAGCGGCTGCGCGAAGCCCATCAGCGGGTGCGCCAGGGCGGTCGCAGCCTGGCTTTGCTGCACATCAACCTGGACCGTTTCAAGCTGCTCAACGACAGCCTCGGCCATGAAGTGGCCGACCAGTTATTGCAGAAAATGGCCCGCCGCTTGATCAATGCCTTGCCCGAAGCCGACACCATTGCGCGCCTCTCTGGCGATGAATTTGCCGTGCTGTTCGACGCCTACGGCAACCTGTCGAGCCTGGCCCGGGTGGCCACGCGGTTGCTGGCCAAGTTGCGGGTGCCGGTGACGGTGGAAGGGCACGAGCTGGTGGTCAGTGCCTCAATGGGCGTCAGCCTGCTGCCCGACAATGCGCGGGAAATATCCGCGCTGGTCAGCCAGTCGAACATGGCCATGCAGCACGCGAAGCATTTGGGCGGCGATAATTTCCAGTTCTACACCGACAGCCTGCAAGCCAGCACCCTGGAGCGTTTGCAGTTGGAGAACCAGCTGCGCAAGGCGATTGATGAGCGCCAACTCACGGTGTTCTATCAACCCAAGCTGTGCCTGGCCAGCGGCAAGCTGAATGCCGTCGAGGCGTTGATTCGTTGGGAGCATCCGCAGTGGGGCATGGTTCCGCCTGGCGACTTTATCGGGCTGGCCGAAGAAACCGGTTTGATCGTGCCGCTGGGCGAGTTTGTGTTGCGCCAGGCCTGCTGGCAGGCCTGCGAGTGGCAGCGCCAGGGGCTGGCGCCGATCCGCGTGTCGGTCAACCTGTCGGTGCACCAGTTGCGCCAGGGCAAACTGGTCAGCCTGGTGCGCCAGGTGCTGGAAGAAACCGGGCTTGATCCGCAGTACCTGGAGCTGGAGCTGACCGAAAGCCAGCTGCTCGACAGTGTTGAGCACATCATCTCGACCTTTCAGCAACTGCGCGACCTGGGTGTGAAGCTGGCGATTGATGATTTCGGCACCGGCTACTCGTCCCTCAGCTATCTCAAGCGCATCCCCGTGGACTACGTGAAGATTGACCAGACCTTCATCCGGGGTCTCGGCCAGGGTCGCGAGGATGCTTCGATCACCCGCGCAATCATCGCCATGGCGCATGGGCTGTCGCTCAAGGTGGTGGCCGAGGGCGTGGAAGATCAGCAGCAGCTGGATTTCCTGCGGGCCGAGCAATGTGATGAGGTGCAGGGCTATCTGATCAGTCGGCCGATGGAAGCGGACGGCCTGGCAGATTTGTTACGAAAAAATGCCGATTTTCCCTAGTTGAGCCCAAGCCGCACGCGGGGCTACATCGGGCCTGCCCGCTGATTCAGCGGGCAGCAGCGTGATTAAGTGATGCATCGAACGGGCAAATCGGTAATTCTTGTAGTATAACTACAAGCTTGCTACATCCCTGGCGTCTGCCAATAACAAGAGTCCATCCCTTTGAACCTGTTGCAACATATCGCCCAGTCGCGCCACCTGTTACGCAAATCGGAACTCAAGGTTGCCGATCACGTGCTGCTTGACCCTGCGGCTGTGATGCACAGTTCCATGGCCGACCTGGCCCACAGCGTGGGCATCAGCGAGCCGACCATCGTGCGCTTCTGCCGCGCCATCGGTTGCTCCGGGTTCCAGGACTTGAAGCTGAGGCTGGCCCAGAGCCTGGCGGCCGGTGCGAGCTTTGGCCAGTTCGCGATTCACGAAGACGATTCCGTCGCCGACTACAGCCTGAAAATCTTCGACACCACCCTGCACACCCTGATGGAAGTGCGGGAAAAGCTCGACCCGGTGGAACTGCAAAAAGCCGTGACCGCCATGTCCCAGGCCCAGCGTGTGGAGTTCTACGGCTTCGGCGCGTCCGGTGCAGTGGCGGCGGATGCCCAGCACAAATTCTTCCGTTTGCTGCTCACGGCCGCGGCCTACAGCGACCCGCACATGCAGGCGATGTCGGCGGTGACATTGAAGCCTACCGACGTGGCGATCTGCATTTCCCAGTCTGGCCGCTCCAAGGATCTGCTGATCACCGCCAACCTGGTGCGTGAAAGCGGCGCGACCCTGATTACCCTGTGCCCGAGCCAGACGCCGTTGGCAGAGCTGTCGACCGTCAACCTGGCGATCGACGTGCACGAAGACACCGAAATCTACACCCCGCTGACCTCGCGTATCGCCCACCTGGTGGTGATCGACGTGCTGGCAATGGGCGTGGCCATGGCGCGCGGCCCGAGCCTGGTCAACCACCTCAAGAGCGTGAAGCGCAGCTTGCGCAGCCTTCGGTTGTCGCCCAAATCCGTAAAAGCCCTCGACGACTGATAGTTTGTACGCAGACCAATGTGGGAGCGGGCTTGCTCGCGAAAGCGGTGGGCCAGCCAAGCTATTCAGTGACTGACACTGCGCATTCGCGAGTAAGCCCGCTCCCACATTTTGATTGGGTTATGCCCCGGAAGATTCATCGTCCTGTCATCCCCGCGCCGCCAAATCGTCATCGCCCAAGCCCATTCTGTACTCCCCGTACTCGCATTGGGAGACTCGAAATGGCTCGGCAATACGAAGAAAGCAACAGCACCGTCAAGACTCGTCGCCAACAGGAAGACCAGCGCCGCATGGCGTTTCGTCGTGCAATTGAAGACCGCTGCGATCAGCGTCAGTTGCAACAGAGCATCAGCGACTACCCGGAACTCCACTGGCAGGCACCCGCGGCTGCCCAGCGAAGCGCTCAGCCAGCGCGCTGATCTGTAGCCGCTCGCTGCGGATAAAGCCCAGGAATGCATGGGCCACCGGTGACAGGCGCTTGGCCTTGGCCTGCACCAGGCACCAACTGCGGTACAGCGGCAGTTCTTCCACCGGCAGCTCCTTGAGCCCGCCGGTGGCCAGTTCCAGGTTGACCGCGTGGCGCGTCAACAGCGCCACGCCCAACCCTGCGCACACGCATTCACGCTGTGCCTCGGCCGAGGCCACTTCCACCGTCTGGGTGAAGTGCACGCGCTTTTCCTTGAAGTATTCCTCACACGCCATCCGCGTCCCGGAACCCGGCTCGCGCAACAGCAGCGTGTACGGCTCCAGGTCCTGCAAACGCAATGGCCCTTGATGGCTCAGCGGGTGATCGTGGGGCGCCACGGCGACGATCGGGTTGTTGAGGAATGGCAGGAATTCCAGGCCCATGTCCTGGGGCACCATGGACATGATCACCAAGTCATCACGGTTGTCCGAAAGCCGGCGAATCACCTGAGCGCGGTTGACCACTGTCAGGTGCAGGTTGACCTCAGGGTGCTGGCGCTTGAAGGCGGCGAACAGGTGCGGCACGAAGTACTTGGCGCTGGATTCCACCGCCAGCTTCAGTTGGCCTTGCAATGAGCCCTGCATGTCTGAGAGCTGCATGTCGAGGTTTTCCAGGCGCCCGAAAATGTCTCGGCTGGCCCGTTGCAACGCTTCGGCGGCCTCAGTCATATAGAGCTTTTTGCCCACATAATCGAACAGCGGCTGGCCCAGCAGCTCTTCCAGCTGTTTGATTTGTAGGCTGACGGCCGGTTGCGTGAGGGACATTTCCTCGGCTGCACGGCTGTAGGAGCGCAAATCACAGACTTCATTGAAAATCTGCAACTGACGCAATGTCATACGCATCAATGACTTACGCATTACTCAAATACTTCCGCCGACCCCTGATGCGATGACTATAAGTCTTTACTTATACACAACCCAATTATTATTGATTTTTGTTAATCCCTGCAGGGGCATAGTGTGTGTCTCGCGACTGGCTTGAAACATTTGGTCACGCGCCGACCCGCCTCCAGGGTCGAAGTAGGTAGCAATCGGCTCAAGGGAATTTCCAAGTGATAAAAAAGATCCTGATCGCCAACCGTGGTGAGATTGCCGTACGTATCGTGCGTGCTTGCGCCGAGATGGGCATTCGTTCGGTCGCGGTCTATTCCGATGCTGATCGCCATGCCCTGCATGTAAAGCGCGCAGATGAAGCCCACAGCATCGGTGCCGAGCCGTTGGCCGGTTACCTGAACCCGCGCAAGCTGGTGAACCTGGCGGTGGAAACCGGTTGCGACGCGCTGCACCCCGGCTACGGCTTCCTCTCGGAAAACGCCGAGCTGGCAGACATTTGCGCCGAACGCGGGATCAAATTCATCGGCCCGTCGGCAGAAGTGATTCGCCGTATGGGCGACAAGACCGAAGCCCGCCGCAGCATGATCAAGGCCGGCGTGCCGGTCACCCCTGGCACTGAAGGCAACGTTGCCGACATCGCCGAAGCCCTGACCGAAGGCGACCGCATTGGTTACCCGGTCATGCTCAAGGCCACCTCCGGTGGTGGCGGGCGCGGCATTCGTCGCTGCAACAGCCGTGAAGAACTCGAACAAGCCTTCCCTCGCGTGATTTCCGAAGCCACCAAGGCGTTTGGTTCGGCGGAAGTGTTCCTGGAAAAATGCATCGTCAATCCCAAGCACATCGAGGCGCAGATTCTCGGTGACAGCTTCGGCAACGTGGTGCATTTGTTCGAGCGCGATTGCTCGATCCAGCGCCGTAACCAGAAGCTGATCGAAATCGCCCCAAGCCCCCAGCTGACCCCTGAACAGCGCGCGTACATCGGCGACCTGTCGGTGCGCGCAGCCAAGGCCGTGGGCTACGAGAACGCCGGCACTGTGGAGTTCCTGCTCGCCGAGGGCGAGGTGTACTTCATGGAGATGAACACCCGGGTGCAGGTGGAACACACCATCACCGAAGAAATCACCGGCATCGACATTGTGCGTGAGCAGATCCGCATCGCGTCGGGCCTGCCGCTGTCGGTCAAGCAGGAAGACATCCAGCACCGGGGTTTCGCGTTGCAGTTCCGGATCAACGCCGAAGACCCGAAGAACAACTTTCTCCCAAGCTTCGGCAAGATCACCCGTTACTACGCACCCGGCGGCCCCGGCGTGCGTACCGACACGGCGATCTACACCGGCTACACCATCCCGCCGTTCTACGACTCGATGTGCCTGAAGCTGGTGGTGTGGGCGTTGACCTGGGAAGAAGCCATGGACCGCGGCCTGCGCGCCCTGGACGACATGCGCCTGCAAGGCGTGAAGACCACCGCCGCCTACTACCAGGAAATCCTGCGTAACCCGGAATTCCGCAGCGGCCAGTTCAACACCAGTTTTGTGGAAAGCCACCCTGAGCTGACCAACTACTCGATCAAGCGCAAACCCGAAGAGCTGGCCCTGGCTATCGCCGCCGCCATCGCCGCCTACGCAGGCCTGTGAGGAATATTCCAATGACTAAAAAGATCTTCGTAACCGACACCATCCTGCGCGACGCCCACCAATCGTTGCTGGCGACCCGCATGCGCACCGACGACATGCTGCCGATCTGCGACAAGCTCGACAAAGTCGGCTACTGGTCGCTGGAAGTCTGGGGCGGCGCGACCTTTGACGCCTGCGTACGTTTCCTGAAAGAAGACCCGTGGGAGCGCCTGCGCAAACTGCGCGCGGCGTTGCCCAACACGCGCCTGCAAATGCTGCTGCGTGGCCAGAACCTGCTGGGCTACCGTCACTACAGCGACGACGTGGTCAAAGCCTTCGTCGCTAAAGCTGCCGTAAACGGTATCGACGTGTTCCGCATCTTCGACGCGATGAACGACGTGCGTAACCTGCGGGTGGCCATCGAAGCGGTGAAAGCTGCCGGCAAACATGCCCAGGGCACCATCGCCTATACCACCAGCCCGGTGCACACCGTCGAGGCGTTCGTGGCCCAGGCCAAGCAGTTGGAATCCATGGGTTGCGACTCGATCGCGATCAAGGACATGGCCGGCCTGCTGACCCCGTACGCCACCGGCGAACTGGTCAAGGCGCTGAAGGCCGAGCAAAGCCTGCCGATTTTCATCCACTCCCACGACACGGCCGGCCTGGCTGCAATGTGCCAACTCAAGGCCATCGAAAACGGTGCCGACCACATCGACACCGCCATCTCCAGCTTTGCCTGGGGCACCAGTCACCCGGGCACCGAGTCGATGGTCGCCGCCCTTAAAGGCAGCGAATTCGACACCGGCCTGAGCCTTGAGCTGCTGCAGGAAATCGGCCTGTACTTCTACGCCGTGCGCAAGAAGTACCACCAGTTCGAAAGCGAATTCACCGCCGTCGACACCCGTGTGCAAGTCAACCAGGTACCGGGCGGGATGATTTCCAACCTGGCCAACCAGCTGAAAGAGCAGGGCGCGCTGAACCGTATGAACGAAGTGCTGGCCGAAATCCCGCGCGTTCGTGAAGACCTCGGCTTCCCGCCGCTGGTCACTCCGACGTCGCAGATCGTCGGCACCCAGGCGTTCTTCAACGTGCTGGCCGGTGAGCGCTACAAGACCATCACCAACGAAGTGAAGCTTTACCTGCAAGGCGGCTACGGCAAGGCGCCGGGCGTGGTGAACGAAAAACTGCGCCGCCAGGCGATCGGCAACGAAGAGGTGATCGACGTACGCCCGGCCGACTTGCTCAAGCCGGAAATGACCAAGCTGCGTGGCGAAATCGGTGCGTTGGCCAAGTCTGAAGAAGACGTGCTGACCTACGCGATGTTCCCGGACATCGGCCGCAAGTTCCTCGAAGAACGTGACGCCGGCACCTTGAGCCCAGAAGTGCTGTTGCCGATTCCTGAAGCCGGTGGCGTAGCGCGTGCCGGTGGCGAAGGTGTGCCGACCGAGTTCGTGATCGACGTGCACGGCGAAAGCTACCGCGTGGATATTACCGGGGTTGGCGTCAAGGCCGAAGGCAAGCGCCACTTCTACCTGTCCATCGACGGCATGCCCGAAGAAGTGGTGTTCGAACCGCTCAACGAGTTCGTCAGCAGCGGCGGCAGCAAGCGCAAGCACGCCACTGAGCCTGGCCATGTCAGCACGGCGATGCCGGGCAATATCGTCGACGTGCTGGTCAAGGAAGGTGACGTGGTGAAAGCCGGCCAGGCCGTGCTGATCACTGAAGCGATGAAGATGGAGACCGAAGTACAGGCGGCCATCGCCGGCAAGGTCACCGCCGTTCACGTGGCCAAGGGCGACCGGGTCAACCCGGGCGAAATCCTGATTGAAATCGAAGGCTGAGTAACAGCCTTCGACACTACCGCTTAAACCTCGGGGGGGCATGTGCCCCCTTTTTTTCGCCCAATAATCAGAAAGCCAGGGTCCATTGGCCGGTCACGCCCTGGTTGCGACTGTTGCTGCCGACCTCGGCGGTATAGGCCAGGCCCACGGTGTGTTGCGCCGACAGCGCCAGGTCGAGCCCGGTGTGCAAGGCCACGCTGTCACGGTCCAGGGAGGTGCCTTCGATAGAGAAGTCACTGTTGAAGCCTGACTTTTTCACCCAGGCAGAGGACTGGCGCACGGTACTGCTCACGTCACCATAGAGATGCTTCCAGCTTGTGCTCAGGTGCGGCTTGAGGGCCATCTGGTTGTCCAGCGTAAACGCGCTGGCCAGGCGTAAACCGAAAGTGCTGCTGAGGTTTTCCTGGGTTTGGGCGCCGACGTTCAGGGCGCTAATGCCGCCTTTTTCCTTGTAGCGGTCGCGGTGATAGCGCTGGTAGCCGACACCGCTAAAGGGCTCGACGCTGAAGCTGCCCTTGTCCAACACATAGCCCAGCTCGGCAAAGGCGTTCTGGCTCTGGGCGTTGTATTTGCCTTTGGCCTGCTCGCGGTATTCGACAAAATCAAAGTCTATGCTGCGTTTGGTTTGACCGGCATGGCTGCTGTAGATGGCCCCCAGGCGCAGTGCCAGTGGCCCGTCCTGACGCACGGCGTAACCGCCGAGGTGCCAGCTGTCCAGCTCGCCCTTGAAGCGTTTGGCGCTCAGGTCGCTGGCGGACTTGGCGCCGATTACACCCACGCGCCAGGCGTCGCCTACCGACCAGTCGCTGCCCAGCATCAGGCCTTGGGTACGTTGCTGCAAACCGGCGCTGCCGTTCTGGCTGTCGAGCTTGCCGGTGTTGCCCAGGGATTGGACCCAGACGCGGCCAGGGCTTGCGTCATCGTTCAACTGGCGCATGGCTGAAAGCAGCTTGGCGTTCAGCTGTTTCATGCTGTTTTGAGTGGCGGTGGCAAGGTTGGCATTCTGGCTGCCCGCCAGTTGCTCAAGCACTGCACCCAGGCGCCCTGGCTTGAGATTCGCTAACTCCTTGCCAATGTTTTCCAGTTCGTATTCTTCCCACTCGTCGAGTTCGCCTGACGCCAGCAGAGTGTCCACGGCGTGGTCCAGCACATGAGCGACACGTTGGCCGTTGCGGGTGGTTGCATGGTCGGCGAAGTGGAAGTCGCTCTCGGGTTCGGGCAGTACGGGGTGATGGTGAGTTGGTTTGCCATCGACAGGCAGCTGGATCCACTCGCTGTCTGGGTCGATATCCCCCCGCGCATGGGCGAATTGAGTACCGGTGACCCCCAGCGCCAGGGTGATGGCGAGTGCGAGTTGTTTCTGTATGAGTGGCATGTAAACCCAACCTCTTGATGTATGAGGTTGGGGAATTTAGCGAGGTAAAGGGCGGATAAATGTCAGGCCCACGACCCCGCGTGTGCGGGAGATGTCTCTAGTCAGGGGCGATTAAAAACTCATCAACCGCGCCGCACATACCCCTTGCCGTAATGCCGCTCCATGCGCGCCTGGATCAGTTCCAGCCCGATGGACATGGCCCAGTAGATAATCGCTGCCGTGGTCAGCATCTCGATATAGCGATAGCTTGAGCGGCCATAGGATTGCGCCAGGAACATCACTTCCCAGACGCCCATGACCGAGATCAGGGATGAGTCCTTGAGCATCGAGATGAACTGGTTGGTGGTGGGCGGAATAATGGTGCGCATGGCCTGGGGCAGGGTGACGTTCCAGAAGATCACGCTGTCGCGCATGCCAAGGGCCAGGGCTGCTTCCCGTTGGCCGTGGGGGACGCCGAGGATGCCGGCGCGAAAGATTTCGCTCAGGTAGGCGCCATAGTTCAGGGACAGGGCGATGATCCCCGCAGCGATAGCGCCCGGCACCACGCCCAGTTGCGGCAGGCCAAGGTAAATCAGCAGGATCTGTATCAGCAGCGGCGTGCCACGAAAGAACGAGGCGTAGAAGCTGGCGATGCCGAAGGCCACGGCGCTTTTCGACAGGCGCCCCAGTGCCGTGACAAAGCCCAGCAGTGACGAAGCCACAATCGAGCACAGGCACAGGAACAAGGTCAGCGCTGCACCTTGCAGGAAGCCGTTGGGCGCCAGGTGCAGGCCTACCAGATTGGGCAGCTTGTCGAGGATGATTGAGAACTTCAGGTCAAAGCTCAGGAAGAAACTGGCGAACAAGGCACATAGGGCTGCCCAGGTCAGGTAAAGCCGGGTCCTGAACCCAAACAGCCGTTGCACCCGCGACGTGGCCACCGTTGGTTTGGGAGGTGTCGGGAACGCTGTCATTGGCTGATATCAGCGCCGATCCATTTTTGCGACAGCTTGCTCAGGGTGCCGTCCTGTTTGAGCTGGGCGAAGACTTCACGCACTTTGCTGTCCCACTGGGCGTCGCCTTTTTCGATGGCCACCGCGTTCGGTTCGGAGTACAGGGGCTCACCGGCAAGCTTGAAGCGCTTGTCCTGAGTCAGCCGCGGTTGGGCAGTCACCAGGTTGGTGAGGATCGCGTCGAGGCGAACTCCTGCGCCCAGGCCCAAATCCTGGAAGGCCACGTTATCGGTGTCGTACGGAGCGATCTGCACGTTCTCGAAGGGATACTGCAACTGAGTGTCTTCGGCGCCCTCGATCACCAGGTTTTTGTTCAGGTAGCTTTCATAGCTGGAGGCGCTGGTGAGCCCGACTTTCTTGTCGCTCAGGTCCTTGGCGCTGTGGATACGATCATCCTTGGCATTGACCACGATCACGGCCGGCGAGGCGTAGTACTGCACCGGGAAGTCGAATACTTCGGCGCGGGCCTTGCTTGGGGTCATGGAGCAAATGCAAATGTCGTAGCGCCCGCTCCAGTGGCCGGCGGCGATCACGTCCCAGGACGGCGTTTCCAGGCGCAGCTTGACCCCCAGTTTGCTCGCCACGGCCTTGGCTACGTCCACGTCGAAGCCATCGAGTTGGTTCTGGTCGTTGAGAAACGAGAACGGCGGGTAACTTTCCATCAACACGCCCACCAGTTCTTTCTTTTGCTCAACGCGGTCCAGGGTCGCACCGCCGAACGCTTGGGTGGAGGCGGCCAGAATCGTAAGGCCCAGAGCTAGCAGCGGTTGATATTTCAAAGTCGACACCTGAATAAAAAGGTTGTTATTAACCGGATGGGGCGTATTAAATAGTTATAAGAACGACTCTCATAGTGAGTTATTTTCATAAGCTTATGAGTAAAAAGCATATGGGCGCAGCAAGCACAGTAATCCTCGACGGTGGCATGGGCCGCGAACTGCAACGCCGTGGGGCGCCGTTCAGGCAGCCGGAGTGGTCGGCACTGGCCTTGAGCGAAGCTCCGCAAGCGGTGGAGGCGGTGCACACGGCGTATATTCTGGCCGGGGCGAACGTGATCACCAGCAACAGCTACGCGGTGGTGCCGTTCCATATCGGCGAAGCGCGGTTTGCCGCTGAAGGCCAGGCCCTGGCGGCGCTGGCCGGTGAGTTGGCGCGACGGGCGGTTGAAGCCTCAGGCAAGGCGGTACGGGTGGCGGGTTCAATCCCGCCGTTGTTTGGCTCCTATCGTCCGGACCTGTTTGAGGCACAGCGCGTGACGGAGTTACTGACGCCGCTGGTGCAAGGCCTGGCGCCCCATGTCGACGTCTGGTTGGCGGAAACCCAGAGTTCGATCGTTGAGGCGCGGGCCATCCGCGCCGGTCTGCCTCAGGATGGCAAGCCGTTCTGGCTGTCGTTTACCCTGAAGGATGAAGACACCGACGAAGTGCCACGCCTGCGTTCCGGCGAGCCGGTCGCCGATGCAGCCGTGGCGGCCGCCGAGTTGGGGGTAAAGGTGTTGTTGTTCAATTGCAGCCAGCCCGAAGTGATCGGTGCGGCGATTGACGCCGCGCGACAAACCTTCGAGCGCCTGGGGGTGGCGATTCATATCGGTGCCTACGCCAACGCCTTCCCGCCGCAACCCAAGGAGGCTACGGCCAACGACGGCCTGGACCCTTTGCGCGACGATCTCGACCCGCCCGGTTACCTGCACTGGGCGGCCGATTGGCAGGCACGGGGTGCCAGCCATTTGGGCGGTTGCTGCGGGATCGGGCCGGAGCACATCGCAGTGCTGGCCCAGAAGCTGGTTTAAGGCTTACAGAGCCTGGCGGCGGCACTCCGCCAGGCTTTTAAACTGCCCTGAAGCCGTCTGGTTCTCATCCGAAAACCACCGCTCAAACCCCGCCCCAATCGCCGGCCATTCCCCATCGAGGATCGAATACCACGCGGTATCGCGGTTCTGCCCCTTCACCACCATGTGCTGGCGAAACACCCCTTCAAAACTGAAGCCCAACCGCTCTGCCGCGTATTTGGAGCGAGCATTGTCGTTGTTGCACTTCCATTCCAGGCGACGGTAGCCCTGTTCGAACGAATACTTGGCCAGCAGGTACACCGCCTCAGTGCTTTTCGGCGAGCGTTGCATCGGTGCGCCGAAGGTCACGTGGCCGATTTCGATGCGGCCCTGGGCCGGCACGATCGACATCAGGCTGAGAATGCCCTGCACGTCGCCGCTGGCGCGGTCGATCACGCTGAAGAAGTACGGGTCGCTGTTGAGCGCGTGGTTGTTCAGCCAGGTATCGAAGGCGGCGCGTTCAAGGAAGGGGCCGTAAGGCAAATAGTCCCACAACTTCGGGTCGGCACCGGGGCCTTGCAGGGCTTGCCACAAGCCGTCGCCGTGGCGGGCCGGGTCGAGTTTTTCGAGGCGGATGAAGCGTCCTTCGATAACGGTGACGGTGGGCGCCGGAACACCTTTCCAATCGGCCAATGATGTCGACATGCAGTTCTCCTTAAAGACCTTTGCGAAACTGGATAAAGCCGGGGCGTTCGGCGATGCGTTCATACAGCTGAATGGCAGTGGCGTTGGTCTCGTGGGTCAGCCAGTGGACCTTGCAGCAGCCGTCCGCCTTGGCGGTGGTGTAGACGAATTCGATCAGTTTGCGGCCGACGCCGGTGCCACGCTGGGCCGGGTCCACCAGTAAGTCTTGCAGGTAGCAGGAGTTCTCGATGCTCCAGTTGGAGCGGTGGTAGATGAAGTTGACCATGCCCACGGCGTTGCCGTCCTGCCAGGCCAGGGCCGAATGGGTCGGCTCATGGGCGTCGATCAGGCGTTGCCAGGTGCTTTGGCTGACGGCGTCCGGCAGTTCGGTGTTGTAGAAGCGCAGGTAGGCCTGCCACAAGGGCAGCCAGGCGGCGTGGTCGGCGGCGGTGACCGGGCGGATTTCGATCGGGCTCATGAAGGGGCTCCTTCCTTTGGGATGAATCGGGCGAGTGTTTGGTCGCGTACGTCTTCGCTTGCCGCCAGCCCGTCACGCACCCCGGCGATGTCGGCCGCGCTGCGGTTCTGGCTGAGCTTGCGTTTGCCTTCCAGGCGCTGGATCGGCAGGGCGAAACCGACGATGGCCTTGAGCATGCCGTCAATGTAGTCGGCCGGGGCGTCGCTGACTTTCCACGGCTGGGCGCGAGTGCCTTCATGGCGGTCAGTGAGGGCGCTGACCAACCGGAGCAGGCGCTCGGCGTCGGTGAACACTTCGGCGTTGCCGTAGGCGTGCACCGCCAGGTAATTCCAAGTCGGCACCACTTTGCCGTGCTCGGCCTTGGCTGGGTAAAACGCCGGGCTGATGTAGGCCTCGGCACCGGCAAAAATCACCAGTGCTTCGCTGCCGTTTTGCAGGTCTTGCCACTGGCGGTTGGCCTTGGCCATGTGGCCATAGAGCGTGCCGTTGGGGCCTTCATCGGGGTTGAGCAGCAGCGGCAGGTGGCTGGCCTGCAGGCCTTGCTCACCAAAGGTCACCAACTGCGCCAGGCGCGTGTGCTGGATCAATTGCTGGATTTCGGGCAAGTCATC
Organism: Pseudomonas sp. K2I15; assembly: GCF_002204795.1. Lineage (GTDB taxonomy): Bacteria > Pseudomonadota > Gammaproteobacteria > Pseudomonadales > Pseudomonadaceae > Aquipseudomonas. The sequence goes on from NZ_NIXO01000001.1 coordinate 155,481, forward strand.
GAGGGCAAAGGCGCGGGGTGTGTACATGAAGATTTTCCTTGGCGAATGCCTGCATCCTAGGCAGGCTATTGGTTCGTTGTAAGAGCCATCTGTGATCCATTTTATGGGTCCAATTTTGCCGGAGTGCCTGCGATGCCCCCGATAGAGCCGCCGCTGTCGTTCAACCCGGCCGGTATAGAACTGGATCGCCGCCACGGCCTGACGCGCCAGCTTTACCAGGCGTTGCGCCAGCGGGTGCTGGACGGGCGTTTGGTCAGCGGTACCCGACTGCCGGCCAGCCGTGACCTGGCGGCGGCGTTGTCGATTTCCCGCAACAGTGTGGTGCGGGCCTACGACCAGCTGTATGCAGAAGGCTTTATCGAAGGCCGGGTGGGCGACGGCACCTATGTGGCACAACTGCCTCAGGGGCCAGGCAGCGCGAAAAAACTATCCACAAAAGTGTCCACAGGGTTATCAACAGGCTTATCCCCAGGGTTATCCACAAATTGGCTGGATTTACCTGTGGTTTCATCCAGTCGAGTTATCCACAGCCCGGCCTTGGGACGGGTGGAAAACCATCATTTGGCGCTGCCGCCGAGCGGCCCGCCACGGGCTTTTCGGGTGGGTGTACCGGCGTTTGATCTGTTCCCTTTCGAGGTCTGGGCCAAGCTGAATGCGGCTTTCTGGCGCAAGCCGGACCTGCAGCAACTGTGCTATGGCGACCCGGCGGGGGACGAGCGCCTGCGCGGTTTGATCGCCGCCTATCTGCGCAGCTCCCGGGGCATGCAGTGCACCGCTGAGCAAATAGTGATCACCAGTGGCGCGCAGCAGGCGATTAGCCTTTGTGCACAGCTGCTGGTGGAGCCGGGAGACGGGGTGGCGGTTGAAAACCCCGGCTACCGGGCGGCAGGCCATGCGTTCGCAATTGCTGGGGCAACACTCCACGGCATCGCGGTGGACAGTGAGGGTATCGACTGCACCGAGCTCAACGCCGTCAGTGGCTGCCGCCTGACCTATGTCACGCCCTCGCATCAGTACCCGACGGGCGTGGTCATGAGCCTGGCCCGGCGCCTGGAGTTGCTGGCGTGGGCCGAGCGCACAGGCGGCTGGATCGTCGAGGACGACTATGACGGCGAGTACCGCTACAGCGGCGCGCCCCTGGCCCCGTTAGCGGCGCTGGACCGCAGCGGGCGGGTGCTTTATGTCGGTACGTTCGGCAAAGTCGCGTTTCCGGCGTTGCGCTTGGGGTATCTGGTGTTGCCACCGGGCCTGGTACAGGCTTTTGCCCGGCGCCGGGCGGTGGATGTGCGCCATTCCGAGGTCAGCACTCAAGCGGTGATGGCCGAGTTCATGGCCGCCGGGCATTTCCAGCGCCATGTACGGCGCATGCGTCGGGCGGCGTTGAGCCGCCTGAATACGTTGTTGGCCGAATGGCCGGAGGCAGTGGCGGGTGTTGGCCGCCTGCCGGCGGTCGCGGCGGGATTACACCTGGCGGTGCCGGTAGAGGGGCTGGCGCGGGAGCAGCAACTGATCGAAAAAGCCGCAGCGGTTGGCGTCGAAATCAATGGGCTGAGCAGCTATTGGTTGCCAGGTTCCAGCACCCCGCCGGACCAACGTGCCGGCCTGGTGCTGGGTTTTGCTGCGGTGCCCGAGGCGCAAATCAGCCAGGCGCTGATGCGCTTGGGCCAGGCGTGGGAGTAGCCGTCTCCGGCGGCTGGCCGGAGGCCGTGCTCAAAAATAGCGATCGGGCCAGGTGCGAGCCGATTTTGGCCCGGTAGATTTCTCGTCTAGCCTGCTCGGAGATTCCTTCACGGTCTTCGAACGCTCCGCCCAGGCGGCGTTGCTCCAGTGTTTTCAAATGCGCGGTGGTGTAGGTCTCGGCAGGCGCGGTCATTGCCTTGTAGTGAAAGTGCGCGTACCACAACACCCGGCCGGTTTTCTGTTCCCGTACTTCGTATTCCTGCATGAAGTCTTTCCTGGGGCCCTTAAGCCTGCGACGAACACCCACGGCCTGGATGGTCAGTTCGCCTTCGTTGGCGAGTAGCTCCACATGGCCGGCCGTTGGCAGGCGTTTCTTGAGCATGTCGAGCCTGATGCGCCGCCCTTCGCGGTAGAGTTTTTTGACCGCATCGTCGAGTCGTTTAGTCGCCGCGACAGAGGCGGTATTGTCGGTCTCGTTGGTGGCATTCGCGGCCTGCTCGATGGTTTTGCTGGCCTGCTCCATGGCTTGCGCCCGGCGCTCGAATTTCTCCTCGATCTCCACCGGCAACCGTTTAAGGTCGTCAGCCAGCAGTGTGGTGCGGTCGATGAAGCCCTCGACATCGTCGAGCAGCGTATTGCCGTTTCTAAGGCTGTTGGCGAGGCTCACGGTGGGCGGGTGGCTGACGGCTGGCGTCGCGGGTTGGCGTTGCACCCAGACGCCCGGGGTTTTTTCGTGGAAGGTCGCGATGACGTTATGGGTGACGGGCGCCCTGATGTCCACCAGGGCGGGGTCGTCCGCGCGGGGCTCACCGACCACCACACCTTTGAAGCGTGTTTTGATGATCGTTTTTTTCTTGGGCGCACTGGCGGAAGCCGAGCCTTCGTCCTTGGCGTCCTGAGCGCGTTTTTCCCGCAGGGCGCTGTTCAGTTGCTTCACGGCCCGTTGTGAAAACTCCTCGATCTGCTGGCGCACTTCCTCGACGGGCTCCCTCAGTACCAAACCGGGGTATTCGTCTGGCAGGTCCAGGAGATTCTGATTGATGACGGTGAATTGGTCGGCGAGGTTATCCAGTGCTTCAATTTGTGCGTCGAGCGTGGTCCCAGCCTGTGTTCCTTCAAGCTCGCGGGTGCTCCTGATAGCGAGTTCGGTAACATTGATAATTTCGTAGATGCTGGTGCGCGCCTCGGCCATTGCCACCCCGCCACCTTTCTTAAGGCACAGGTAGCGAGGCAGGGCGATGCGAAAGCTTTTCAAGTCATCGAGTTCAAGCTCTGGCAGGTTTTCGCGGGACTCTGTTTCAAGCTCTGCACCCTCGGCGCCCAGTTCCCTGAGATGTTTGAAGCGTAAATGGACGTACTCGATCTGGGTGATCAGCTTCAAGGTCGTATCGGTAATGCTTCGATGGCTGAAGACTGAATTCGCATCGTTTGCCGCATTTTTTCCCATGGCATTCACCCCGCGCTGGAAATCGGTCAACAGTTCGTCGATGCCTGCTTGAGCAATGGATATCTGGTGTTTCAGATACGTGAGCATGCGCTTGGAATAGTCCGGCACCACATCAAGGATGCTTAGCGACTTGAGTTGGGCAATCGGCGTTTCGAACTCTTCCCGGCGCTTATCCAAGGCACTGATAAACGTTGCCAGCGCCGCGTCTTTGCTGGCCGGCGGTGCGGCCCTGCTGGCTTTACGGGCGGCCTCCAGAGCGACCCGGTGGCTGCGCTCCTGACTGTCGAAAATCTTCAGTTGCTCACGCAGGTCAGCGATGGTGGCGGGCTTGAGCCGCTGGCCTTTCTTCATCCGACTTCGGAAACCCGCACCGCGCAGGCGCAAGCGCGTATCGATAAACCATTGCCCGGCGCGGTTGTTGATCAGCAATGGGCCGAGGCGATCGGGTCGTGTGGCATCCACGATCATCACTGCGTCATTTTCATCCACCTGGACCTGGAACCAGCGCTCGCCCACCGGGGCATACCAGTGATCGTTCAGCGGGTAGAGATGCTGATGCGAGCCGGGCAGGGTTTGTTGCGCGCCCAGTGCTTGGGGCTTTGCTACGTTGAAGCTCTCCAGGGTTCTTTTCAGGTTCAGCGGCTTGCGGGTCAAGGCGCCCAGGGTGTGCAGTGAGTCCTCATGCCCGGAGGGCAACTCGGACGTCTTGATGTCGGGTAGCTGAGTGGTCGGTAGCTTGCCCAGTGGCTTGGGCGGGGTGAGCGTCTCCAGCTCGGTTACCTTGGGTTTTTCAGCGTGCCCGGCAAGGCCTGGGCCTTGCCGGCTGGCCAGGTGCAGTGCCAGGGCCATGCCCAGGTTGAGAAAAATATCGGTCAGGGCTGACCAGGCCCACTTGGTTTCGCCGTCGTTGCGCTAGCTGACGTCGATGGCTTCTTGAACATCGTCGATAAGCTGTTTGACCCAGGCTGCGGTGCCCACGGTTTTGCCGAGGAAGGGCAGGGCTGCGTTGAAGATCAACCAACCGGCGCGCTTGAAGCTTTCCCAGCGGGCTTCTGCGTTGGATACCGACTGCTTGTCGGCGAGGTCGACCAGCGCCGCCGCGTTGGATTTAAACAGCGTGGCCAGGTTGTCCTCATGCAGGGTCTGGCTGGCGAGTATGACCGGCCCGCTCATGGTCAACGCCGTCACGGGTTCGACCAGCAGCTCGGAGAGCACCCAAGGTGACGTGATGGTCCCGGGGAAGACAAACTGTGCGTAGTCAAAGCGCACGCTGTCGGGCAGCCAGGCCAATACCGATTGGCGCAGGGAAGTTGACTGTTTGACGGCGTAGATCAGGTTGTTCGGCGAGGCAAACTGCATCAGGGGTTCGGCGAACAGCGGTCGGTACAACAGGCAGGGGCCGTTACCGGGTATTTGCGGACCAATCACGAACATGTTGCTGACGGGGTCTGCTGTCTGGCTGGTACGACGTGTGGGGACGAAGGCCAGGGGACGGATAACCACGGTTTGGCCATCGACGCGCCGTTGGTTGGGGTCGGTTTCCATGGCGGCGCAGAGGTAGCGGTAGCCTAGTTCGTCAACGCCAAACTGATTGCGGATCTTGTATTGCAGGGCCAGCAGCGGCAACTGCAGGCGCAACTGATCGGTATAGAGGGTTTGGCGAAGCAGCGATTGTGCGGGGTCGTCGAGCAACGTCGTCTTGACCAGCTTGGGGTATTGCTCGCCGACATTCACGAGGGTGATCAGGTCTTGCAGGTACGTCACGCTCATCCAGGTCGGCAGACTGCGGCCATCCCTGTACTGGGCGACCTTGTTGCCCAAAGGCAGGGCGATCAGGTTTTCCAGCGCCAGTTCGGCCAAGCTGAAGGTGACGGTGCTTGTCAGCCCCGGCGCGGTAAACAGCCCCCACACGACCTGGCTGGTGACGGTGATCTGCACCTGCGCCAGTTTGAGCATCAGTTGTTGTTCGAGTTGGGCGTCGACCCCCAGGCCCAGGTCGGTTTTTTGGGCAGGCGATAGGCTTTTGGCCATTTCCCCGGCAATCGCCTGAAGGGCGTAATCGCCAATCAGCGCAAGCCCGTCCTGGTAGGTTTTATTCGCCACACGCTCGTTCAGTGTGGCGAGGTCGAGCATGTAGCGGCTGTAGCTGGACAGGTCGGCCGCGTCTGCATTTTTCAGCCAGTCGGGTAACGCTTCGCTGATTTTTTCGAGTTTGTCCCTGTCGGCTGACGACAGCTGGCTGAACTCCAGCCGCTCGGCCTCGACGCTGTCTTCGGCGGCCGGGTCCGGAGTTACGAACGAGCCGATGTCGCCAATGGCATCGATTTGCAAGCCGATGAGGGCGCAGGCCTGTTGCTCGAAAAAATCCCCTTCGGGTTCAAACAACCGCCATTGCAGCGACTTTTCTTTCAGGTTGCTGGCGTGCCGGGTCAGTGCCTGGCCCAGCTCGTCGAGGCTATGGAACTGCTCATACCCGGTGGCGATCGAGTACGTCAGGATCATCGTGTGTTGATCGTGGGTGCCGATCAGGATGGCGAGCGGGTTCAGGTTGAGGTGATCGGTGCGGGTACCTTTGTCGATATCCACGTCCATCAGGTAGGCGCGGGTGCCATATTTGTCGTTGGGCAGGCGCAGGGCGTAATCGGGATAAAGAAACACGTTCCTGGCCATGGCACATTCGTCTTCATCCCAGCCTACGGATGCCTTGATGTCCCAGGCAGTTCGCAACGCAGTGGCGAAGGCTTGCCAGCGGGTGCCTTGGGGGCCATCGGTCTGGTTCCAGAAGTCCAGTTGCTGTTCCTGATATGCGGTAAACAGCAGCGGGGCGCAATCGTTGATCAGCCGTGCGATGGCATCAATACGTACCGGCAAATGAACGTCTGGCCCGCTGGCAGAGCGGTAGGTGAGGTAATGCTCGCCATCGATGTAGCGCAGTGGCGTGCCTGATAGGGCATGCCGGGCCAGTGCGCCGGTGAGCGAGTCATGTTGTGGCACTCCGGGAACAACCTCCTTATCGACGATCAGCCAGGACGGCGAGACGACAATGGCCAGGTCCGGGTCGATGTCGAGCTCGGGATAAAGCTCCTTCAGGGCGGGGCGCAAGATGTTGGAGGCGACTTCCCGAGGGGATGGGCCGGTGGTCAGTTGGGTGAGCAGCTTGTTGGTATTGACGAATGCTTGCGCGTTGGGCGACTGGGGCATGGGGCGTTCCTTGCTGGCAAAAGGTCGATGTAATTGCCAGAAAGTTACGGGGCCTGCGCAGGCTTGGGTGGTAGTTAACTGTTGGGCCCTCCACCCCGCAACGCGTTACGCGTTGCGGGGTGGAGGGCCTCCGTATCAGGTGCCGGATTTGATCTTGGTCCAGGCCCGTGTCCTGGCGCGCTCTGCATCACGGCCCAGCGGCTTCAAGGTGTAGAGCGTGGCCATGGCGGCTTCGGTCGGGTACAGGTTGGGGTTATTACGGATCGCCGGATCGACCAGTTCGGTGGCGTCTTTGTTCGGGTTGGGGTAGCCGACAAAATCGCTGATCGGCGCGATCACGCCGGGTTGCAGCAGGTAGTTGATAAAGGTGTAGGCGTCTTCCGGGTCCTTGGCGCCTTTGGGAATGGCGAGCATGTCGAACCAGATGGGCGCGCCTTCTTTGGGCAGGCGCATGTCCACGATCACGCCATTCTTGGCTTCCTTGGCGCGGTTGGCGGCCTGGGAGAAGCTGCCCGAATAGCCGACGGCCACGCAGATGTCACCGTTGGCAATATCGGCCATGTATTTGGAGGAGTGGAAGTAGGTGATGTACGGGCGGATCTTCATCATCAGCGCCTCAGCTTTTACGTAGTCCGCAGGATTGCTGCTGTTGGGGTCCAGGCCCAGGTGCTGCAAGGCCAGCGGAAGGATCTCCGAAGGCGAATCCAGCAGTGCTACGCCGCACTGCTTGAGCTTGCTGATGTTCTCTACGTTGAAGATCAGGTCCCAGCTGTCCACGGGGGCATTTGCGCCGAGCGCGGCCTTGACCTTGTCGGGGTTAAAGCCGATCAGGATGGTGCCGTACATGTAGGGCACGGCAAATTTGTTGCCCGGGTCGTTGGCTTCGATCAGCTTCATCAGCTTGGGATCGAGGTGGTTCCAGTCGGGCAATTTGCTGCGGTCCAGCGGCTGGAACACCGAGGCTTCGATCTGCTTGGCCAGGAACACGTTGGACGGCACCACCACGTCGTAGCCGGAGTTGCCGGTGAGCAGCTTGGCTTCCAGGGCTTCGTTGGTGTCGAAGATGTCGTAGATCAGTTTGATCGTGGGATTCTGGGCCTTGAAGTCTTCCAGGGCCTTGGGCGTGATGTAGTCGAACCAGTTGTAGACCCGCAGGGTTTTTTCTTCGGCTTGCACGGCACCGCTAAGCACCAGCGCGCTGAGGAGCAGAGGCTTGAGCATGTTCATTGGGCGGATCCCTCGTGTTCAAAACCTTCGAGAACGTTGACGGCGTTGATGCCGATTTCTTCGACGGCGTAGCCGCCTTCCATCACAAACAGCGTGGGCGTGGCGAGTTGCGCGATGCGGGCGCCCATGGCCAGGTAATCCGGGCTGTCGAGCTTGAACTGCGAGATCGGGTCGTCCTTGAAGGTGTCGACGCCCAGGGATACGACGATGACGTCGGCGCCGTAGCATTCGATTTCCCGGCAGGCTTTCTCCAGTGCGGCACTCCACGTCTCCCAGCCAGAACCAGCAGGCAGCGGATAGTTGAAGTTGAAGCCCTCGCCGGCACCTTCGCCCAGCTCGTCGGCATAACCGAGGAAGAACGGAAACTCCGCTTCCGGGTGGCCATGGATCGAGGTGAATAGCACGTCGCTGCGCTCATAGAAAATCGACTGGGTGCCGTTGCCGTGGTGGTAGTCCACATCCAGGATCGCGACTTTCTTGTGGCCGTGGTCGAGAAAGGCCTGGGCGGCGATGGCGGCGTTGTTGAGGTAGCAGTAACCGCCCATCAAGTCTGCGGCGGCATGATGGCCGGGTGGGCGACACAGGGCGAAGGCGCTGTGGGCACCTTGCTGGATGGCCTGTTGGGCGGTGAGTGCAACTTGCGCTGCGCTGTAAGCGGCTTGCCAGGTACCGGCGGTAATCGGGGCGCCACCGTCGAAGCTGTAATAGCCGAGCTGGCCGTGCAGGCTGGTGGGCATCACCCGGCGCAAGGTGCGGGCGGGCCAGGTGTAGGGCAGCAGGTCGCCGTCCTGGCCGAAGGCGGTCCAGCGTTGCCAGGCACCTTTGAAGAAGGCCAGGTAGTCGTTGCTGTGGATGCGTTGCAGCGGGGCCAGGCCGAAATCCTCGGGCACCTGCACCGGGCCCAGCTCACGGTCCTTGACCCGTTGCAGTACATGGTCGGCGCGCGAGGGCATTTCGAAGCAGGGCATCAGTTGCCCGTCCATCAGCTCGCATCGGCCGTGGTGCAGGTGGTGATCGTCCGAGTAGATCGTCAGCATATTGTTGTTCTCCGCAGGCTGTGTCGATGCATGCAGTCTTGCGGCGGGCGGGGTTTATGAGAACGGCAGGAGCGGCCAAAAGGGGATAAATATGGCCAAAGTGTGTGACCGTAATTCGCCCCGAAATGGCGCGGCCACGCCCCAGCAAGTGGCTTCAGGGGCGGAACTGGCTCGGCGCTACACCGCTCCAGCGCACAAAGGCGTGACGGAAACTCGCGGTTTCGCTGAAGCCCAGCGCCTCGGCAATTCGGTAAATGGGCAGTTCATCCTCGCCCAGCATCCGTTTGGCCCGCTCGAAGCGTAGCTCGTCCAGCAACTCCTGATAGCTGCAGCCCAGGTCATGCAGGTGCCGGCGTAACGTGCGGGGGGAACAGTTCATCTGCTCGGCCAGGCCGTCGAGGCCCGGTGCGGCGCTGAGTTGGCTGGCGAGCAGGTGGCGAATCTTGCCCAGCCAGGCCTGGCGCCCGGTGAACTCGGTGTTTTGCTTGCGGCAGCGCTCGGCCATGGCCTGGTGGGTGACGGCGTCGGCTAATGGCAGCGGTTGGTCCAGCCAGCTTCGGTCGAAGGCAAACGCGTTGGCGGTGGCGCCGAATTGCAGCGGGCAGGCGAAGCTTTCGGCGTAACGCGCGCGGTAATCCGGGGCGTCGTGTTCAAAGCGCGCACCCAGCAGCGGCAGGACATGCCCCAGCAGGTCGTCGCAGATCACCTTCAACGAGGCCAGGCAGAGTTCGACGTTGAACATTTCCAGTGCCGGGTTTTCCCGGTAATCCGCGGCACTGAACCAGATGCGTGTGCCGTCTTCCTCAAGGTCAAGCTCGAAAAGTGTTCCCAGCAGCGCCGGATACCGCAGCGCCAGGCGCAAAGCGTCACCGAAGGTGGCACTGGTGAGCAGTGCGTAACCGAGCATGCCATAGGAAGAAACGTGCATTTGCCGGCCCAGTTCCAGGCCGATATCCCGGCGCAGGGCCACGGCGTTGGCGCAGACGCGCATCTCCTGGTTGGTGGTGATGCGGGTGTCGGCGCGGCTCAAGTCCGCCGCGCAGATGCCACTGCCGGCCAGCAAGGCCTCGGCGGGTTGGCCTTCGGCCTTGAAGGTGTTGAGCACCAGCGAGACGGCGTTGAGGGTGGTGAGGTGGGAGTGCAGCATGGGAGCTTCCAGCCAGGGGATGGCGGGAAGAGGAGCAAGTTATATGCCGGTCAGCTCAGTTCGCCACACAGGTCGAGTTCGACCAGGCGGCGGATTTCGGCGGTGTCCAACTCAGCGCCGATCAAGGCATTGAGCTTGCCGAACACCGCTTCACGGGTCATCCCGCCACCGGACAACACGCCCACGCCACGCAAGCGGCTACCGGCCTCGTACACATCCAGCTCCACGCCGCCTTCATGGCATTGGGTGATTGCCACCACGACCACGCCGTTGTCCTGCGCGCGCTTGAGGCTGGCGAGGAACGCGGGGTTGTCGCTCGGCCCGGTGCCACTGCCGAAGCATTCCAGCACCAGCGCCTGAATGCCGCTGCCGATCAGCGCATCCAATTGCGCTGCGGCGATGCCCGGCACCAGCGCCAGTACGCCGACATTCGCCAGGGCCTTGTCGTGACGGTAATCCAGTGCTGCCGGAAGTTTGTCCGCCTTGGCCACGCCGCCGTTACGTTGCAGGGCGGCAAATGGATTGCGGCCGTAGCTGCGAATCTTCGCGCAGCGGGTGGGTGCCATCAGCTTGCCGTGGAAGTAAAGTTGCACACCCGATGCCAGGCCTTCGCCCAGCGCCACCAGCGCACCGCTGACGTTTTCCCAGGCATCACTGTCGGGCACACCGGCGGGCAGCATCGAGCCGGTAAACAGCACCGGCGCCGGCAAGCCCAGCAGTTGGAAACTCATGGCCGCCGCGCTGTAGGCCAGGGTGTCGGTGCCGTGCAGGATCAGCACGGCGTCGCAGCCGGCGTCCACCGCTTCGATCACCGCCACACGCAGGCGCTGCCAGTAGGCGGGCGTCATGTTGGCGCTGTCGATCAGCGGGGCCATTTCACGAAAGCGCCAGGTGGGCAGTTGCTCGTTGGCAAGCTGTTCGCGCATGCGCGCTTCAAAACCCGAGGCGGGCGCCAGGCCGTTGGCGCTGGCCTGCATGCCGATGGTGCCGCCGGTGTAGAGCACCATGATGTTGTTGGCTGGTTGCATCGAAGAATCTCCTGAACGAAAAACGCCGCCGGGCCCAGAGCATGCCCAAGGCCGGGCGGCGTGTCATCTATCTAGGCTTAGCGTTGCGTTTGAGCGCTCAGTTCAGCCGATGCTTGAGCGGTTGGCTCAGGCTTCACCGGGTTGGCCGGCCAGGCCTTGCGGTCCAGGTCCAGGTCCGGGAACTTGCTGGAATCAAATACCGGCGTCTTGATGCCCGCCGCACGCTGGCCGTCGTAGTCATTCAGGATGCGCATGGCGATCTTGAACAGGAACGCCAGGGCGAACAGGTTGACGAACGCCAGCAGGGTCATGGTGATGTCGGCGAAGGCGAACACAGTGCCGAGGTTCTCGATGGAACCCCAGAAAATCAGCACCAGCACCAGCGCACGGTAGCCGATCAACACCTTGCGGTTGTCGCCCACAATGAAGCGCAGGTTGCTCTCGCCGAGGTAGTAGTTGTACATGATCGAGGTGAACACGAACAACGCCAGGGCCACCGAGATGAACATCCGGCCCCAGTCACCCACCACTGCCGCCAGGGAATTCTGGGTCAGGGCAATGCCGTCGCCTTCGAAGCCCGGGGTGTAGAAGCCCGACAGCAGGATCAGCAACGCGGTGCAGGTGCAGATCACGAAGGTGTCGAGGAACACGCTGAACGCTTGCACCACGCCTTGGGCGATCGGGTGCTCTACCGAAGCCACCGCCGCCACGTTAGGCGCGCTGCCCAAACCGGCTTCGTTGGCGAACACGCCGCGTTTCACGCCCATGATGATCGCGCTGCCCACCAGGCCACCGAAGGCTTGGTCGAGGCCGAAGGCGCTCTTGACGATGGTCGCGAGCATGGCCGGCACGTGGTCGAATTGCAGCACGATCACGTACAGGGTCACGGCGATGTAGACCAGGGTCTTGACCGGCACCAGCAGGTCGGCGATCGAGGCGATACGCTTGATCCCGCCGATGAACACCAGGCCCAGCAGCACGGCCAGGGCCAGGCCGGTGTAGGTGGTGTCCAGGCCAAACGCGTTGTTCAGCGAGTGGGTTACGGCGTGGGCTTGCAGGCCGTTGAAGGCGAAGCCGAAGGTGACCAGCAGCAGAAACGCCATCACCATGCCCAGCCAGCGTTTGTGCAGGCCGTGCTGGATGTAATACGCCGGGCCGCCACGGTAGGTACCTTCAGCGTCGGTGCGCTTGTACAGCTGGCCGAGAGAGCACTCGATAAAGCTTGAAGACATGCCCACCAGTGCGGTGACCCACATCCAGAACACGGCGCCCGGGCCACCCAGGGTCACGGCAATGCCGACGCCTGCGATGTTGCCGGCACCCACACGCCCGGCGAGGCTGAGCATCAGCGCCTGGAACGAGCTGAGTTGGCCGGCGCTGCTTTTCAGGCTGTCGCGAAACACCGAAAACATGTGGAAAAAGTGACGCAATTGAACGAAACGCGAGCGGATCGTGAAGTAACCACCGAGCCCGACAATGAGCACGATCAATACTTTCCCTGAGAGGAAGTCGTTGATGACTTCTAGCATGGAGTGTTCCTCGCTGATTTTTCTAATGGCAAACGCAGGACGGTCCGACGCATCGCTCAGCACCAGGCAGTGCACGACGCTCCGACCCCAATCCTTTTGCGGGTTTTGTTATTCATGCGGTTTCGCGCTTCCCAGGGTCTCGTTACCGACGACCGCTGACGCGAAGAGGGGCGGCACTATACCTAGGAGTGTGTGATTCGTCTGCACGAGGCGATTAAAGGTTTGTAGGGGCGAGCTTGCTCGCGAAGGTCGTTAACGATGATGAGTTCCTCCTGGATGCGCGCGGTGCCTTGTAGTTTTTCGCGAGCAAGCTCGCTCCTACAAGCAAAAAAAAGGGCCTGAAGAACGAGCCTTCAGGCCCTCAAAAGGTGAGAGGTGTCTAGTCCCTCAACCTGGTGAGCGGTGCAACAAACGCTTAGGCCTTCAACGGGACCAAGCGTGGGGCAATCATGTTTTCGGGGCGCAGGATGTCGTCGAGCATGGCGTCGTCGAGCAAGCCTTCTTCGCGCACCAGTTCCAGCACGCCGCGGCCGCTTTCAAGGGCGATACGGGCGATGCGGGTGGCGTTTTCATAGCCGATGTAGGGGTTCAGCGCGGTGACCAGGCCGATGGAGTGTTCCACCAGCTCGCGGCAGCGGGCTTCGTTGGCGGTGATACCGACGATGCAGTGCTCGCGCAGCATGTCCATGGCGCGTTGCAGCAGGCGGATCGAGTCGAAGATCTTGTAGGCGATCAGCGGCTCCATCACGTTCAGTTGCAACTGGCCGCCTTCGGCCGCGATGGTCAGCGCCAAATCGTTACCGATGATCTGGAACGCAACCTGGTTCACGGCTTCCGGGATCACCGGGTTGACCTTGCCGGGCATGATCGAGCTGCCTGGCTGGCGGGCCGGCAGGTTGATCTCGTTGATGCCGGTGCGTGGGCCGCTGGACAGCAGGCGCAAGTCGTTGCAGATCTTCGACAGCTTCACCGCGGTACGCTTGAGCATGCCGGAGAACAGCACGAAGGCGCCCATGTCGGAGGTGGCTTCGATCAGGTCGGCAGCCGGTACCAGCGGCTGGCCGCTGATGGTGGCCAGGCGTTGAACGGCCAGGGCCTGGTAACGCGGGTCGGCGTTGATGCCGGTACCGATGGCGGTGCCGCCCAGGTTCACTTCGGTCAGAAGCTCAGGTGCCAGGGTTTTCAGGCGGGCCAGGTCTTCACCGAGGGTGGTGGCGAAGGCGCGGAATTCCTGGCCGAGGGTCATCGGCACGGCGTCTTGCAGCTGGGTGCGGCCCATTTTCAGGACGTGGCTGAACTCGACGCCTTTGGCGGCGAACGCCTGGATCAGGCTGTCGAGGCTGGCCAGCAGTGCGTCGTGGCCCAGCAGCAGACCCAAGCGGATCGCGGTCGGGTAGGCGTCGTTGGTCGACTGCGCCATGTTCACGTCGTTGTTGGGGTGCAGGTATTGGTATTCGCCCTTGCTGTGGCCCATGGCCTCCAGCGCGATGTTGGCGATGACTTCGTTGGCATTCATGTTGGTTGAAGTGCCAGCGCCGCCTTGAATCATGTCCACCACGAACTCTTCGTGGAAATCGCCGCGGATCAGGCGGGCACAGGCTTCGCTGATGGCAGCGTGCTTGGCTTCGCTGAGCTGGCCCAGCTCGCGGTTGGCGTCAGCAGCTGCCTGCTTGACCATTGCCAGGCCGACCACCAATTTCGGGTAATGCGAAATCGGAACGCCCGAGAGACGGAAGTTATTCACCGCTCGCAGGGTCTGGATGCCGTAATACGCTTGAGCGGGTACTTCGAGTACGCCAAGCAGGTCTTTTTCTGTGCGGAAAGATGCAGCGGAGGACATGACGGAAATCATCTCGATAGGGACCCAGGCTAGGCCGGAACGCTGTGAATGCTAGGCTTGCGCAAGATTTTGGGCCAATGCTGTTAAACACTGGCCTATGCATAAACGGCATAATGTCGGTGTGACCCCGTTACCATGACGGACGTGTGTGCCAAAATGGTGCGTGCCCTGGGAGGATGTGATGAACCTTGAAAGCAAATGGCTGGAAGACTTTAGCGCCCTGGCTGCCACCCGCAGCTTCTCCCAGGCGGCGGAGCGGCGCTTCGTTACCCAGCCGGCGTTCAGTCGGCGCATCCGTAGCCTGGAGGCTGCGCTGGGGCTGACCCTGGTCAATCGCTCACGTACGCCGGTCGAACTGACGGCGGCGGGGCAGTTGTTCCTGGTCACCGCGCGTACCGTGGTCGAGCAGCTCGGCGAGGTATTGCGCCACCTCCATCACCTGGAAGGCGGGCAGGGTGAAGTCATGCAAGTGGCGGCGGCGCACTCCCTGGCGCTGGGCTTCTTCCCGCGCTGGATCGCGCAGTTGCGTAACGAAGGGTTGAACATCGCCACCCGGTTGGTCGCCACCAACGTCGGCGACGCCGTGCATGCGCTGCGCGAAGGCGGCTGCGACTTGATGCTGGCGTTTTACGACCCGGACGCTGCGATGCAGATGGACCCCGAGATCTTCCCGTCGCTGCACCTGGGCAACACCGAGATGCTGCCGGTGTGCGCCGCCGATGCCGACGGCAAGCCGCTGTTCGACCTGGAAGGCGAGGGCAGTGTGCCGCTTTTGGCCTACAGCGCCGGGGCATTTCTGGGGCGTTCGGTAAACCTGCTGCTGCGTCAGCGGGCGCTGCGCTTCACCACGATTTACGAAACCGCCATGGCCGACAGCCTGAAAAGCATGGCCCTCGAAGGCCTGGGCATTGCCTGGGTGCCGCAGCTGAGCGTGCGCGCCGAGCTGGCCCGGGGCGAACTGGTGGTGTGCGGTGGCCCGCAATGGCATGTGCCGCTGGAGATTCGTTTGTACCGCTGCGCCCTGGTGCGCAAGGCGAATGTGCGGTTGTTGTGGCGCAAGCTGGAAGGTGGCGCGGCGCAGAATACCTGAGCTAACACAGATCAAATGTGGGGCTTGCTCGCGAAAGCGTCGTGTCAGGCAACCCATCTGTGGCTGATACACCGCCTTCGCGAGCAAGACCGCTCCCACATTAGTTTTGCGGTGTTTTCGCTGACCTAGAAGTCAATAAAACCGCCACTTTGCGCCGCTAGACAGATGGTCATCCCAGGGGCTGTTTATCTGCGTTATTACGGTATACTGCGCGGCCTTCGGCCGGTCCAACCGGCCTTAATTCGTACACCAAGCCACGCCGGATTTCCCGCGTGGCTTGTTGTTTTTTGACGCGCCTGCGGGCGCCCAGAGAGAAGAGGCACGACGATGAGTGCATTGGTTGGCGTGATCATGGGCTCCAAGTCCGATTGGTCCACCCTTAGCCACACCGCCGATATGCTGGAAAAACTCGGCATTCCCTATGAAGTGAAGGTGGTTTCCGCCCACCGCACTCCGGATTTGCTGTTCCAGTATGCCGATGAAGCAGAATCCCGTGGCATCGAGGTGATCATCGCCGGTGCCGGCGGTGCAGCTCACCTGCCAGGCATGTGTGCGGCCAAGACTCACCTGCCAGTGCTTGGCGTACCGGTGCAGTCGTCGATGCTCTCGGGCGTGGACTCGCTGTTGTCCATCGTGCAGATGCCCGCCGGTATTCCGGTGGCCACCCTGGCGATCGGCAAGGCCGGTGCGATCAACGCCGCCTTGCTGTCCGCCAGCATCCTCGGTGCCAAGCACCCGCAGTTCCACGCGGTGCTGAAAAAATTCCGTGCTGAGCAGACAGACAGCGTCCTGGACAATCCAGACCCACGCATTGCCTGAGGTTGTGACGATGAAAATCGGTGTAATCGGTGGCGGCCAACTGGGCCGCATGCTGGCCCTGGCGGGTACGCCGCTGGGGATGAACTTCGCTTTCCTGGACCCGGCGCCGGACGCCTGCGCGGCTGCGCTGGGTGAACACCTGCGGGCTGACTACAGCGACCCGGATCACCTGCGCCAACTGGCCGATGAAGTCGACCTGGTGACCTTCGAGTTCGAAAGCGTCCCGGCCGAAACCGTGGCCTTCCTGTCGCAGTTCGTACCGGTGTACCCGAGCGCCGAAGCCTTGCGCATCGCTCGCGACCGCTGGTTCGAGAAGAGCATGTTCAAGGACCTGGGCATCCCGACGCCGGCCTTCGCCGACATCCAGTCCCAGGCAGACCTGGACGCTGCAGTCGCCTCCATCGGCCTGCCGGCCGTGTTGAAAACCCGCACGTTGGGTTACGACGGCAAGGGCCAGAAGGTCCTGCGCACCGCTGCCGATGTGGTCGGTACCTTCGCCGAGCTGGGCAGCGTCGCCTGCCTGCTGGAAGGCTTCGTGCCGTTCACCGGTGAAGTCTCGCTGATCGCCGTGCGTGCCCGCGATGGCGAAACCCGCTTCTACCCGCTGGTACACAACACCCACGACAGCGGCATTCTCAAGCTGTCCGTGGCCAGCACCGACCACCCGCTGCAAGCCCTGGCCGAAGACTATTCGAGCCGTGTGCTCAAGCAACTGGATTACGTCGGCGTGATGGCGTTCGAGTTCTTTGAAGTCGACGGTGGCCTGAAGGCCAACGAAATCGCCCCGCGCGTACACAACTCCGGGCACTGGACCACCGAAGGCGCCGAGTGCAGCCAGTTCGAAAACCACCTGCGGGCGGTGGCGGGCTTGCCATTGGGTTCCACGGCCAAGGTCGGCGAGAGCGCCATGCTCAACTTCATCGGTGTGGTGCCGCCGGTGGAAAAAGTCATCGCCATCGATGACTGCCATCTGCATCACTACGGCAAGGCCTTCAAGGCCGGGCGCAAGGTCGGCCACGCCAACCTGCGCTGCAAGGATCGCGCGACTTTGGAAGCGCAGATCCTCAAGGTCGAAGCGCTGATCGCCGAGCAATAACCCAAGGCCGGGCGGGAACCATTGTTACCCGCCACCCTCTGATTGCAGGAAGCCAAAGTCTGACTAGGCTTTGACTTAGCTCACTTCATTCAGAGGGAAATGCCATGGGTATTATTGGAACCATTTTTATCGGTTTGATCGTCGGCCTGCTGGCGCGTTTCCTGAAACCAGGCGACGACAGCATGGGCTGGGTCATGACCATCCTGCTGGGTATCGCCGGTTCGCTGGTTGCTACCTATGGTGGCCAGGCACTGGGTATCTACCAGGCGGGCCAGGGCGCCGGCTTTATCGGTGCACTGATCGGCGCCATCGTGCTGCTGGTGATCTACGGTCTGCTGAGAAAGAAGTAATTTAGCGACCAAGCCCTCTGCGCTGCGCAGGCGCAGAGGGCTAGAATGCCGGCACTGTAATCCTTGCCGAGCCTCTCCATGCGCCGTCTTCTATTGACTCTCCTCTTGCTGGGCTCTGGCCTGGCGCACGCTGGCGAACTGCCGGAAACCGACTGGCTGGAACTGATGCCCAAGTCAGACCAGAAAGCCCTCGAAGAAATGCCGGAAATCGACCACAACTCCCCGGAAGCCCAAGGCACCTTCACGGATAAAGGCGGCCTGAAGCAGAGCAAGGGTTTGCCGGCGGTGATGTATTCCACCAAGACCGTGGCCGCCATGAATGGCAAGAACATCCGTATCGGGGGTTACCCGGTGCCGTTGGAAACCGATGCCAAGGGCCGCAGTACGCTGTTCTTCCTGGTGCCTTACCCGGGCGCCTGCATCCACGTGCCACCACCGCCGCCCAACCAGTTGGTGCTGGTGCGTTATCCCAAGGGTTTGAAGCTGGAGGATATCTACACGCCGCTTTGGGTGACGGGCACGCTGAAGGTGGAAAAGGTCAACAATGACCTGGCCGATGCGGCCTATGCGCTGGATGCGGGGAAAGTGCGGGCGGTGAAGGAATCCGATCTGTAGGACCAACACATAACCCAATGTGGGAGCGGGCTTGCTCGCGAATGCGGTGTGCCAGTCAATACATGTGCCGACTGATACACCGCATTCGCGAGCAAGCCCGCTCCCACAATTTGAATTGGGTTTCTAGAGGGCGATACCGCTGATGCTCACGCCCAGGGTATGGCTTTCACCCGGGGCCAGCGTCACCACATCGTCCAGCACGTTCGCGGTTTCGATACACAACATACCCTGCCAGCCGTCGTCGGCCATGTCGCTGAAGGCCTTGGCGCGTTCGGTCCAGGGGTTCCAGATCACCGTCGAGCACGAGCCTGTGCTGGTGAGCTGAACACGGCGCTGCCAGTCTTTATCGACGATATTCAGTTGGGCGGGCGTGTCGAGGTAGATGCGGTCGGTCTCGGCGGTGAAGTGCAGGAGCCCGGCTTGCTGCTTGTGGCTCCAGCTGTCGGCGGTATCGATATAGGCCAGGCCGTCCAGGCCTTCGACCTGCACATTGCGTACATCGCTGACCGCAAAGTAGCTGTGCAGCGCCTGGCTGAGGCTGACAGTATCGGTGCCACGGTTATGGCTGGTCAGGCTGATGTGAAGCTGATCATCCAGCAGGATGCTCATCTTCAAGTCGACCTGATGCGGCCAGCCCGGGAACCCACCTTCAGGCACCAGCAGTTCCAACTCAACCCGCAACGCTGTGCCTTCAGCTTCAACACCAGCCAACGTCCAGTCGGCGGTCCGAACAAAACCATGCGCGCCAGCCGGCTCGTCGCCCTGGTACATGGCCTTCACGCTTTGCGGGTTGCGGTCGAACACCCCAAACCACGGCCAGCACACCGGCACACCGGTACGAATGCCTTTGCCTTTCTTGAACACCACGTGGTCGTTGGGCCAGATCAGCGGCTTCTCGCCGGTGCGCTGGTAACTGACGATGTGTGCGCCTTGCTGGGCCACCAACAATTCGGCGCCGTTATGGCGGATGCGCCAAGCGTTCAGCTCATCCAGTTTTACGGTTTCAACGTTGGGCGTAGACATAGGCGCGCGTTCTCAATGGCAGACAATGGGCAATGGACCGTCAAAGCGTCGCGATGTTTAACGCGCCCGCGACGGAACCGACCGGGTGCGACCGCTGCCATCAATGGCAACGAACACAAACACGGCTTCGGTCACCTTGCGCCATTCGCTGGAGAGTGGGTCATCACTCCACACTTCGACCATCATCTGGATCGAGCTGCGGCCGATTTCCAGGGCCTGTGTATAAAAGGAAAGCTGTGCGCCGACTGCCACTGGCACCAGGAATGCCATGCGATCAATCGCCACGGTCGCCACGCGGCCACCGGCAACCTTGCTCGCCATGGCGGTGCCGGCCAAGTCCATCTGCGCGACCAGCCAGCCGCCGAAGATGTCGCCGAAACCGTTGGTTTCACGCGGGAGTGCGGTGATTTGCAGGGCGAGATCGCCTTGCGGGATAGGATCTTCTTGTTCGAGTTCAATCATGCCGGTGCCTCTGACCCGTGACGCTTCATGGGTATTTCAAGTGGATAGCCGTCTCTGGAAAAACGTTTCAGCACCAACATACACCGCTCAATGCGTTTCTCGTAAGGCGTACTAAAGGGAAACTCTGCCAAATCGGCTGGAGGGACACCAACGGCGTTTTGGCACAGCAGCCCCTCAAGGATGCGGGTCTGGCGCTTGCAATGGCCGAGTATATCGAGCCGTCGGCGCCACGACGACCTCCCGGCGCTCATTTGGTCGGTAAATAGACGCTGTATCGCGGCTTTTTCCGGCAACTGTGCTCCTGCTCATGTTAATTGCACGTCTGCGACGGGAATATTTCGCTTATCTGAACTGTTAACGGCTCAACGCTGTGCTTTTTCAAGCGATTTGCTATCTTGCCAAGCCTGCCGCAAGTCCCGGGCTTGCCGTCCTGACTACTATAAGAGAAGCCTTGCCATGTCCTCCGTGCCCGCAAGCAGTGCGCAACCTTCGCGCCCGCTGACCCGCAACGACTACAAAACCCTGTCGCTGTCTGCCTTGGGCGGGGCGCTGGAGTTCTACGACTTCATCATTTTCGTGTTTTTCGCCACGGTGGTCGGGAAACTGTTCTTTCCCGCTGACATGCCCGAATGGCTGCGCATGATGCAGACCTTCGGCATCTTCGCCGCCGGCTACCTGGCGCGCCCACTGGGCGGGATCATCATGGCGCACTTCGGCGACCTGCTGGGCCGCAAGAAGATGTTCACCCTGAGCATCTTCATGATGGCCGTGCCGACCCTGATCATGGGCTTGCTGCCGACCTACGCGCAGATCGGCCTGTGGGCGCCGATCCTGTTGCTGCTGATGCGCGTGATCCAGGGCGCCGCAATTGGCGGTGAGGTGCCGGGCGCATGGGTGTTCGTTTCCGAGCACGTGCCGCCGCGTCATATCGGTTATGCCTGCGGCACCCTGACCAGCGGCCTGACGGCCGGCATCCTGTTGGGTTCGCTGGTGGCCACCGCCATCAACACCCTTTATAGCCCGGAGCAGGTTGCGGATTACGCCTGGCGCATCCCGTTCCTGTTGGGCGGCGTGTTCGGCCTGCTGTCGGTGTACCTGCGTCGCTGGCTGCACGAAACCCCGATCTTCGCCGAGATGCAGCAGCGTAAAACCTTGGCTGCCGAGCTGCCGTTGCGTGCGGTATTGCGCGATCACCGTGGCGCCATCGTGCTGTCGATGCTGTTGACCTGGTTGCTCTCGGCCGGTGTGGTCGTGGTTATCCTGATGACGCCGACCGTGCTGCAAACGGTCTATCACTTCAGCCCTACGGTGGCGCTGCAGGCCAATAGCCTGGCCATCGTTACCCTGAGCCTGGGGTGCATTGCCTCCGGCGCCCTGGCTGACCGTTTCGGTGCCGGGCGTGTGCTGATCATTGGTTGTGCCTTGTTGCTGGCAACTTCCTGGACGCTCTATCACAGCCTGATGGCTCACCCGGACTGGCTGTTCCCGTTGTACGCCTTGACCGGGCTGTTTGTAGGCACCATCGGTGTGGTGCCCTATGTCATGGTGAAAGCGTTCCCGCCAGTGGTGCGTTTCAGTGGTTTGTCTTTCTCCTACAACGTCGCCTACGCCGTATTCGGTGGCCTGACGCCATTGGCCGTGTCGCTGCTGATGAAGGAGAGCCCGATGGGCCCGGCTTACTACGTTGCTGTCCTGTGTGTGATCGGAATGGCGGTGGGTGGGTACCTGTGGAAGCGTGGGCGTTAACACTTTTATGAAAACTGACGGATAACTTGTGGCGAGGGAGCTTGCTCCCGTTGAACTGCGCAGCAGTTCCATTTTTGGGGCCGCTACGCGACCCAGCGGGAGCAAGCTCCCTCGCCACAGATTCTGCTCTACAACGATTACAGAGTGTTTCCAAGAAATCGCTTCAACCTCCTCGCAAGCCCCCGATTTTATTGACCTTCCCCCCTCCCTGTCAGAGTTTTCACAAATAGTGGCCTTTCATCTAATTGTCACATTACGGACATAGAGTGTTCACACGGCCTACCGATACTTGGCCCCGATCCAACTATCCCTATCTGCTAGGAGCAAGGCATGAAACTGAAACGTTTGATGGCGGCAATGACTTTTGTCGCTGCTGGCGTTGCGACCGCTAACGCGGTAGCCGCTGGTGTTGACCCGGCAATTCCGGCGTACGCCAAGACCACCGGTGTATCGGGCAACCTGTCCAGCGTTGGTTCCGACACCCTGGCGAACCTGATGACTTTGTGGGCCGAGTCCTACAAAAAGGAATACCCGAACGTCAACATCCAGATTCAGGCCGCCGGCTCCGCCACCGCACCTCCTGCGCTGACTGAAGGCACCTCCAACCTGGGCCCGATGAGCCGCAAGATGAAGGACACCGAACTGGCTGCCTTCGAGCAGAAGTACGGCTACAAGCCAACCGCTATCCCGGTTGCCGTGGATGCCCTGGCCGTGTTCGTGCACAAGGACAACCCGATCCAGCACCTGACCATGGAGCAAGTCGACGCGATCTTCTCCTCGACTCGTCTGTGCGGCGCCAAAGCTGACGTCAAGACCTGGGGCGACCTGGGCGTGACTGGCGACCTGGCCAACAAGCCAGTGCAACTGTTCGGTCGTAACTCGGTATCCGGCACCTACGGCTACTTCAAGGAAGAAGCCCTGTGCAAAGGCGACTACAAACCTAACGTAAACGAACAGCCAGGTTCGGCGTCGGTTGTGCAGTCCATCAGTTCCTCGCTGAACGGCATCGGTTACTCGGGCATCGGTTACAAAACTGCCAGCGTGAAAACCGTGGCCCTGGCCAAGAAAGGCAGCACTGAGTTCATCGAAGACAGCGAAGAAAACGCCCTGAACGGCAAATACCCGCTGTCGCGCTTCCTCTACGTTTACGTCAACAAAGCCCCGAACAAGCCTCTGGCCCCGCTGGAAGCCGAGTTCGTGAAGCTGGTTCTGTCCAAACAGGGCCAGGAAGTGGTAGTGAAAGACGGCTACATCCCTCTGCCAGCCAAAGTTGCCGCCAAGGCACTGGCTGACCTGGGCCTGAAAGAAGGTGGCAAATAAGCCGCCGGTAAACCTGCCTTGACCCGGGGTTTACCCACGGTTCAAGGCCTGGGCGGGGTCTGTAAGACCTGGACCTCGCCTCCCATTTTTTAGTCTGCTGCCAGCCATGCTGCGCGGCGGATTTCTTGCGTCACTGCATTGTCATCTTTCTGTCATACAGGACCGCTAGGGTGTGCGCATGAATGATCTGGCCAATTCCACCATGACGACGAGTTCTCCCCCCAAGCGCATTGACTTCAATACGCCTGAGCTGCAACGCAAGCGCCGCATCCGCGCGCTCAAGGATCGCCTGACCCGCTGGTACGTGCTGATCGGCGGCCTCGCCGTCCTGGGCGCGATCACCTTGATCTTCTTCTTCCTTGCCTACGTGGTCGCCCCGCTGTTCCACGGCGCCAACCTGACCAAGGAAGACGCCCTGACGCCTGCCTGGCTGCAGGACGCCGGCAAGCCGCTGATGATCTCCATGGAAGAACAGAACCAGGTCGCCATGCGGATTTCCGACAAGGGCCAGGCGCTGTTCTTTAGCGTTGACACGGGTGCCGAACTCAAGCGCGTTGACCTGCCGTTACCGGCCGGTGTGACCGTCGCCTCCATCGGTGAAGACCAGCCCGGTAGCCCGCTGGTGATCCTCGGCCTGTCCAACGGCCAGTCCCTGGTGTTCCGCCACACTTATAAAGTGTCGTACCCGGACGGCAAGAAGACCATCTCGCCCGCCATCGAATACCCGTACGGCGAAACGCCGATCGTCCTCGACGAACAAGGTCGCCCGCTTGAGCACGTAGCGTTGAACGCCACCGACTCGACGCTGGTGGTGGCCGGTTCCAGCGGTGCGCATCTGAACGTGCTGTCCATCAGCCGTGAAGAAAACATGATGACCGAGGAAGTCACCACCGAGCAGAAGCGCATCGAGCTTCCACAAATGGCCGAGCCGGTGAGGTCCATCTTCGTTGACCCGCGCCAGCAGTGGCTTTACGTGATCAACGGCCGCGCCCAGGCAGACGTTTTCAGCCTGCGGGACAAGAGCCTCAACGGTCGATACAAATTATTGGAAGATGGCATTGCGCAAGTCACGGCCAGCACCCAACTGGTGGGCGGCATCTCGTTGATCATCGGTAACTCCAGCGGCGGCCTGGCGCAGTGGTTCATGGCCCGCGACCCGGACGGTGAACAACGCCTGAAGCAGATCCGTACCTTCCAGATGGGCACTGCGCCCATTGTTGAAATTACCGCTGAAGAGCGTCGTAAAGGCTTCACCGCCCTCGACGCTTCCGGCAAGTTCGGCGTGTTCCACAGCACCGCCCACCGCACGCTGCTGGTGGATTCGGTGGTCGATGGCACCGGCGTCTTCGGCATGTCGCCACGGGCCAACCGTGTGATCGTCGAAGCCGGCGGCAAGCTGCAACCGCTGCTGCTGGACAACCCGCACCCGGAAGTTTCCTGGAGCGCGTTGTGGAGCAAGGTCTGGTACGAAAACTACGACGAGCCTAAATACGTCTGGCAATCGACCGCCGCTAACACCGACTTCGAACCCAAGATGAGCCTGGCCCCGCTGACCTTCGGTACCCTGAAGGCTGCGTTCTACGCCATGCTGCTGGCGGCGCCACTGGCCGTTGCCGCTGCGATCTACACCGCTTACTTCATGGCCCCGAGCCTGCGCCGCAAGGTCAAGCCGGTGATCGAATTGATGGAAGCGATGCCGACGGTGATCCTCGGCTTCTTCGCCGGCCTGTTCCTGGCGCCGTATGTCGAAGGGCATTTGCCGGGTATTTTCAGCCTGCTGATGCTCCTGCCGATTGGCATCCTGGTCGCCGGCTTTGTCTTCAGCCGCCTGCCTGAGTCGATCCGCCTGCGGGTTCCGGACGGCTGGGAAAGCGCGATCCTGATTCCGGTAATCCTGTTTGTGGGCTGGCTCTCGCTGTACATGAGCCCGTACCTGGAAACCTGGTTCTTCGGCGGCGACATGCGCATGTGGATCTCCCACGACCTGGGGATTACCTACGACCAGCGCAACGCTCTGGTCGTCGGCCTGGCCATGGGTTTTGCGGTGATCCCGAACATCTACTCCATTGCCGAAGACGCCGTGTTCAGCGTGCCGCGCGGCCTGACCCTGGGCTCCCTGGCCCTGGGTGCCACGCCATGGCAGACCATGACGCGCGTCGTCATCCTGACCGCCAGCCCGGGTATCTTCTCGGCACTGATGATCGGCATGGGGCGTGCGGTCGGTGAAACCATGATCGTGCTGATGGCCACCGGTAACACCCCGGTGATGGAGATGAACCTGTTTGAAGGCCTGCGCACGCTGGCGGCCAACGTCGCGGTGGAAATGCCCGAGTCGGAAGTCGGCGGTAGCCACTACCGCGTGCTGTTCCTCTCGGCGCTGGTGCTGCTGCTGTTCACCTTCATCATGAACACCCTCGCCGAGCTGATTCGTCAGCGTCTGCGCAAGAAATACTCGTCGCTTTAAGAAAGGTAGAAGTCTGTGAAACAGAACTCCCTGAATGGATGGTTCAAGAGCGGCGCCCCGGGCGTCTGGATCAGCGGTGGCGCGGTGTCCATCGCGGTCATCATGACCCTTGGTTTGCTGGCCGTGATTGCCGTGCGCGGCCTGGGCCACTTCTGGCCGGCCGACCTGATCCAGGCCAGCTACAACGTACCGGGCCAGGAAAACCACATCGTCATCGGCGAAGTGGTGCAGAAAGAAGAAGTGCCTCGTGAGCGCCTGAAGAGCGCTGGTTTGCCGGTGCCCGACCAAGGCCCGGAGTTCATGACCCGCGAGCTGATCAAGGTCGGTAACCGCGACTTGAACGGCAACGACTTCACCTGGATCGTCGGCGAGTGGCTGACCAACCAGACCAAGCCGGCCGAACTGATGGCCATCGAACGTCGTGAATGGGGCAATTTCTACGGCACCCTGGTCAACGTCAAGCAGGACGGCAAGGTCATCGCCGAAGGCGAGGCCGCCTGGCCGGAACTGCAAGCCCGTGTCGACCGCGTGAATAAGCTCGCGGCCCAGCTCAAGACCCTTGAGAAGTCCGACATCGGCGCGATCAACGCCGGCCTCGAACGCATCCGCCTGCACGGTCGCAAACTGGAGCTGGAAGGCAAGCTGGACGCCACCGCTCAAGCCGACATGGACAGCGGCCGCGCCGAACTGAACAACCGCTACAAAGACATCGAAGCCCGCCTGGCGGACCTGCACAGCCAGTTCAACCGCGACAGCCTCACCGCTCGCGATGCCAACGGCAAAGAGCTGGAAATCGGCATCGGCAAGGTGGTGCATGCCTACCAGCCGAACGCCATGGGTTACGTGACCAAGGTGGGTTTCTACTTCAGCAAGGTCTGGGAATTCCTCAGCGACGACCCGCGGGAAGCCAACACCGAAGGCGGGATTTTCCCGGCGATCTTCGGCACCGTGATGATGACCCTGATCATGGCGATGATCGTGACTCCGTTCGGCGTGCTGGCGGCGGTGTACCTGCGTGAATACGCCAAGCAAAACACGCTGACCCGCATCATCCGCATCGCGGTAAACAACCTGGCGGGCGTTCCGGCTATCGTTTACGGCGTGTTCGGCCTCGGCTTCTTCGTCTACGTGCTGGGCGGCTCGCTCGACCGGCTGTTCTTCGCCGAAGCCCTGCCGGCTCCGACCTTCGGTACGCCGGGCTTGCTGTGGGCGTCCCTGACCCTGGCGCTGCTGGCGGTGCCGGTGGTGATCGTGGCCACCGAAGAAGGCCTGGCGCGGATTCCCCGCACCGTGCGTGAAGGTTCTTTGGCACTGGGCGCGACCAAGGCGGAAACGCTGTGGAAGATCGTGCTGCCGATGGCCAGCCCGGCGATGATGACCGGCATGATCCTCGCTGTGGCACGTGCCGCCGGTGAAGTGGCGCCGCTGATGCTGGTGGGTGTGGTGAAACTGGCGCCGTCGCTGCCGGTGGACGGCAACTACCCGTACCTGCACCTGGACCAGAAGATCATGCACCTGGGCTTCCATATTTATGACGTCGGCTTCCAGAGCCCCAACGTTGAAGCTGCACGGCCGCTGGTGTACGCAACCGCCTTGCTGCTGGTGCTGGTGATCGCCACGCTCAACCTCTCGGCGGTGTGGATTCGTAACCACCTGCGCGAGAAGTACAAAGCGTTGGACAGTTAATTGAAGTGAACGCGGACTAAATAATGTGGGAGCGGGCTTGCTCGCGAATGCGGTGTTTCAGTAACACATAGGTCGACTGACCTGACGCTTTCGCGAGCAAGCCCGCTCCCACCGAATTGGTAGCACAGGGAGCATCCCATGCAACATGAAACCCATTCCCACGGCATCAACATGTCAGCCCTGGGTCGCGACAAGCAGAGCCTGAGCCTGGCCCAGGAAACCGTGGCCATCGAAGTCCCGGGCCTGAGCCTGTACTACGGCGACAAGCAGGCGCTGTTCGACGTCAGCATGAACATCCCCAAGCAGCGCGTGACCGCCTTCATCGGCCCGTCCGGCTGCGGCAAGTCGACCTTGTTGCGCACCTTCAACCGGATGAACGATCTGGTGGACGGCTGCCGCGTCGAGGGCGCGATCAACCTGTACGGCACCAACATCTACCGCAAGGGCGAAGACGTGGCCGAGCTGCGTCGCCGGGTGGGCATGGTGTTCCAGAAGCCCAACCCGTTCCCCAAGACCATCTACGAAAACGTGGTCTACGGCCTGCGCATCCAGGGCATCAACAAAAAACGCATCCTCGACGAAGCCGTTGAATGGGCGTTGAAAGGCGCGGCACTGTGGGACGAGGTCAAGGACCGCCTGCACGAGTCGGCCCTGGGCCTGTCCGGCGGCCAGCAGCAACGTCTGGTAATCGCGCGCACCATCGCCGTGGAGCCGGAAGTGCTGCTGCTCGACGAACCGTGCTCGGCCCTCGACCCGATCTCCACGCTGAAAGTCGAAGAGCTGATCTACGAACTGAAATCCAAGTTCACCATCGTCATCGTGACCCACAACATGCAACAGGCGGCGCGGGTTTCCGACTACACCGCGTTCATGTACATGGGCAAACTGGTGGAATTTGGCGACACCGATACCCTATTCACCAACCCGGCGAAGAAGCAGACCGAAGACTACATCACCGGTCGCTACGGCTAGCAGGTGGCTGGTTGCTCACTGAACTGATGCTGCGGTCGACCGCACCTTACTGGACGTTCCAAGGACGCCAACATGATTAGCAAAGAAGGCCTTACCCACCACATCTCCGCGCAGTTCAACGCCGAGCTTGAGGAAGTGCGCAGCCACCTCCTGGCCATGGGCGGGCTGGTGGAGAAGCAAGTCAACGATGCGGTCACCGCGCTGATCGAGGCCGACTCGGGCCTGGCCCAGCAAGTGCGCGAGATCGATGACCAGATCAACCAGATGGAACGCAACATCGACGAAGAATGCCTGCGCATCCTGGCCCGTCGTCAGCCGGCGGCGTCCGACCTGCGTTTGATCATCAGCATCTCCAAGTCGGTGATCGACCTGGAGCGCATCGGCGACGAAGCCACCAAGATCGCCCGTCGCGCCATCCAGTTGTGCGAAGAAGGTGAAGCGCCGCGTGGTTATGTCGAAGTGCGCCACATTGGTGACCAGGTGCGCAACATGGTCCGCGACGCCCTCGACGCGTTTGCCCGCTTCGACGCCGAGCTGGCGTTGTCGGTGGCCCAGTACGACAAGATCATCGACCGTGAGTACAAGACCGCCCTGCGCGAGCTGGCGACCTACATGATGGAAGACCCGCGCTCTATCTCGCGGGTGTTGAGCATCATCTGGGTGCTGCGTTCGCTGGAGCGCATCGGCGACCACGCGCGCAATATCTCGGAACTGGTGATCTATCTGGTCCGTGGTACCGACGTGCGGCACATGGGCCTCAAGCGCATGAAAGCCGAAGTTGAAGGCACAGCCGATCAAATCCCTAATGTTCCTGGCGTTCCTGACGATAAGTAAGATTGCCCGAGAAATAAACGCCCGGCCTTTGGTCGGGCGTTTTCGTTTGTGGCGTACGAATTTTTGCGCGACGGGGAAACGTAAAGTCCCGGCGTGACTGAAGAGTTTTGGCGAAATGCCATCAGCGAAGCGTTATGCTTGCCGGGGTTTTTATAGGATGAAGGGTCGATGAGCAAAGTCAGTGTATTGGTGGTGGATGACGCCTCGTTTATTCGCGATCTGGTGAAGAAGTGCCTGCGCAACTACTTCCCGGGGATCAAGATCGAAGATGCGGTGAACGGCAAAAAGGCCCAGGCCATCCTGATGCGCGAAACCTTCGACATGGTGCTGTGCGACTGGGAAATGCCGGAAATGTCTGGCCTCGAACTGTTGACCTGGTGCCGCGAGCAGCCACATCTGAAGACCATGCCGTTTGTGATGGTGACCAGCCGTGGCGACAAGGAAAACGTGGTGCAGGCGATCCAGGCCGGCGTTTCCGGCTACGTCAGCAAGCCGTTCACCAATGAACAGCTGTTGAACAAGGTCAAGCAGGCGCTGAACAAGATCGGCCGCCTCGACGCTTTGCTTGCCAGCGCACCGACGAAGATGAACTCGGCGTTCGGCAACGATTCCCTCAGCGCCCTGACGGGCGGCAAGCCTGAAGCGATCAAGCCGGCTCCAGTGGCCGCGCCGAGCAAAGGTTTGCTCAACAGCCCGCCGGTGCAGGCCGCTCCGGCAGCGTCGCCAGCCGGCGGTCGTGGCCAGGGCCAGTTGCGCCTGTCCAGCGGCACCCAGCAGTGTGTGATCAAGGCGCTGAGCATCAAGGAGGCGCTGCTGGTGGTGCGTCGCGGTGAAGTCCTGCCTCAGGTACTGGAAAGCGCCGTGCTCGACCTGGAGCAGGGCGAAAACGCCGAGGTGGCCCGTCTCAACGGCTACCTGCACGCCATCGTGGCCTACGAGCCCAGGCCTGACAGTGACTGGCTGCAGCTGACCTTCCGGTTTATCGACCAGGATGCGCAGAAGCTCGATTACATCTCGCGGCTGATTGCCCGCGGCACCGCACAGAAGCATTTTGTGCCGGGTGCGTGATCTGACAGCCAATTAAGGGGCAGCGCCTTATCCTGTATTGTCATGATCCTTTGCTAGCCTGCCATTCAGTCGTCCCTCGGCAGGCCAACCTCATGCTCGTGCGCTCACTGCTGTTTTGTGGACTGTTCGCCGTCGCCACGTCGGCGACGTCCATGACCCTCTACAAATCCATCGACGCTGACGGCGCCGTGGTCTTCAGCGACCGATACACACCCGGGGCGCAGGCGTTTGTGTATCAGCAGCGGGTGATTCAAAAGCCTGTGTATGCGCCGCAACCCGCGTCCTACCGCTATCCGTTGCCCTGGCGCGGCGGCCCGTTCCGCCTCACCCAAGGCCCAAACGGGACCTTCAGCCACTCCGACCTCAAAAGCCGCTACGCCATGGACATCGCCATGCCCGAAGGCACGCCAATCATCGCGGCGCGCGCAGGTGTGGTGGTGAGAACCGAGAGTGCCCAATCCGGACGGGGCAGCGATCCCTCGGGCAATTTCGTGCGGGTGCAGCACGATGACGGTACCCAGGGCGTGTACCTGCACCTCAAGCAAGGTTCGGTCAGCGTCAGGGAAGGGCAGCGCGTGGCGGTGGGCAGCCCGTTGGCGCTGTCGGGCAATACCGGCAACAGCAGCGGGCCGCATCTGCATTTTGTGGTGCAACGCACGACGGCGTTGGGGCTGGTGTCGATTCCGTATGAATTCAACCAGCCGGTGCAGGCGTTGCCCAATTTTGCATTGGGCACGCGGTAAGGCTTATGTAGGAGCGAGCTTGCTCGCGAAAAACCTGAGGGCGCCGCTGGGTGTCAGGTTCCCAGCAATATCGTTAACGTTCTTCGCGAGCAAGCTCGATCCTGCAGGGAGCATGCTCTAATCGAGCAACAGCACCTTGGCCAACACGATCTTCGGCCCTTTCATCTTCTTGATGATGATCCGCAGGCCTTCAACCTCCAGCACTTCTTCCTCTTCCGGCACCCGTTTCAGGGTGTCGTAGATCAGCCCTGCCAGGGTCTCGGCTTCGATATGGTCCAGGTCGACGCCCAGCAGGCGCTCCACCTTGAACAGCGGCGTGTCACCACGCACCAGCAGCTTGCCCGGCTGGTACGCGAGGATGCCGCGCTCGGCCTTGCGGTGTTCGTCCTGGATGTCGCCTACCAGCACTTCCAGCACGTCTTCCATAGTCAGGTAGCCGATGATCTTGCCGTCGGCTTCTTCCACCAGGGCAAAGTGCGCGCCGCCTTTGCGGAACTGCTCGAGCAATTGCGACAGCGGCATGTGGCGCGATACGCGCTCCAGTGGGCGGGTCAGTTCGGCCAGGTTGAACGACTCGGGAATATGGTCCAGGGCCGCCAGCTCGAGCAGCAGGTCCTTGATGTGCAGCAGGCCGACGAACTCGTTGCGCACGGCGTCGTACACCGGGTAGCGGCTGAACTTGTGGCGACGGAACAACGCCAGGATTTCCTTGAGCGGGGCGTTGAAGTCCAGGGTCACCAGGTCTTCCCGGGAGTTGGCCCAGTCGACCACTTCCAGTTCGCCCATTTCCACGGCGGAGGCCAATACACGCATGCCTTGGTCGCTCGGGTCCTGGCCACGGCTGGAGTGCAGGATCAGTTTCAGTTCTTCACGGCTGTAATGGTGCTCGTGGTGCGGGCCAGGCTCGCCCTGGCCGGCGATGCGCAGGATGGCGTTGGCGCTGGCGTTGAGCAGGTAGATCGCGGGGTACATGGCCCAGTAGAACAGGTACAGCGGCACGGCAGTCCACAGCGACAGCAGCTCCGGCTTGCGAATCGCCCAGGACTTGGGCGCGAGTTCACCGACCACGATGTGCAGGTACGAGATCACGAAGAAGGCGGCAAAAAACGACACGCCCTTGATCACTTCCGGCGATTGCACGCCGATCGCGCCCAGCAACGGTTCGAGGATGTGCGCGAAGGCAGGCTCACCGACCCAACCCAGGCCCAGGGAGGCGAGGGTGATACCCAACTGGCAGGCCGACAGGTACGCGTCGAGCTGGCTGTGTACGGTGCGCAGGATCTGCCCGCGCCAGCCGTTTTTATGGGCGATGGCCTCGACCCGGGTCGAGCGCAGTTTGACCATGGCAAATTCCGCCGCAACGAAAAAACCGTTGAGCAGTACCAGGATCAGTGCAAAAAGAATCATGCCGAAGTCGGCGAAGAGTGTCGCGAGGGTGATGCCAGGGGAAGGGTCCATGATGGGGTTTTGCGGGTTCCGTCTAATCAAAAAGGGTGAGCAGGTGGGCCTGAAAGGCAGGCACAAGTCAGCCAATGTAGCGGCTGACGGGGCGCTTGCCTAGTGGCGGCTGCCGGGTGGAGGCTCACTCGTCCTGTTGAATGACCCGTGAGCGCGTCATCTGGGCTGGCGGGAAATGGCAGGTAAAGGTGCTGCCATGGCCCAGCACGCTGCTGATTTCCAGCCGCGCGCGATGGCGCAGCAGCACATGTTTGACGATGGCCAGGCCTAGCCCGGTGCCGCCGGTGTTGGAGTTGCGGCTGGAGTCGACGCGGTAGAAGCGCTCGGTCAGGCGCGGCAAGTGCTTGGCGTCGATGCCCATCCCGGCGTCCTGCACGCTCAGGTGCGCGCCCTGGTCATCGGCCCACCAGCGGATGCGGATGTTGCCCTTGTCCTGGGTGTATTTGACGGCGTTGAACACCAGGTTGGAAAACGCGCTGCGCAATTCGCCCTCACTGCCCTTGAGCAGGATCGACGGGTCGGCTTCCAGGGTAATCTGCTGTTCACGCTGCCCGGACAACGCCTGCGCATCGCTCTTTATGGTCTGCAACAGGCTTTGCACCGGCACCGGGTGGTTGTCCGACGGGTAGTCAGTGGCTTCCAGCTTGGCCAGCAACAGCAGGTCGTTGAGCAGGGTTTGCATGCGCCCGCCTTGCTGCTGCATCTGCTGCAGGGCGCGAGTCCAGCGCGGGTTCACGTCTTCGACGTTATCAAGCAGCGTCTCCAGGTAGCCGCAAATCACCGTCAGCGGCGTGCGCAGTTCGTGGGAGACGTTGGCGACGAAATCCTTGCGCATCTGTTCCAGCTGATGAATGCGTGTGACATCACGCACCAGCATCAAATGTTCGTTATTGCCGTAGCGCGTCAGGTACAGCTGGATGCGCACGCGGTCGTTGGTCGGCGACGGAATTTCCAGCGCTTCTTCGTAGTTGTCCTGCTCGAAGTACTCCTTGAAGCGCGGGTGGCGCACCAGGTTGGTCACCGGCTGGCCGCTGTCCTGGGGCGTCTTGAGGCCCAGCAGGGTTTCTGCGGCGCGGTTCCACCATTCAAGGTTGCCATCGCTGTCGAGCATGATCACCGCGTCTTTCAGCGCGGCAGTGGATTCCTGCACCCGGTCGATCACCGCTTGCAGCCGCCCGCGCACGCGTTGGTCGCGGCGTTGCAGGTGGTAGATGCTGTCGAACACCTCGCCCCACAGGCCGTAGCCGTCGGGTGGCGCTTCGTCGGGTTTGTGCTGGCGCAGCCATTCGTGCAGGCGCAGCAATTGCTTGAGGGTCCAGCCAAGGTAAATGCCGATGCCGACGGCCAGGCTCCAGCCGTAATAGCCGCTGACCAGTCCCACCAGCAGGCAGCCGGTGATCAGCAGGAGCATGTGGCGGATCAGGGTGCCATACCAGTTTTGGTTCACTTAAACACGCGTCCTTTCAGCTGTCTGGGCAGTTCGGTCTGGCTCAGCCTTTGGTGGAAAACCGGTAGCCGGTGCCGCGCACGGTTTGTACCAGATTCTCGTAAGCGTCGCCCAAGGCTTTGCGCAGGCGGCGGATATGCACGTCGACGGTACGCTCCTCCACATACACGTTGCCGCCCCAGACCTGGTCCAGCAACTGGCCGCGGGTGTAGGCACGTTCCTGGTGAGTCATGAAGAATTGCAGCAGGCGGTATTCGGTAGGGCCCATTTCGGCCGGCTTGCCGTCGATGGTCACGCGGTGGCTGATCGGGTCCAGAATCAAGCCGTCGACTTCGATCGGTGCTTCGCCATCGGTAGGGCCGGCACGGCGCAGCACGGCTTTCAGACGGGCGACCAGTTCCCGTGGGGAAAAGGGCTTGGTGATGTAGTCATCGGCGCCGACTTCCAGGCCCTGGATCTTGTTGTCCTCTTCGCCCTTGGCGGTGAGCATGATGATCGGGATGTCGCCGGTCAGCTCATCACGCTTCAGACGGCGGGCCAGCTCGATGCCGGAGGTGCCGGGCAGCATCCAGTCCAGCAGGATCAGGTCGGGCTTACGGTCGACGATAATGGCATGGGCCTGCTGGGAGTTCTCCGCCTCCAGGCAGTCATAGCCGGCCATTTCCAACGCAACGGCGATCATCTCGCGAATGGGCGCTTCGTCGTCAACGATCAGAATGCTCCTGCCAACCATGCTAAATCCTCTTGTCATTTAACTGTCTTGCGCCGCATTAGATAACGGAATTATTGCAGTCGTGTGACAGTAATTTAGTCGCTTGGGCAATCGGCGCCTGTCTGGACTACTCTTTGGGTCCGAATCCTGACAA
This sequence comes from Pseudomonas sp. K2I15, assembly GCF_002204795.1. GTDB lineage: Bacteria > Pseudomonadota > Gammaproteobacteria > Pseudomonadales > Pseudomonadaceae > Aquipseudomonas. Next base: position 189,676 of record NZ_NIXO01000001.1, read on the forward strand.
CCACAAAAGGAAGGTTCCCATGACTCACAGTACTTTTTCCTGGAAAGCCCTGCTGGTAACGGCCGCGTTAACGCTGCCGACACTGGCCTTTGCGGCAGACCCGGCGACGACCAAAGGCGGGATGCTGGTGGACTCCAATGGGATGACGCTCTACACGTTCGCCAAGGATGCCGGCGGCAAATCCATGTGCAACGACAAGTGCGCCACCAACTGGCCGCCGTTGGCGGCCGATTCGACCGCCAAGCCCATGGGCAAGTGGACCGTCGTCACCCGTGACGACCAGAAAAGCCAATGGGCCTACAACGGCAAGCCGCTCTACACCTTCGTCATGGACAAGAAGGCCGGTGACATGACAGGTGACGGCAAAATGGACGGGGCCTGGAAAGTCGCCAAACCCTGATTAAACCCGGGCAAGGGTGAGGGGCGTGGCCTCTCACCGAAGCCCGTAGTCCGCCACAATCCCGACAAAAATCGCCAACCCGGCCCAGTGGTTGTGCAAAAACGCCTTGAAGCATTTGAGGCGGTCCTTGTCCCGGGTGTACCAGAACTCCCAGGCAAAACACCCGGCCGCCGCCAGCAAGCCCAGGTGGAACCAGCCGCCCAACTCAAAGCGCACCCCCGCCAGCCACAGGCACACGAGTGCCAGGCCCTGCAACGTCAGAATGATCACCCGGTCGGCATCGCCAAACAAAATGGCGGTGGATTTGACCCCGATTTTCAGGTCATCGTCGCGATCGGTCATGGCGTAGTACGTGTCGTAACCCACCGTCCACAACAGGTTGGCGATGTACAACAGCCATGCCGCGGCGGGCAGGGTGCCCGTCTCGGCGGTGAACGCCATCGGCATGCCCCAGGAAAACGCCGCGCCCAATACCACTTGCGGGTAATAGGTGTAGCGCTTCATGAATGGGTAGCTGGCCGCCAGCGCGAGGCCGCCCAGGGACAGCCAGATCGTCATGGAGTTGGTCAGCAGCACCAGCAGGAAACTGATGAACATCAGCACCGCGAAGAACACCAGCGCCTCTTTTGAGCTGATCTTGCCGCTCACCAGCGGGCGCTGCTCGGTGCGTTTCACATGGCCGTCGACCTTGCGGTCGGCCCAGTCATTGATCACGCAACCGCCGGCGCGGGTGAGTACTACGCCGAGTACAAAGATCACGATGTTGAGCAGCGATGGCGAACCCTTGCCGGCAATCCACAGCGCCCACAGCGTGGGCCACAGCAGCAGATAAATGCCGATGGGCTTGTCCATCCGGGTCAGTTGAATGAAGTCCCAGGCCCTGGGGTTCAAGTGATTCAGGGATTTGAGCAGGCGCTGGTACATCAGCAATTCTCCGGATGGTCGTGCACGGCTTGCCACAGGGTCGGCAGGAAGATTTCAGCCACCAGCACGCTCAGCGGCCCGCGATCAAAGCGCGAGCGGCGCGCCCACAAGTCATCAGCCTGATCTGCGGTGGGCAACCATTCACGTGGATAGTGGCACACGTCGATGGGCTGGCGCGTGAAGGCGTGATCACAAAACAGCAACTCCCCCAGCGACCGGCTGCCCAACTCATCCATGTGCAAACCGTCACCCTGCAAGGCGCTGCGGGCCGCCACGCTGCGGGCGAATACCCACGGCTGGCCATGGCCACGCAAATACACTTCGCGCACCCAGCCGATGCTGGCCGCAGACAAGCCCAGGGCGGCACATTCGTCGTCTCGCAACGGCTGCCAGCCTTCGAACAGCGGCGTCACGCTGAAGCCATCGTTGGACAAGCGCGTGAGGCGTCGGGTCAGCGAACCTTCATCGAACAGCCAGTTGAGTGTCAGCGGCGCGGGCAGTGGGCTCAGAAGGCTCTGGGGCAGCCATCGGCAAGCATCGGGAAGGGTGTTTGAATGCGGCACGGAGGGTCATTATTGGCAGTTAATGAGGCGGCGAGCTTACCATGGCACCCTGGACTTTTGCCGGGCGGCGCCAAGCCCATGCGTCGATCATGCTTGCATCTGCGCGTGCCGATCAGTACAAAACGCCCTGAGCCGCACGGCAAGGCTGGATCTATCGACCGTCGGCCAACACGCCTGGACCCTGAGGAAGCAAGTAATGAAGAAGTGGCAATGTGTCGTCTGTGGCCTGATCTACGACGAAAAAGACGGATGGCCGGATGATGGCATCGCGCCGGGCACCCTGTGGCAGGACGTCCCCGAAGACTGGCTGTGCCCGGACTGCGGCGTGGGCAAAATGGATTTCGAAATGATCGAAATCGGCTGATTCCAGAATTTAACTGCAAGGAGAAAGGAATGAACGCACCTGTCGTGATCGTCGGCACGGGTTTGGCCGGTTACAACCTGGCTCGGGAGTTTCGCAAGCTCGATAGCGAAACCCCGCTGTTGCTGATCACCGCAGATGACGGGCGCTCCTACTCCAAGCCCATGCTCTCCACCGGCTTTGGCAAGAACAAGGAAGCCGACGGCCTGAGCATGGCTGAGCCGGGCGCCATGGCCGAGCAATTGAAGGCCGAAGTGCGCACCCACACCCGCATCAGCGGTATCGACCCTGGCCACAAGCGCTTGTGGATCGGCGAGGAAGCGGTGGCCTACCGTGACCTGATCCTGGCCTGGGGCGCAGAAACCGTGCGGGTGCCGGTGCAAGGTGACGCCGCCGAGCTGATTTTCCCGATCAACGACCTCGAAGACTACGCGCGTTTTCGTGCGGCTGCGGCCGGTAAACGCCGGGTGCTGCTGCTGGGCGCCGGGCTGATCGGCTGCGAGTTCGCCAACGACCTGATCCTCGGCGGTTATGAGATCGACCTGGTGGCGCCGTGCGAGCAAGTCATGCCGACCCTGCTGCACCCGGCGGCGGCCGCAGCGGTGCAGGCCGGGCTCGAAGGCCTGGGTGCGCGTTTCCACCTGGGCCCGGTGCTCAATCGCCTGCAACGCAACGCTGAGGGCCTGGAAGCCCACCTGTCGGATGGTGAAGTGATCCAGTGCGACCTGGTGGTGTCTGCCATCGGCTTGCGCCCGCGTGTCGACCTGGCCGCAGCCGCCGGTTTGCAGATCAACCGCGGGATCATGGTCGACCGCCACCTCAAGACCTCCCACGCCAATATCTACGCCTTGGGCGATTGCGCCGAGGTCGATGGCCTGAACCTGCTGTACGTGATGCCGCTGATGAGCTGCGCCCGCGCCCTGGCCCAGACCCTGGCGGGCAACGCGACTGCCGTCAGCTACGGCCCGATGCCCGTCACGGTAAAAACCCCGATCTGCCCGCTGGTCGTCTCGCCACCCCCACGGGGCACCGAAGGCGTCTGGAGCGTCGAAGGGCAGGGCGCCGACATCAAGGCCCTGTGCCGCGATGCCAGCGGGCGGCTGCTGGGTTACGCCCTGACTGGCACGGCCGTCATGGAAAAACTGGCCCTCAACAAAGAGCTTCCGCCGTTGCTGGCGTAAATACCGGTCGTTCTGTCGGAATAAGCATCATTTTGACCGTAGAAAGGTCGCCGTGAGACTGGCGCAGGCCCCGATGGCATGCCATCCTCACTCCCGTCTGCCGCAGAGTAGAGCCTGCGGCGCCTTGGGCGCTGCTCCGAAAGAGAGCAGCACGGACATAACAACAAAAAACCGTCAAAGAGGCTTCACTTATGCGTAAACCAGAACTCGCAGCCGCTATCGCTGAAAAAGCAGACCTGACCAAAGAACAGGCTAACCGCGTACTCAACGCCGTACTCGAAGAAATCACCGGCGCGCTGCATCGCAAGGACAGCGTCACCCTGGTGGGCTTCGGTACCTTCCTGCAGCGCCACCGCGGCGCCCGCACCGGCAAAAACCCGCAAACCGGCGAGCCGGTTAAAATCAAGGCGAGCAACACCGTTGCGTTCAAGCCAGGCAAGTCGCTTAAAGACAGCGTTAATCCGTAAGTAAAGAAGCACGCGCTACGCACACAGCGAGCGCGGGATGAAAGATGGGCACGCCGACTGGGTCGGGTGCCCATTTTTTGTTGAGGGGGAGTGGAAGCGACATAGCTTGTCTGAATCGTAATGTATTAAGCCTGGAACTTTTTATTCTGTTGAACCACGTAAAAGGTCGAGGTTGCAGGGAGCCCTCTTTAAATTGAGTATTTATTAGAGGTTAATAATATGAAGTTATCCGATCAGTTCTACACCCCTCGTGTTTTACCTCACGTCAATACTGACACCCCACAACAGAAAGTTCCGGTACCCCCCGAGGTTATTCATACGCCGTATGGTGAGCCTGAGTCGGCTACGCGTAAGGCAGACTATGGTTATCCGGAGGCGACCCATGAAGAACGGGCCAAGAGAGCGTACCGGCCCGGTGGTTTTGGAAAAGGGGGAGGCGGTAAAACTAAAGACAAACCCAAAGCTGATAAAGAGAAAGGAAAAAAGGCGGAGGAAGTTAATAAAGGTAAACCCAAAGCGGGTAGTTCATATCACAAAACAACGCAGAAACTATCCGGTGGCCCAAACAGTCCGGCGAATGCGGCCCATAACACGCAGACCATCAATGAATTGCAACGTCGAGGCTTTTTTCCACCTCTTCCCCAAGGGCTTGCAGCTGTTGCGCGTAATGCCATTGTCGAGGCGACACTGAGCGGGTTGGTCAGGCTGGCGTTCACTCCCGCTCAATATGCTGTTTCGAACGCCATGGAACAAAGAATCAAGGCACAAACTGAAATGCCCGGCGCGCAAAAAAAGAATGCAGACGGGACTAAATCTACCGTTGACCCCTCCGCGACCGATCAGCAAAAAATGGAGGCGCGAGTGGAAGGCGCTGAAATAAACGTCGAATTGCTCGCTAATTCCATCATTTCCATAAACGAAGGGCCGGATGCCCCGGCAGTCGGCAAGTCGCCCAACGCGCCCACGACAACCGGTGAGCGCTTGGACAACCTTGAAAAACTGCTTGATGCCGCCGAGGGGCCGCTTGAAGACATCGCGAAAAGGTACGGTCAGGTTTACACGCGGCCAGCTGTCGCTGACTCCTCAGAGCCCCGTACCCCTGAGAGCCGCATGGATCGCATCGAACAACGCTACGCAGAGATGAACAAGATGCTTAAAAGGCTGGTCGCGGTGAAGGAGGCTGAAGCGGCAGAGGCTGAATAAAGCTTCGGTAAGGGGGGCGAATAAAAGTATTAAATAGATCCGTCCCCTTTTACGTTGACGATCATTTAAATGGCGCGAGCTTTTGCAGTCCGATCGCGCCAATGATCTCATTTATTCTATTTATATTTTCACTAATGTCGGCGTTGATTTTCTCGCTTGGATAATATTCAGGCTTGTCGAAAAACTTGATCTTCAGCAGGCTATATCAAATAGGTAATGCGTTGATTTCCCTCTGTGACGAAGTCCTTTTCCTCGGCAGCGTCCTGTATTTTTTCCAGACTTAACGTCTCACCCTTTATAAAGCGCTCATGTGTATTGCGCTTTACCGTTATCTGCAGCTCGTTCCCTGAAGACAGTGCCTCCAGCACGCGCGTCAACGCCTGCTCATAAACCGCAGTATTGCCCTGTTCCTTGGCCAACGTGCCATTCAGCACCAGTGCTGCCTCAATCCATACCCAGTAGTCGTAGTTGTTCTCGAAAGGAATCCGGGACAGTGGCTCGGTGATCTGTCCGGCAAGGTCTTTTTCGTTAATGACATACAACAGGTACGCCAGACGGGTGAGCGACTCAATGCGCAGCTTGTTGGTTTTGCTGTACTTGGCCGGGACCTTTGCCAGGTAATCCGCCAGCTGGCCGCTGGCAGATGAAAATGAGTCAAGCGCCTCGGTAATCAGCATGCGGATCTCCAATCGGTTATTTCACAACTATTTTGACTCCAGCACCAGTGAACTTGTCCTTGTGGCCCGAACAGATCGCCCAGAACGTCAAGCGCAGCCTCACTGAGCACGAAAAATGGCCTTAGCGAAGCGCTTATATCGAACTGGTAGTTTTTCTTCCCTGAATCGCTTTTGCGCAACTCCAGCGCTATAGGCGTCGGTGGTTTTCCAGTCGGCATCGCTGCTGGCTGAGGAAAAAAATGAACCCGGCCACTGATTCGTTTTTTCACTTTATGGTTTGATCCCATCCGTTCTCGGGTTTATTTCTTGCTGTTCATCACCGGGTCGGCGAGGTTCTCATCACGATCATTCATGCGCTGCAAAAGTTTGACTGCACGCGAAAAACCTTGAGCGGCTGAGCGTTCCAGCCACTGTCGGGCTTGTTCAAAATCCTGCTCGACTATGTGCCCATCAATATACATTTTCGCTAAGTCAAACTTGCCGTGGGCATCACCGGACTCTGCTCTGGGAAAGTGAAACCCCACCGTTTTGGTGGTTGTATCAATCTCCCAATAGTCGCGTTTGTTTGCCTGGAACAGCCGGACGGTTTGATCGTTTATCCATTCAACAGCGCCTAGCAGGGACTCAAAAAGACCCAACGCGATGCCGATTCGTGTAGCGGTGAAAAATGCTTCAGGTGTGTTTTTGGATCCTTGCACCAGAACGCCTATATGGATGTATTGATCCGTACGCCAAGCGGCCGTCGCAGTGAGCGTTTTGGACGGGTTTTTTAGTGCGCGTCCGGCGGTGCCTGAAAACTGATAGTCACGTTTGATAATCTCGGCATGGAGCTTGTGTATCGGATCGGCATCCCAGCCTTTAAGCACCGCGAGCGACAACAGCACTTCATGAATGTCCTCGATTAACGAACGGCGAATGGCACCCTCCGCAGCGTCCGCTGGTAGCTTATCGAGGTGCTTGAATGGATGAGAGTAGATGCAGACATCCGTGAGTGTTTGCTCCGCCTCGACTGGTGCTGGCTTAAGGATTATTTTGGCGATTCCGCCAGCAGGCAGCCTGCATTTGGTTGCAAGGAGATAAATATAGAGTACGGCTGCCTCTCGAATACTTTGAGCCTGGAGGCTCTCCGGAGGGCAGGCGATTTCGAGTGTTGATAAATATTTGCTCATCAGAATTTCTATCTCGTCGCGTTTGGCAGTGAGTTGCCCGCTGGGTTAATCACCGATCCTGCCCGGCGTCGTTCAACGTAACCGGCTACTCTTGCTTGGCGGGAGGGGGTGATATTCCTATTTACAGTGGCTGGCGAACGATATCGCTTGTAGGAATCGTAATTCGTTAAATAACTCCGTTACTCGATTACCAATCACCTCTCCAGGCCTCCGCGAATCTGGCTGGGCTTATGTAAATTGGACGAGGAAATACCCGGCCTCATCGCCTTCCTTCATCTTTTTCGCTCGGTTGTCGGCAAAAACGTAGCCGATGCCTCCGCCAAGTAATCCCTCATGGACCTCTTCAGTCGGTGGGGAAACGGGGTCAGACCACGGTTTCATAATTATCGAGTAGTCAGTATTTCTCGATTCGTGGATTGACCCCATTTTCTACTCTGACCGAGCCGCTCGGTTTTTGGTGAACTTGTAATTCAGTCCTTGTCCCATTTTTATTGAGCGTCGAATAGTGCTTGCGCGCCGAGTACGGCCTTGTTGACCCGTTCCGAGGCTATAGCGCTGTCGACGCGCAAATCTTCGGGCAAGCACTCGTACTTCATGAGTTCGTTCTCAGCAAGGACTCCACGTAAATGGGCAATGACCCTGAAAATGATGTGGTGCATACGCCAGCAAATGGACGGCTCAATATTAGCCAACTGTTGCTCTGTCGCGGGTTTGCTAATGCCACCTGTCCAAATTTCCGAATCAAATGCGAATTGAATCGCATCATATCCAGACGACGACTTTTTGTAGTCGGGATCGCTGAACAGAATCTTCCAGCGAGGAATACCTGAAAAGCGCAGGCTGCAGAAAATCGGTCGGAATAGGCGTTTTGAGGTATCTACCTCATTGATAGAAGCAGGCATTTTTGTATAAAACTTTGCGAAAATCTCGATCAGGTGCCCCAGCGCCGGTGGAATGAGCTCGATATAGCGGGCAATCACAAATCCAGGCTCATCTGATGCATTGAGAGCCGGGATGTAAAAAAGATCACCGGGTTTAGGTGTCGTGAGGTTTTTCATACAGCGGCCTCTTCTAAGTGCAGGATTTGATTTTGCTTGGTTTGATGCCCAGCGCCTTGGCCGCAGCCCTATAATTTTTATAGTGAGTTTTACCGCGTGTATCGGTTCGACTTTTATTGATGGGTTCGATGACGTTGCCCGGAAACTTGCCCTTGGTTTTGTACTTCTCTCGATAGGCTTGTTCATAGCCTTTTGCTTGAGAGTAAGTCATCTTTCCATCTTGACCCTTCAACACCCTCAGCTCTCCATTACCCAGCCGCGTAGTCTTGTCATGCTGTCGTTCACGTGCTGAAGGATTCTGTTCGGTATGGCCTATGTAGTAGGGCGTTTTAGCATTCGGAGCGTAGAGCCCATACACATAAAATCCGGGTTTGTTGAGGGGGGTAGGAGCCCAGCCTAATGGATCCAGCCAGGTAAAAGGGTTGGCGCCATAAAGATAGAGATTCAAACCCCCTTGCAGGCCAATGGGATCCGGGGTGGTAAAACGACCTACATCCGGATCATAGAACCTGAAGGTGTTGAAGTGCAGCCCGGTTTCCCGATCCAGATACTGACCTTGAAGTCGCAAGTTCTGTTCTTCGAGATAGTACGGCTCGCGTATCTCCTCAAGCGTATTGCCCCAGACCCGATAGGTGGCTTGCCAGACTTGATGCCCGTCGACCTCGGTTAATTGCTCCGGTATTCCGTTGAGGTCATTGTGGTAGTACCGGGTGTTCTGTAGGGCCCCCTGGCCATCCACGCGTGCAAGAGGTTCAAAACCATCGTCCTCGTAGATGTACAAACTGGTTTGTTGATTGCGATGTTCTTGCAGCAACCGCAGGGCGTCCCACGTAAAACGGGTTTGACTTGATAAGTAGCCACCGTCTTGCTGGAGCGACTTACCTATTCTGCGGCCCAGCGGGTCATAGGACATGGTAACGACGGTGCCTTTATCGTTACGCACCTCCGTCAAGCGGCTCTCAGCATCGTAGGCGAACCGCTGTACACCATGGCGAGCGCTGCGCTTTTCGATCATCCGGCCAAATGCGTCGTAGCGATAACGCTTGTCTTGATAAGTCAGCAGCTTGTTGTGCACCACCAGCCCGGCACCTGGTTGTGGGCCGTCGAGCAGGTTGGCGGCGGCGTCGTAGGCGAATGTTTCGCGCTGGCCTTGCAGGTTGTCCTGGCTGGCGATGATGCGGCCGGTGGCGTCGTAGTGCAGCAGTTGACGGTGTTGTGCTGCGGGCTGTTGGTCGAGTTTGCCGATCAGGTTGTCGGCGGGGTCGTACTCGAACTGCTTTTGCGCGGCTGCTGGCATCAACGAGGGCTGGCTGACGTGGCGTCGTTGGCGTGAGCGCAGGCGGCCGCTGCGGTCGTATTCGCTGCGGGTAATGATCTGGCCTTGGGTGCGCAGCACTTCGCGGTGCAGGCGGTCGCGCTCGAAGTCGCTGATGACCTGACCGTCGATGTTGATCTGGTGCAGATGGCCGCTGCCGTAGTACAGGCGATTGAGCCAACGGCCGTCCGGCAGTTGGGTCTGGATCAGGTTGCCGAGTTCGTCGTAGTGGTGTTGCAGATTGCCCGCTGAACTCTGTTCGGCAAGCAATTGGCCAAGGGCGTCGTAAGCGAAGCCCAGAGCTTGGGCATTACCCTGCAGGTCGGTGAAGGTGACTGCCGTCAGTTGGTCCAGCGCATCGTAGCTGTAGTCGGTGCTGCCATCGTCGGTGACTTTCGCAATCAGTCGACCTACCGCATCGCGCTCAAGTTGATGAACGATGGGCGCCGGTGGCATCTCGGGAACCACTGCCAAGCCATTGCCATAAGGCGCTGCAACGGCGGTCACCGCCGTGATGTTATTCAGGCGGTCGTAGTCGTAGCGCTTGGCGCTTCCGTCAAGGTCCTGTTGCTCGGTCAACCGATCCCCGGCATCCCAGGCAAACCGATAACGTTCGCCGTTCTCGTTGATCAGCGCTTGCAGCCGTCCGTAGTTATCGTAGCCGAATTGCACCTGACGACCGTGGGCATCGGTACGCTGGCGCACCTGGCCACGACGGTTGTGCTGGTAGAGCGTGGTGTGGCCGGCGGGGTCGGTATAGCCCACCAACTGACCGCTGGCATCACGCTGATACTGCTCGGTGCGCCCGTCCGGCAGTTGGCTGTTGAGCAAGCGCCCCTGGGCGTCGTAGCTGAATTGAGTACGCTCGCCGAGGGCGTCGGTGATGACCTGCAAATAGCCCCGCTCGTCGTAGCGAAAGCGCGTTGGGTAACCCGAGCAATCGACATGCTCGACCAGTTGCCCGAACGGGTTCCAGCGCAGCTTTTTACTTTTGCCGGTGGCATCAATGATTTCCACGACCTGGCCGTGGACGTCATAACGGTAGCGGGTGATGTGGCCCAGCGGATCGGTTTCGGCAATGCAGTTGCCGCGTGGGTCGTAGCGGTACTGCCAGCTGTTGTCGGCTGCGTCGGTCTCCACCAGCGGCAACGCCCAATGTTCCAACCATAGGGTTGAATCGCTGCGACCCAGCGGGTCGGTTTCGCCGATCAGGTTGCCCGCCTCGTCGTAGCTGTATTCATAGCGCCCGCCCTGCGGGTCGGTGGCGCTGAGCAACTGGCGTTCGTCGTTCCACTCAAACAGCCAGGTCTGGTCGAGGTTGTCGCTGTACTGAATGATCTGGTGCTGAGTGTTCCAGTGCCGGGTGCTGACCCGTTGCAAACTGTCGGTAACGCGGGTGAGGCCGGTCTTCAAGTCATAGTCGAACTGGTAAGCGTCGCCCTCATCGGTCCAGTGTCGGACTACACGCCATTCCAGGTCTTCAATCAAGGCCCAGTCATAGAAGCAGCGCAACCCGGTGGGCAACTGATGCTCCACCATTCGGCGCCCGGCGTCGTAAGCGAAGCGCCGTTGCACCTGGCCGCTGGCATCGCGTACCTCAGCCAGACTACCTGCTGCGTCGTAGCCATAGCTCACGAGTACTTCACGGTGTTGGTCGGGATAAAGACGTTCGATGCGAGTGACCTGTTCACGGTCCCGGATCAGTTCGACCTGCACCAGGTCGAAGGTATCGCGCAGCCGCACCAGGCGTCCGCCGGCGTCGTAGTCGATGTGGATGCGGTTGTCGTTGCGGTCACCGAGCTGTATCAGGCGCAGTCGCGACGGGTTTGCTGGTGTAGGCTCGAACAAGCGGTACACGCCGTCGTCGCTTTCGATCAGTAACTGCCCATTTAGGTGTCGCCGCACCGCGAGCCCTTCACCCGCACTGAACACCGCGCTGCCCAATGCAATAGAGCCCATGTCGATGGGCCGCCCCTGCTCGTCGGTGTAGACCAGCGTCTCGCCGCCTTCGGGATGAGGCTGGATCTCAACACACACCTCGTAAGGTACGCCCCAGCCTGCGCCGAATAACCCATCGCGTCGCTCATCGCGGCTGTTGTAGAAGCGCTGCCAGTCAATCGGCAGGATGCCGGGCAATACAAAATCCAGCTCCTCGGCATCGCCCAGCACTTTCGCGCCGGTTGCGGCGTGCACCGGGTTGGACGAGCCCATGGCGGCGTTGGCCATGGCCCCCATCGCGCTGCTGACAGCCATTGAGGTCGCACCGCCAATCAACATGCACGGCAGTTTGCTGAAGAACTTCCCCTTGCCACCCTTGAGCATCAGTAACGCGGTGACCGCCAGCCCTACGCCCGGAGTCTTGCCGCTGCGAATTTCACGCACCACGACCGAGCCGCCGCCAATGGTCACGTTCGACGAAATCAGTCCGGACGACACCACCGTCGCATCGCAAGTGCTGCGGTCGCCGCTACGGACGGCGGGTTGGCCGTTGACCGTGACCTTTTCCGAACCCTCTGCCAGAAACTGCGGCGGCATTGGCGGATGCTTCATGCAGACGACCAGGTCCAGCGGTTTGGGCACCGCGCCGGGTGCGGGAGTAGCGACAGTGGGGCGCCACATCTGGGAGAAAAAGCTCTCGGCCATGTCCAGGTAACTGGCTTCTGCTTCAGGCTTGGGGTCTTCCTGTTCTATACCAGCCGGTGCGACATGGGACGTGATCGCACCGGCAGCGCGGGCGGCAGGAATGTTATTGGTGAGGGTATTGGTGGAGCCGGTAAGAATATTTGCCTGCACCGTGGGCGGGAACAGTGCGTTGCTGAAGCTCTCGCATAAATTGCTTAACCCCTTGTCCGCCCCGCTCTTGCTCATGGCGAAGCCGACAATCGTGCCCACAACTGCGCCGAGCAAGAAGCAGCCGAGCCCGCCGGTGACGACGGTAATGCCGGTGGCGGCAACCACGGCAGCGGTCGCGACGGCAGTGATCGCGATATTGGCAGCCACCTCCAGCACACCGCCGAGGATGTCAGCCATCATCGAGGTATGCGACAGCGCATCGCCCATGCGGGCCGCCCATAGAGCGTCAGACATGCACGGTGCTCATCAGGAAATCGCGTCGAACGACAATGAGTTTTTGATCGTCGCCCAATGCGCCGCTTCGGCATCACCCAGCTTGTCGGCCTTCACGTAACTCAAGGCGAGCATCTTGCGCGTGCCGGGCAATACCAGCGCCAATTGATACTGGAATACCTTGTCGTTGCCCTTGTTGAACTGGCTGCGCAACTCGATGCCTTCCACTTCCTGGGCCGCGCCCAGACGCACGGTAACACCCGGCTGGTAGCGCAGGTCCTGCACCTGTTTTTCCAGGCGTTTGAGCTGGTCGTCGAAGTTGCTCTGCAAGGTTTCACCCTCGGCAAGGAAGCTGCGGCTGACGATCAGCGAGGTGCCCAAATCGGGGAACTTGAGGATGTTGATCGTCGCGTCCTGCAGCTCGCCGGCAGGCAGTTGGAACTGGAATTCGTTGATTCGGTACGTCATGGAAAACAGGTCTCGTCAGGAGCTTTTAGGCGGTGGGAACGCGGCTTTCACGTTGGCATCGATGCTGGCTTTGGAGCCCTGTCCATCGGGTGTCGCGCCGGGGCCGCCGCCGTTGTTCAGGTGCAGCACGCCGCCGGTATTGAACTCGGCGTCGCCGCTGGCGTAGAAGCTGATTTGCACGCCGGTGAGGTTTATTTGCCCGCTGGCGTTCAGCTCCAGGATGCTTTCGCCGCACACCAGCCGCAGGTTTTCACCCACTTCGATGACGTAGCTCTGGCTGATGCTGTCGGTCTTCTTTTGGCCCACCGAGAGGATGTCTTCCTGCTTAACGATGCGCAGGCGGTTATTGCCAATGGTCACCGTCTCGTTATGCCCGATGCTTTTGTTCCGGTCATGCCCCACCGAATGACTTTCATCCACCTCAACCACGATGTCCTGATTACGCTCGGCGTGGATGTACAACTGCTCCAGCCCCTTCTTGTCCTCCATGCGGATTTCATTGAAGTTGGCCGGCGTGCCGCCTTTGCTGGAGCGGCTTTTCATCCCGCTTTGGGTGGCGTTTTCCGGCAAATCGTAAGGCACGGTCTGCTCAGCGTTGTACACCCTCCCGGTGATGATCGGCCGGTCCGGGTCGCCTTCCAGGAAGCTCACAATCACCTCCTGACCGATCCGTGGAATCTGCATCGAGCCCCAGTTTTTCCCGGCCCAGGACTGCGACACGCGAATCCAGCACGAACTGTTTTCGTTGGACTGGTCGTGGCGGTCCCAATAGAAATGCACCTTTACCCGGCCATATTGATCGGTCCAGATTTCCTCGCCCTTGGGCCCCACCACCAGTGCCGTTTGCGGGCCTTTGACGATGGGCCGGTAGGTGTTGGCCAGCGGGCGGAAGCTCTGTTGCGCGTCGATGCAGGTGAGGGTGCTTTCGAACTGGGCCGAGGCTGCGCCGCCGCCGCTTTCGAGGCTTTCCTGGGAGACGTAGTAGCGGGCGCCGACGATCAGGTATTCGCGGTTCTGGTCGCGGCGGCTGAAGCCGGTGAGGCTGAACAGATGCCCGGAACCCAGGCCTCGCGCGTTGCCGCTGAACTCTACTTGTTCGTGCAGGGTTTGCAGGGCTTCGATGCGGGTGCGCGCGTAGTGTTCGCCGTCTTCGCTTTTGACGTAGGTGCCGGGGTAGTCGTACAGCGGGTAGTCGCCGGCGGTGTGCGGGCGCGGCATGGCCGAGCGTACGTCGATGCTGGCGCTGGGGCGCTGGAAGTCGTAGTCGTTGAGCTCAAGGGAGCCGGGCTGTACTTCCTGCGCCAGGTGCCAGTTGTGCATATGGTCGCGCTCGCGCTGCTGCTCGTCCTTGGGGTAGTAAGGCACCGAGTCGTAGCCGGGCACGTTGCTGTGGGCGCCATAGGCGTCGGCCAGCACCAGCACGTGGCGGTCCTGTTCGTGGCGGAAAAAGTAGTAGATACCTTCCTGTTCCATCAGGCGGCTGACGAAATCGAAGCTGGTCTCGCGGTACTGCACGCAGTATTCCCACTCGCGGTACGGCCGGCTCAAGGCGTCTTCGAAATCGGAAAAACCCAGGTCGCGAAACACCTGTTTGATGATCTGCGGGATGCTCAGATTCTGGAAAATCCGGCAGTCGGAAGTGCGGCTCAGCAGCCATAACCATGGGCGCAAGGTCACCTGGTAACTGGCGAACTGGCCCTGGTCGATGTTCTGGCTGCAGCGGGCGACGATGCCGTGGAAGTGCCGCTCACCACCATCCGCCAGTTGCAGGTTCAGGCTCATCGGCTTGCCCAGCAACTGGTTGAGGTCGATGTTGGCGTCCAGCGAGGTCAGCTGCAATTCGAAATTGAACAGTCGCCCCAGCTCTTCGCCGCCACCCATTTCATTGAGCAGCAGTACATCCGGACCCAAGGGGCTGGTGATCTTGGCCAGGCGTGAGGCTTGGTTGAATAGCATCGGTTAACCCGTAAATTGCGTAATAACTGTAGGAACCGGCTCCAAATGTGGGAGCGGGCTTGCTCGCGAATGCGGTGAATCAGCCACCAGATGCATCAACTGATGCACCGCCTTCGCGAGCAAGCCCGCTCCCACAGTTTTGATCGCATTCCGTCAGGTCAATCGTTGAAGTCGTAGTGCAATTCGTTATCCCGCGTGCTGATGCGCACGCCCGCCAGCGCCTTGCCTTCGAGCATGCGGGTGAGGAATTCGCGGCTCATGTCCGGCAGCAGGCTGTTGGTCAGGAGGGTGTCGATCATCCGCCCGCCGCTTTCGGTTTCGGTGCAGCGGGACACGATCAGGTCGACCACTTCATCGTCGTAGTCGAAGGCGACTTTGTGGGTGTTCTCCACGCGCTTCTTGATGCGGTTGAGTTGCAGGCGGGTGATTGCCTTGAGCATCTCGTCGCTCAGCGGGTAGTACGGAATGGTCACCAGGCGGCCGAGCAGCGCCGGTGGGAAAATCTCCAGCAGCGGCTGGCGCAGGGCCTTGGCGATTTCCTCGGGCTCGGGGATGTTCGCCGGGTCCTTGCAGACCCGGGAAATCAGCTCGGTACCCGCGTTGGTGGTGAGCAGGATCAAGGTGTTCTTGAAGTCGATCACCCGGCCTTCGCCGTCTTCCATCACGCCCTTGTCGAACACCTGGAAGAAGATTTCGTGCACGTCCGGGTGGGCTTTTTCCACCTCATCCAGCAGCACCACGCTGTAGGGTTTGCGCCGCACCGCTTCCGTTAGCACGCCGCCTTCGCCGTAGCCGATGTAACCCGGTGGCGCGCCCTTGAGCGTGGACACGGTGTGGGCTTCCTGGAACTCGCTCATGTTGATGGTGATCACGTTCTGCTCGCCGCCGTACATGGCTTCGGCCAGGGCCAGGGCGGTTTCGGTCTTGCCCACGCCGGAGGTGCCGGCAAGCATGAACACGCCAATCGGCTTGCTCGGGTTGTCGAGGCCGGCGCGGGAGGTCTGGATGCGCTTGGCGATCATCTGCAAGGCGTGGTCCTGGCCGATGATGCGTTTCTTCAGGTGCTGGTCGAGGTTGAGCACCGTCTCCAGTTCGTTGCGCGCCATGCGGCCCACCGGAATGCCGGTCCAGTCGGCGACCACCGAGGCCACGGCCTGGTAATCCACGGTTGGCAGGATCAGCGGGGTTTCGCCTTGCAGGGTGCTGAGGCGCTGTTGCAGGTCGACCAGTTGCGCACGCAATTGATCGCTCTCGTTGTTACCCGCATCACTGTCCACAACACCGGCTTTTTCACGCAGCGTCGCACGGGTGGCGAGCAGTTCGTCCACCAGGGTTTTCTCTTCGGCCCAGCGGGTTTCAAGCGTCGCCAGGCGCTCACGCTCGGCGCTCAGCAGCGCTTCGCTGTTGGTCTGGCGCGCACCAATGGCGATGCCGATCGCATGCTCGCGGGCGATGATTTGCAGCTCGGTTTCCAGTGCCTCGATACGGCGACGGCTGTCGTCGACTTCCGCCGGCACCGCGTGCAGGCTGATGGCGACGCGGGCGCAGGCGGTGTCCAGCAGGCTCACGGATTTGTCCGGCAACTGGCGCGCTGGAATGTAGCGGTGGGACAGCTTCACCGACGCTTCCAGGGCTTCGTCGAGGATCTGCACCTGATGGTGTTTTTCCATGGTCGAGGCCACGCCGCGCATCATCAGCAGCGCCTTGTCTTCCGACGGCTCGGCCACTTGCACCACCTGGAAACGGCGGGTCAGGGCCGGGTCTTTTTCGATGTGCTTCTTGTACTCGGCCCAGGTCGTGGCGGCCACGGTACGCAAGGTGCCGCGAGCCAGTGCAGGCTTGAGCAGGTTGGCCGCGTCGCCGGTCCCGGCGGCGCCACCGGCACCCACCAGGGTATGGGCTTCGTCGATAAACAGGATGATCGGTTTCGGCGAGGCCTGGACGTCTTCGATGACCTGGCGCAGGCGCTGTTCGAACTCGCCTTTCATGCTCGCGCCGGCTTGCAGCAGGCCCACATCGAGGCTGCGCAGTTCCACGTCTTTCAGCGCGGGCGGTACGTCACCGGCGACGATGCGCAGGGCGAAACCTTCGACCACGGCGGTCTTGCCGACACCGGCTTCACCGGTAAGGATCGGGTTGTTCTGGCGGCGACGCATGAGGATGTCCACCAGTTGGCGGATCTCTTCGTCACGCCCGACGATCGGGTCCAGCTTGCCGCTGCGGGCTTGTTCGGTCAGGTCGACGGTGAAGCGCTTGAGGGCTTCCTGCTTGCCCATCGCGCTCGGGGCCATGGCGCCGCTGGCTTCGCCGGGCACGGCGCCGCCGTTGAAGCCGTCGCTGGCACTCAAGGCATTCTCGGGCGAGTCGCCGACGTATTCGTCAAAGCGTTCGCTCAGGGCTTCGGCCTTGATCTTGTCGAACTCCCCAGACAAACCCAGCAACGCATGGCGCAGGCTCGGCGTCTTGAGAATCCCCAGCACCAGGTAACCGGTGCGCACCTGGCTTTCGCCAAACATCAGGCTGCCGTACACCCAGCCGCGCTCGACGGCTTCTTCCACGTGGGACGACAAGTCGGTGATCGACGTCGAGCCACGGGGCAGGCGGTCCAGGGCTTCGGTCAGGTCGCGGGCCAGACGTGCTGGCTCAACGTTGAACTGGCGGATGATGCGGTGCAGGTCCGAGTCCTGCAGTTGCAGCAACTGGTGAAACCAGTGGGCCAGTTCCACATACGGGTTGCCCCGCAATTTGCAGAATACGGTGGCGGCTTCGATGGCCTTGTAGGCCACGCTGTTGAGTTTGCCGAACAGTGCGGCGCGACTGATTTCACCCATGCTCTGGATTCCTTGAGGTGTTGGCGTGTTCGGCGTAATGCCGGGCCAGGATTAGGTCGTTGGCGTCGTGCTCGGGTTGGCCGAGCCAGGTGTTGAAGCCCAGGCGGAACTGGCCATTGAGTTGCAGGGCCGGCACTTCGGGTTGTTGCAGAATCAGGTTCAGGTCCCAGTCCAGTTCATGGCCCAGGTATTCGGCGACCCACGCCACCAGTTCGTTGAACGGCTGGCTGCCGGGCAGCATGCCCATGTAGTCATCGAGCTTCAGCGGGCCCAGGCGAATGCGGAACTTATGCTGGCGGTCCCACACATGGCTGCCCAGGCAAAAATCCACGCCCAACTGGTTGGCGCTGACACTCACGCGGCTGCGTTCGGGCAGTTCCAGCCATTGGCCGACGTATTCTTCGATCTCCACCGGCAGGCCGAAGTACTCGCCCAGAATCGCCTTCAGGCCGTCCGGGTAGCGGGTTTGCGCTGACAGGTGGCCGCTGTAGTGCAGCTTCGCCGTGTCGGGGATCAGGCCCTGGTTGAGCAGGCTCGGTGTACCGCGACCGCTCAAGGCTGCGAGGCGCGCCGACCAGTAATCATCGTCCGGGCGGTCATGGCTGACGGTCGGCCGTGCCTCGGCCCAGGCCCGATAAAACAGGGTCAGCAGGCGGTGGTGGAACACATCCAGGAAGCGCTTGCTGGTGCTGTCGGCGTTGTTGCGCTGGCGTTCGCGCACGTACTCGGTGATGTGCAGCGGCAGCGGGCCGTTGGGGCCGCCAAGGCCGAAGAAGAACTGCTCCAGGCGTGCCGGTTTGCCGTCAGCACCGGGCTCGACCGAGGCCAGTGTGGCCGGCGCAAAGGTGCAATCGGCTTGCTGGCCGAGGCGCAGCGGATCATCCGCCAGGCGCAGGGAATGCCCCAGGCGTGGCAGGTCTGGCGATTCGCACTCGATACGGCGCAGCGCCTGGAAGAAGTCATATTCCCAGGGCTCCTGATGCATCGCATCCAGGGTACTCACAGGGTCGGACGACGTCCGGGCTTGGCTTTCCATCGCATGATCTCGCCGCGTTCGGTGGTACGGATCACCGTCTCGGTAAAACTGTTGATCGACACGTAGCGTGCCAGGAACCGTTCAAACACCGCACCGAGCAGGAACACGCCGGTGCCGCGGAACGCGTTTTCATCAAATTCCAGGGTGATCTCCAGGCCCCGGCCAAACACGATCGGGCCGGGCATCGGCAGGCGACGGGTCACCGCTTTGCTGCTGACCTCGCGCAGGCCTTCGATCTGCAATTGCAGGGCGGCGTCGTTGCTGTCGCCATACAAGCGCAGCAGTTCGCGCAGCGCCGCGGCGCCCTGGCCTTGCTCGCTCAGCGACAGGTAGTTCAACGACAACTGGCTGATCAGGCGCCAGGCCTTGGCGTCATGGGCATGGCTGGCGCGTGGGCGGCTTGGCCCGGCGACGCAGCGCACCGCCAGCACCGGGGCGCTGTCGGCCAGGGTAAAGTCGGTCTTGCCGTTGCCCACGCTCATGAACAGCGGCAAATCGCGGTTGGTGCACAGCGCGGTAACGCCCAACTGGCGCAGGTCATGGCGGTACGGCGCTTGCTGGCTGTCCACCAGGCTGACGAAGGTTTCGCTGCCCACGTAGGTGGAACGCGGCCCGTTGCGGCGTTGGTCGCTGGACAACACGCGCGGCTCGCGGCGCACGCTGTAATACGCCTGGTCACGGCCGTAGCGCGATGGGTCGCGCACTGCGTAGAACGGCAAAAACGGCTGCTCCGGCCCGGTGCCGTGGCCCGTGATGCCGCTCAGGGAATGAATCTCGAAATCCATCGGCCGGGTGCGGTCGGCGATCACGTGGTGTTCGTTGACCCGCTCGGACAAGTGAATCCGGTCCACGCGCTTGGGAAACAGGTTGATCGCCGGGGTGCAGAACGGCACGAATTGCGCCTTGCCGACGCTGCCTTCCAGGCTCGGGTCGTGGCGGTCGAACAGCACGATCAGTTCCAGCTCCTGGCCGTCGCAGCGTTTGACTGCGCGGCTCAGTTCGGCGAATTCGACGAACAGAAAACGGTGGGGCAGGGCGAAGTATTCCTGGAGCAAGCGATAGCCCTGGAAGGCGCGAGGTACCACCGGCATCGCTGCATCGGCGTCGTCAAAACCGCGCGAGCGCAATGCATCCGGCGGCAGGCGTTCCACCCAATCACCGCCAGGCTTGCGCGCGAACACCGCGCAGGCATTGCCCAGCAGTTGTTCGTAGAGGCGGAACGGTTGCTCGTCGGCACCGCTGAGGTACAGCGGCAAGTTATCCAGCGCGAGGCTGTTGAACGGCAGTTCGGCGCCGGTACGCAGGGTCAGGCGCAAGCCGGCCTTGGCCTTGGGTTCACTGGCGGCCAGGCGCCCGAGCACCGCCGACGGGTTGCCGAAGTACTCGGCCTGGGCGACTTGCAACGGCCACAACGTCACCGGGTGAGCGGTGCGGTACTCGCAGCAGGTCTGGGTTTCGCGGCCCAACGCGGCGCGCAATACGGTGTCGCGGGGCAGCGCAAAACCGCTGGCCAGGGAGCCTTCGTCGGGATCGGCCTGTAGCTGCACCACGGTCATCGACGGGGTCGGCGCCAGGTAGTGCGGGTAGGCGATCTCCAGCAGGTTGTTGGTGAAGGTCGGGTATTCGGCGTCGAGTTTGAGTTGAACCCGGGCGGTCAGGTAGGCGAAGCCTTCGAGCAAACGTTCGACGTACGGGTCGGCGCAGTCCATGCCGGACAGGGTCAGCCGACTGGCGATCTTCGGGTATTCCTTGGCGAACTCCGCGGCGCTTTCGCGCACGTGGTGCAGTTCCTGATTGTACAGCTCCAGCAGGCGCGGGTTCATGGGCGTCTCCGCTGGTCGGCGTTCACCACGCGCACATGGCCCGACTCCAGATCCAGGTCGGTTTGCAGCAACAGGCGCAACGGCACCGGCTGCGCCCACAGGTCGCCCTCGATCTCGAAACTCAGCGCGTTGTGGTTCATCTCGCCATGACCCACGCGAGCCTTGACCCGCAGGGTATGGCGCAGGATGCGCGGCTCGAAGGTGGCGATAGCCTGGTGGATCAAGGCTTCCAGGGCACTGACATCCACGCTGGAGACACTGTTGCCCGCCAGCGCCGGCAGGCCGTAATTGACCACCGAAGTACCGGCCGGCGTGTGCAGCGTGGCATCGGCATTGAGCAATGAAGTGGTGTTGAGCAGCCACGTCAGGTCACGCAGCACCGAGGCTTTTAATTGGCTCAGGGACAGCACGCGTTTGTCGGCGCTTTCCTTGGGATTGGTCGGGTCATCGTCGGTCAACCGGTCCAGCAGGGACGGTTGCAGGCGATCGCGGGAAGCAATTTCAGTTACCACCAAAGCAGCTCCACGGACGGGTTGCGAGAGGAACAGGGGGCTTGCAGCCGCCACCGAAAGCGGCGGCTACAGGGGCGATCAGCGTTTGGTGTTGGAGCGGATGTTCCAGCCAAACTTGATCGCGCCGCCGTCTTTGGTGCCGTCGGCTTTCTGTGGCTGGTAGTCCACCATCACCTGGGCAAAGTTCAGGGTGACGTTTTCGGTCAGGCGGTCATCGCTGCCCGAACCACCGGTGCTCAGGGAGGTGACCAGCACTTCTTCCAGGTTGATGATCATGTACTCGACCTGGCTTTCACCGCCGGCCTTGCGCACGGTCAGCTTGACCTTGTCGATGTGCTTGCCGCTGGCGCAGTGCATCATCAGGTTCGGCGAAGCCTTGTCGACGTACTTGGTCAGCGACAGGTCCTGGATGTTCACCTTGCCCGCGCCGCCGCCGCCGCCAACGTGCATGTTGCCGGACTGGGCCATGCCCCAGCTCCAGTTCAATACATCGATTTCGTCCTTGTGGGCCTTGTCCATGGACTCGCCCTTGATGTCGCCGATCTTGATGAAAATATCAACAGCCATGTTTTCTCCCTGTGTGGTCTCAGCCACAGAATTTATTAACGCCGCCGACCCCTGTAGGAGCGAGCTTGCTCGCGAAGGTCGTCAACGATGACGCTGGCACCCTGGATGAACGCAGCGCCTTCAAGTTTTTCGCGAGCAAGCTCGCTCCTACAGGGAGCGAACCAGTTCCGATTTTTTACGCGCCTTTCGCCGAAGGCAGTTTCGATACCAGGCGCAACGACACGGTCAGCCCTTCAAGCTGGTAGTGCGGGCGCAGGTAGAACTTGGAGTTGTAGTACCCCGGGTTGCCTTCAACGTCTTCCACGATCACTTCGGCAGCAGCCAACGGGTGCTGGGCCTTGGTGGTTTCGGTGGAGTGCGCCGGGTCACCGTCGACGTAGTTGAGGATCCAGTCCTGCAACCAGCGCTGCATCTCGTCCTTCTCTTTGAAGGAACCGATCTTGTCGCGCACGATGCACTTCAAGTAATGCGCGAAACGGCACGTGGCGAACAGGTACGGCAGGCGCGCGGCCAGGTTGGCATTGGCGGTGGCGTCCGGGTCATCGTATTCGGCCGGTTTCTGCAACGACTGGGCGCCGATGAAGGCGGCGAAGTCGGTGTTTTTCTTGTGCAGCAGCGGCATGAAACCGTTCTTCGCCAGTTCCGCTTCACGGCGGTCGCTGATGGCGATTTCGGTCGGGCACTTCATGTCCACACCGCCGTCATCGGTGGGGAAGGTGTGGGCCGGCAGGTTCTCGACTTCACCGCCAGACTCCACGCCCCGGATGCGCGAGCACCAGCCGAAGTGTTTGAACGAACGGTTGATGTTCACCGCCATCGCGTACGCGGCGTTGGCCCAGGTGTACTTGGAGCTGTCGGCGCCGTCGGTGTTTTCTTCGAAGGCGAAGGCTTCCACCGGGTCGGTCTTGGCGCCGTACGGCAGGCGCGCCAGGAAGCGCGGCATGGTCAGGCCGATGTAGCGCGAGTCTTCCGATTCACGCAGGGAGCGCCAGCCGGCGTATTCCGGGGTGGTGAAGATCTTGGTCAGGTCACGCGGGTTTGACAGTTCCTGCCACGAGCCCATGCCCATTACGGTTGGCGAGGCAGCGGCAATGAACGGTGCGTGCATCGCGGCGCAGACTTTCGACAGCTCGCCCAGCAACTCCACATCGGGGGGCGACTGGTCGAAGTAGTAATCGCCCACCAGGCAGCCGTAAGGTTCGCCGCCAAACTGGCCGTATTCTTCTTCGTACATCTTCTTGAAGATCGGGCTCTGGTCCCACGCGGTACCCTTGAATTTCTTCAGGGTCTTGTGCAGCTCGGGCTTTGAGATGTTGAGCACGCGAATCTTCAGCTGCTCATCGCTCTCGGTGTTGTTCACCAGGTAGTGCAGGCCACGCCAGGCGCTTTCCAGTTGCTGGAAATCCTGGTGATGGATGATCTGGTTGACCTGGGCGGTGAGCTTGGCGTCGATGGCGGCGATGATCGACTCGATCGACTTGATGGCGTCGTTGGACACCAGGTCGGTCTGGGCCAGAGCCTGCTCGGCCAGGGTACGCACGGCCGTTTCCACGGCTTCGCGGGCACGCTCGGTCTTGGGTTTGAATTCTTGCAGCAGCAGCGACGCGAACTCGCTGGTTTCTTCGGTAGCGCCCAGGTTCTGGGCGCCTTCGCGGGCGGTATTCTCGGTCATGATTACTGGTCCCCTGCCGGCTTCGGCGCGCTCGCAAGGGCCTGCAGCAATGCCGGGTCCTTGATCGCTTTCATGATGATTTCTTCAGCGCCGGTCTTGCCGTCCATGTAGGTCAGCAGGTTGGCCAGTTGGGTGCGGGCTTCGAGCAGCTTGTTCAGCGAGTCGACCTTGCGCGCCACGGCGGCGGGGCTGAAGTCGTCCATGCTTTCGAAGGTGATATCCAGGCTCAGGTTGCCCTCGCCGGTCAGCTCATTGGGCACGTGGAACGCGACGCGTGGCTGCATGGCCTTAAGGCGCGAGTCGAAGTTGTCGACGTCCACTTCAAGGAACTTGCGGTCGGCCACAGCCGCCAGAGGCTCGGCGGGCTTGCCGGCGAGGTCGGCCATCACGCCCATGACAAAGGGCAGCTGGACCTTTTTCTCGGCGCCGTAGAGCTCGACGTCGTACTCGATCTGCACCCGAGGCGCACGGTTGCGCGCGATGAATTTCTGAGAACTTTGCTTCGCCACGTTGCTGCTCCTGGTCGCTTGAGCGACGGTGTTGTAACTGCGCGATCCGTACGCTTATTCGCTGTCGGGCCCGCGCAGATTTTCAAATTGGGACATGCCGTCGGGAATCAGGTTGCGCACGATGGCCGCAAAGTCGGCGTGCACCAGATTCTTCGCCCGGTTCAACAGCACCGGCAGCGGGCTCGAGGGCTCGTGCCGGGTGTAGTACGCAAGGATCTTGTCGAGGCTGCGCAGCACTTCATCGCGGCTCGCGATGTCGCCGCTGGGGCGTGCTGCAGCGGGCGCCGCGGCGTATTCAACCGAGGGGGCATTGTCGTCACTGACAACCTCGGGCTCGCTGGCGGCGCCACTGTGTGGGGCGTATTGATTGAGTATCTGCACGGCCTGCTTGAGCGGTTGCTTCAAGGGGCCGAGGTCCACGCCCTGGGCGGAACCGACCTGGTCGCTGACGTGTTGTTCGATGGCTTCGCAGGCCGCGCGGGCGGCGTTCAGCGCGTCGCGGGTGGCTTGCAGTTGCTCGGCGTCGCTGTCGAGGAACGCGCCGTTGAGCTGTTCGGCACCGAGGTTTTCGCCGGGGAAACTTTGCAGCCCGCTGGCATTCAGCGCGGCGCGCAGGCTGACGGGGCCGAAGGTGCGTGAGCGGGTGAGGATGCTTTCGCGCAGCAGGCGAATGGTGGTGTCGCTGGTCAGGCCGCTGAGGGCATTGATGCGTACGGTGGGGTCGTTGTCGTCATCGGCATCCAGGCGCGGATGCAGGTCGGCCCAGTATTCGCGCAGCAGCGCGTTGATCAGCGTGAGCGCGTCGGCAAGCCCGGCAATGCCCTGGAGGGCGAGGGCGCTTTGCAACAGGAAATGGGTGATGCGCAGGTCTTTGCTGCGTTGCAGGAGGTCGAGGCTTTGCTGCTGGATGCTGCGCCATTCCGGAGGTTCGGCAGGCAGGATCGAGTCGCCCATGCTGCGCTCGGGTTGACCCTGTGCGGCACGCTCAAGATGCAAATAATCGGCGTCATATTCCAGGTCTTCGCCACAAGGCGAATTCGCGGAAACGGCGGCGAGCAGCAGAGGCACATCCACTAAATTCGATCTCCCTATCAGCCCGTAAGATGACGGGCAATTCATGCATTAGTTGCGCGAGGAACTTTGCATGTTTTCTTGGTCATATTAAGCGCTCTGACATCGTTTCGATTTCAAAGTGCCATCATTGGTGTTCAAGAAGTTGTGCATTTTTGGTGTAGTACTTATGCCTTGTCAAGGTAAGCTATTCGCCCTCTATGACAGATGTGCGGTGCTTAACATCTTGTGCGACTGATCAGTCGAAGCGGATGCCGAGGCAGGATTTTTGTCATAGAGGCCGGTTAAGATCAGCAATTACGCGGGTTGAAGCAGGCTTTCAAGGTATTGGAAGGATCTGTCGTGGATCCCTCGGGAGCACCTCTCCCAGGGAATGGCCGCGCGCGAAGTATCAGCAAGGAGGCAAGATGTCGCTGTGCTTGACTATCACTAGTTATCACAAGATTACCCCTGGCCAGTGTTCTGAAAAGTCCATGGATCAGGGGGTGATGGCTATTGGCCGCGGTTCCGAAAATGACTGGATATTGCCTGATCCCGAGCGCCTGGTTTCTACGCAGCATTGCGTTATTCAATACAAAGAGGGGCGTTATTATTTAACCGATAACAGCACCAACGGTGTCGAATTAGTCAACGCCGGTATTCGTTTGCGCCGGGGAAACAGTGAGCCATTACAAGACGGCGAACTGATCCGCATCGGTGATTACGAAATCCAGGCGCGCATCGATTTCAACCTGAAAGTGACAGACAACCAGGTTTTCGCCGGCGACTCATCCAACAGCTTCGAAGCCCTGATGGGCGCCGCCGTGAAGGCCCCGACGCCGCAGCCGGTCATCGCGCCGCAGTTCCAGGGCGCCTCGTCGATGGACACCCTGCCGGACCTGTTCGACTTCCTCGCACCCACCAGCGTACCGCCGGCCACCGTGCACGATCACGTGCCGGCCGAACAACACGACTTCCGCCCGCCGACGCCGCTGCCCGTGGTTGAACCGCCTGCGCCGGCGGTCTCGGGCTCAGTGATTCCCGAAGACTGGGATTTGTTCGGCGATGCCCCTGCGCCCAAGCCTGTTGCGCCACCGCCACCGCCACCGATCATCGAGCCACCCAAGGTCGAGCAACCGCTCCCCGTGGTCGACGCCAACCAACCCGATTTGCTGCAAGCCTTCCTGCGCGGTGCCGGCCTCGATCAGTTGCGCCTGGACAAGGCCCAGGCCGAAGCCCAGATGGAAAGCATCGGGCGCAGCTACCGGCTGATGGTCGAAGGTTTGATCGACGTGTTGCGTGCTCGCGCGAGCCTCAAGGGCGAGTTCCGCATGCAGCAGACGGTGATCCAACCGGTGGAAAACAATCCGTTGAAATTCGCCCCGAATGCCGACGAAGCGTTACTGCTGCTACTACGCCACAGCAACCAGGCGTTTATGGCGCCGGACTTGGCCGTACGCGACAGTTTCGACGATCTGCGGGCGCACCAACTGGCCGTCATGGCCGGGGTCGAGGCTGCCATCAAACACCTGCTGACGCGCTTTGAACCGGCGCAGCTCGAAGAGCGCATGGGCAAGCCCGGCGGGCTGTCGAGCATCTTCAACGGTTCGCGCCAGGCCCAGTACTGGCAGCAGTTCACCGAGCTCTACAGCAATATTTCCCGCGAGGCCCAGGAAGATTTCCAGGACCTGTTCGGGCGTGAATTCAGCCGCGCCTACGAAGAGCACAGCACCCGACAGCGCCGCTAAAAACGCAGTACACGGAACAACGGATAGCTAAGTACGTCATTGAGGACGCAGGATGATTCCCAGGTTTTTACTCGCAGCCGCCGCAGCGCTTCTGCTGACGGCGTGTGCCAAGGATGCGGCCAAACCCGAGGCCCCCGAGGCTGAGGCAGACACCGCCGCCGTCGAGCTGCATTTTCACGCCATCTCCGGGCTCAACCCCGGCGCCAATGGCCAGGCAGCCCCGGTACGCGTGCGGATTTTCGAACTGAAAAACGCCGCCACCTTCAGCCGTTCCGATTACTTCGCCTTGGCCGATCGCGCCCAGTCGACCCTCGGCCTCGACCTGCTCGACCAGGACGAAGTGGTGATCCAGCCCGGCCAGCAATTGAGCGTCCAGCGCAACCTCGACCCGTCCACTCGCCAGATCGGCCTGCTGGTGGGCTATCGCGAGCTGGACCGCGCCGAGTGGCGCACGGTGCTCAGCGTGCCTGCGCGCCAATACACCGAATACCAGATCAGCCTCGATGTGCATGCGGTGCGTGCCGATGTCGTGGTTCCCCCATCCAGCCCTGCCCAATAAGAATCGGAGCCCCCATGTCCTGGAACAATCGCGTGGTCTGGTCGGAAGGCATGTTCATCGGAACGCAGCACTTCCAGCAGCATGACCGTTACCTGGAAAACCTGATCGATGCGCGCAGCCGCCCGTTGTCGGCAGGGGCCTGGGGCTTCTCCGAATTGTTGATCGACCAGGGCCTGCTGGCCCAGGGCAAGCTGGCGATTGTCTCGGCGCGCGGTTTGTTGCCCGACGGCACGCCGTTCAATATCCCCCAGGATGACCTGGCGCCGAGCCCGCTGAACATCGACGACAACCTGCGCGATGGCCTGGTGTACCTGGCGTTGCCCCTCAAACGGGCCGGCGCCCGTGACACCGTCGATGAAGGCGAAGCGCTGGAAGCGGCGCGCTACGTCAGCCAGGTGCGCGAAGTACGCGACGACAACGCACCCTTCGAAAACCGTGCGCCCGTGGCTGTTGGCTCCCGCGCCTTGCGCTTGTTGACGGCCCAGGATGGCATCAGCGATTACGCGGCCATTGGCCTGGTGCGCATCAAGGAAAAACGCGCCGACCGCGCCCTGGTGCTCGACGACAGCTACATCCCGCCGGTACTCGATGTGACCGCCAGCAAACCGCTGACCGCGTTTCGCAGCGAACTGCTGGGCCTGCTGCACCAGCGCGGCGAGGCGTTGGCCGGTCGCGTGGTGGCCTCGGGCGCCGGTGGTGCTTCAGAGATTGCCGACTTCATGCTGCTGCAACTGGTCAACCGAGCCCAGCCGCTGATCCAGCACCTGAGCCAGTTGAGCCCGCTGCACCCGGAGCGGTTTTTCAGCGAACTGGTGAGCCTGGCGGGCGAGTTCTCGACGTTCTCCACCGCCGGCCGCCGCCCCCAGGAATACCCGCAATACCAGCACGACGACCTGGCCCTGAGCTTCATCCCGGTGATGCAGGCGCTGCGCGAGGCGCTGTCGATGCTGATCGACAGCAAGGCCACGCCGATCCCGATTGTCGAAAAAGCCTACGGCGTGCACGTGGCAATGCTGGCCGACAAAACCCTGATCGACAGCGCCAGTTTCATCCTGGTGGTACGCGCCGATGTGCCGGGCGAAACCCTGCGCGCGCGCTTCGGCCAGCAAAGCAAAGTCGGCTCGGTGGAACACATCCGCGACCTGGTCAACCTGCAACTGCCGGGCATCGGCCTGCTGCCGCTGCCGGTGGCGCCACGGCAGATTCCGTACCACGCAGGCAGCACTTATTACGAGCTGGACCGGGGCAGTGAGCACTGGCAGCAACTGAGTAATTCCGGTGGTTTTGCGTTTCACATCGCCGGCCAGTTCCCGGGGTTGAACCTGGCTTTCTGGGCCATCCGAGGATAATCCGCGATGCATCCCAATGACGATGACCGCACCCAGTTCATGCCGCGCCCGGGCGGCCGCGCGCCGGAGCCGGTTCGCGCAGAACCTGCACCGCTGTCGATGCCTGCCGCGCCAATTCTGACCGGCAAGGCCCAAGGCCTGAACCCGCTGGAAAGCGCCGCCGGCCCTTTGCTGTCGTTGCTTACACGCTTGCGCAATACGATCGCGCACCCGGCGCCGTCGAGCCTGCGCGCGCAGTTGCTGGCCTACCTGCGCCAGTTTGAAGAGCGTGCCGAGGCGTCCGGCGTGGCCCGCAACGATGTGCTGCTGGCGCGTTACGCGCTGTGCACCGCCCTCGATGAAGCCGTGCTGAGTACGCCGTGGGGCAGCGCCAGTGACTGGGGCAAACAGAGCTTGTTGATCACCGTGCACAACGAAGCCTGGGGCGGCGAAAAGGTCTTCCAGTTGCTGGATCACTGCCTGCAAAGCCCGCGCGAACGCCTGTACCTGCTGGAGCTGTTGTACCTGTGCCTGTGCCTGGGTTTCGAAGGTCGCTACCGCGTGATGAACGACGGTCGTAGCCAGTTGGAAGCCTTGCGTGAGCGCACTGCTGCGGCGATTCGCAGTGCGCGCGGCGAGCATGAGCGCGAGCTGTCGCCCCATTGGCGCGGCGTGGCCGTGGCCCGTGATCGCCTGGCGCAATTCATGCCGCCGTGGATCGCCGTGGCCATCGGCGTGGCGCTGCTGTTGGCGTTGCTGTTCGGGCTGCGGATGAAGCTGGCGTCGGATGCCGAGCCGGTGTTCAAGAATATTCATGCCCTGGGTGAAATCCCGGTGCAGGCCATCGACCGTCAGGTTGCACAGCC
The DNA here is from genome assembly GCF_002204795.1 of Pseudomonas sp. K2I15. GTDB lineage: Bacteria > Pseudomonadota > Gammaproteobacteria > Pseudomonadales > Pseudomonadaceae > Aquipseudomonas. The sequence continues at coordinate 218,985 of NZ_NIXO01000001.1, forward strand.
GAAAATCATCGAGCGGCCACGCCTGGCGGGCTTCCTCGTCGAAGACATCAAGGCCGGTCGTGTAGCAGTGGAAGATGCCGTCGACCGCTCCGTAGTGACCATCCGTGGCGACGAACTGTTCGCCTCGGCCAGCTCCAGCATCGTCGACGACTTCCAGCCGCTGATGCTGCGTATCGCCGACGCCATCCGCAAGGTCAAGGGCCAGGTGCGCGTCACCGGCCACAGCGATAACCGTCCGATTGCAACCCTGCGGTTCCCGTCCAACTGGGCGCTGTCCGAGGCGCGGGCCAAGTCGGTGCTGGAGATTCTCGCGGCCAAGACCGGCCAGCCGGAACGCTTCAGCGCCGAAGGCCGCAGCGACACCGAGCCGGTGGCCACCAACGCCACCGCTGAAGGCCGTGCGCGCAATCGCCGGGTAGAAATCACCGTATTGGCGGAGGGGGTCGAGTGAAGGCGTTTTTCAGTTTTGTGATTCGCTGGGTGATCCCGCTGCTGGGCCTGATCGCCTTGAGCCTGATCATCTGGTTTGTGGGGCCGTTGCTCGATGTGCTGGTGCCGGAAGGGCGCCGCTGGGCGCTGATCATCCTGGTGTTCGCGGTGTGGATTGCCTACCGCGTGTTTCGGATTATCCAAGTCCGCCGCCAGGCCGCGCAAGTGATGCGCAGCCTCGCAGCTGAGACGCCGCCAGACCCTGCCAGCGTCGCCACCGCCGAAGAACTGGCGACCCTGCGCCAGCGCATGGACGAAGCCCTGGTCCTGTTGAAAAAAGCCAAGCTGGGCGGTGACGAGCGCCGCAATCTGTACGAGTTGCCGTGGTACGTGATCATCGGCCCGCCGGGCTCGGGCAAGACCACCGCGCTGGTCAATTCCGGGCTGCACTTCCCCTTGGCTGCGCAGCTGGGTGCCGGTGCGGTACGTGGCGTGGGCGGCACGCGCAATTGCGATTGGTGGTTTACCGATCAGGCGGTGCTGCTCGACACCGCTGGCCGCTACACCACGCAAGACAGCAACTCCACGGTGGACAAAGCCGCCTGGCTGGGCTTCCTCGACCTGCTGAAAAAGCAGCGGTCCCGGCGCCCGATTGACGGCGCGTTTATCGCCATCAGCCTCTCGGACCTGCTGCTGGGCAGCGACGCCGAGCGCGCCGCCCATGCCGCCGCGATCCGCCTGCGCATCCAGGAGCTGTACACCCAACTGGGCGTGCGCTTCCCGATCTACCTGATGCTGACCAAGCTCGACCTGGTGCCGGGCTTCATGGAGTTCTTCGACAACCTGAGCAAGGAAGAGCGCGCCCAGGTGTGGGGCATGACCTTCGCCCTGGACGACGGCAAGAACAGCGACAGCCCGCTGGCCCATCTGCAAAGCGAATTCGCCGGCCTGGAACAGCGCCTCAACGAGCGCTTGGTGGAACGCCTGCAACAGGAGCGCGACCCGGCGCGGCGCGACCTGATCTACGGCTTCCCGCAGCAGTTCGGCGCGTTGAAGGATTGCCTGCAAGGCTTCCTCGAAGGCGTGTTCAAACCCAACGCCTTTGAAGAGCGCGTATTGCTGCGCGGCGTGTATTTTACCAGCGGCACCCAGGAAGGCAGCCCGATTGACCGCTTGATCGGTGCCATGGCCCAGAGCATGAACCTGGACCGCCAGCACCTGGCACGCCAGACCGGTACCGGGCGCAGCTACTTCATCGAAAAACTGTTCACCGCCGTGGCGTTTGCCGAGCGTGGCCTGGTGGGCGTCAACCCGAAGGTCGAGCGCCGTCGCAAGTGGATTGCCCGTGGCGTGTTGGCCGCAACTGTGGCCTTGGTGCTGGTGGTGAGCACCCTGTGGTGGGTGAGCTATCGCGCCAACCAGGCCTATATCGCCCAGGTTGACCAGAAGGTCGCACCGTTGGGCCAGACCGTGCAGAGCCTGAGCCCGGCGCAACGCGAAGTGCTCGCGGTATTGCCGCTGCTCAACGCCGTGAAGAACCTGGCGGGCGACTCGCCAAGCTGGTCCGAAGGCTTGGGCCTGTATCAGGGCGACATGCTCGAAGCCGAATCTGCGAGCGTCTACCGCAAGCTGTTGATCGCCGTATTCGCGCCCCGTTTGGTGACGCGTATCGAAGAGCAACTGCACAGCGGCGGCAATTCCGACTTCCTCTACGAGGGCTTGAAGGCCTACCTGATGCTCGCCGATAACGAGCATTACGACCCGGACTTCATCAAGGCCTGGATCGCCCTGGACTGGGACCGCAACCTGCCGCGCGACTTGCCGGCGGATCAGCGCCAGGCGTTGATCGGGCACTTGCAGGCTTTGTTCGAACGCCATCCGCCAAGCGCCCGTCTCGACCCGCGCTTGATCGACGACCTGCGTCGGCAGTTGCAACAACTGCCGGTGGCCCAGCGTGTATACGACCGCATCAAGCGCCAGAAGCTGCCGGAAGGTGTGCCGGACTTTCGCATCAACGAAGCGGCGGGCCGCGATGCTGCGCTGGTGTTCAGTCGCAAAAGCGGCAAGCCGTTGGGTGAGCCATTGAGCGGCTTCTTCACCGCCAAGGGTTATCGCCAGGGCTTCCTGCTGACCAGCCTGAACCAGACCGGCACCCTCGCTGAAGAGCAATGGGTGCTGGGCCGCGAACAGGCCGATCAACAGAACGTGGTCAGCCTCGCGGCCGACGTACGCCGCCTGTACTTCCAGGACTATCAACGCCAGTGGGACGCCTTGCTGGCCGACATCGACTTTGTGCCGATCACCAGCGTGGCCCAGGCGGCGGATGTGCTGCGGGTGATTTCCGGGCCGACGTCGCCGCTGAAAAAGCTGCTGGTGGCGGTCTCCAAGGAGACCGACTTGCAGCAGGAAGAACGCCTGCTGGCCGCCAAGGGCGCGCCGGTAGAAGGCGGCGTGGACAAACTCAAGGAGCGCCTCGGCAGCCTGCTCGGCCAGGATCAGCCGAGCGCGAATGCACCGGCCGCCAGTGAAGACCCGGTGACCGCGCACTTCGCCGAACTCAACAGCATCGTCAGCAAGAACGAAGGCGAGCCGGCGGCCATCGACGGCCTGCTGGCGGACATGAACGCGCTGTATGTGCAGGTCAGTGCCATGGTCGGTGCCAGTGGCGATGCATTGCTTGGCGAAGCGAAAAACCAGGCGGCGGCTGCGGCCACCCGGGTCAGCCTGAATGCCGAGCGTCAGCCGCCGCTGGTGCAGGGGCTGGTCAAGTCGGTGGTCAACTCCACCACCAACAGCATGATGGGCGGGGTGCGCAATCAACTGAACGCGGCGTGGGTCAGCGAAGTGGTGAATGTGTATCGCCAGTCCCTGGCCGGGCGTTATCCAATGTCGCCCGGCAGTGCGCGGGATGCGACCCTGGATGACTTCGGCCAGTTCTTTGGGGTGGGCGGGGTGATGGACAACTACTTTCGCAAGTACCTGCAACCTTACGTCGACACCTCCACGCAGACCTGGCGCTGGCAGCCGGGTGCGGCGCAGAAGCTCGGCATCGCACCGGGCGTGCTGCAAACCTTCCAGCGGGCGGCGACCATTCGTGATGCGTTTTTCCGCGCCGGTGGTACCCAGCCGGTTGTGCGCTTTGAGCTCAAACCGGTGGCGATGGACGCGACCATCACCCAGTTCCTGCTGGACCTGGACGGCCAACAACTGAGCTACGACCACGGCCCGAGTCGCCCGGTTGCGATGCAGTGGCCCAACCCCGGCAGCATTGGCGTGGTGCGTATTTCCATCATGCCGCCGTCGGCCAGCGGGCGCTCCGGTGTGACGCTGGATGGCCCGTGGGCGTGGTTCCGTTTGCTTGAGCAATCGGACCTGACCGCCGGCAATTCGCCGGACCGCTTCAACCTGCGCCTGCGGGTCGACGGCGCGAGCATCTCCTACGAATTGCGGGCCAACAGCGCCTTCAACCCGTTCAAGAACCGCGTGCTTAACGGCTTCAGCCTGCCGGAGCGGTTATGACCACGTTGGGCTTCTACGGCAAGTTGGCCAGCCGCGGCGACTTTGTCAGCCGCGCGCTGCCGCAGAGTTTTATCGGCCCTTGGGACAGTTGGCTGGCGTCTGGCTTGCTCGCCAGCCAGACCAGCCTTGGGGCTGACTGGTTGAACGCGTACCTGGTCAGCCCGCTGTGGCGCTTCGTGTTGGCGCCGGGCGTGTGCGGGCCGGACGCGGCGGTGGGCGTGGTGATGCCGAGCATCGACCGTGTGGGCCGCTATTTCCCGCTGACCGTGGCTGCGCTGTTGGATCACGACACCGACCCGGCCTCCGTCGTCGGCGGCCCGGACGCCTGGTTTGAACAGGTGGAAGAACTGCTGCTGAGCACGCTGGATGCCGGCGCTACGTTCGAAGGGTTCAGCGACGGAATCGAAAGCCTCGGCACGCCAGCCTGCCGACCACGCACGGTGGGCAGCCGCTTTGCCGGCTTGCAGCGCGTCGACGCCACAGACCCGCAAGCACGCATGACCGCGCTCGCCGAACAGGCCTGTGAAGGCGCCAGCCTGTGGTGGGGCCGTGGCTCGCAACAGATTTCCCCCGGTTTATTGCGGTGTCAGGGCCTGCCTGCCGCCGGCGATTTTGCGCAATTTTTGCTCGGCCAAGAAGGTGTTGTGTAGATGCGGTCCACGTTCAAATCCGCCAGCAAAAGCCACGTCGGCATGGTTCGCCAAGTCAATGAAGACGCCTGCCTCGACCTGCCGGAAAACGGCTTGTGGGTGGTGGCCGACGGCATGGGCGGGCACGCGGCGGGGGATTACGTCAGCAGCCTGATCGTCGACAGCCTGCGCGGTATTCCCGTAGGCCGCTCCCTGGAGGAATACACGGCGGCGTTGCGCAGCGACCTGCTGCGGGTCAACGGCGCTGTACGCGAAGAAACCGCCCACCGCGGCGTCACCATGATGGGCAGCACCGTGGTGTTGCTCGCTACCCGAGGCTTGCGCGGCGTGTGTTTGTGGGCCGGCGACAGCCGCCTGTATCGCCTGCGGGACGGCCTGCTGGAAGGCATCTCCCGCGACCACAGCTACGTGCAGGACCTGCAAGACAGCGGCCTGCTCAGCGAGGCCGACGCCCGGGTGCACCCGCGGGCCAACATCGTCACCCGCGCGATTGGTGTGGAAGCGCAGTTGGCGTTGTCGTCGGTAGACCTGCTGATCGCTCCCGGCGACAGTTACCTGCTGTGCAGCGACGGCCTGAACAAGACCGTCGAAGACCACGAGATTCGCGAAGTGCTGAGCCATGCCGAGCCGGATGAAATCGTCCGCAGCCTGGTACACCTGGGCCTCAATCGCGGCGCGCCGGACAACATCACCGCCATCGTTGTGAAGGTGTCGACATGAACATCATCATTCCCGGGTACGACATCGAAGGCGAAATCGGCGTTGGCGCCATGGCCAGCGTGTACCTGGCGACCCAGCGTTCCCTGGAGCGCAAGGTGGCGTTGAAGATCATGGCGGCGGCGCTGGCGGCCGACCCGAGCTTTTGCGAGCGCTTCCTGCGCGAAGGCAAGACCCTGGCGCGTTTGTCCCACCCGCACACCGTGACGATCCATGACATCGGCAATGTCGGTGAGTTGTATTACATGGCCATGGAATACCTGCCCAACGGCACGCTCAAGGAGCGCATTGCCGCGGGCCTGACGCCGGAGCAGGGGCTGACGTATATCCGCCAGATCGCTTCGGCGCTGGGCTATGCCCACGCCCAAGGCCTGGTGCACCGTGATGTGAAACCGGCGAACATTCTGTTCCGCGCGGATGGCACGGCGGTGTTGTCGGACTTTGGTATCGCCAAGTCGCTGGATGATCGCACCCAGTTCACCCAGGCCGGATTTGCCGTCGGCACGCCCAGCTACATGAGCCCGGAACAGGCGCGGGGCCAGGAGATTGATGGGCGCGCTGACCTGTATGCGTTGGGCGTGGTGCTCTACGAAATCCTGGTGGGCAAGCTGCCTTACAACGGAACGGATGCGCTTTCTACTGCGCTGGCGCACCTCACTGAACCGCTGCCGGAATTGCCGGTGCACCACGGGCGTTATCAGGAGGTGCTGCGCAAGCTGCTGGCCAAAGACCCGGCGGAACGTTTCCCGGATGCGGCGGCATTGCTGACGGCGCTGGATCAGTTGCCGAAGGACACGCAGGTAGAGGCAACGCTGATTCGACCTCTGCCGATTCCGGTTGCGGTCTCGAATGACCTGGCAGGACTCACGCCGGTTTCCATCGAAATCCCGACCGACAAGCCGCAGCCGCAACCGGTGCGCCAGCCGGTGGTGACGCCGACGCAGCACTCCGCCGTGTCTGAACAAACCCGTGGGCCGGTGCTGGCGTTGGCGGCAGTTGCCGTGGCGGTCGCGCTGGCGATTGGCGGTGCCAGTTACTGGTGGTTGAAAGATGACGCGCCCGCCGCGCCGCCGGTCGTTGCGGCTGCCAAGACAGTCACGCCGCCTGCCGTGCAACCGGTGGTCGCGGAGGTCGACGGAGGCCAACGTCCGCTGCTGATGGCCGGCAAGAAAACCCTGTTCCAGCGCGTACTGAGCAAGCCTGGCACCAAGCTTTCCCACGAGGCGGGCGGGGCGCCAGGCGAAGGTTTGCCGGCGTTTTCGGTGCTCTACGTTTACCAGCGCAAAGACATCGACGGCAGTCCGTGGTTGCGTGTTGGCGCCGCCACTGACGGGCGTAGCGACGGTTGGTTGCCGGCGGCGCAAGTCAGCGACTGGAAGCAGAGCCTGGTGCTCAAGTTCACCGAGCGGTCGGGCCGGGCGCCGGTGATGTTCCTGCGCCAATCCGCGGAAGTGGAAAAGCTGCTGGCCGATCCTGCCGCGGCGAAAAACCTGCTGCTCAAGGTGCAGAAAAACAGCGAGGACAACCAGCAAGTGCTGGCCCTGGAACCGACCGCCAGCGCCGTCCCGCAGAGCCAGTTCTACCTGCTGCCGATCTTCGATTCCAAAGAGAGCTTCGACGAAAACGGCCAGCCGGTGCAGTTGCTCAACGTCGCCTCCATCGACCCTGGCAACACGCCTGACTCCAGCGCCAAGGCTGTCGGACGAACGCCGGTGATCAATGCCAACGCCGACGCGTTCCGTACAGCTGTGGTGCTGGTGGTCGACACCACCGTCTCGATGCAGCCCTATATCGACCAGGTCCGCGACGTGGTCCACGAACTGCAAACCCGCATCGCCGAACGTGGCGAGCTGGACAGCGTGAGCTTCGGCCTGGTGGGCTTTCGCAACAGCATCAAGAAAACCCCCGGCCTGGAATACGTGGCCAAGACCCTGATCACCCTCGATCAGGGCCGCGACCCACAACGCTTCCTCGACATGGCACGGCAGGTAAAGGCGTCTACCGTCTCCAGTCACTCATTCAACGAAGATGCGTTCGCCGGCGTGATGCAGGCGGTGGACGGCATGGACTGGTCCGGTTATGGCGGGCGCTTGATCCTGCTGGTGACCGATGCCGGTGCGCTGCGCAAGAACGACCCGTTCGCCACCACCCAGATGAACGAAGCCGAAGTGCGCCAGGCCGCATTGGGCAAGCAGATCAAGATCTACGCCCTGCACCTGCGCACCGACGCCGGCAAGAAAACCCACAGCGGCGCCGAAACCCAGTACCGCACGCTGACCGCCGACGCCAACCCACAGATCGGCGACCTGTACACGCCGGTGCCGGGTGGCGATGTGCGCAAGTTCGGCGAGCGGGTCGACGAAATCGGCACGGTGTTCGCCAACCTGGTGCATCAGGTGCGCAGCAATACGCCGCAGCCGGTACCGCTGCTCAGCGCTGCGCCGACGCTGGCAGACAAGTCGGCCGCTGTTGGCTATGCGATGCACATGGACTTCCTCGGGCGCAAAACCGCGAGTCAGGCGCCGCAACTGGTCAGCGCCTGGACCGCCGACCGCGACCTGACCAACACCGCGCTGCCAGCCTTCCAGGTGTGCGTGATGCTGACCAAATTGCAGCTCAACGATTTGCAGCAATCCTTGAAACTGATCGTCGACGCGGCGCGTAAAACCCAGACTTCACCGAAGGATTTCTTCCAGGAAATCGCCAGCGCCTCGGCCTACATGAGCCGCGACCCGCAGGCCTTGCGCAAGGGCGGCAACCTGGCGGACGGCGGCATTCTTGGCGAATACCTCGAAGGCCTGCCGTACCGCAGCAAGTCGCTGAACATGACCCAGGATCTATGGTTGTCGTTGAGCGTGGCCGAGCAGGAAGACTTTATCGACGAGCTGGATTCGAAGATCCGCCTCTACGAAACCTTCCACAACGATGTGGCGAACTGGGTCCGTTTCGGCGATGCCGAGCCGGGTGATGCGTTGTACCGCGTGCCGTTGTCGACGTTGCCGTAATGCTGAACTTGAGCGCAGTGCACAAGAGCCGGGGCGTCGGGGCCCAGCGCTACAGCCTGGTGATTCCGGGCCTGCAACTGCGTGCGGGTGAACAGTTGGCGGTGGTCGGGCCGAGTGGCTGCGGCAAGAGCACTCTGCTGGATTTGCTGGCGCTGGTATTGGCGCCGGATCAGGTCGGTCAGTTCGATTTCAACCGCGTCGACATCGCCGGGCTTTGGCGTGGCGATCAGCAAAGCGAGCTGGCTCAACTGCGCAGTCGGCACTTGGGTTATGTGCTGCAAACCGGCGGCCTGCTGGGCTTTCTCGACGTACGCGGCAACATTGCGTTGTCGCGGCAATTGCTGGGTTTGAAGGACGACGGCAGCGTGGCGCGGTTGGCCGAGCAGTTGGAAATCACTGATCAGCTGGATAAGAAGCCTGCGGCGTTGTCCGTCGGCCAGCGTCAGCGCGTCAGCTGCGCCCGGGCGTTGGCCCACGGTCCACAACTGTTGCTGGCGGATGAACCGACCGCTGCGCTCGACCCGTTGAACGCCGAACGCGTGATGCAGGCGCTGTTGGCCCAGGCCCGGAACAACAGCGCGTGCTGCGTGATCGCCACCCATGACGAACCCTTGGCCCGGGCCAGCGGCTTGCAGGTACGGCGCATCAGCTGCCGTCGCGACACCGACGGCGGCGTCACCGCCACCCTCGGGGAGGCGTGCTGATGCGGATCGCACTGGTGGCTTCCCTGGCCTGGCAGGACTACCGCAACGATGCGTGGCTGTCGGTGTGTTCGGTGCTCGCGCTGGTGGCGGTGATCGCGCCGTTGCTGGTGTTATTTGGCCTGAAATATGGACTGGTTAGCAGTTTGACCGAACGTTTGGAAAACGACCCCGCCACCCGGGAAATTATTCCGCTGGGCGGTGGTCGATTCAGCAGTGAGTTTGTCGAGCAGCTGCGCCAGCGCCGTGACGTGGCGTTCGCCTTGCCGCGTACCCGTCAGATTGCAGCCACGGCGCAGTTGGGCGCAGTGACGGTGGAGATGTTGCCGACGGCCGCCAACGACCCCTTGCTGGCCGGTATGCCAATGCCCAAGGGCCTGGATCAAATCGTACTGAGCCACACCGCCGCCGAGAAGCTCGGGGCACAGGCCGGGGATTGGCTGGAGGCAAGTTTTGGTCGCCAGGTGGCGGGGCGCGTCGAGTCGCAACGCACGCGGGTTCAAGTGCTGCACGTGTTGCCGCTGGAAGCCTTCGCCCGGGACGGATTGTTTGCGCCCTTGGGCTTGCTGGAAGCGGCGGAAGATTATCGTGATGGCCGCGCGGTGCCGGCGTTTGGCTGGGACGGCGATGCAGCAGGCGTGAGTGAGCAGCGGGTTTACCCGGCGTTCCGTCTGTATGCGCGCCGCCTGGTGGATGTGGAGCCGCTGCGGGTGTATTTCGTCGGGCAGAATTTGCTGGTGTCGACCCAGGCCCAGACGATCGCCCAAGTGCAGTCGTTGAGCCGCAACCTGTCGATCGTGTTCTGGATCATCGCCGGGCTGGCCTTGGCGGGCGCGTTTGCTGCGATCTTTGCCGGCGCGCTGGCATCGGTTGCACGCAAGCGGCGGGAATTGTCGGTGCTGCGGCTGTTGGGTTTTTCCACCGCAGGGCTGTTGCTGTTCGTGGTGCTGCAGGCGCTGTACAGCGCCGGGTTTGCCGCGGTGTTGAGTGGACTTTTATACGGCCTGGCAGAGTCAGGCCTGAACCAATTATTCGTGCAGGTGCCGGGCGAGTACGCCAGTCACCTGTTGGCGCGTCATTACGGCCTGGCCCTGGCTGCTGTCCTCGGCGTCAGCGCCGTGGCGGCGGCCTGTGGCGGTTGGCGTGTGGCGCGTATCCAGGCTTCTGAAGGAATCAGAGATGTATAAGTTACTGGGCGCCGCCGTGGCGCTGACCCTGGCCACCGTGGCCTGGGCCGATGAAGCGAGCGACAAGCTGGACAACCCCAAGCCGCTGCCGGACGACGTCAGCCTGCCGCTGCCGTGCGAAGGCAACATGCTGTTCCGCTACGCCTACGTGCTGGCCCAAGGCACCCTGGATGACCGCGAGATCAGCCTCGGCTACCCGTTCAGTGAAGGCGAGGCGGGCTATCAGCAGTCGTTCATTTCCGGCTATCGCCGCGACTTTATCAACGGCCAGTTCACCCTCAAGGATCTGCCCAAGGACTGGAACAAGGTCATCGCGCCCTTGATGCCCAAGACCGACGCCAAGACCCCGCTCAAGCCGATGCTCTACTTCATCGGCAAGTACGAAGTCACCGCGCGGCAATACGCGCAGGTCATGTCCCAGGCGCAATCCCTGGCCAGCGGCGAGCCGGCCCCGACGTGCGACGTACCGACTGGCATGGCGGCGCGTTTGCCCAAGGTCAAGCTGTCGCGCTTTGAGGCCGAGCGCTTCTCGGCGGTGTACAGCGCCTGGCTGATGAAATACCACCGCGAGCTGCTGCCGGTGAGCGGTCGTGGTTCTTCGGCGGACGACGGCGGCCTGGGCTTTGTACGCCTGCCCACCGAAGTGGAGTGGGAGTTCGCCGCACGCGGTGGCCAGGCGGTCAGCCGTCAGGACCTGGAAGGCCGGCTGTTTCCACGGCGCGTCGAGGGCAATGAAAGCGACGGCCCGCTTGCCGATTACGCGGTGTTCAATCAGGTCGCCGGTGGCACCGGCCAGGCTGCACGGTTGATGCCCATCGGCACCAAATTGCCCAACCCGATCGGCATGTTCGATGTGATCGGCAACGCGGCGGAAATGGTCCAGGAATCGTTCCAACTGGTGCACGCCGGGCGCCGCCAGGGCACCTATGGCGGCTTCGTGGTCAAGGGCGGCAACTACCTGGAAGGCGAGGGCACGCTGTTTACCGGCATGCGCCGCGAGTACCCGTTGTTCGCCGCCGACGGCACCGAACAAAGCAACGAAACCACCGGCTTTCGCGTGGCGATTGGCGCCTTGTCGGCGCCGCGTTCGCGCTACAAGGAGCTGTTCGCCCAGTGGCAGAAAGAAGGCCGCCTGGCCTCGCTGACCGACGCCATCGACGACGCCCAAGACCCGACCAAGCGCCTGGACAGCATCATCGCCGCCAGTGTTGACCCGCGCCTGCAAGCCGAACTTGGCCTGGTCAACGAAGAGCTCAAGCGCAACGTCTCGCTGATCGCCCAGCAGCGCGAAGAAGCGGCCGGCAACCTGATTCAGTCTGCGGCCTTGGTGGCCGAGACCATCAACAACTACAACATCCGCCTGATCAATTTGCAGAAGAGCCGCCAGCAGGCCATCGATGCCAATGACGAGGCCAGCGCACAGCTGTTTGCCACGGCCATCACCAATGGGCGCAGTGCGCTGGATGGCGCGGTGGCGATCTATATCGACAACCTGGCCACCGGCACGCGTTACACCGATGCGGTGATTCAGGCGCAGTTTCAACGGATCAAGGAAGAGTTGGATCGCAAGCCAGTGCTGGGCAAGAGCCTGGTGACGCGCGCGACGTTATTCGTTCGCCATGTGGGCAACTACCGCAAGCAACAGCGGGCCGACCCGGCGACGATTTTGAAGGAATTGCTCGCAGCGAGCGGTCAGCGGTCTTGACCGTTGGTTGTATGGCGAGCTTGGAAGGGACTCAGGCGGCGGTGGGCCGTGCTGGGCAAGTCAAACTTAAAAGAGAACACACCTATGCTTTTTTCCCGTAAGGCGGTTTCCAAGCGTCACTTGTTGTTGATTGCTGCCGGTTTCAGCACCGTGCTGACCGGTTGCGCAACGTCGCCGACCTCCAAGGTCGCCTCGACCACCAAGGTCGAGTACTACCCGACCTGCTACGAGCCGGTGCAGCACCTGCGTGCCACTGATTCGGACATGACCAAGTCGGTGGTCACCGGCGCTGCAATCGGCGCAGCCGGTGGCGCACTGCTGGGCGCCCTGACCGGCGACTCCGAAAAGCGCGGCCGCAATGCCGCCATCGGCGCAGCGGGCGGCGCCCTGGCCGGCGGTGCAGCGGGTTACTACACCGAGCGCCAGAAACAGATCACCGATGACAACCAGCGTATCGCTTCCTACGCTACCGACGTGAACAAGCGCGCCTCCGACATCGACCGCAGCACCGCGTACGCCAAGGCGTCCCAGCAGTGCTACCAGAGCGCATTCACCAAGCTGGTGGCTGACCGCAAGGCCAAGACCGTCAACGACACCGAAGGCCGTAAGCGCCTGGCAGAAATCGTCTCCGGCCTGAAAGAGTCGAACGACCTGATCGTCGCGGTCAACGGCAAGGCCAGCGAAGACCTGAACAACTACACCCAGGCGTACGAGCAGGACCTGCAGCAAGTGGGCGTACAACGTGCCGATGTGGTGACTGTTGCGACGGCTGACACCACCCCGGTGGTGACGCCAGCCAAAGGCAAGAAGCCGGTAAAAGTGGCGAAGAAGCCGGTGCTGCCAACCGTGCCGAAAGAAGCGGTAGCCACCGAGAAAACCCTCCAGACCGCCCAGACCAAGCAAGCTGAAAGCAAGCAGGTCGCCAGCGCCGGTAAAGCGCAGATCGAAGGCACTTGCCGCGATCCAAACCTGGCGGACTGGGCACCGGTTCCTTGCCCTAACGTCTGAGCCAAGTTGTTGCTATAAGCGGTAAACGCTAGCCGATCTCCTGCTAAAACGGGAGATCGGTGGCGTTATGCGCACAAATCGTTAAACTGCTGCGGCCACCCAATAATTAAACTGAGGCCGTGTGCATGAAATTTCGTTTTCTTCTCTGGATGCTTGGCCTGTTGATGGGCAAAGCCAGCCGCACCAACCCTGCGTTCCAGCAGCAGTTGGGTGACAAGGACCTGGCGTTCCAGCTGCAGACCCTCGACGGCAAGGTTGCCCGTCACTTCATCGTCAAAGACCAGCGCATCACCAGCCGTTCGGGTGTTCATCCCGCGCCTGCGTTTGCTATTGCCTTTAAAGACGCCGCCTACGGCTTCGCCACGATGCAGGCGAAGAACAAGCAACTGGCGTTCATGACGGGGATTCAGGACAAGTCGATCCAGATCAAGGGCAACCCGGCGCTGGTGATCTGGTTCCAGGGGTTGACCAAGTATTTGAAGCCGAAGAAAAAGCCGAAGGCTTGATGGTTGCGCCACAACTTATGTGGTGAGAATGCTTGTTGTGGCGAGGGAGCTTGCTCCCGCTGGAGTGCGCAGCACTCCCAAAAAAGCCGGGGCCGCTTCGCAGCCCAGCGGGAGCAAGCTCCCTCGCCACATTGATCTGCTGAGGTTTTAGCCTTGGCTGAACTGGGATGCCAACTCGCGCAGCAACGTTTCCGCATCCAGCACTTTAGCCACCACATCCTCCGCCTTGTCCCGGCTCAGCCCCAGGCGCTCAAGCAGTTCGTCCGGGATGGCTTCATCCGGGCCGGAACCGATGCCGCGGCTGCGCAGCAAGCGCACGGCCAGGCACACCAGGTTCGGGTATTCCGCATATTGCCCGTCGTAGGTCGGGTCGTGCTGGAAGCGCAGGGCCGTGGACAGTTCGTCCGGCATGTCCCAATAACGCATCAACCACGCACCAATCTGCTCGCGGCTGATACCCAGCAAGTGCTGCTCGATGTAGCTGTGGCACAGGTGCGGGTTGACCTCCAGGTGCCGGCAGATCAGCGAGAAATGCGGCGGGAACACGTGGGCCAGCAACAGGTAGCCAAAGTTGTGCAGCAGGCCGGCGAGGTACGTCAGGCCGGCTTCCGGGCGCTGGGCGCGAGGCATGGCGCGTGTCAGGCCTTCGATCACGGCGGCGGTGTAGATCGACTGGTGCCAGTACGGCGTAGCCTGTTGCGGGTGGTCCTTGGGCAGGCTTAAGGTCTTGCCCAGGGCCAGGCCCAGCGCGAGGTTGATCACCAGGTCAAAGCCCAGCACGCGGACGATGGCGTCTTCCACCGAGCGGATCTTGCCCGGTGAGGCGTAGTAGGGCGATGCCGCCCAGCTCACCACTTGCGCGGCCAGGGCCGGGTCGGTTTCGACCACGCCGGTGATGTCGTCGATGGTGGCGTTGGGGTCGACCCGCAGCTTGATGATCTTTTGCGCGGTATCGGCCAGCGGTGGAATCTCGATGGTCGCTTCCAGGCGCTGCTGGATACGGCGCGCGGTGAACGCCTGCATCGCTTGGGTGATTTCTTCGCGGTCGTCGTTGGGGCGATCCAGGTTCGGGCGGATGCTGCTCAGCGGCTCGCCGAAATGTGCGGCGCTGGCCTTGGTCAGCATGCTCTTGAAGGCGTCACTGGAAATCTCCAGCAGCAGCCCGGCTTCGCCCGAGTGCACCAGTACAGTGGGTTCGCGCAGCAGGCTTTCTTCGTACAGGCACGGGGAGCTGGTCAGCGGCGGCAGGCCAGGCAGCAAGCTCAGGCTGTGTTTGCCGAGCATGCGCTCAAGGCGCTCCGGCGACACGGCCGTGAGGCGTCGGCCGGTAAGTTCGGCCAGGCGATTGAGGTCCAGCAGTTGGCTCTGCGGAAACATCACCATGAGTGCACCCACAGCATCGTCGAGCAGCACCGCTTGAACCTTTTGTGCCGGGTTCAGGCCAGGGCGTTCGGCAACTTCCGTGTAGCTGATAGCGAGCTTTGCAAGCAGCGTCCGAATCACCGAGGGTGCGGTTGGCGGAGCTGTGGCGAGGGCGACTTCTGACATGGCCTGAATCCAATTTCCTACAGTCTTTGGAGTATAACCAGCTTGATACAAGTGAGGGTTGTCTAAGTGCGGTTTGTGACACTGTCGGCTATTGCAGGCACCTGTAGGCGCGAGCTTGCTCGCGAAGGTCGTTAACGCTGACGCGGGTATCCTGATTCAACGTGGTGCCCTAAGGCTTTTCGCGAGCAAGCTCGCTCCTACAGTGAGTCAGCCGTCACACTTGGCCATATTGCTGCCCATGCCTGAGCCAGCGATCAAGCAACGGGCTGACGTGTTCCGGCCAGCGTTCGATCAACGCCTGGGCGGCATCGCGCACGGCAGGCAGCAGGTCGGCGTCGCGCATCAGGTCGGCGACCTTGAATTGCAGCAGGCCGGTCTGGCGCGTACCGAGCATTTCGCCGGGGCCGCGCAGTTCGAGGTCTTTTTCGGCGATCACGAAACCGTCGTTGGTCTCACGCATGATGCCCAGGCGCTGGCGGCCGATCTGCGACAGCGGCGGGTGGTACAGCAGCACACAATGGCTGGCGGCGCTACCCCGGCCTACGCGGCCGCGCAACTGGTGCAGTTGCGCCAGGCCCAGGCGCTCGGGGTTCTCAATGATCATCAGGCTGGCGTTGGGTACGTCGACGCCGACTTCGATCACCGTGGTCGCCACCAGCAATTGCAGGTTGCCGGCCTTGAACTCGGCCATCACCGCAGCCTTTTCCACCGGTTTCATGCGGCCGTGGATCAGCCCCACCTTGAGTTCGCCCAGGGCGCTGGTGAGGTCTTCGTAGGTGGTTTCGGCGGCCTGGCAGGTCAGCTCCTCCGACTCTTCGATCAGCGTGCACACCCAATACGCCTGACGCCCTTCGGCACAGGCGCCGCGCACCCGCTCGATCACTTCGACCCGGCGGGTGTCGGTGACCAGCACGGTGTTGACCGGCGTTCGGCCCGGCGGCAGCTCGTCGAGGATCGAGGTGTCGAGGTCGGCGTAGGCGCTCATGGCCAGGGTGCGCGGGATTGGTGTGGCGGTCATGATCAACTGGTGCGGGCTCATGCGGCCGCCCACGCCTTTCTGGCGCAGGGCCAGGCGCTGCTGCACGCCGAAGCGGTGCTGTTCGTCGATGATCACCAGCGCCAGGTTCTTGAACTTCACTTCGTCCTGGAACAGCGCGTGGGTGCCCACCACCATCGGGGCGCCGGCGGCGATCTGTTCCAGGGCGGACACGCGGTTCTTGCCCTTGAGCTTGCCGGCCAGCCACGCGACTTCCAGGCCCAGCGGTTCGAGCCAGCGCTTGAAGGTGATGAAGTGCTGCTCGGCAAGAATCTCGGTAGGCGCCATCAGCGCCACTTGATAGCCTGCTTCGAGCGCCTGCAACGCGGCGAGGGCGGCGACCACGGTTTTACCCGCGCCCACGTCGCCCTGGATCAGCCGCAGCATCGGTTCTTTCTGGCTCAGGTCGTAGGCGATTTCATTGCCGACCCGCTGCTGGGCGCCGGTCGGTGCAAACCCCAGGTTGGCCAGGTATTGCGCAGGCAGGCGCGTGGCCTTGGGCATCGCTGGTGCGCGCAGGGAACGCATGCTCTCGCGCAGGCGTTGCTGGGACAGTTGGTGTGTCAGCAGTTCTTCGAACGCCAGGCGATGCTGGGCCCAGTGATGACCGAGGGCCAGTTCGTCGACGTCGGCGTCGGCCGGTGGGTGATGCAGGTAGCGGATCGCATCATCCAGCGGGGCCAGTTGGTAGTCGCGCGCCAGTTCCTGAGGCAGCCAGTCGGGCAGGCTTTTCGGCCCGAGCATCGTCAGGGTTTGCATGCACAGTTGGCGCAGGCGCTGTTGGGTCAGGCCTTCGGTGAGCGGGTAGATCGGTGTGAGGGTGGTGTCTACCGGCGGAGGTTCGTCGCCGGTAATGGCGCGGTATTCCGGGTGGTAGATTTCCAGCCCCGAAGCGCCGGGCCGGGCTTCGCCGTAGCAGCGCACGCGGGTGCCACGCTTGAGGCCTTCTTTCTGGGCGTTGCTGAAGTGGTAGAAGCGCAGGCTCAAACCGCCGGTGCCGTCCTGCAGGCGCACCACCAAGCTGCGGCGCTTGCCCATCACCACGTCGGCGCCGCTGACGGTGCCTTCAACCACGGCATCTTGCCCAGGGCGCAATTGGCCGATGGGCACCACGCGGGTGCGGTCCTGGTAACGCAGGGGCAGGTGGAACAATACGTCCTGGAGATTTTCCAGGCCGACCTTGGCCAATTTCTCGGCCATGGCCTCCCCGACACCCTTGAGTGCCGTCACCGACACCTGCGACAGCTCAGTCATACCGTTACTTAGCTCGCAGCAGGCGGCTTGGCCACCGAACACAGGCGGATCGAGTCGGCGAGGATTTCAATCGCTTTGGGCCGCGGGAAGCTCGCGCGCCAGGCAATCGCCACGGTACGGAACGGCACCGGCGGCGTCAGTGGGCGTACGGCGATCACGCCCGGGGCGTAGTGATGGCTGTCGACCGCCGACAGCGGCAGGATCGAAATGCCCAGGCCGGACGCGACCATATGGCGAATGGTTTCCAGGGAGCTGGACTCCACCGTGGTGTGCTTGGCGCCGTCGTTGCCCTTGGTCAGGGTCGGGCAGGCTTCCAGCACCTGATCGCGGAAGCAGTGGCCTTCGCCCAGCAACAGCAGGCTCTTGTCGTTGAGCAGGCCGGCGTCGATGGTGTCTTTTTGCGTCCACGGGTGGGACGCCGGCATCAGCACGTAGAACGGCTCATCGTAAAGCGGCAGGGTCAGCACGTCTGCTTCGTTGAACGGCAGGGCGATGATGATCGCGTCCAACTCGCCGTTGCGCAGTTTGTCGCGCAGCACGTGGGTGAAGTTTTCTTCGATATACAGCGGCATCTGCGGCGCGACGCGGTGCAGTTGCGGAATCAAGTGCGGGAACAGGTACGGGCCGACGGTGTAGATGGCGCCGACTTTCAGCGGGGCGGTCAGCTGGTTTTTACCGGCCTGGGCCAGCTCGCGAATGCTTTGGGCCTGTTCCAGAACCTTCTGGGCCTGGGCGACGATGCCTTCGCCTACCGGCGTGAGGCGCACGGCGCTTTTGCTGCGCTCGAAAATCAGCACACCGAGTTCGTCTTCAAGCTTCTTCACACCCACCGACAGCGTCGGCTGGCTGACGTGGCAACGCTCGGCCGCGTGGCCGAAGTGCTGCTCTTGGGCGAGGGTAACGATGTAGCGTAATTCTGTGAGAGTCATAGCGGGCGTCCATGAGGTTGCGGGCCAAGCATACCGGCTGCAATCGATAGACGCACGTTATCAGACAGCGTAGGGGCCACGACACCGGTTAATCGGGTATCGCGGCCCCGTATTTCACTTCTGCGGGTACTTGAAGGTGAAGGTTTCGGTGAAGGGAGCCCACCAGTCAGGCACGCCGGTTTCCTTGTCCACGTGGTGGAAGAAGCCTTTGATTTGCGGGCTTTCATAGCGCAATACCACGGTGTAGGTGCCGGGGCCGTCCATCTTCACGTTGTTGGCGTAGTGGGCGCCGTCTTTTGCAACCATCGGCAGCAGCGTGCCGATTTCCTTGTAGTCGGGCGAGCCTTGCTTGACCAGCGAGTAGCTGATGGTCAGGTAGGGCACCCACTCACCGTTGGACAGGCCGTACTTGTTGTCGGCGGTGGCGTGCACATCGGTCTCAAGGTGCACCGAGTCCTTGCTCATCACCATGCCCGGCGGCATGGGCGCCATTTCGATGCCTACCAAGTACGAGGAGGCGATCTCCATGTCATTGATCTGCACCGGGCCGCCAATCGGGTATTCGCGGGCCTGGGCCAGGGAGGAAACGGCCACGGCGCTGACGAGTAGCAGTGCGGCGGCCAAGGGATTGCGCAGGTGTTTCATGGTGGGGCTCCTGGGGCGGTTAACGTGATGAACTCGGGCGTGAATGAATCAGGCGGCTACCCAGCACCAGGAGCGCGAGGGTGACGGACCAAGCGACCAGTTGGACGCCCAGCGGCCGGTCGGTGTAGCCCACCAGCGCGGTCAATGCGCGGCCGGTGAGGCTGCCATCGGAGACCAGCCAGGAGGTGTCCCAGAGCTGGTAGCCCCAGGCGGGAATCAGGTCGATACCGGCGAGGATCGCGGCGGCTCGACCGGCCATGCCGGCGGCGAGCAAGGCGATCATCCAGCCGGTAATCGAAAACAGGCGCTTGAGGCTGATGGTGACCAGGCCGCGGTACATCAGCCAGGACAGCACGGCGCCGGCGGCGATGCCGAGCACACCGCCCGCCAACATCGACAGTGGGTCTGCCTGGCTCGACGCGGCGATGCCGTAGAGGAACAGCACGATTTCCGAACCTTCGCGCAGCACGGCCACGGTGATCACCACGGCCAGGGCCCAGAGTGATTTTTCGCCGTTGAGTACCGCATTGCCGGCGCTGCGCAGTTGGGTCGCCAGTTCGCGTCCGTGGCTGGCCATCCACAGGTTGTGCCAGCCCAGCATCACCACGGCGATCACCAGAATGGCCGCGTTGAAAATTTCCTGGCCGAAGCCTTGGAGTGCCTGGGTGATTGCGCCGGTAAACAGCGCGAGGATGCCAGCACCGAGCACGCCGGCCGCGATCCCGCCGCCGATAAACAGCCCGCGCCTTGCCAGGCCTTGGGTGGCAGCCATCACGATGCCCACCACAATCCCGGCTTCCAGCACTTCTCGAAACACGATCAACAGACAGGCCAGCATGGCTTACTCCTTGGCCGCGACGGCAGTGACCGTGCCTTTGGCCTGGTCGGGGTGGTAGTCATCGAAGAAGGTGTAAGTGCCGGGGTGCAGTGGGCCGGCAAATACCGTGATGGTGTTGCCGGGGACGATGATTTTTTCGAATTTCATGTCGTAGCTTTCGAACTCATCAACGCTTTCGTCGTGGCTGGTGAGTTGGATGCGAAAGCGCTCACCGGCCGGCACCTCGAACGTCGAGGGGCTGAAGGTGTGGTTTTGAATGACCAGGGTGACCAGCTGATCCGCATGTGCAGCGACGGGAAAAGCCAGTAGAAGGAGAGCCAGCCGGGCAAGGTTAGGCATGCCGAATGTCCGCTAATGAGAACTATTCGCGTATGATTGGCTTTGTATTTAAATGTTACAAGTGAAGATCGAGTTAGGCGGCGGCCTGTTCAACCCTGGTTCAGGTTGCGGTGATGCGAGGGGGAGCAGCAGCCGTGGGCACCCGAGAGTGCCCACGGTGAGGATTACCGGCGACGTTTTTCGATGTTGTAAACGAACGGCGCAACGATCTCGATGCTGCCGCCTTTCAGCATCTCGGCCGGCGGTTTGGGCAGCGGTTGGGCCCGACGGATCATGTCGAGGGTGGCGCGGTCCAGGTCGGCGTTGCCGGAGCGGCCCACCAGTTCGTAGGACAGCACGTTGCCATCGGCATCCACCACGAAACGCAGGCGGTTCAGGCCTTCCTTGCCACGCGCCTGGGCGCCTGGCGGGTACTTCTTGTACTTCTGCAGGTGGCCCAGCAGGGTACTTTCCCAGGTGGCCTTGGCCGCGATCTGCTGCGGTGAAGGGCCGGGTTGTGGCTGAGCGGATTTTTCCGTAGGCGCGTTGTTCTGCGGAGTTTCGCTCGGCGGCTCTTCGGAAGGTTTTTCCTTGGGCGGATCGGGCTTCTTCTCTACAGGCTTGGGCGGCTGTGGTTTTGGCTTGGGCTTGACCGGCTTGGGCACCTGGATTGTTGGCTTGGGTGCTTCGGCCAGTTTCGGCAATGGCAGCTCTTCCACCGGCGCGGGTGGCTGTGGCGGTGTTATCACCTTCGGCGGGGCCGGAGGCGGTGGCGCCGGCATGGGTGCCAGGTCGATGACCATGGCTGCCGGTGGCAGTTGGACCATCTGTGGCGCCGACCACTGGAGCGCGATGATGATCGCGACGGCGTGGACGCCCAGCACGACGGCGAGGCTGGTGCCATAACGCGTCAGTTTGTGGCGCGTCGTGATCATTTCTTGGCTGCCGTCTCAAGTCCGACCAGGCCTACCTTGAGGTAGCCGGCTGCCCGCAGGGCATCCATCACGCTCATCAGGTCGCCGTAGTCCACGCCCTTGTCGGCCTGGAAGAAGATCGTCGTGTCTTTCTTGCCCTGGGTCTTGGCGTCGAGCACCGCGCCCAGGGTTTCGGATTTGACTTCTTCTTCGCCCAGGAACAGACGCTGGTCCGCCTTGACGCTGAGGAACACCGGTTTCTCTGGCCGCGGCGCAGGTTTCGCGCTGGAGGCGGGCAGGTCGACCTTGATGTCCACTGTGGCCAGTGGTGCTGCCACCATGAAGATGATCAGCAGCACCAGCATCACGTCGATAAACGGCGTGACGTTGATTTCGTGGTTCTCGACGAGCTCGTCGTCGCCTTGATTCAAATGCAGGCCCATGGCCGATTACCCCACTTTCACCATATGCGGTTGCGAGCTGCGCTCGGTAGGCAGGTGATCGAGGTCACGGCTGACCAGCAACAGGACTTCTGCCGAAGCGTCCGACACCTGAGCCTTGTAGCCGGCGATCGAACGGGCGAAGACGTTGTAGATGACCACCGCAGGAATCGCGGCAACCAGGCCCAGTGCTGTTGCCAGCAGGGCTTCGGCGATGCCGGGCGCCACGACGGCGAGGTTGGTGGTCTGGGTTTTGGCGATGCCGATGAAGCTGTTCATGATGCCCCACACGGTACCGAACAGGCCGACGAAGGGCGCGGTGGAACCGATGGTCGCCAGCACGCCGGTGCCGTTGCTCATGTTGCGACCGCAGGCTGCAACCAGGCGCTCAAGACGGAAGCTGACGCGTTCCTTGATGCCTTCTTTTTCACGGGTATTGGCCGACAGGCGCATTTCTTCGAGTGCGTCGTGGACCAGCAGGTGCGCCAGGGTGCCTTTCTTCGCCGCGCTTTCGCTGGCTTCTTTCAGGGTGGTGGCTTTTTTCAGGTGGACGATTTCAGTGCGCAGACGACGCTTGGCGCCCAGCAGCTCGAAGCCCTTGGCGATCCAGATGGTCCAAGTGATGATCGAGGCGATGGCCAGGCCGATCATCACGATCTTCACGATGATGTCAGCGTTCTGGTACATGCCCCAGGGCGACAGGTCGTGGGCCATGCCCAGGCTGTTGTCTTCTTCCAGCACGACGCCGGAACCGTCAGCCGGTGCGCCTTCGGCGGCCAGGGCCGGGTCGGTGGCGGCGGGTGCGGCGGCAGGCGCAGCAGCATTTTGCTCGTGGGCAGGCGCGGTCGCAGCAGGCGGGGTAGCTGGTGCGGTGTTGTCGGCGAACGCGGCGGTCGGTGCCAGCAGAACGCTGAACAGCACTGCAGCAATCGCACGCCAGGCGCGGGATGGGCTGTGAGGCTTGGTTGGCGAAGCGGGGAATATATTGCGTGTCATGCTGGCCGGACCTGAGAGAAAAAATGAGTGGTTGTCCTTCCAGACCGTAACGAGTCGAGGACAAAAGGGCAGTTATTATTGCAAGTAATTCTTGTTAACAGAAGCAATACGAATACTTTATTTGTCGTTTTGCTGGCCGCTGGTCATCTACGGGGGCTAATCTTGACCTTTAAGAACGGAGTTTTGTGATGTCTGCGCCTTCTGTGGTGATTGCCGGTTGCGGCGATGTCGGTAGCCGTCTGGCCACCCAATTGCTGGCCCAGGGCTGGGAAGTTCATGGCCTGCGGCGGGATATCTCGCGCCTTCCCAAGGGTGTTATCGGGATTGCCGGCGACCTGTTCAATGAAGACTGCCCCGACACCTGGCCGGTGGGTGGGGTGGATTACCTGGTGTACTGCGCGGCGGCCACCGATCACGATGAGGCCGGCTATCGCGCGGCGTACGTGCAAGGGTTGCAGCATGTGCTGGAGTGGTTGAACGACTACGGCCAGGAGCCTAAACACCTGTTGTTTGTATCCAGCAGCAGTGTGTATGGGCAGCAGAACGGTGAGTGGGTCGACGAAAGCTCCGAGACCCAAGCGGGCGGCTATTCCGGGCAGGTCATGCTGGAAGCCGAGCAAGTGGCGTTGAATAGCGGCATTCCCGCCAGCGTCGTGCGCCTTACCGGCATCTATGGCCCCGGCCGGGAATGGCTGTTGAGCCAGGTGCGCCAGGGTTATCGCGTGGCGATTGATCCACCTTTATATGGCAACCGCATCCACGCGGATGACGCGGCAGGTTTGCTGGCGTTTTTGTTGCGGCACGTGGAGCAGGGCGGTGTGCTGGATAAATGCTACATCGGCGTCGACGATGCGCCGGCACCGCTGGCCGAGGTGGTGGGCTGGCTGCGCGAATACCTTGGCGTGACCGAATGGGCTGATAACGCCAGCGTACGCCGCGCCGGCAGCAAGCAATGCAGCAATGCCCGGGCCAAGGCGCTGGGCTGGGTGCCACGTTACCCAAGTTATCGCGAAGGGTATGCGGCGATTCTTGAGGGTTGATCGCGGCCTGAAGAAAAAGGAGCCCAAGGGCTCCTTTTTTTGCATCACTGTTTTTCCAGCAGCCATTGGCGTGGGCCGGGAGTGAGTTGGGGGATTTCGTCGGGCTGGGACAGGTTGATCGCTTGGAGAATCTCCAACTGTTTGCCGTAGCGGACAAAAATCCAGCTTTTTCCCACATCGCCCTTGCCGAGATAGAGGGTGTCATTGCCTGCGCCTTGAGTGGCGCAATCGCCTCCCAGGCACAGCTCATACCGGTTGTTTTGCGCCAGGCCCGACATGCTGCCATCAGCTCTGAACGCTACGATGTTGCCGGTGCCCTGTCCTTCAATGATTTTCCATTGGCCGCCCATATAGGCTGAGTTAAGTGCCTGTCTGAACGTGCTACCCCACTTTGCGCCCGCAATGGCGGGTTGGGTGGGGCGAGTGAAGCGTTGGGCCGCGTAATTTTTTGTGGTCTGCTGGATCAGTTGTTTGCCATCCAACTGCAGCTCGTCGGTGCCGTGGCCGTTGTAGTCGACGGTCCATATACCCGGCGCCTTTTGCAGCAATTGCCCTTCGCCCAGCTCGAACGCATTGCTGACTTGCGCCTTGGCGTTGCGGGTGTCGATGCTCCATTCCAGGTTCATGCCGTGGGCATCAATGGCTCGCAGTAAAGGCCTGCCTTGGGCGGCCGAATCGATGGCTGCCTGGTTGATCCATAGCCCGCTGATGTCGGTTGTTTGCGGTGCATGAGTGCAGCCGCCCAGCAGGATCAGGCTAAGGACAAGTAATGTGCGCATGGGGGCAATCCCTGGACGGTAAAAACCATGGGGCCTAATGTAGGAGCCAGCTTGCTCGCGAAAAACGCCAAGACACCGCGTTAATTCAGGATGCCAGCGTTATCGTTGACGTCCTTCGCGAGCAAGCTCGCTCCTACAGAAAGCAGGAGCCCGTGGGCTCCTTTGTTCTGTATCACTGTTTTTCCAGCAACCACTGCCGCGGTCCGGGGGTAAACGAGGGCACCTCGTCGGCCTGGGCGGTGTTGATCGCCTGGAAAATCTCCAGTTGTTTGCCCTTGCGCGTAAAGATCCACGGGTTGCCCTGGCCGTTCAGTTGCAGCCAGATGCTGTCGTAGCCGCCGCTCATTGAGGCGCAATCGCCCGCCAGGCACAGCGAGTACTGATCGGCGCCCGGCAGGCCGGTCACCTGGCCATTGGCCTGGAACTGCACGGTCGCGCCTTCGCCATTGCCGCTGCTGATTTTCCAGCTGCCGCCCATATAGGCGGCGTACAGGGTGCGTTCGAAGTTGGCGCCCAGTGGCGCGCCTTCGGGGGCAGGGTCCTTGGCACGGGCGAACAGTTGCTCGGGCTCGTTATCATTGGCCCCTTGCAGCAGTTGTTTGCCTTTGCGCTTGAGTTCGGTGGCAGAGCCGCCGTAGAAATCGACACTCCAGGCGCCGGATTTTTCACCCAGCAGCTTGCCTTCAGCGACTTCAAAACCGTTGTAGTAGCGGGCCTGAGACGCCTTGGTGTTCACCTCCCATTCGAGGTTCGGACCATAGCTCTGCAGGGCTTCACGCAAAGGGCCGCCCTTGGCTGCCGCATCGATGGCGGCCTGGTTGATCCAGGTGCCGCTCACATCCAGGTCGGCGGGATTGCTGGCGCAGCCGCCGAGCAGCAGGGCGAGCAACGAAGAGGCAACGAGCGCTTTGCGCATTACGAAATCCTTCCAAAAACCAATTCGGCGCAGCCTTCCCGTGGAAGCGCTGCGCCGGATGTTTTACTCGATGACCAGAATGGCGTCCATCTCAACCTGCGCGCCCTTTGGCAGGGCGGCAACGCCGATGGCGGCGCGGGCTGGGTACGGTTGTTCGAAGTACTTGCCCATGATCTCGTTGACCTTGGCGAAGTGGCTCAGGTCGGTGAGGAAGATGTTCAGTTTGACGATGTCCTTGAACGAACCGCCAGCGGCCTCGGCAACCGACTTCAGGTTTTCGAAGACCTGGATGGTTTGCGCTTCAAAGCCTTCAACCAGTTCCATGGTTTTTGGGTCCAGTGGAATCTGGCCGGACATGTAGACGGTATTACCCGCCTTGATCGCCTGGGAGTAAGTACCGATTGCTGCTGGTGCCTTGTCGCTGGTGATAACAGTCTTGGTCATGAATGACTCCTTGTAATGGGGCGGGTTACGCGCGCATCCGGGTGAT
The DNA here is from genome assembly GCF_002204795.1 of Pseudomonas sp. K2I15. Classification (GTDB taxonomy): domain Bacteria; phylum Pseudomonadota; class Gammaproteobacteria; order Pseudomonadales; family Pseudomonadaceae; genus Aquipseudomonas. The sequence goes on from NZ_NIXO01000001.1 coordinate 244,555, forward strand.
GCGGATGACCCCGGTCAGGGCGCGCAGTTTCTTGATCACGCGGGCCAGGTGCACACGGTCGTGCACGCTGACCACCAGTTGGACCACGCTGATGCGACCATCGCGTTCGTCCATGCTGATTTTCTCGATATTGCCGTCGGCCGCATTGACGCTGCTGGCCAGCAAAGCGATCAGGCCGCGCTGGTGTTCCAGCTCGACCCGCAGCTCGACGTTGAATTCGCCGGTGACATCCTTGGCCCACGAAAGCTGGATGCACTTCTCGGGGTTGTGGCGGATTTCACTGATATTGCGGCAGTTGTCCAGGTGCACGACCATGCCTTTGCCCGCGGACAGGTGGCCGACAATCGGGTCGCCCGGGATCGGCGTGCAGCACTTGGCGTAGCTGAGCACCAAACCTTCGGTACCGCGAATGGCCAGCGGGCCTTCAGGGCTTGGCAACTGTTCGCCTTCGCCCAACAGGCGGCGAGCCACCACATAGGCCATGCGATTGCCCAGACCGATGTCTTCCAGCAAGTCTTCGATCAGTTCCTGGCGGTACTCATGGAGCATCGCCTGCACGCGCTCGTTCGGGATCTTGTCCAGGGAGCTGTCGAAGCCGTTTAGCACCTTGTTCAGCAGGCGTTCGCCCAGGCTGATGGACTCGGAACGGCGTTGCAGTTTCAGGGCGTGACGGATGTGGGTGCGGGCCTTGCCGGTGACCACAAAGTTAAGCCAGGCCGGGTTCGGGCGCGCGCCCGGTGCGCTGACGATCTCCACCGTGGAGCCACTTTGCAGCGGCTCCGACAGCGGGGCCAGTCGACGATTGATCCGACAGGCTATGCAGCTATTACCCACGTCGGTGTGCACCGCGTAGGCAAAGTCGACCGCCGTGGAGCCTTTGGGAAGCTCCATGATCCGGCCTTTGGGCGTGAAGACGTAGACCTCGTCCGGGAACAGGTCGATCTTCACGCTTTCGATAAATTCGAGGGAGTTGCCGGCACGTTGCTGCATTTCCAGCACGCCCTTGACCCACTGGCGGGCACGGGCATGCGTACCTTTTGGCTGCTCGTCGCCGGTGGACTTGTACAGCCAATGGGCGGCGATGCCGTTGTTGGCCATCTCTTCCATTTCGCGGGTGCGGATCTGGATCTCGATCGGCACCCCATGCATACCGAACAGCGTGGTATGCAGTGACTGATAGCCGTTGGCCTTGGGAATCGCGATGTAGTCCTTGAAGCGCCCCGGCAGGGGTTTGTACAAATTATGTACAGCGCCCAGCACGCGGTAGCAGGTATCGACCTTGTCGACGATGATCCGGAATGCGTACACGTCCATGATCTCGTTGAAGGCCCGACGCTTGCCGCGCATCTTCTTGTAGATGCCGTAGATGTGTTTCTGCCGGCCGCTGACCTCACCCTCGATCTCATCGATCGCCAGGCAATGGCTCAGGGACTCTTCGATCTTGTTGACGATTTCCTTGCGGTTGCCCCGGGCGCGTTTCACCGCCTGGTAGATGCGCGCAGAACGCATCGGGTGCATGGCTTTGAAGCCGAGGTCTTCGAACTCGATACGAATGGCGTGCATGCCCAGCCGGTTGGCAATGGGCGCGTAGATTTCCAGGGTTTCCTTGGCGATGCGCCGGCGTTTTTCACCGGACAGCACTTCCAGCGTGCGCATGTTGTGCAGCCGGTCGGCCAGCTTGACCAGGATCACGCGGATGTCCCGGGCCATGGCCATGGCCATCTTCTGGAAGTTTTCTGCCTGGGCTTCGGCCTTGGTCTCGAAGTTCATCTGGGTCAGTTTGCTGACCCCGTCGACCAGTTCGGCCACGGTTTCGCCAAATTGCGCACTGAGCGCTTCCTTGGCAATGCCGGTGTCTTCGATCACGTCATGCAGCATGGCGGCCATCAAACTCTGATGGTCCATGTGCATGTCGGCAAGAATGTTTGCCACCGCAAGAGGATGCGTGACATACGCCTCGCCACTGCGGCGGCGTTGGCCGTCGTGGGCTTGTTCGGCGTAGAAATACGCTCGGCGGACCAGGTTGACCTGGTCTGGGCCGAGGTAGGTCGATAAGCGATCGGCGAGGGCGTCTATGCTCGGCAAAGTATTAACTCCTGCCGAAGGCTGTGACCCCGCGCCGTGCTACGTCGACCAGGCATAGGCTTAGACGGCCTCGTTGGACTCGTCCTCGAACGCTGCAAACAGCGGTTCGTCTTCAACGATTTCGGCGTTGGCGATGAACTCGTAGCTCATCAGGCCTTCAGCGATTTCACGCAGGGCTACAACGGTAGGCTTGTCGTTTTCCCACTGGACCAGGGGCTCTTTGCCGCCAGTGGCCAGTTGACGGGCACGCTTGGTAGAGAGCATGACCAGCTCAAAGCGGTTATCCACGTGTTCTAGGCAGTCTTCAACGGTTACGCGGGCCATGGTATTCCTCGGAGCGAATGCAATATGCGCGCTGCCCGGTTGGGCGAGCGGACTGAACAGTTTAAAAAATCACCAGCGTTTAGGGAAGCGCTGATTTTTCCCGCGCCATCGAAAACGCGCTACAAGTGCCAATCTAAAGCCCTTGCAGCGGTTTTGGGAAGAGCCAATCAGCCGAGCAGTTCGGCCAATAATTTGCCGAAACGCTGCTGCTGACGCTTTTGCTGGAGCTGATTGGTGCGGAAAATCGCTTTCAAATCGTCCAGTGCGTGGGCGAAATCGTCGTTGATGATCAGGTAGTCGTAGTCGACGTAGTGGCTCATTTCACTGACAGCTTCGCGCATGCGGCCTTCGATGATCTCGTCGCTGTCCTGGCCGCGGTTGGTCAGGCGCTGGTGCAGAGCTTCCAGCGACGGCGGCAGGATGAAGATCGAACGGGCTTTGGGCATCAACTGGCGCACTTGCTCGGCGCCCTGCCAGTCGATCTCCAGGATCAGGTCGTGGCCTTCGTCCAGGGTCTGCTGCAGGTGGCTTTGCGAGGTGCCATAGAGGTTGCCGAAGACTTCGGCGCGCTCGAGGAAATCACCGTGCTCGATCATCTTCACGAACTCGGTGCGCTCGACGAAGTGATAGTGCACGCCGTTCACTTCACCCGGGCGCATGGCGCGGGTGGTGTGGGACACCGAGATGCGGATTTGTTCGTCAGCGTCGGTCAGGGCTTTGACCAGGCTGCTTTTGCCCGCGCCCGATGGGGCGGAAATGATGTACAGGGTGCCGGTGCTGTGGGTCATGTCAGGGTGCCTTACTCGATATTCTGTACTTGTTCGCGCATTTGCTCGATCAACACTTTGAGGTTGACCGCAGCCTGTGTGCTGCGCGGATCAAAGGCTTTGGAGCCCAGTGTATTGGCTTCGCGGTTGAGTTCCTGCATCAGGAAGTCCAGGCGCCGACCGGCGGCGCCGGCCGACTTGAGCACGCGGCGCACTTCCAGGATATGGGTGCTCAGGCGGTCGAGCTCTTCGGCGACGTCGCTCTTTTGTGCCAGCAGCACCATTTCCTGCTCCAGGCGCACCGGGTCCAGCTCGGCCTGCATATCGGCGAAGCGGTCCAGGACCTTCTGGCGCTGGGTAGCAAGCATCTGCGGCACCAGTTCGCGCAGGGTGACTACGTCTTCTTCGATGGCGGTCAGTCGGTCGCTGATCAGGCGGGCCAGTTCGGCGCCTTCGCGTTCGCGGCCGGCCTTGAGCTCCTTCAAGCCCTGGTTGAATAGGGCCATTGCTTCGGCATTCAGGGCTTGCGGGTCGCTGGCGTCGGCCACCAGCACGCCGGGCCAGGCCAGGACTTCCAGCGGGTTTATCGCGGCAGGCTGCTTGATCAGGCCTGCGATAGTTTCAGCGGCGGCTACCAATTGGGCGGCGCGCTCGCGATCCACCTGCAACGGCTTGCCGGTGGTTTCTTCGGTAAACCGCAGGGTGCATTCCAGCTTGCCGCGGGAGATGCCCTGGCGCAGCGCTTCACGGACCGCGCCTTCGAGGTCGCGAAACGATTCCGGCAGGCGCAGGTGCGGCTCCAGGTAGCGGCTGTTGACCGAGCGCAATTCCCAGCTCAGGGTGCCTTGGACGCCGGCTTTTTCGACGCGGGCGAAGGCGGTCATGCTGTGCACCATGGAGGTACCTCGCGATGCAGTCCCGCAAACAGGCGGGCTGATGGGTAGATTGAAGCCGACAGGCTGCGAAGGCGCAGGATTGTAGCTCAACGGGACGGGTGGCCCCAAACAGTGGCTTCGATGCCCGGGTTTGTAACAGGATTTTTTAGAAGTGCCGATAAAGGCTGGCGGCTCTATAATGCTCGGCAGTTTTTCGTCCTCCGTACAGGTATCCCCTATGAAACGTCCAAGTGGTCGCGCTGCCGATCAGCTCCGCTCGATCCGCATCACCCGCAACTACACCAAACACGCCGAGGGATCTGTACTGGTCGAGTTTGGCGATACCAAGGTTATCTGCACCGTCAGCGTCGAAAACGGCGTGCCGCGTTTCCTCAAGGGCCAGGGCCAGGGTTGGTTGACCGCCGAATACGGCATGCTGCCGCGCGCTACCGGCGAGCGTAACCAGCGTGAAGCCAGCCGTGGCAAGCAAGGTGGCCGCACCCTCGAAATCCAGCGCCTGATCGGCCGTTCCCTGCGCGCAGCCCTGGACATGTCCAAGCTGGGCGACGTGACCCTGTACGTCGACTGCGACGTGATTCAGGCTGACGGCGGCACCCGCACTGCGTCCATCACCGGCGCCATGGTTGCCCTGGTTGATGCGCTCAAAGTCATCAAGAAGCGTGGCGGCCTGAAAGGCGGCGACCCTCTCAAGCAAATGATCGCGGCTGTGTCGGTGGGCATGTATCAGGGCGAGCCAGTGCTGGATCTGGACTATCTTGAAGACTCGGCTGCCGAGACCGACCTGAACGTGGTGATGACCAGCACCGGTGGTTTCATCGAAGTGCAGGGCACCGCCGAAGGCGCGCCATTCCAGCCGGCAGATCTAAACGCCATGCTGGCCCTGGCCCAGAAAGGCATGACCGAGATTTTCGAGCTGCAGAACGCCGCATTGGCGGACTGAGTCAATCCCAAGGAGCTACGCCATGAGTGACAGTCAACTTCCACTGCCGACACCGTCCAAGGAAGTTCGCCAGTGGGCGATGCTCTGTCACTTCGCGGCGTTTTTCGGCTTGATGTTTCCGTTCGGCAGCTTGCTGGGGCCGTTGATCCTCTGGCAAGTGAAGAAGGATACGGACCCGTTCATTGATGATCAGGGCAAGGAAGCGCTGAATTTCCAGATCACCGTGGGCATCGCCTGGGCGGTCTGCTTCCTGCTGGGCTTTATCGTGATCGGCTTTGTGTTGATGACCGTGCTGGTGATCGGCGCGGTGGTGATGACGATCATTGCAGGCATCAAGGCCAACAAGGGCGTGGCTTATCGTTATCCGTGGACGTTGCGGTTGATCAAATAACCACCGCCCACAAAAAAACCGACAGCGATGTCGGTTTTTTTGTGTCTGGAAAAAGACCTTAGATGGTCAGCGTCCAGTCGTAGTCCACGATCAGCGGCGCGTGCTGCGAGAAGCGCGGCTGGCGTGGCAGGCGTGCACTGCGCACGAAGCGGCGCAGGCCCGGCGTCAGCAGCTGATAGTCAAAGCGCCAGCCGAGGTTGAGCATCTCGGCCTGTTCGTTATCCGGCCACCAGCTGTACTGGTCGCCTTCGCGGCTGACTTCGCGCAGGGCATCGACATAGCCCATGTTACCAACAATCTCGTCCATCCAGGCCCGTTCCGGCGCCAGGAAGCCCGGGGATTGCTGGCTGTCGCGCCAGTTCTTGATATCCAGCTTTTGTTGCGCCACGTACAGCGAGCCACAGTAAATGTACTCGCGACGTTTGCGCCGCTGTTTATCCAGATAACGGGCGAAGTCGTCCATTAGCTTGAACTTCTGGTTCAAGTCTTCATCGCCATTCTGCCCTGATGGAAGCAGCAAGGTCGCGATGCTGACCTTATCGAAATCGGCTTGCAGGTAGCGCCCGTAGCGGTCGGCTGTCTCGAAGCCGAGGCCGCTGATGACCGCCTTGGGTTGCAACCGCGAATACAAAGCCACGCCACCTTGGGCGGGAACTTCGGCATCACAGGCATAAAGGAAGTAGCCATCCAGTTGGAAGGCTGGGTCGTCCAGTTCAAAGGCGGAGGCGCGGGTGTCCTGCAGGCAGATGACGTCGGCATTCTGGGCTTGCAGCCAACTGAGCAAACCACGCTCGACTGCAGCCTGAATACCATTGACGTTCACACTGATGATCCGCATAAATGGCCCCAAAAATCGCGTGCGTGTATGATACACGCCGTCTACCTAATTAGCTAAATCCGTGGTATCTGAGGCTTTTTTCATGCAGGCGTATCAACGCGATTTCATTCGTTTTGCCATCGATCGCGGCGTATTGCGCTTCGGTGAGTTCACTCTGAAGTCCGGGCGCACCAGCCCTTACTTCTTCAATGCCGGCCTTTTCAACTCGGGTTCTGCCCTGGCGCAGTTGGGTCGTTTCTATGCGGCCGCCATCGTTGAAAGCGGTATTTCCTTCGACGTGCTGTTTGGCCCGGCCTACAAGGGCATCCCCCTGGCCGCCGCGACTGCCGTGGCTTTGGCTGAACATCACGGGCTGGATTTGCCGTGGTGCTTCAACCGCAAGGAAGCCAAGGCCCACGGCGAAGGCGGTAGCCTGGTGGGCGCGCCGCTCAAGGGCGACGTGCTGATCATCGACGACGTGATCACCGCCGGTACGGCGATTCGCGAAGTGATGCAGATCATCGCTTCCCAGGAAGGCGCCAACGCCGCCGGCGTGTTGATCGCGCTGAACCGCCAGGAGCGCGGCAACGGTGAATTGTCGGCGATCCAGGAAGTGGAACGTGATTTCGGTATTCCTGTGGTCAGCATCGTGTCGCTGAACCAGGTGTTGCAGTTCCTGGAAGATGATCCGCAGCTCAAGCAGCATTTGCCGGCGGTTAAGGCCTATCGCGAGCAGTTCGGCGTTTAGAGGATCCATGTGGGAGCGGGCTTGCTCGCGAATACGGTTTGTCAGTTGACGTATGTGTCGACTGACCCGCCGCTTTCGCGAGCAAGCCCGTTCCCACACTTTTAGGCCGAGTACATAGAAAAAGCCCCGTTCAATCGAATTGAACGGGGCTTTTTGTTTTCAGCGCTTAGGGGCGCTTGCGATTACTGATCAGGGTACCCACACCGGTGTCGGTGAAGATTTCCAGCAGGATCGCATTCGGAACCCGGCCATCCAGGATCAACGAGCTGCCGACGCCGCCTTGCACCGCTTCCAGTGCGCAACGGATCTTCGGCAGCATGCCGCCGTAGATGGTGCCGTCGGCGATCAGGTCGTCCACTTGCTGGGTAGTCAGGCCGGTCAAGACCTTGCCTTCCTTGTCCATCAAGCCGGCGATGTTGGTGAGCAGCATCAGCTTCTCGGCCTTCAGCGCCTCGGCCACCTTGCCGGCCACCAGGTCGGCGTTGATGTTGTAGGACTCACCGTTGGCACCGACGCCGATCGGCGCGATCACCGGAATGAAATCGCCCTTCACCAGCAGGTTCAGCAGGTCGGTGTTGATGCCGATCACTTCGCCCACCTGGCCGATGTCGATGATTTCCGGCTGGGTCATCTCCGGGGTCTTGCGGGTCACGGTGAGCTTCTTCGCGCGGATCAGCTCGGCGTCCTTGCCGGTCAGGCCGATGGCGCTGCCGCCATGGCGGTTGATCAGGTTGACGATGTCTTTGTTCACCTGGCCGCCCAGGACCATCTCCACCACGTCCATGGTCTGGGCGTCGGTGACACGCATGCCGTCGATGAAGTGACTCTCGATGGACAGGCGTTTGAGCAGGTCACCGATTTGCGGGCCGCCACCGTGTACTACCACCGGGTTGATCCCGACGGCTTTCATCAGCACGATGTCGCGGGCAAAGCCGGTTTTCAGCTCGTCGCTTTCCATGGCATTGCCGCCGTACTTGATCACCAGCGTCTTGCCGACGTAGCGTCGAATGTAAGGCAACGCTTCGGAAAGGACCTTGGCGGTATTGGCGGCGGCTTCGCGTTCGAGGGTCATTCAGGGCTCCGGTACAAAAAATCAGAACGGTAATTGGAGATCAGGGGCAACACGTTTCAACTGGGCGTGGAACACGTCCTTGATGCGCTGCAACTCAGCCTCGGAATCCGCCTCGAAACGCAGCACCAGCACCGGTGTGGTGTTGGATGCGCGAACCAGGCCCCAGCCTTTGGCGTAATCGACCCGCACGCCGTCAATGGTGGTCAGGTTGGCGCCTTCGCCCCATTGCGCATCGTGCAGTGCGTCAATGATGCTGAATTTGCTCTCTTCGGTCACATGGATATTGATCTCTGGCGTAGAAATATCATCCGGGAAGGTTGCAAACAGGTCTTCCGCGGTGGATTTTTCGTTGCTGAGGATCTCCAGCAGACGAGCGGCGCTGTAAATGCCGTCGTCAAACCCGAACCAGCGCTCCTTGAAGAACACGTGACCGCTCATTTCGCCAGCCAACAGGGCGCCGGTTTCCTTCATTTTCTTTTTGATCAACGAGTGGCCAGTCTTCCACATTAGCGGGCGACCGCCATATTCCTTGATCAGCGGGGTCAGGCGGCGGGTGCATTTGACGTCGAAGATGATCTCGGCGCCCGGGTTGCGGGCCACTACGTCACGGGCAAACAGCATCAGCAAACGGTCCGGGAACACGATATTGCCGGTGTTGGTCACCACGCCGACGCGGTCGCCGTCGCCATCGAAAGCCAGGCCCAGGTCGGCGCCGGTTTCCTTGACCTTGGCGATCAGGTCCACCAGGTTCTCAGGCTTGCCCGGGTCCGGGTGGTGGTTGGGGAAGTTGCCGTCGACCTCGCAAAACAGCGGGATCACTTCGCAGTTCAGGGCTTCGATCAGTTGCGGGGCGATCACGCCGGCCGCGCCGTTGCCGCAGTCCACTACCACTTTCAGGCGGCGGGCGAGTTTGACGTCGCGGGTGATTTCGTCCGAATAGCGATCGAGAATCTCAACCTTGGTGATGCTGCCGGTGCCGCTGGTCAGGTCGTTGGTCTTCAGGCGGGTGTGCAGGGCCTGGATCTGTTCGTTGGCCAGGGTATCGCCGGCGATGACGATCTTGAAGCCGTTGTAGTCCGACGGGTTGTGGCTGCCGGTGAGCATTACGCCTGACTTGCCGGCCAGCACGTTGGCCGCGTAGTACAGCGCAGGCGTCGGCACCAGGCCCACGTCGCTGACATGGCAGCCGCTGTCGGCCAGGCCCTGGATCAGTTGCTCGACCAGCTCGGGGCCGGACAGGCGGCCGTCACGGCCCACGGAAACGTTGGGCTCGCCCTGTGCCAGGCTCTGGGAGCCAATGGCGCGGCCGATCCAGTAGGCGGTCTCGGCGGTCAGGGTCTTGGGGACCACGCCACGGATGTCATAGGCGCGGAAAATGCTGTCGGGGAATGTCGGGGCGACTCGGGCTGCGTTGCTCATTGCGGGGGGGAACTCCATCGATAAGGGGCTGGGCTGGCCTCAAGGGTGCTGACCGGCAGGCTCAAACTGAAGGGTAAGACGGCGTTTTTGGCATAGAGTTCGTGGTGCAAAAGTGCCATCGGCGCCGGAGCACCGCCCTTTTGCCCGCTTAATGCCCTGATTTCACAGGGGAAACCTTGCTGATAAGTTCCGCGCATTCTTCATCCTGAAAGGCCATGCGTTGGCGTCAGGCCGGGTGAGGCACCCGGCATGGTTCTGTTAAGTCAGTTCAGCTTAGTCAGTGGCTGCCCGAATGCCCGAAGCCACCTGCACCACGCTGGGTTTCGTCGAACTCTTCGACCAGCTCGAAGTGCGCCTGCACCACCGGCACAAGTACAAGCTGGGCAATGCGTTCGCCGATGGCGATGTTGAACGCGGTCTGGCCACGGTTCCAGCAGGACACCATCAACTCGCCTTGATAATCCGAGTCGATCAGGCCGACCAGGTTGCCGAGGACGATGCCGTGTTTGTGGCCCAGGCCGGAGCGCGGCAGGATCAGCGCAGCCAGGCCTGGGTCGCCCACGTAGATCGACAGGCCGGTAGGAATCAGGATGGTCTGGCCCGGCTCAAGCACGGTGTCCTGCTTGAGCATGGCGCGCAGGTCGAGGCCGGCGGAGCCTGGCGTGGCGTAGGCCGGCAGCGGGAATTCGTTGCCGATGCGTGGGTCGAGGATCTTGGCTTGCAAAGCGTGCATGGAAATTAAACCTGGTTCAGCCGTAGGGCGATAAAAGAGATCAGTTGGCGGGCAATCTTGCCCTTGCTGGTCTGGGCGAAAACGGTAGCGTGCAACTCGCGGTCGATCACGCTGATGGCATTTTCCTCGCTGTTGAAGCCGATGCTCGGGTTGGCGACATCGTTGGCGACAATCAGGTCGAGGTTTTTGTCTTTCAATTTGCGTGCGGCGTAGTCCAGCAAATGCTCGGTTTCGGCGGCGAAACCGACGCTGAAGGGGCGGTCTGCACGGGTGGCGATGGTAGCCAGAATGTCCGGGTTGCGGACCATTTGCAGGAGCAGGCCGTCGCCACTTGTAGGGTCTTTCTTGAGTTTCTGCGGTGCAACCACTTCCGGGCGGTAGTCCGCTACAGCTGCCGAGGCGATAAACAGGTCGCAGGGAATCGCCGCCTCACAGGCCGCCAGCATGTCGCGGGCGCTGACTACGTCGATTCGGGTGACGCGATCCGGGGTCGGCAGATGCACCGGGCCGGTGATCAGCGTTACCCGGGCGCCTGCCTCGACCGCCGCTTCTGCCAGGGCAAAGCCCATTTTTCCTGAGCTATGGTTGGTGATGTAGCGCACCGGGTCGATGTTTTCCTGGGTCGGGCCGGCGGTAATCAGCACGTGCTTGCCGGTCAGGGCCAGGTGCTGGAAGCAGTCGGCGGCGCATTGGGCGAGGTCGGTGGCTTCGAGCATGCGGCCCATGCCAACGTCGCCACAGGCCTGGCTGCCGGAGGCCGGGCCGAAGACCTTGAGGCCTCGGCTTTGCAGGAGTTGGGTGTTGGCCTGGGTGGCCGGGTCGCGCCACATGGCCTGGTTCATGGCCGGGGCGATGGCGACGGTGGCGTCGGTGGCCAGCACCAGTGTGGTCAGCAGGTCATCGGCAATGCCTTGGGCCAGGCGGGCGATCAGGTCGGCGGTGGCCGGGGCGATCAGCACCAGGTCGGCCCATTTGGCCAGCTCGATGTGGCCCATGGCGGCTTCGGCCGCAGGGTCCAGCAGGTCGAGGTGAACCGGGTGGCCGGACAAGGCTTGCATGGTCAATGGGGTAATGAATTCACTGCCGCCACGGGTCATGACCACGCGCACTTCGGCGCCTTGGTCCAGGAGCCTGCGAACCAGCTCTGCGCTCTTGTAGGCGGCAATGCCGCCGCCGACGCCGAGAACGATGCGTTTCCGATACAGACGCTGCATTGGTTTGCCTTTCCAGTTCAGTGATGGCGTTGCGATGCCCCCTCCCCAGGTGAAATCGCACGCAAAAAGATGGCCTAAGATACCACAGCGTCCGCCATGCAACAGCGGCGCACATGCACACGGAGGTGCCATGAGTATTCGCGATTGGCCTGCGGCAGAGCGTCCGCGGGAGAAGCTGTTGGAGTTGGGGGCGGCGAGTCTTTCCGACGCCGAACTGCTGGCGATTTTCCTGCGCACGGGTGTGGCTGGTAAAAGTGCCGTGGACCTGGCGCGGCACCTGCTGGCGCAATTTGGCAGCCTGAGGGCGTTGATGGAGGCCCGGCAGTTGGTGTTCAGCCAGCACTTGGGGTTGGGGCCGGCGAAGTTTGCCCAGCTCCAGGCGGTGCTGGAAATGGCCCGTCGCCATCTGGCCGAGCGCCTGCGCAATGATTCGGTGCTGGAAAGCCCGGTGGCCGTGCGTGACTACCTCAAGGCACTGTTACGCCATGAGCCCCACGAGATATTTGGCTGCCTGTTTCTCGATGCCAAGCATCGGGTGCTGGGTTTCGAGAAGCTGTTTCAAGGCACCATCGACAATGCCACGGTCTACCCCCGGCAAGTGGTCAAGCGGGCCTTGGACTACAACGCCGCGGCGGTGATCCTGTGCCACAACCATCCTTCCGGCAGCGCCGAGCCCAGCATCGCTGATCGAAAATTGACCAAAGTGCTGCAACAGGCGTTGGAGATGGTGGACGTGCGCGTGCTGGACCACATCATTGTGGGGGAGGGTGATCCGCTGTCGATGGCGGAATATGGCTGGATGTAGGTTCTGTAGGAGCGAGCTTGCTCGCGAAAAACCTGAGAGCACCGTTGGGTGTCAGGTTTCCCGCGTTATCGTTAACGACCTTCGCGAGCAAGCTCGTTCCTACAGGAGGCCGGGCTTATGGTTTGACGCTGACCTTGGAGTAATCCTGGCGACCGAACGGGCTCACCTGATACCCCTCGACATTCTTGCGAGTCAGCGCAAACGCGGTCGGATGTGCCAATGGCAGCCACAGTGCCTGTTGCTGGATCTGCGCCTGGGCTTGCTGGTACAGCTTGCTGCGCACGCCCTGTTCGCTGGTGGTCTTGCCGGCGCTGATCAGCTTGTCCAGCGCAGGGTCGCAGTAGCGAGCGAAGTTGGTGCCAGACTTCACTGCGGCGCAGGAGAACTGCGGAGTGAGGAAGTTATCCGGGTCGCCGTTGTCGCCGGCCCAGCCCATGAATAGCAGGTCGTGCTCGCCAGCCTTGGCGCGGCGGATCAGCTCGCCCCATTCGATCACGCGGATTTCAGCCTGGATGCCGACCTTGGCCAGGTCCGCTTGCAGCAACTGCGCGCCGAGGCTTGGGTTGGGGTTCAACAGGCTGCCCGACGGCCGGGTCCAGATGGTGGTCTTGAAGCCGTCCTTGAGCCCGGCGCGATCCAGTAGCTGCTTGGCCTTGGCGATGTCTTGCGGGTAGCCCGGCAAGTCCTTGGCGTAGCTCCAGGTATTGGGCGGGAAGGGGCCGTTAGCGGCTTCGGCGGTGCCTTCGAATACGGCCTTGAGGTAGCTCGCCTTGTCGAAGGCCAGGTTGATCGCCTGGCGAACTTCCGGCTTGTCCAAAGGCGGGTGCTGGCTGTTGATGGCGACAAACGCGGTCATGAAGGCTGCGGTTTTCTCGATCTTCAGGTCGGCGTCTTTCTTGGCGGCATCGATATCCAGTGGCTTGGGTGACAAGGCGATCTGGCACTCGTCGCGACGCAATCTTTGCAGGCGCACGTTGGCGTCAGGGGTGATCGCAAAGATCAGGTTATCCACCGCAGGCTTGCCGGCGAAGTAGTCCGGGTTGGCCTTGTAGCGAATCGATGCGTCTTTCTGGAAGCGCCCGAAAATGAACGGCCCGGTGCCGATAGGCTGGCTGTTGAGTTTCTCCGGGGTGCCGGCCTTGAGCAGTTTGTCGGCGTATTCCGCCGGGTAGATCGAAGCAAAACCCATGCTCAGTGCGGCGAGGAAGGTCGAGTCGGCGTGGTCCAGGGTAAAGCGCACGGTCAGCGGGTCGAGGGCGTCGATCTTCTTGATCAGCGTGGGCAGTTGCAGCGACTGGGCGTGGGGGAAGCCGCTCTGGGCGATCTTGTGCCACGGGTTGGCCGGGTCGAGCATGCGCTCGAAGCTGAAGCGCACATCTTCGGCGGTCAGGCTGCGGCTTGGGGTGAAGTATTCGGTGCGATGGAATTTAACGTCCGGGTGCAGCTTGAAGGTGTAGGTGAGGCCGTCCGGCGACACTTCCCAGCTGTCCGCCAGGCTCGGGACCAGCTTGCCGCTGGCAGCGTCGAAGTCCACCAGTCGGTTCATCAATACGTCTGCCGAGGCGTTGGTGGTGGTCAGCGAGTTGTATTGCACCACGTCGAAGCCTTCGGGGCTGGCTTCGGTGCAGACGCTCAAGGTGGTGGCCGCCTGGGCGTGTGCAGCAATAAAAAGAGGGGCTAGCAATAGCGGTAGGGCAGCGAGGCGCATATTCGGTTTCCTTTGCAGATCGAAGGCCCATCTGCGAGTGCAGTCTGGAAAAGTCCTACCGTAGTAGGCTGATTGACAAATGACTAGCCCATTTTTGCCTGTGCTTTTGCCTCAAATACTGTTTTGATGGCGCCTCAGGTCGTTTTGCCGAGCACTTTGCAGTGCGCGCGGGCGCTGTAAATCATTCTGTGCGACGAGCGGTTAGCTTCTGTAGCGGCCCACCCTGGCAACGGTTCAGGCGTCCATAGCCTGGATTTACGCGTGTAAAAACACACGGCCTGTTGTTGCACTGGGGTCTTTCTGGTATAAAGCAGCGCTCTTTTCTAGGGGCCCGGTTCCTTCGCTAGTAGGTGTAGCCGGTAAGACCCTAAAGAAACGCGGCGCCTGGCGCCAAATGACTGAGAGATTAAGCGGCCAACCCATGCCGGGTTGGGCATGTGGTTTTAGAGGGCTGAGGCATGTCGAGAGTCTGTCAAGTTACCGGTAAGGGTCCGGTGACTGGGAATAACATTTCCCACGCAAACAACAAAACCCGTCGTCGTTTCCTGCCAAACCTGCAGCATCACCGCTTCTGGGTTGAAGAAGAGAAACGTTTTGTTCGTCTGCGCGTATCTGCCAAAGGCATGCGTATCATCGACAAGCGTGGCATCACTGTCGTGCTGGCCGAACTGCGCCGCGACGGCAAAATCTAAGGAGCTAAATCATGCGTGAATTGATTCGAATGATCTCTAGCGCCGGTACTGGTCACTTCTACACTACCGACAAGAACAAGCGTACTACCCCGGACAAGCTCGAAAAGAAAATGTTCGACCCGCGCGTTCGTAAGCACGTGATCTACAAAGAAGGCAAAATCAAGTAATTGGTTTTCTTTCTTGTGAAAAAAAGCCCGTATCTCACGATGCGGGCTTTTTTTTGTGCCTGAAGAATTGATCAGGCCTTTTCTTCGAACACCACGTAGATCTTGCGGCAGGGTTCAAGCACTTCCCAGGTGCCGCTGAAGCCTGCCGGAATGACGAACCGGTCGCCGGCCCGCAAGGTCTTGGCGTTGCCGTCGGCGTCGCGCAATACAGAAACGCCCTGCACGATCTCGCAGTACTCATGCTCGGTGTAGTTGACCGTCCACTGCCCGACTTCACCTTCCCATACCCCGGCGTTCATTTGGCCGCACGGGCTGTTGTAGTGGTTGTAGACGGTTTGCTCGGGGTCGCCCTTGAGGATTTTCTCCGCGGCCGGACGGTAGCGATCAGGCTCGGTCCTGGCCTGGCTGAAGTCGACGATATTCTGGATGTTCATGGGCGTGTCCCGTCTGGCCTGCGGTTGGAGAGCTCAAAGTCTATGTTTATTAAAATGAACATCGCAAGGGCGTTTGCTGCCGTTATGTCAAATATATTGAAACATCCATCGTCGCTGGTTTAGGGTGGCAGCTGCCTTGAGCCGAACAGCTGGCTGGCCGGGCAAGAATTCTTCGAAGGTGCTGGGTACATCGCCTGGCCCTTGTATTCAACAAGAGGAGGACACTCGCATGACCACCCTGACCCGTGCCGACTGGGAACAACGCGCCAAGGATCTGAAGATCGAAGGCCGCGCCTACATCAATGGCGAATACACTGCCGCCGTTTCCGGTGACACGTTCGAATGCTTGAGCCCGGTCGATGGCCGCCTGCTGGCAACCGTTGCCAGCTGTGACCTCGCCGACGCCCAGCGCGCCGTTGAAAACGCCCGCGCCACCTTCAATTCCGGTGCCTGGTCGCGCCTGGCGCCGGCCAAGCGCAAAGCCACCATGATCCGTTTCGCCGGCTTGCTCAAGGCCAACGCCGAAGAGCTGGCACTGCTTGAAACCCTGGACATGGGCAAGCCGATCAGTGATTCCCTGAACATCGACGTCCCAGGCGCGGCGCAAGCGTTGAGCTGGAGCGGCGAGGCCATCGACAAGATCTACGACGAAGTCGCAGCCACCCCCCACGACCAACTGGGCCTGGTGACCCGTGAGCCAGTCGGCGTTGTCGCGGCCATCGTGCCGTGGAACTTCCCTCTGATGATGGCCTGCTGGAAACTCGGGCCGGCGCTGTCTACCGGTAACTCGGTGATCCTCAAGCCGTCTGAAAAGTCGCCGCTGACCGCCATCCGCATCGCTGCACTGGCCGTTGAAGCCGGTATCCCGAAAGGCGTGTTCAACGTGCTGCCGGGCTATGGCCACACCGTGGGCAACGCCCTGGCGCTGCACATGGACGTCGACACCCTGGTGTTCACCGGTTCCACCAAGATCGCCAAGCAATTGCTGATCCGCTCCGGCGAGTCGAACATGAAGCGCGTCTGGCTGGAAGCTGGCGGCAAGAGCCCGAACATCGTGTTTGCCGATGCCCCGGACCTGCAAGCCGCTGCCGAATCCGCCGCCGGCGCCATCGCCTTCAACCAGGGCGAAGTGTGCACCGCCGGCTCGCGCCTGCTCGTAGAGCGTTCCATCAAGGATAAATTCCTGCCGCTGGTGATCGAGGCCCTCAAGGCCTGGAAGCCAGGCAACCCGCTGGATCCGGCCACTACGGTCGGTGCGCTGGTGGACACCCAGCAGATGAACACCGTGCTGTCGTACATCGAAGCCGGGCATGCTGATGGCGCCAAGCTGGTGGCTGGTGGCAAGCGCACGTTGCAGGAAAGTGGCGGCACTTACGTCGAGCCAACGATTTTTGACGGCGTGACCAACGCCATGAAGATCGCCCAGGAAGAAATCTTCGGCCCAGTGCTGTCGGTGATTGCCTTCGACAGCGTAGAAGAAGCCATTGCGATCGCCAACGACACCCAATACGGCCTGGCCGCTGCGGTGTGGACGTCGAACATCTCCAAGGCGCACCTCACCGCCAAGGCACTGCGTGCCGGTAGCGTGTGGGTCAACCAGTACGATGGCGGCGACATGACCGCACCGTTTGGTGGTTTCAAGCAGTCGGGTAACGGCCGCGACAAGTCGCTGCACGCGTTCGACAAGTACACCGAGCTGAAGGCGACCTGGATCAAGTTGTAAGTAACCCCGGCGACCCCTGTAGGAGCGAGCTTGCTCGCGATGGACTTGAACGATGACGCAGGCATTCTGAATGCCCGCAGCGCGCTCAAGTTTTTCGCGAGCAAGCTCGCTCCTACAGTTCGTTTGCGGCCCTGAAAAATAATGATCCACAGGAGCGTGGAAATGCGTTGGGCGACCTATTTCGCCGTGTTGGCGTCGGTCTTGAGCGTGGGCCTGGCCCTGGGCGTGAGCATGCCGCTGGTGTCGCTGCGCCTGGAAAGCTGGGGCTACGGCAGCTTCGCCATCGGTGTAATGGCCGCGATGCCGGCCTTCGGTGTGCTGCTCGGCGCCAAGGTCTCCAGCGGCCTGGCCTCGCGCCTGGGCACGGCGAACCTGATGCGCCTGTGCCTGTGGGCCGGGGCGATTTCCATCGGTTTGCTGGCGGTATTGCCCAGCTACCCGGTGTGGCTGGTGCTGCGGCTGATGATCGGGGTGATCCTGACCATCGTGTTTATCCTCGGCGAAAGCTGGATCAACCAACTGGTGATAGAGCGCTGGCGCGGCCGTCTGGTGGCGCTGTATGGCTGCAGCTATGCCTTGAGTCAACTGTCGGGCCCGTTGTTGCTGGGCGCGCTGGGCACGAATAACGACATTGGATTCTGGGTCGGTGTCGGCTTGCTGACCTTCTCGCCGATCCTGCTCCTGGGCCGTTCCGGCGCGCCGACCGCCGAGTCCTTCAGCGTGACCTTCGGCGACTTGCTGCGCTTCTGCCAGGGCTTGCCGGCGATTGCCTGGGCGGTGGCGTTATTCGCCGCGTTCGAAGCGATGATTCTTACGCTGTTGCCGGTGTATTGCCTGCAACAAGGCTTTACCGCCGAGATTGCCTTGGCGATGGTCAGCACGGTGGTGGTCGGTGATGCGTTGTTGCAATTGCCCATCGGCGCACTGGCGGATTATCTGCCTCGGCGCACGCTGTTTCTCGGCTGCGCGCTGATGCTGCTGGCGACGAGCCTGGCGATTCCACCGTTGCTGGATACGCTGATGATCTGGCCGGTGTGGGTGCTGTTCGGGGCCAGTGCCGGCGGGTTATTCACCTTGTCGCTGATCCTGATTGGCGAACGCTACCGTGACGACGCTTTGGTGCGTGCTAATGCGCATATCGCGCAGCTGTGGGGCATTGGCTGCCTGATCGGGCCACTGGTGGCCGGCGCGGGCAGCCAGTGGATCAGCGGGCATGCCTTGCCGCTGTTGATGGCGGCGGGGGCGTTGGGGCTGGTGATTCTGTTACTTCGCCAAGGCGCATTCGGCGCTACACAGCCGGCCTGAACTTGAAATGCGAACAACTGTGGGAGCTGGCTGGCTTGCCTGCGATAGCGAAGTGTCAGCTTGCGCATCCTGTGCCTGACACTCCGCAATCGCGGGCAAGCCCGGCTCCCACAGGGCTCTGCGCTGTTCTTAAAGCATGCGTTCCAGCCCGACGGATGTGGCGAACCAGGCATTGAAGCGGCGCCACCAACTGCCCGGTTCGCGAGTCAGGGTGTGCAGTTGGCCGTTGTCTTCGGTCACCCACACCACTTGGCCATCTTGTAGTTTCGCCTCGTAGCTCAAGGCCGGCGCCATGCCTTCCAGCGCCAGGTTGCGCACGTGTTCCGCCAGCTCCGGGCTGTCTACCAGCACTCCGACTTCGGTGTTCCACAGCACCGAGCGCGGGTCGAAGTTGAATGAGCCGATGAAGGATTTCTCCCGATCAAAGATGATCGCCTTGCTGTGCAGGCTGGAGTCCGAGCCGTGGAAGGTGCCTTTGCGGAACAGATGGGGGCCGCTGCCGCCACCGTCTCCCGGCTGGCGGCGCAATTCGTAGAGCTTCACCCCATGCTCCAGCAGTGCCTTGCGATAGGGCGCATAACCGCCATGCACCGCTGGCACGTCGGTGGCTTCCAGGGAGTTGGTCAGCAGGCTCACCGAGACGCCGGCGTCCGCACGACCGGTCAGGTACACCAGCCCAGGCTGCCCCGGTACGAAGTAAGCCGAAATCATCATCAGTTCATGGCTGACACCTTCCAGCTCCGGCGCCAGTTGGGTGGTCAGCAGCAGCCGGGGGTCCGGATCGGCCTTGGCCAGCACTTTGCTCGGCGCATCCCACAGCGCCTGGTTCCAGGCCCAGATCAGCTCGCGGCGCCAGATGTCCATGCGCGGCTGGGTCTTGTAGGTGCGCAGGCGGTTATACAACGCATGGTTTTGCTGGCGTGACTCGGCAAGTGAGTCTTCCAGGCGTACGCGGGCGCTGGCCAGGTCGCTTTTGGAGGCATTGCTGACGAAGTCGCCGATGGGTTTGCTCAGGGCACTGTTCCAGTACTGATCGAAGCTGTGGCCCAGTTGCTCGGCCACCGGGCCCACGCTGAGCATGTCGATATCGGTGAAGTTGAGGTTGGGTTCGGCGTCGAAATACTCATCCCCCAGGTTGCGCCCGCCAACGATGGCCACGCTGTTATCTGCCAGCCACAGCTTGTTGTGCATGCGCCGGTGTTGCAGCGACAGGTCGAACAGCCGCGCCATGGCCCGCGTGACGCCGGTGCTGCGGCCCAGGTGCAGCGGGTTGAACAGGCGGATCTGGATGTGCGGGTGGGCGGCTAGGGTGGCGATGATCTGGTCCAGGCCGTCGCTGGTGGTGTCGTCCAGCAGGATGCGCACGCGCACGCCACGGTCGGCGGCCTTGAGCAGCTCGTCCACGAGCATGCGGGTGCTGATGCCGTCGTGGACGATGTAGTACTGCAAATCGAGACTGGTCTGGGCGTTGCGGATCAGTTCGGCGCGGGCCATGAAGGCCTCGCTGCTGTTAGGCAGCAGGCGGAACCCGGAGCGGCCTTTGTACGGCGCAGCCTGGGCCTGGATCGAGCGGCCGAATGACGACTCGCTGGCGGGCAGCGCCTGGCTGGGCGTGCGTGGCGGGTCGATGGTGGCGCAGCCGCCCAGGGCCAGGATGCCCAGCAGGAAAAACGGTAATAGCCGTTGGGTCATCAATGACATGGGTTCCGGATCAGGGCGGTTGTCGGCATATGACGGCTATTTCCCGAGAAAGGTCAGTCCACTGTTTCGGCCAGCAGCCTGATGGCGGTTGCGCCGACCTTGCGCACAGCCTCTTCAATCTGCGGCGTTGGTTTGGCAGCGTAGTTCATGCGCAGGCAGTTCCTGTACTTGCCGGAGGCGGAAAAGATACTTCCCACAGCAATCTGTACACCTTCATCCACCAGCAATCGGTTGAGCTTCAGCGTATCGAAGCCTTCCGGCAGTTCCACCCACAGCATGAAACTGCCCTGTGGGCGGCTGGCGCGGGTGCCCACAGGGAAATAGCGGCTGACCCACTCGAGCATCAAGTCACGATTACGCTGGTATTGGGTGCGCATCCGCCGCAAATGCGGTTCGAAATGCCCGTTTTTGAGGAACTCGGCAATCGCGATCTGCGGCTGGGTAGCGGTGGCGCCGGTGCTGATGTATTTCATGTGCAGCACGCGCTCCAGGTAACGGCCGGGTGCCACCCAGCCGATCCGCAGGCCGGGTGCCAGGGTTTTCGAGAAGGAGCTGCACAGTACGACGCGGCCATCTTCGTCGAAGGATTTTATGGTGCGTGGACGCGGGTAGCTGTAGGCCAATTCCCCATACACATCGTCTTCGATGATCGCCACGTCAAAGCGCTGGGCGAGGGTCAGCAGCGCGCATTTGCGCGACTCCGGCATGATGTAGCCTAGCGGGTTGTTGCAGTTGGGGGTCAGCTGGATGACCTTGATCGGCCACTGCTCCAGTGCCAGCTCCAGCGCTTCCAGGCTGATCCCGGTGAGCGGGTCGGTGGGGATTTCCAGGGCTTTCATGCCCAGGCCCTTCAGGGTTTGCATGGCGCCGTGGAAGCTTGGCGAGTCGACGGCGACGATGTCTCCAGGCTCACAGATGGCGTGGATACTGGCGGACAACGCTTCGTGGCAGCCGGTGGTGACCACCAAGTCCTGGGGCGTCAGTTGGCAGCCTGAATCGAGCATCAGGCGCGCGATCTGTTCGCGCAGGTCCAGGTTGCCGTGGATGGTGTCGTAATACAGCCCCGGCATGTCCTGGCGCCGGCTGATTCGGGCGAGGCTGCGCAGCAGGGGTTTCATGGTCGGCGACAATACATCTGGCATGCCTCGGCCCAACTGTATGGCGTCTTTGCGTGGTACCGCGCGAATCAGTTCCAGTACCTGGTCCCACTGGGATATTTCCACCGGGCGCTGGGCCGGGCGGCCTACGGCGGGCAGTGCCGGCAAGTCGCGGCCTACCGGTACGAAGTAGCCGGACTTGGGCTTGGGCATCGCCAGGCCGTTGTCTTCCAGCACGCGATAGGCCTGCTGTACGGTGCTCAGGCTCACCCCGTGCTCCACACTCAAGGCCCGCACTGATGGCAATCGATCGCCCGGGCGATAGAAGCCCTGCTCGATGCGCGTGCCCAACAGTTCGGCGAGGTTGACGTATAGCGTCATGGCGATGCTTCCCGGTTACCAGTACAGATAGGCTGAAAATACAGGATTCAGCCGCAGATAGGCAGTATCTGTATGGATTTAATACTGGGTGGTTGAATCTGTCATGGTTTTGCGCACCGGCTCATCCTACGGACTCATGGCAATACGTAAATGAGGGGCAGGAAAATGAGCGGTTTGAGCGATGTGCGGTTGGCGTTACACAGTCAGGAACTTGAAGCAGGGCAGCAGCAGGGGATGTCGGCACGCACCATGCCGCGTGCGCTGGGCCGCTGGTCCCTGTTCTGGCACCGCATGCACACGCGCAAAACCTTGCTGGAACTGACTCCCGAGCAGTTGCGCGATATTGGCCTGAACGTCGAACAGGCGCGCCAGGAAGGGCTGAAACCCTTCTGGCGCGGTTGATTCAGACCAGTTCTTTCAACCGGTGCCAGAGCATTCCCAGCGCCAGCAGCGGCGAGCGCAAATGCTTGCCGCCCGGGAAGGTGATGTGCGGCACCTTGGCAAACAGGTCAAAACGCCCGCTTTGCTGGCCGCTGATGGCTTCGCCCAGCAGTTTGCCCGCCAGGTGGGTGGCATTGAGCCCGTGCCCGGCATAGGCCTGGGCGAAATACACGTTGGGTTGGTCGGCCAGCCGGCCAATCTGCGGCAGGCGGTTGGCGCCGATGCCGATCATGCCGCCCCATTGGTAATCAATTTTCACGTTGGCCAGTTGCGGGAACACCTGCAGCATCTTCGGCCGCATGTAGGCGCCGATGTCCTGTGGGTCGCGTCCGGAATAATGGCAGGCGCCGCCGAACAGCAAGCGTCGGTCGGCTGACAGTCGGAAGTAGTCCACCGTCACTCGCTGGTCGCACACCGCCATGTTTTGCGGCAGCAGTTCGGCTGCCTGGGCTTTGCTCAACGGTTCGGTAGCGATGATGTAGCTGCCAGCGGGCAGCACTTTGCCGCTCAGGTGCGGGTTGAGGCCGTTCAAATAAGCGTTGCAGCCCAGCACCAAGGTCTTGGCGCGCACGTTGCCCTGGGCGGTGTGAACGTTGACCTCGGGGCCGTAATCGATGCGCACCGCCTCGGAATGCTCGAACAACTGGACGCCCAACTGCTGTGCTGCTGCCGCCTCACCTAGAGCCAGGTTCAGCGGGTGCAGGTGGCCGGAGCCCATGTCGATCATGCCGCCCACGTACCGATTGGAGCCGATCACGCTGCGCATTTCGCTGGCTTGTAGCAGGCGCACTTCATGGCGATAGCCGAGGCTTTGCAGTTCTTCGGCGTCGGCGGCCAGGTGTTCCAGGTCGCGGGGTTTGTTGGCCAGGTCGCAGTAACCCCAGGTCAGGTCGCAGGCGATCTGCGAACGTTCGACCCGCTGGCGCACGATCTCCACCGCTTCCAGGCCCATCAGTTTCATCTGGCGCACGCCATCGGTGCCGATGACGTTGGTGAACTGGTCCAGGCCGTGACCGACGCCACGAATCAACTGCCCGCCATTGCGCCCGCTGGCGCCCCAGGCAATTTTGCGCGCCTCCAGCAACACCACGCTGAAACCCCGTTCAGCCAGTTCCAGGGCGGTGTTCAGCCCCGAAAAACCGCCGCCGACCACGCACACATCGGCCACGATTTCACCTGTCAGCATCGGATAATCAGGCTGCGGGAAACTGCTGGCGGCGTAGTAGGAATTGGCGTGCCGGGCGCTGGCGGTCATGGGGAGCCTCCCTGTTTGGAAAATTTGACGCAGGATACAGCGGTCGGACGAAGCTGTCTCAACGGGGGCTTTTAGGGCAGAATCCACGCCTATTCACCGTTCGGTCCCTGTGTCGATGAGTTGCAACAGCCAGAAAGTCAACGCGCTGCGCCGGCAGATTCCCTCGTTCGAGTGCGTCCCGGGTTGCCATGACTGCTGTGGGCCGGTGACCACGTCCACCGAGGAAATGTCGCGCCTGCCGCGCAAGACCGCTGCCGAGCAGGAAGCGGCGATGGACGAACTCAACTGCGTGCACCTGGGCCCCAACGGCTGCACCGTGTACGGCGAACGCCCGCTGATTTGCCGCCTGTTTGGCACCACGCCAACCTTGCCATGCCCCAACGGCCGCGGCCCGGTGGAGTTGATCCATCCACGGGTGGAGAAGCAGATACACGAGTACATGGCGAGCACGCGGCAAGTGCTGGTCTAGCCCTCAATCCGGGATGGGCAGGTTCAAACTTTCCTTCACCTCTTCCATCACGATATAGCTCTTGGACTCCCTTACGTGGGGCAGCTTGAGCAGGATATCGCCGAGCAGTTTGCGGTACGACGCCATCTCCGAGATCCGCGCCTTCACCAGGTAGTCGAAGTCCCCGGAGACCAAGTGACACTCCAGCACGTGGGGCAACTTCAGCACGGCACGTCGGAATTCTTCAAAGGTGTCGCCGGACTTGTAGTCCAGGCTGATCTCGACAAACACCAGCAAACTGCCCTTCAAATGCTGCGGATTGAGCCGGGCGTTGTAGCCCATGATGATCCCTTCGCGCTCCAGACGCCGGACCCGCTCGGTGCACGGCGTGGTCGACAGGCCGACCTTTTCCCCCAGCTCAGTAAACGAAATTCGCCCGTCTGCCTGCAGGATGCGCAGGATGTTGCGGTCGATCTTGTCCAGTTCCCGCTTGGTCTGAGTGTTGGTCCGCATAGGGGATGCTCCTCCGTGAAAAGGGTTTTTGCCGAGAATTGTCGCCAAATATAGGCAGTTATATAGTGAAATGCACTGGCGATTGCTTTTTATACTGCCCACATCTTTGTGCTGAACAACAAACGTCAGCGGTCTGGCCGTGATGAGGGAATAAACATGCGCGTTCTGGTCTTGGGTAGCGGTGTCATTGGCGTGGCCAGTGCCTACTATTTGGCACGAGCTGGTTTTGAAGTGGTCGTGGTCGACCGTCAACCGGCTGTGGCCATGGAGACCAGTTTTGCCAACGCCGGGCAGATCTCGCCGGGCTACGCCTCGCCATGGGCTGCGCCGGGTGTGCCGCTCAAAGCCATCAAATGGCTGCTGGAACGCC
Source organism: Pseudomonas sp. K2I15 (assembly GCF_002204795.1). GTDB lineage: Bacteria > Pseudomonadota > Gammaproteobacteria > Pseudomonadales > Pseudomonadaceae > Aquipseudomonas. The sequence goes on from NZ_NIXO01000001.1 coordinate 269,001, forward strand.
ATGCGCCTCTGGCGATCAAGGCCACCGCCGACATCGACCAGTACCTGTGGATGGCGCAGATGCTGCGCAACTGCACCGCCAGCCGTTATGCGGTGAACAAGGAGCGCATGGTGCGCCTGTCCGAGTACAGCCGCGACTGCATCGACGAATTGCGCGCCGAAACCGACATTGCCTACGAAGGCCGTACCCTTGGGACTACGCAATTGTTCCGCACCCAAGCCCAGTTGGATGGCGCCGCCAAGGACATCGCCGTGTTGAAAGAGTCTGGCGTGCCTTACGAGCTGCTGGACCGCGCCGGTATTGCCCGGGTTGAGCCGGCCCTGGCGAACGTCACTGACATCCTGGCCGGTGCCCTGCGCCTGCCGAACGACCAGACGGGCGACTGTCAGATGTTTACCACCCGCCTTGCCGACATGTGCAAGCAACTGGGTGTCGAATTCCGCTTCGAGCAAGATATCCAGCGCCTGGACTACGCCGGTGACCGGGTCAACGGTGTGTGGATCGACGGCAAGCTGGAAACCGCCGACCGCTACGTGCTCGCCCTCGGCAGCTACTCGCCGAAATTGCTCAAGCCGCTGGGGATCAAGGCGCCGGTGTACCCGCTCAAGGGTTACTCGATGACCGTGCCGATCACAAACGCGGCGATGGCCCCGACCTCGACCATTCTCGACGAGACCTACAAGGTCGCGATCACCCGTTTCGACAACCGCATCCGCGTCGGCGGCATGGCTGAAATAGCCGGTTTTGACCTGTCGCTTAACCCGCGTCGGCGGGAAACCCTGGAGATGATCGTCAACGACCTTTATCCTCAGGGCGGTGATTTGAGCCAGGCCAGTTTCTGGACCGGCCTGCGCCCGACCACCCCGGACGGTACGCCGATCGTGGGGGCGACCCCGTTCAAAAACCTGTTCCTGAACACCGGCCACGGCACCCTCGGCTGGACCATGGCCTGTGGCTCTGGTCGTTTGCTGGCGGACTTGATCGCGAAGAAAACCCCGCAGATCAGCGCCGCAGGCCTCGATATTTCCCGTTATGGCAACCACCAGGAGTCCGCAAAACATGTCAATCCAGCGCCAGCTCACCAATGAGCGAATGAGCCAGATCGTTGTTCACAGCGGTACCGTGTATCTGGCCGGGCAAGTCGGCGACGACATGAGTGCCGGGATTGAACAGCAGACCCGCGAAACCCTCGTTAATATCGAGCGTTTGCTGGACTTGGCCGGTACTGACAAGAGCAAGTTGCTGTCGGTGACCATCTACCTGAAGGACATCGACGCCGATTTCGCCGGGATGAACGCGGTATGGGACAAATGGCTGCCAAAAGGCGTCGCGCCAGCCCGTGCCACGGTTGAAGCAAAGCTCTGCGAACCGCAAATCCTGGTTGAGCTGTCGGTTGTGGCTGCTCTGCCTTAAGCAAAACTCCTCTCCCGGTGCTCGCGTTGTCAGCGGGTGTCGGTTTTTTCTTCCCACCGCCGCCTAGAAGCCTGCCGCCATGCGTCCTGCCCGTGCCCTGATCGACCTCCAAGCCCTGCGCCATAACTACCAACTGGCCCGTGAAGTCACGGGTGGGGCCAAGGCCCTCGCCGTGATCAAGGCGGATGCCTACGGCCATGGTGCCGTGCGCGTGGCTCAGGCGCTGGAAACCGAGGCGGACGGGTTTGCCGTGGCCTGCATCGAGGAAGCCCTGGAACTGCGGGCCGCCGGGATTCGTGCGCCGGTGCTGTTGCTCGAAGGCTTTTTCGAAGCCGACGAGCTGCCGCTGATCATCGAGCATGATTTCTGGTGTGTGGTGCATTCGCTGTGGCAACTGGACGCCATCGAGCAGGCGTCGCTCAGCAAGCCGCTGACCGTGTGGCTCAAGCTTGATTCGGGCATGCACCGTGTTGGCTTGCACCCCAAGGATTATCACGCCGCTTATCAGCGCCTGCTGGCCAGCGGCAAAGTCGCGAAGATCGTGTTGATGAGCCACTTCGCCCGTGCGGATGAGCTGGACAGCACCAGCAGCGAAGAACAAGTGGCAGTGTTTGAAGCGGCGCGCCAGGGCTTGTCCGCCCTGGTCAGCCTGCGCAATTCGCCGTCTGTGCTGGGCTGGCCGAACGTTTCCAGCGACTGGGTACGCCCGGGCATCATGCTCTACGGCGCCACCCCATTTGGTGAAGACCAGGCCATCGCCGCGCGTTTGCAGCCGGTGATGACCCTCGAATCGAAAGTCATCTGCGTACGTGAACTGCCGGCCGGCGAGCCGGTGGGCTACGGCGCAAAATTCATCACCCCGAAACCGATGCGCATCGGCGTGGTTGCCATGGGTTATGCCGACGGCTACCCGCGCCACGCACCTACCGGCACGCCGGTGCTGGTGGCCGGCCAGCGCAGCCAGTTGCTGGGCCGTGTGTCGATGGACATGCTGTGTATCGACCTGACCGACGTGCCACAGGCCGGGCTCGGCTCTACCGTCGAGTTGTGGGGCAAAAACATCCTCGCCAGTGACGTTGCCACCGCTGCCGACACCATTCCCTATCAGATTTTCTGCAACCTGCGCCGGGTGCCACGGCTCTATTCCGGCGCTTGAGCGGCACCTACGAATGGCAGATCCCGGGATTTAGGCCAAAGTGTTGTAAATACTGAACGCTGTCGCCATGATAACGCTCAATTACAACAACGCCTGAATCCTAGGAGGCTCCTGCATTGGACGTCGGCGAACGACTGCAATCCATCCGTAAACTGAAAGGTCTTTCCCAGCGTGAGCTTGCCAAGCGCGCGGGCGTCACCAACAGCACTATTTCGATGATCGAAAAAAACAGTGTCAGCCCCTCTATCAGCTCCTTGCGCAAGGTGCTGGGCGGCATACCCATGTCGATGGTGGAGTTCTTTTCCGAGGAGATCCTCCAGGAAAAACCGACCCAGATCGTCTATAAAGCCAATGAGCTGATCGACATCTCCGACGGCGCCGTCACCATGAAACTGGTGGGCCGCGCACATCCGAGCCGGGCGATTGCGTTCCTCAACGAGATCTACCCGCCAGGTGCTGATACCGGCGAAGAGATGCTCACCCATGAGGGCGAGGAAACCGGGATTCTGGTGGAAGGTCGCCTGGAGCTGGTGGTCGGCCTTGAAACTTTTGTGCTCGAAGCCGGCGATAGCTACTACTTTGAAAGCACCAAGCCGCACCGTTTTCGCAACCCGTTCGAAGTGCCGGCGCGACTAATCAGCGCAGCCACACCCGCGAACTTTTAAGAAAAGAGGCGTCCTGCCTATGTCGCAGAGACTCCCGTAGCTGCATTCCGCGCTGCTGAATCTCCCTTTGTTTAATAGGGTTGTTTCAGCGGGGCGGGCTAACCGTTATACTTTCGCCGCCTGCGAAACCGTGGCCGCAGGCGTGAATAGCCACCATTGAGGGTGAACGCGTGAACCTAATTATGAAAATGCTGGCTGCACCAGCAACCGTACTGGCCCTTTGGGCCGTCAGCGCTCAAGCTGCGACCAATGATGAAATTGCCAAACGCCTGGAGCCTGTCGGCCAGGTTTGCGTCCAGGGGCAAGAGTGCAAGGGGATGGAAGTGGCAGTGGCGGCGGGCGGTGGCGGTGGTGCTAAATCGCCGGATGACGTGATCGCCAAACACTGCAACGCTTGCCACGGTACTGGCCTGTTGGGCGCACCGAAAATTGGCGACACCGCGGCCTGGAAAGACCGCGCGGATCACCAGGGTGGCCTCAGCGGCCTGCTGGCCAAGGCCATCACGGGCCTGAACGCCATGCCGCCAAAAGGCACCTGTGCCGATTGCTCGGATGACGAGCTTAAAGGCGCGATCGAGAAGATGTCGGGGCTTAAATAAACCGATCTTCGCCAAAAAAGCCGCTGACCAGCGGCTTTTTTGTGCCCGCGATTTACCTTTTGAGGCTGTTCTTTGCAGCAAAGACCCGGCAAGCTCGGTCCAACCCCAATTCATGGAATGTTCGGGAGAAGTCGGATGGTGCAGTTGTGTTCAATCGAGCAAGCAGTCGACGACGTACTGGCACGGTTGCCGGCGCATATTCACATGGGCATGCCCCTGGGCCTGGGCAAACCCAACCTGTTCGCCAACGCGCTGTACCGGCGTATCGCCAAGCTGCCGGACCGGGCGCTGACGATCTACACCGCACTGGCCCTGGGCCGTCCCACCTTGGGTGACGGTTTGCAGAAGCGCTTTCTCGAACCCTTTATCGAACGGGTTTTTGGTGACTATCCCGAGCTGGATTTCCTCGCTGCGCTGCGTAAGGACAACCTGCCGCCCAACATTCACGTGCAACAGTTCTTCCTGCAGCCCGGCAGTTTGCTCCACAGCCTTTCGGCGCAGCAGGATTACGTCAGCAGCAACTACAGCCATGCCGCCCGTGACATCAACGCCGCTGGCCTGAACCTCGTGGCACAACTGGTAGCCAGTAGCGCCGAACACCCGGACCGCCTGAGCCTGAGCTGCAACCCCGACATCACCCTCGACCTGTTGCCGATGATCGCCAAGCGCCGCGAGGCCGGTGAGACCATTCTGGTGGTGGGCCAGGTGCACAGTGATTTGCCCTACATGCCCGGCGACGCCGAGCTTGGCATGGACGAATTCGACTTTCTGATCGACGAGAAGGACAGCACCACGCTGTTCTCCACCCCGAACATGCCGGTGGGTTTCCAGGATCACTTTATCGGTTTGCACGCCAGCACCCTGGTGCGCGACGGCGGCACCTTGCAGATCGGCATCGGCTCCATGGGCGACGCGCTGACCGCTGCGTTACTGGCGCGCCAGGCAGATAACGAGGCGTATCGCCTGCTGCTCACCGACCTGGATGTGTACCAATGGGCGCCGCTGATCAGCCATGAAGGCGGCGTCGCGCCGTTCGCCCGTGGCCTTTACGGTTGCAGCGAAATGTTCGTCAACGGCCTGCTGGTGCTGGCCGATGCCGGAATTGTGCGGCGCAAGGTGTACCCGGACGTCGCGACCCAGCAGCGGGCCAACGCCGGCACCCTGGACGAAGCGGCGCAGACCGACGGGATCTCGGTGCATGGCGGCTTCTTCCTCGGGCCGCGCAGTTTTTACGAGCGCTTGCGGGACTTGCCACAGAGCAAGCGCCTGGAATTCAACATGACCCGCATCAGCTACATCAACGAGCTGTACGGGCAAGAAGCGCTCAAGCGCTTGCAGCGCCTCGATGCACGGTTTATCAACAGCGCGTTTACCGTGACCCTCATGGGCGCGGGCGTGGCCGACCAGTTGGAAGACGGTCGCGTGCTCAGCGGCGTTGGCGGGCAATACAACTTCGTCGCCCAAGGCCATGCGCTGGAAGGCGCGCGCTCGATCCTGATCCTGCGCAGTTGGCGCGAATCGGGTGGTGACGTCAGTTCCAATATTGTCTGGGAGTACGGGCACTGCACGATTCCTCGGCACCTGCGGGACATCGTCATCACCGAATACGGGATCGCGGATTTGCGCGGGCAGACCGATGCCAAGGTGATTGAGAGGCTGCTGAATATCACCGACTCGCGGTTCCAGGAAGACTTGATCGACCAGGCGCAAAAGGCTGGGAAGTTGCCGAAGGATTTCCAGCTGGATCCGCGCTTTGCCGACAACACGCCGGAGCGTTTGCAGGCGATTCAGGCGCGGCACCCACGGTTGTTTCCGGAGTATCCGTTGGGCTGTGATTTCACGGATGAAGAGCGGGATTTGTTGCGGGCGTTGAACTGGCTCAAGAGCAAATTCAAGCTGACGGAGATTTTGGAGCTGGGTAAGGCGGCGTTGGATGCACCGGAGCCTGCGGCGTTTCCCGAGCATTTGGTGCGGATGCGGCTGGATAAGCCGGAGGGGTTGAAAGAGGACCTGTATCAGCGCCTGTTGTTGGCAGGGCTTCAGGCAACCGTACCGTGATGATCGTTCCCACGCAGAGCGTGAGAACGATCAGTGCTTACTCGATGAAGGTCACAACCCCACCCGCCAGCGACTGCACCCGCGCCAGCGACTCAACCCGATAACCCTGCGCGTCCAGCTCCGCACGGCCACCCTGGAACGACTTCTCGATCACAATCCCCAGGCCCGCCACGGTCGCGCCGGCCTGTTTGATGATCGAAATCAGCGCCTGGGACGCCTTACCATTGGCCAGGAAGTCATCAATGATCAGCACGCGGTCGCTGCTGGTCAGGTGGCGCGGAGAAATCGCCACGGTGCTTTCGGTTTTCTTGGTGAAGGAATACACCGTCGCCGACAGCAGGTTTTCGGTCAGGGTCAGGGACTGCTGCTTGCGTGCGAAAATCACCGGCACACCCAGGTTCAGGCCGGTCATGATTGCCGGCGCAATGCCCGAGGCTTCGATGGTGACGATCTTGGTGATCCCCGAATCCTTGAACAACGCAGCGAACTCGTCGCCGATCAGCTTCATCAGTGCCGGGTCGATCTGGTGGTTCAAAAAGGCGTCGACCTTAAGTACCTGATCGGAAAGCACGATGCCTTCTTCGCGAATTTTCTTGTGCAGTGCTTCCACGAAAGCTTCCTCTGTTGGCGCAACACGCGCCGAAAGTAGATTAAAAAGTAGTCGATTCTAGCGCTTTAACATCGCGCGTATATCCGCCAGGGCGGTGTTGCCGCGAACGGCTTTGACTTCGGTCGGTGTGTCGTCGTTGCCTTCCCACGCCAGGTCGTCCGGCGGCAGTTCGTCGAGGAACCGGCTGGGGGCACAATCGATGATCTCGCCGTACTGCTTGCGCTTGGCGGCAAAGGTAAAGGCCAGTGTCTGACGCGCGCGGGTAATGCCCACGTAGGCCAGGCGCCGTTCTTCCTCGATGGTGTCGGCTTCGATGCTGGAGCGGTGCGGGAGGATTTCCTCTTCCATGCCCATGATGAACACGTAGGGGAATTCCAGGCCCTTGGACGCATGCAAGGTCATCATCTGCACGCCTTCGGCGCCGTCTTCTTCTTCCTGCTGGCGTTCAAGCATGTCCCGCAGGACCAGCTTGCCGATGGCGTCTTCGACGGTCATCTCGCCTTCTTCGTCCTTCTCCAGGGTGTTTTTCAACGCCTCGATCAGGAACCACACGTTGCCCATGCGGTAATCGGCAGCCTTGTCGCTGGAGCTGTTGGTGCGCAGCCAGTTCTCGTAGTCAATGTCCATGACCATGCTGCGCAGGGCGCTGATCGGGTCTTCGCCGGAACATTGCTCGCGCACCTTGTCCATGAAGCGCTTGAAGCGCGCCAGGCGATCGGTGAAGCGGGTGTCCAGGTGTTCGCCCAGGCCGATCTCGTCGGTGGCGGCGTACATCGAGATCTTGCGTTCGGTGGCGTAGTTACCGAGCTTTTCCAGGGTGGTCGAACCGATTTCCCGGCGTGGGACGTTGATCACCCGCAGGAAGGCGTTGTCGTCGTCCGGGTTCACGATCAGCCGGAAGTAGGCCATCAGGTCTTTCACTTCCTGGCGTCCGAAAAAGCTGTTGCCGCCCGACAGACGATACGGAATCTGGTGGTGCTGCAGCTTCAGCTCGATCAGCTTGGCCTGGTAGTTACCGCGGTACAGGATCGCAAAGTCGCTGTAGGGCCGGTCGGTGCGCAGGTGCAGCGTGAGCAGTTCGACGGCCACGCGCTCGGCTTCGGCGTCTTCGTTGCGGCAGCGGATCACGCGGATCTCGTCGCCGTGGCCCATCTCGCTCCACAGTTGTTTTTCAAACTCGTGGGGGTTGTTCGAGATCAGCACGTTAGCGCAACGCAGGATGCGGCTGGTGGAGCGGTAGTTCTGCTCCAGCATCACCACTTTCAGGGACGGGTAATCGTCCTTGAGCAACATCAGGTTTTCCGGGCGGGCGCCGCGCCAGGCGTAGATCGACTGGTCGTCGTCGCCGACCACGGTGAACTGGTTGCGCTTGCCGATCAGCAGCTTCACCAGCAAATACTGGCTGGCGTTGGTGTCCTGGTATTCGTCCACCAGCAGGTAGCGGACTTTGTTCTGCCACTTTTCAAGGATGTCGGCGTGTTCCTGGAACAGCTTCACCGGCAGCAGGATCAGGTCGTCGAAGTCCACCGCGTTGAACGCCTTGAGCGTGCGCTGGTAGTGGGTGTAGACGATGGCGGCGGTCTGTTCCTTGGGGTTACGCGCGTTTTCCAGGGCTTCGGCGGGCAGGATCAGGTCGTTTTTCCACGAGCCGATCATGTTCTTGATCTCGTCGACGCCGTCGTCGCCCGCGTATTCCTTTTGCATGATGTCGGTCATCAGGGCCTTGACGTCGGTCTCGTCAAAGATCGAGAAGCCCGGCTTGTAGCCCAACCGCACATGCTCCTTGCGGATGATGTTCAGCCCCAGGTTGTGGAAGGTACACACGGTGAGGCCACGGCCTTCGCCACCCTTGAGCAGGGTGCCGACGCGCTCTTTCATTTCCCGCGCCGCCTTGTTGGTAAAGGTCATGGCGACGATGTACTGGGCACGGATGCCGCAGCTCTGGATCAGGTGCGCGATCTTGCGGGTGATCACGCTGGTCTTGCCGGAACCGGCACCGGCGAGCACCAATAGAGGGCCGCCGACGTAGTTCACGGCTTCTTGCTGCCGGGGATTGAGTCGGGACATACGAAATTCAGGAAGTCATTGATCAAAAGGGCGGGCATTTTAACAGGCTGGCAAGATTCTGCTGCCTCTGAACGACAGTGTGACGTACCACTCGATCTAAATTTGCCGGTTTTGTTACTTTGCCGCAGGATGTGCAGGGTATTTAGGACTATTGTTCGTTCTAGAGCCGCACAGTGCGTATTTGATAACCCATATCTTTGGTCATTATCGGGTCGCACGTCATAATGCCCGCCGCCAACGAAATTTTGCAGAGTCTAGGGAGCTAGCTTGTCTACGCCTGTCGAACCCTTGCGTTTGCTGCTACTGGCCGATATGCCGGCGTGGGCAGCGTTATTGCGCGAGTGCCTGGCGCCGATGGGCGACGGAGCTGTGCTGATCAGCGCACCAAACTGGGAGTCTGTGAGCAATTTGTTCGACGACGATCACAGTGCGGTGTTGTTGACCACGGCCAGTCTTCAGCCCGGCCCCGGTCGTTGCAGCTTGCCAACGGTATTATTGCTGGATGAGGAACCTCTGGTTTCGCCCCTCGGCGTCAGCGACTGGCTGATCCTGAATGTATTGGATGCGGATACATTGCGCCGTTGCCTGCGGCATGTGCGCGAGCGCGGTGTGCTGGAAAACACCCTGCAACGCCTGGCCGAGCAGGACCCGCTGACCGGCATCGCCAACCGCCAGGGTTTCCAGACCCTGTTGACCGCCCGCCTGGCGGAAAACGAAGGCCGTGGCGTCGCCCTCGGTCACCTCGACCTGGACAACTTTCGCCACGCCAACGACGCCCTCGGCCACCAGGCTGGCGACCGGCTGATCCTGCAAGTGGTCTCGCGGCTTAAAAGCCAGCTGGAGGCCGGCGACCAACTGGCGCGCCTGGGCAGCGATGAATTCGCCCTGCTGATCGACACCCGCCGTGCGCCCCAGCGCGCCGAATGGATGGCCGAGCGCATCATCGAAGCCATGGCCGAACCGTATTGGGTCGATGGCGAAAGCCTGCTGATCGGTTGCAGCCTCGGTGTGGCGCATGCCCGCGCCAAGGCCGGCGCCGACCCGCTGATGTGGCACGCGCACATCGCCATGCAGCAAGCCAAGAGCACCCAGGGCTGCACCTTTCATATCTTCAACGAACGCATCAACCGCAATGCCCGCAGCCTCGCTGACCTTGAAAGCGAACTGCGCCGGGCGTTGCGCCGTGACGAACTGGAACTGCATTACCAACCCCGCCTGGACCTCGACGACGGGCATATCGTCGGCCTCGAAGCGCTGGTGCGCTGGCGCCACGGCGAGCGCGGCCTGTTGCCGCCGAGCGAGTTCGTGCCGCTGGCCGAGCAGAGCGGCTTGATCGTGCCGCTGGGCTACTGGGTCATTTCCCGGGCCCTGCGCGACATGCAAGACCTGCGCGAGCGCGGGATTGCGCCGTTGCACATGGCGGTCAACCTGTCGTTCCGCCAGTTCCAGGACAGCCAATTGCTCAGCACCCTCAGCCGGCTGATTGCCGAGCGCGGCGTGGAAGCCCAATGGCTGGAGTTTGAGCTGACGGAAACCGCCGTGATGCGCCGCAGCGACCTGGTCAAGCAGACCATGGACGCCCTTGGCCGGCTGGGCGTGCGCTTTTCCCTGGATGATTTTGGCACCGGCTTTTCGTCGTTCGTGCACCTCAACAGCCTGCCGATTGCCTTGCTGAAGATCGATAAGAGTTTTGTCGGCGGCATGGAAGAGCGCGAAGAGAACCGTAAGCTGGTCCACGCGATGATCAACCTGGCCCACAACCTCAACCTGGAAGTGGTGGCCGAGGGCGTGGAAACCGCCGAGCAGTTGGCGTTGCTACGGTTGTTCGGCTGTGACCAGGCCCAAGGGTATCTGATCAGCAAGCCGTTGCCGTTGGCCGAACTGGTGGACTACCTGACGTTTGGTGACAGCCAGCAGTTGGTGGGCGGCGTGATCTAACGCTGTGAACCACGATCAAAAATGTGGGAGCGGGCTTGCTCGCGAATGCGGTATTTCAGCCAACTAATTCACAGCTGACCCACCGCGTTCGCGAGCAAGCCCGCTCCCACGTTTGACCGAGTACAGTCGTTACTCAGGCTGTGCGGCTTGAAACCCGCGGTGGGTTTCAGGCTCCTGGCGAATCATCCGCTTCATCTTCCGTTCAAACGCCCAGGTCAGGCTGACTGCCGCGCACGCCAGGCCCAGGGCCAGGCCCCACCACACGCCGGTCGGCCCCCCGCCGAGGTTAAACGCCATCAGCCACGCGGCCGGTGCGCCGATCAGCCAGTAGCAACCCAGCCCGACCAGGAACGTGGTCTTGGCATCCTTGAGCCCACGAATGCAGCCCATGGCGATGGTCTGCACGCCGTCGAACAGCTCAAACCACGCCGCCACCGCCAGCAGGCTGACCGCGAGGTTGATCACATCGCGAAACGCCGGGTCGTTCTGGTCGAGGAACAAGCTGATCAGTTGGTGCGAGAACAACCACAGCACCGCTGCAAAGCCCAGCATCACCAGTGCGCCAAAGCCGATACCAACCCGCCCGGCCAGACGCGCTTCCAGCAGGTTCCCGGCACCGTAATGCTGGCCGATGCGCATGGTGATCGCGTACGACATGCCCGCCGGCACCATGAACGCCACCGACACAATCTGCAGGGCGATCTGGTGCGCGGCCAATTGGGTGCTGCCCATGGTGCCCATGCACAGCGCCGCGAAGGCAAACAACCCGACTTCCACCGCGTAGGTGCCACCAATCGGCAGGCCCAGGCGCCACAGTTCCCGCAGGTAATGCAGGTTGGGCCGCAGCAGGCCCTTGCGCAGCGGATACGCGTCGTAGGCGCGGTTGTATTTGATGTACCAGACCAGCGCCAGTGCCATGCAATTGGCAACGACGGCCGTGACCAGGCCAATGCCCACCAGCCCGAGTTTCGGCAGGCCGAACATGCCTTCGATCAGCGCGTGGTTGAGCAGGTAGTTGATCACCGTGCCGCACAGGCTGATGACCATCACCGGCGTGGCCTTGCCGATCGCACTGGTGAAGCCGCGCAGGGCCATGAACGTCAGGTAGCCGGGCAGGGCGAACGGGAGGATGGTCAGGAACTGGCCGGCTGAGGCGACGTTGGTTTCGGTCTGGCCGAACATCAGCAGCACCGGCTTGAGATTCCACAGCAGCAAACCGGCCACCAGCGCCATCAACCAGGCCAGCCACAGCCCGGCCTGGGTCAGCCGGGTGGCGCCTTCGATGTCGCCTGCGCCCTGGCGAATCGCGACCAGCGTGCCTACGGCTGCGATCACGCCGATGCAGAAAATCGACACGAACGAATAGCTCGCCGCACCCAGGCCGCCGCCGGCCAGGGCCTCGGGGCTCAGGCGGGCCATCATCAGGGTGTCGGTCAGCACCATCAGCATGTGGGCCAACTGTGAGGCAATCAGCGGCCCTGACAGCCGCAGAATGGCCCAGAGTTCGGTACGTGCCGGATGCTGCATGATCATCACGCTCAAAAAGTCGGGGAAGAGTGGAAGGGTTGATTCTCGGCGCTCACAGCGCTTTGCACAAAGGGATAAATCTGATGGCTTGCATGATTAAAACTCATGCCTGAATGATTCTGGTAGGGTTTCGATATTGCGCCGTCGGAGCTTTCCCCATGTCTCGTCGTCTCCCTCCTCTTTACGCCTTGCGCGCGTTTGAAGCCGCGTCCCGCTACAACTCGTTCACCCGGGCGGCGGAAGAATTGTCGATTACCCAAAGCGCGGTGAGCCGGCACATTCGCACCCTGGAAGAGCATTTTGCCTGCCGCCTGTTCCAGCGCAGCGGCCGCACCTTGCAGCTCACCGAGGCGGCGCGCCTGTTGCTGCCGGGCGTGCGCGAAGGCTTTGCGGCCCTGGAGCGCGCCTGCCATACGCTGAATGCGGAGGACGACATCTTGCGCATGAAGGCGCCTTCCACCCTGACCATGCGCTGGCTGCTGGCGCGGCTCAGTCGCTTCCGGCATTTGCAGCCGGGTAATGAAGTGCAACTGACCAGCGCCTGGATGAACGTCGATGAAGTGGATTTCAACCAAGAGCCGTTCGATTGCGCGGTCTTGCTGAGCAATGGCCATTTCCCGCCGGACTGGGAGGCCAGCTACCTGTTTCCTGAACTGCTGATTCCGGTGGGCGCGCCAAACCTGTTGAGCGACGGGCCCTGGGACGTCACCCGGCTGGCCACGGCCGAGTTGCTGCATCCGACACCCGACCGGCGTGACTGGCGCTACTGGCTGGAGCGCATGGGCTTGTCATCCCAGGTTTCGCTCAAGGGCGGGCAGGTGTTCGACACACTGGAACTGGGTATGATCGCCGCCGCCCGAGGTTATGGCGTGTCTATGGGCGACTTGTTGATGGTGGCCGAAGACGTGGCCCAGGGCCGCCTGAGCCTGCCATGGCCAACCGCCGTGGCCAGTGGGGAAAGTTACTATTTGGTATGGCCGAAAACCCGGCCGGGTGGTGAGCGTTTGCGACGGCTGGCCGACTTTCTACAGGGCGAGGTCCAGGCGATGGAATTGCCCCAGGTAGAGCGCCTGGATTGAGGTGATTACGCGCCGGTGAGCAATCGTTTGCGTGATACCCCTGCGAATCGCTCAAGTATTGAGCCTGCCCGCCGAAGTAGGGTTGTTGGAACTACCGTTCTACAACGTTTCCCCTATTAGAATTTTGCCGAGCAGCGCTATGAGATCAGGATGATCCAGGCCTCGGCCAGGAGCCTTCATGTCTCAACCTCGCGCCCGGATTGCTTCCCAACTGGGTCTTGCCCTCGCGGTGATACTGGCTGTTGTCATCAGCGGCAGCACGGTATTCGCCCTGCGTTCGCTGGACTCCGCCAACCTCGACACCCGCGAGGAACACCTGGCCAGCGAGGCCCGGTTGCTGGCTGACCAACTCAATACGTTCCACAGCACCTTGCGCGAGAGCACCCAGCGTTTGAGCGGGCTGTTCGAAAAGCGCTTCAGCGCCGGCTTGAGTATGCGCCCTGACCAACCGGTGACGGTGGCGGGCGTGCAGACGCCAGGGCTGTACCTGGGCGAGGAAGTGCTGAACAACAACTTCACTGAGGTCGACGAGTTCAAGCAGATGTCGGGCGGCGTGGCGACCTTGTTCGTACGCAGTGGCGAGGACTTTATCCGCGTCAGCACGTCCCTGACCAAACAGGACGGCAGCCGCGCCATCGGTACGGCGCTGGATCACCAGCACCCGGCGTATCAACGCTTGCTCGGCGGGCAGGGCTACGTTGGCCGCGCGGTGTTGTTCGATCGCTCCTACATGACCCAATACAGCCCGGTGCGCGACGCCAGCGGCAAAGTGATTGCGGTGCTGTTTGTCGGCTTCGACTACACCGATGCGCAGAACGCCCAGTTCGAAAACCTCAAGCGCTTCCGCATTGGCCAGACCGGCTCGCTGGCGCTGCTGGATGAGCAGAAGCACTGGCTGGTGCCGCCGGCTGGCGTGCAGGCGCTGGATCAGGCGATTCCGGTAATGCTCGAGCTGGCCGCCAAACCAGGCAAAGGCCGTTTCTGGAGCGACAAGAACGAAGACTTCTACAGCGTTGCCGTGCCGTTTGAAGGCGGCCCGTGGTCGGTGGTGGCGAGCATGCCGAAAGCCGAAATTCGCGCGGTGACCTGGTCGGTGGGCATTCGCCTGGTGATCGGCAGTTTGCTCGCGATGCTGCTGGCGGTGGGCGCGGCAGTCTGGCTGCTGCGCAGTAAGTTGCAGCCGTTGGGCGACCTGGTGCGTCAGGCCGAAGCCCTGGGCGCCGGTGATTTGAGTGCGCGCCTGAACGTTTCCAGCCATGACGAAATTGGCCAGTTGGCCCGCAGTTTCAACCAGATGGGCGAAGCGCTGTCGACCATGGTTTCGCACATCCGCAAGGCGGCTGAAGACGTCAACAGCCGTGCCCAGGCGCTGTCGGGGTTGTCTGGCGGTGCGTATGAAGGCATGGAGCAGCAGTCCGGCGAAATCACCAGCATGGCCGGCGCGGTGGAAGAATTCAGCGCCACCTCGCTGAACATCGCCGACAACATGGGCAACACCGAACGCCTGGCCCAGGACAACGCCCAGCAAACCAAGATCGGGCGCACCTCGATGCAAGAAGCGTCTTCGTCGCTGGAACACATCGCCACCGCGCTGAACAGCACGGCCACGGTGATCAACACCTTGGGCCAGCGCTCCCAGGAAATCGGCGGGATCGTCGGGGTGATCACCGCGATTGCCGAACAGACCAACTTGCTGGCACTCAACGCCGCCATCGAAGCGGCGCGGGCCGGTGAGCAGGGGCGCGGGTTTGCGGTGGTGGCCGATGAAGTGCGCAACCTCGCGTCGCGCACCCGCCAGGCCACGGACGAGATTTCCGGGATGATCCAGAGCATCCAGCAGGAAACCGGCAACGCCATTAGTACCATGGAGCAAGGCAACATGCTGATGCAGGAAGGCCTGGCACGTAATGCTGACGTGGCATCGGCGCTGGCGCGGATCGACGAGCAAAGCCGCTCGGCCGGCCAGCAGTTTGCGGCGATTACCACCGCGACTCAGGAGCAGAGCAGCACGGCGACACTGCTTAGCAGCAACTTGCAGAGCATTGCCCTGGCCAACAGTGAGCAGCGTGAAGTGGTGTCGAACCTGGCGATTACCGCCAAGGAACTGGAGACCCTGGCGGCGGGCTTGCGCCATGAGGTTGACCGGTTTCGTTGAGGTTTAGCCAGTAGCGGCAGGCCGGTACTGCAAGGCTTCCGCCAGATGATGGCGGGCAATGGCGTCCACCTGTTCCAGGTCGGCCAGGGTGCGGGCGACCTTGAGTAAGCGGTGGGCGGCCCGCAACGACAAAGTCAGTCGTTCGCACGCGCTCTCCAGCCAGCCTTCATCGGCCTTTGCCAGCTTGCAGTGCTGGCGTAGCCCTGGCAGATCAAGAAAGGCGTTGGCGCAGCCCTGGCGCCGCTGTTGGCGCTCCCGAGCCTCGGCGACGAGGACGGATGCGCTGGCGGTGTCATCGCCCGACTGTTTGGCCGGGTTCAGCGCGGTGCTTTCCCGGGCGACGGTTACGTGCAGGTCAATCCGGTCCAGCAGCGGCCCCGAGAGTTTGTTGCGATAACGCTGGATCTGCTCCGGCGTGCAGCGACAGCGCCCACTCGGCTCGCCCACGTAGCCGCAAGGGCAGGGGTTCATTGCGGCTACTAACTGAAAGCGCGCCGGGAAACTCACCCGGTCGCGGGCGCGGGCAATCACGATATGCCCGGACTCCAGCGGCTCACGCAGCACCTCCAATACCTTGCGATCAAACTCCGGCAACTCGTCGAGAAACAACACGCCGTGATGGGCGAGGGTGATTTCTCCCGGCTGCGGTTTCGAGCCGCCGCCCACCAGCGCCGGGCCTGATGCCGAATGGTGCGGCTGGCGAAATGGCCGGTGCGGCCAATGGCTCAGCGGCGCCAGGCTGACCACCGACTGAATTGCCGCCACCTCCAGCGCTTCCTGTTCACTTAGGGGCGGCAACAACCCCGGCAGACGGCTGGCGAGCAAGGTCTTGCCGGTGCCCGGCGGACCGCTGAGCAACAGGTTGTGGGCGCCTGCGGCGGCAATCAACAGCGCGCGTTTGGCTGCGAGCTGGCCCTGTACTTCACTCAGGTCGGGGTAGGGTTTGTTCAAGTACATCAGGCCGCTGGAAACGAAAGGCTCGATGGGAACGTGTCCATTCAGGTGCGCCACCACTTGCAGCAGATGATCCGCCGCAATCACCTTCAACCCCGAAGCGAGGCAGGCTTCCTCGGCATTGGCCCGAGGCACTATCAAGGTGCGCCCGGCCTTGCGCGCCGCCAGCGCTGCCGGCAATACGCCCTTTACCGCGCGTACTTCACCCGACAGCGCCAGCTCGCCCAGGCATTCCACGTTATCGAGCGTCAGCGTCGGTACCTGCACACTGGCGGCGAGAATCCCCAGGGCAATCGCCAAATCAAAACGCCCGCCGTCCTTGGGCAGGTCGGCGGGCGCGAGGTTGAGGGTGATGCGGCGGGACGGGTATTGCAGCGCAGAATTGAGAATGGCGCTGCGCACGCGGTCTTTGCTTTCCTTGACGGCGGTTTCCGGCAAGCCCACCAGCGTCAGCGACGGCAAGCCGTTGGCCATGTGCACCTCGACGGTGACGGCGGGGGCTTCGACGCCAATCTGGGCGCGGCTGTGGACGATGGCGAGGGACATGCTCGTTCCTTGAAATGAGTGGCCGCTTCCTGCGGTTTTTCAAGGGTAGACGAGCTAGGGTGGTGCGAGGCGGAGGAGGTTTTACCGCGCGTGTCCGGATAGCCTCCCCCGCTGCTGCTTTATTCGGCGGCAGGCGTCAGTCGCGCTTCCAGCTCCGCCACCTTGGCCTCAAGGCTTTCCAACCGCGCCCGAGTGCGCGCCAACACCACCATCTGGCTATCAAACTCTTCCCGGCTCACCAGGTCCAGCTTGCTGAAACCGCTCTGCAGCAGCGCCTTGAACTGGCTTTCAATTTCATTGCGCGGCAGCGGCGTGTCACTGCTGAACAGGCGGGAGGCGTGGCCGCTCAGGGCGTCGAGGAGGTCTTTGGGCGCGAGCATGAGAAATAGTCCGGAAAATCTGTTGGCCGGCAGTGTATCACGCAGCGTCTATAGTCATTTCCACCGGCCACGGCGCACGCTTTTCGCGCATGGGGTCGGGCGGTCGCGCACTGTTTTCGTGCGTATCTTCGCAGCCGAGAGCCCAAGCAGGTGGGCGCAAGCGAACAAAGGACTGATTTCAGTGATTTTTACGGAGCTGGCAAGCTTTCTGCTTAGACGATCATGACCCATGCACTGATGCAGTCGCTGTGACGATGCAGTGCGCCGACGGAGCGGGGTAGGTGTTTCGTCACCAGTGGTTAGCGAGCGTCGCAATGGCAAATGCCAAGGCGACGAAGCGTTACAAAGCCAGGCACTGCGCTTAGACTTGAGACGGGTTTGTTTTCCTGGGGCAAGTCCACCAATTCGGGAGAGAGTTTTCATGAAGCTAGTCACTGCCATCATCAAGCCGTTCAAGTTGGACGATGTACGCGAGTCACTGTCCGAGATCGGCGTGCAGGGCATTACCGTAACTGAGGTCAAAGGCTTCGGTCGGCAGAAGGGTCACACCGAGCTGTATCGCGGCGCGGAATACGTGGTCGATTTTCTGCCAAAGGTGAAGATTGATGTCGCCATTGACGACAAGGATCTTGACCGGGTTATCGAGGCGATAACCAAGGCCGCCAACACCGGCAAGATCGGTGACGGCAAGATCTTCGTGGTCAATCTGGAACAGGCTATTCGCATCCGTACCGGCGAAACCGATACCGACGCAATCTAAGCCGCCAAACCCCAACGCCCCAGGAGAAAACAATATGACTCTGCGTAAATTCGCAGGGCTAGGAGCCCTGTTGTCCCTCGTAATGCCGGCCCTGGCCATGGCGGCGGACCCAGTACCTGCTCCAGTCCTCAATTCCGGCGACACTGCGTGGATGCTCACGTCCACCGCGCTGGTGCTGTTCATGACCATTCCAGGCCTCGCGCTGTTCTACGGCGGCATGGTTCGCTCCAAAAACATTCTTTCCGTGATGATGCAGTGCTTCGCCATCACCGGTCTGATCACCATCTTGTGGTTCGTGTACGGCTACAGCATGGCGTTCGATACCACCGGTATGGAAGCAGGCGTCGTCAACCTCAACTCGTTTGTGGGTGGCTTGTCCAAACTGTTCCTCTCGGGTGTGACCCCGGCCAGCATCACCGGCCCGGCGGCGCTGTTCCCAGAGGCCGTGTTTGTGACCTTCCAGATGACCTTCGCGATCATCACCCCGGCGCTGATCGTCGGTGCGTTCGCTGAACGTATGAAGTTCTCCGCGATGCTGATCTTCATGGGCGTGTGGTTCACCCTGGTCTACGCACCGATTGCCCACATGGTGTGGGGCGGTCCGGGTTCGTTGCTGGGCGACTGGGGCGTTTTGGACTTCGCAGGCGGCACCGTGGTGCACATCAACGCCGGTGTTGCCGGCCTGGTAGCGTGCCTGGTACTCGGCAAGCGTAAAGGCTTCCCAACCACCCCAATGGCCCCGCACAACCTCGGTTACACCCTGGTGGGCGCGGCCATGCTGTGGGTCGGCTGGTTCGGCTTCAACGCCGGCTCCGCTGCTGCGGCCAACGGCACTGCCGGCATGGCGATGCTGGTTACCCAGATCGCTACCGCTGCTGCGGCGCTGGGCTGGATGTTCGCCGAGTGGGTCACCCACGGCAAGCCAAGCGCTCTGGGCATCGCCTCGGGTGTGGTTGCAGGCCTTGTGGCAATCACTCCAGCCGCTGGCACCGTGGGCCCGATGGGCGCCCTGGTGATCGGCCTGGCTGCCGGCGTAGTGTGCTTCTTCTGCGCCACTACCCTGAAACGCAAACTGGGCTACGACGACTCCCTGGACGCCTTCGGCGTGCACGGCATCGGCGGTATCCTCGGCGCGATCCTGACCGGCGTGTTCGCGGCACCAGCGATGGGCGGCTTCAACGCCACCACCACTGATATCGCTGCACAAGTCTGGATCCAGTGCAAAGGCGTCGGCTTCACCGTCATCTACACCGCTGTCGTGACGTACATCATCCTCAAGGTGCTGGACGTGGTGATGGGCCTGCGGGTGACCGAAGAGGAAGAGGCTGTTGGCCTCGACTTGGCGCAACACAACGAACGCGGCTACAACTTGTAAGTACGCGAAAAAAAGATGCCCGGCTTGCCGGGCATTTTTTTGCCTGGGGTTTGTCTGTGGCTAAAGGTGTATGGGTTTTGTGGTGACTTTGTGATGGTATCCACACCGCACTTTTCAGTGTGCGAATGTCTTACAGGCATGTAGGCGTATTCGGCACTTTGTTTTTTCCCTGAGCGCGCTAGAATGCGCGCCGATGTGCGGAGAACTGTATGTGGCAACAGACCCTGATAACCCTGCGGGCCAAGCCCCGGGGCTTTCATCTGGTGACGGACGAGTTGCTCGCCGGCCTGCCTGAATTGAAGGCCTGTCGGGTGGGACTGTTGCATTTGTGGCTGCAGCACACCTCGGCTTCGTTGACGGTCAACGAGAATGCCGACCCGGCGGTTCGCCGTGACTTCGAGCGTTTCTTCAATGCGCTGGTGCCGCAAGGCATGGCGGGATATGAACACAACGACGAAGGTCCGGATGATCTGCCGGCGCACTTCAAGGCCAGTCTCCTGGGCTGCCAGCTGAGTTTGCCGGTAAGGGCCGGCCGCTTGGCGATGGGGACCTGGCAAGGTGTTTATCTGGGCGAGCACCGTGATCATGGCGGTGCTCGTAAAGTCCTCGCCACCTTGCACGGTGATGGGGCATAAGCCACTGGAAATCCTGTGGATGTTGATTTTTTTCCGGCGGCCGTCGACAGGTGGCGAAGCTGGGCTATAACTAATCTGCTTTTCGCAAGTCATGAGGTAGAACATGAGCGACGATGATCTGGAAAACGACGACCTCGAAGTAGGCGACGACGACGAAACCGAAGAAGGTCTTGAGGCGGCTGCCGAAGACGTGGCTGACGACGACGGTGGCGACGATGCACCGGCCCCGGCAGCCAAGGGCAAGGCCAAGGCTGCGGTGTCGGTTGACGAACTGCCGAGCGTAGAAGCCAAGAACAAAGAGCGCGATGCGCTGGCCCGTGCGATGGAAGAATTCCTCGCTAAAGGCGGCAAAGTGCAGGAAGTCGAGGCTAACGTGGTGGCAGATCCACCGAAGAAGCCGGATAACAAGTACGGCAGCCGGCCTATCTAAGGCCTGCTGTTTGCTTGCTGAAAAAGCCCGCCGTCGCTGCGGGCTTTTTCATGGGCGAATCAAAAGGGTCAGGCCCAACACCCATCTAAGGATGAAGCGTTTGTGTGGCGAGGGAGCTTGCTCCCGTTGGGGCGCGAAGCGGCCCTGATTATGCCCCGGCGCGGTTTTCCAGAAAGAACGTCATGGCTGGTTTTGGGGCCGCTTCGCAGCCCAGCGGGAGCAAGCTCCCTCGCCACAAAAGCGCTTCATCATCAGATTATGCGTTCCAGCGGGCAAGCACGTCGGGCAATTCGGTCAGGCTGCGAATCTCGGCATCCGGGCGTTTTTCTGCCTCCCAGGCCTTGCCCGCCGGGTTAAACCACACCGCCCGCAGCCCCGCCTGCTGCGCACCGGCAATGTCATCCCCGGGATGATCCCCGACGTGCACTGCCGCGCCCGGCTCTACGCCACCGCGCTGCAACGCTTCCTGGAACAATCGCGCATCCGGCTTGGCGATACCGATGTCTTCAGCCCGCAATGCAAAGTGAAAGTAGTCCGCCAGCCCCACACGCTGCACATCGGCGTTGCCGTTGGTGATCACGCCCAGCAGATAGTCACGGCGCAACGCTTGCAACATCGGCTCGGCCTCGGGAAACACCGTGAGCTGGTGGCGCGCGTGGATGAACGCTTCAAAGCACACATCTGCCATCTGCGCCGCTTCCGGCAGCGGGTATCCGGCCTCTTCGAAGGCATATTGCAGCACCTTGTGGCGCAACACGCTGATGCGATATTTAAGCTCGGGATGCCGCTCCAGCACCTGCTGGCGAAGGCTGGCGAACTTCTCCAGGGGCAAGTCGCCCACCTTGGTGGCATGCGTCGCCAGCCACTCGCGCATCGACGCCTCAGCGCTGATGATGACCGGCACGTTATCCCAGAGCGTATCGTCCAGGTCGAAGGTGATCAGCTTGATGCTCATGAGTCACTGCCCTTAATGCGTTTGGCCCGTGGATGGGCGCTGTCGTACACCGTTGCCAGGTGCTGGAAGTCCAGGTGGGTGTAGATCTGAGTGGTCTTGATGTCGGAGTGGCCAAGCAGTTCCTGCACCGCGCGCAGGTCCTGAGAGGACTCCAGCAAGTGGCTCGCAAAGGAATGCCTGAGCATGTGCGGGTGCAGGTTCTGCCCCAGTTCGCGCTCGCCGGCGGCCTTGACCCGAACCTGAATGGCCCGGGGCCCGAGGCGGCGGCCTTGCTGGCTGATAAACACCGCGTCATCCGCCGGGTTGGCCAGGGCGCGCAGTGGCAGCCACAGCAGCAAGGCTTCGCGGGCCTTTTTGCCCACTGGCAATACGCGGGTTTTGCTGCCTTTGCCGAGCACCTGCACCAGGCCATCCGCCAGGTCCAGTTGATCGAGGTTAAGCCCGGTCAGCTCCGACAGGCGCAGGCCCGAGGAATAGAACAGCTCAAGGATTGCCTGATCGCGATGGGCCAGGAAGTCATCTTCCACGGCGCCATCCAATAGTTGCAGGGCGCGATCCGTGTCGAGGGTCTTGGGCAGGCGTCGTTCGCCCTTGGGCGGCGCCAGGCCGTTGGCCGGGTCGTGGTCGCACAGGCCTTCGCGGTTCAGGTAGTGATAGAGGCCGCGCACCGCCGACAGCAGGCGCGCCAGGCTGCGGGAGGATTGGCCTTGCTGGTGCAGGCGGGCGATCAGGCTGCGCAGGCCCTGGATATCCAGGGCCTTCCAACTGCTGATGTGTTGCTTCTCGCAGAATGCCAGGACCTTGTTCAAGTCCCGCCAATAGGCTTCCAGGGTATGCGGCGACACCTGACGCTCGCTGCGCAGGTGAGCGCAGTAGGCGTCCAGTTGTCGTTCCATGGCTAGCGCACCGCGCGCAATGCGCTGGTAAAGCGTGGCAGTACGCGGCCCAGCACTTCGGCGATGTAGCTCAGGAACAGCGTGCCCACCGAGCTTTTGTAGTGCTGCGGATCACGGCTGGCGATGGCCAACACGCCATGCAAACCTTGATGGCTGAGGGCGACCACGGCGGTGGAGCCGATCTGCTGGCGCTGCTCGGCGCCAAACAGGAAGTCCAGCTCATGCTCGCGCAGAGTGCCGCTGATGGTCTTGCCTTCGGACAGCAGGCCGCCAATGGCGGTCTGGGCATCGCTGCCGCTGACCCAGCGACCCACCGGCATCGGGTTGTCGCTGAACAGGATCAGGCTCACAAAGGGCACCTGGAAGTCCTGGCGCAGGCTGTCTTCGACGGCAATCACCGCCTCTTCCAGGCTGGCGGCGTCCATCAGGGTCAGGACCAGGCGGCGGGTTTTGTCGAACAGGCGGTCGTTGTCGCGGGCCACGTCCATCAGCTGCGAGAGCCGATGGCGCATCTCGATATTGCGCTCGCGCAGGATCTTCATCTGCCGCTCCACCAGCGACACGGTGTCGCCGCGCTGGTGGGGAATGCGCAGGGCCGGCAGCAGTTCTTCGTGTTCGACGAAGAAGTCCGGATTAGCCTCCAGATACGCCGCAACGGCTGCGGCCTCCAGACTTTCGCTTGGGGATGCTTTCGCGGGTACTTGAGGCTTATCAGTCATTAGATTTGCTCACTCATAGACGGACCTGTCCTTCGTAGACGCGGGTGGCCGGGCCGGTCATTTTCACCGGTTGGCCGGGGCCTGCCCATTCGATGGACAGACGTCCGCCGGGCAGGTCGATCAGCAGCGGCGAATCCATCCACCCTTGGCTGATCGCGGCCACGGCAGCGGCGCAAGCACCGGTACCGCAGGCCTGGGTTTCACCGGCACCACGCTCCCAGACGCGCAACTGCGCACGGGAACGGTCGATGACCTGCAGGAAACCCACATTAACCCGCGCCGGAAAGCGTGGGTGGTTTTCGATCTTAGGCCCCAGTTCGTGAACCGGAGCACTGTTGATGTCATCCACTCGCAGCACGGCATGCGGGTTGCCCATGGACACGGCGGCCAGGTTGATGGTCTTGCCGTCCACGTCCACGGCGTAGCTCAGCGCTTGCTCGGTGGCCTGGAACGGAATGTCCGCCGGCACCAGCCGTGGCGCGCCCATGTTGACGCCGATCTGGCCGTCACTGCGAATATCCAGCTCGATGATGCCGCTTTTGGTCTCGACGCGAATCTGCCGCTTGGCGGTCAGGCGCTTGTCCAGCACAAAACGGGCAAAACAGCGGGCACCGTTGCCGCACTGTTCCACTTCAGAGCCGTCGGAGTTGAAGATCCGGTAACGGAAGTCCACTTCCGGGTTGCTCGGTGCTTCCACCAGCAGCAACTGGTCGAAACCGACACCGGTGTGCCGGTCGCCCCACAACTTTGCGTGCTTGGGCAGGATGTGCGCGTGCTGGCTGACCAGGTCGAGGACCATGAAGTCATTGCCCAGCCCGTGCATCTTGGTAAAACGCAGCAACATGACCTTACTCCGGCAGCAGGCTTTCGCCAGCAAACAACTCGGCTACCGTCTCGCGGCGACGCACTTCAAACGCTTGATCACCGTCCACCAGCACCTCGGCGGTACGCCCGCGGGTGTTGTAGTTGGAGCTCATGACAAACCCGTAGGCACCGGCCGAATGCACGGCCAGCAGGTCGCCTTCTTCCAGGGCCAGTTGACGTTCCTTGGCCAGGAAGTCGCCGGTCTCGCAGATCGGGCCGACGATGTCGTAGCTGCGGCCCACGCCTGCGCGTGGCTGGACGGCGGTCACGTCCATCCAGGCCTGGTACAGCGCCGGGCGGATCAGGTCGTTCATCGCCGCGTCGACGATGGCGAAATCCTTGTGCTCGGTGTGCTTGAGGTACTCGACCTGGGTCAGCAGCACGCCCGCGTTGGCGACGATGTAGCGGCCCGGCTCGAACATCAGCGTCAGGTTGCGGCCTTCGGTGCGCTCGCGCACAGCCTTGATGTAATCGGAAACCAGCGGCGGCTCTTCATCGCGATAGCGCACGCCCACGCCTCCACCGAGGTCGATGTGGTGCAGGTAGATGCCGCATTCGCCGAGGCGGTCGATCAGCGCCAGCAGGCGGTCGAGGGCGTCGAGGAACGGAGGCAGGCTGGTCAGTTGCGAGCCGATATGACAGTCGACGCCCAATACTTCCAGGTTCGGCAGTTGAGCGGCGCGGATGTACACGTCCTCGGCGTCGGCGATGGCGATGCCGAACTTGTTCTCTTTGAGACCGGTGGAAATGTACGGGTGGGTGCCGGCGTCTACGTCCGGGTTGACGCGCAGGGAGATCGGCGCGCGAACGCCCATCTCGGCGGCCACCACTTGCAGGCGCTCCAGCTCGTCGGTGGATTCGACGTTGAAGCAATGCACGCCCACTTCCAGGGCGCGGCGCATGTCTTCGCGGCTCTTGCCGACGCCCGAGAACACGATCTTGTCAGCCTTGCCGCCAGCGGCCAGCACACGCTCAAGCTCGCCACGGGACACGATGTCGAAACCGGCGCCCAGGCGCGCCAGCACATTCAGTACGCCCAGGTTGGAGTTGGCTTTTACGGCGAAGCACACCAGGCTTGGCGTGCCTTCCAGCGCGTCGGCAAAGGAGCGGTATTGCGCTTCGATGTGGGCACGGGAGTACACGTAGGTCGGGGTGCCAAAGCGCTCGGCAATGGCGGACAGCGCGACACCTTCCGCGAACAGCTCGCCGTCACGGTAGTTAAAAGCGTCCATGATGGTCCCTTAGTAGGTGTCGTGCTTGTGCGCTTTGGTTTGCGACGATTGCGCCTGTTCATTCGGGTCTTTGCTGTCATCGGGCAGATACAGCGGGCCTTTTTGACCACAGGCACTAACGAGGCAAGCGACCGCGACGAGCGCAGCAAGGGAAGAGATCAGGCGCTTCATGGCGAAATCCTTGAATATGCATTAATTGCGCCCGAGTATACCGACCACCTGCCAGATTGCCTATGTGCCGAAATACCCGTCCGGCGGGGCTTTGCCGAGTTTGTCGCGATTGTGCTTACCTCACTTGAGGATATTTCGCACGGCTTCGGGTAATGAAATCGGTATCCTTTGCAATCATGATGGCGCGTCCGTATTGTGCGGCGCTTGAGCGAGACCAGACACTTTTCGAGGTTCCCACAATGAGTTTGACCGAAGCCCGTTTTCACGACCTGGTGGATTCGACCCAGCAAGCGCTGGAGGATATTTTCGACGACAGCGGTCTGGATGTGGACCTGGAGAACTCGGCCGGTGTGCTGACCGTCAAGTTTGAGAACGGCACCCAGCTGATTTTCAGCCGCCAGGAACCTCTGCGTCAGCTCTGGCTGGCGGCGCGTTCCGGTGGTTTTCACTTCGACTACGATGAAGAAGAAAATCGCTGGACCCACGACACCACCGATGAGCTGCTGAGCGAAATGCTCGCGCGCCTCACCCAGGAACAAGCCGGCGTCGAGCTGGACTTCGACGAGATTTGATCGTGACGCAGCCCGCACCCGTACGCCCGCCCAAGCCGCTGTTCAGCAATGTCAGCCCGGCGGTGCCGTCACCTTGTATCAGTTTATGTCGGCTGGATGAGCACAAAGTCTGCCTCGGATGCTTCCGCCACGTGGAAGACATCCGTGAATGGCGCGCTGCCGATGATGCGCGCCGCCGTGTGATCGTCGCCCAGGCCGAGCAGCGCAAGGCCTCCACCTGAGGCCGTCTTGTTTATTTATTGTGCTGTGGTAGTGTCCGGATACACCTCAACTCATCGAGGTCCGTGAGAACCCCGCCTTTTCCTGGCGGGGTTTTGCTTTTTTGTGCAGAAAAAAGGAGTCTGCCTGAATCATGACCGCACCTTCCATCATCCTCACCCGTCTTGACGTGCAGCGTCTTGAGCAACTGATCGACCGTGTAGGCGAGGCGTCGCCGGGCGTTGAAGCCCTGCAGCACGAACTCGACCGCGCCGAAGAAGTGGTTGGCCACGATGAAGTGCCTGCTACTGTCGTGACCATGAACTCCAGCGTGCATTGCCGTGAACAAGGCAGTGGCAAGGACTATCACCTGACCCTGGTCTACCCCAAGGACGCGAACGCCGACGAAGGCAAAATCTCGGTCCTGGCGCCGGTGGGCAGCGCGTTGCTGGGCCTGCAAGTCGGTCAGCATATCGACTGGCCAGCGCCGGGTGGCAAGACCCTCAAGCTTGAATTGCTCAGTGTTGAAGGCCAGCCCAAAGACGGCGGCGCGTTCTCTCTTTAAGCGGGCCGGCTTTAAACCTGGTTCAGCGCTTCATTGAGCGCCAGTTCCAGATCAGCCTTGTAGCGCAGGTACAGATTGCTCGGGCTTTGAACATCACCGAGCAGGCCGGACAAGTCCAGATCGGTGATGTAGCAGCGGTAACGTTCGGCCTCCCGGCGTTGCCCGACGATTTCCTGGGCGACCACCGCAAACAGTTGGTCGCCAAATTCCAGCTCGGAAAACTCCCGTTGATTGCAGTACAAGGTGATCCCCACCTGGCCCGGTGCTGCCTTGCCGATAATCGCCTGCACATCGTAGAACGGTTTGTTGGCCGGGGTTTGCGGCGCAGGGCGCGGTTCGGCCCGGCGTGCGCGGCCGGTGCCTGACGGTAACAGTTGGTAATACTGGATTTGTACCGCACCGAGAGGCTGTTGCGGGTCCAGCGGCAGCAGCGCGTCGCGGCGATAAATAATCGACTGCAGGAAGCGCTGCAACGGCACCAACAGGCTTTGCTCGTCGTGAAACGGCAGGCGCTGCTGCCAGAGCGCGTTGAATTCATCCAGCACGTACAGCTCGGCAATCCCGTCGTTGATCCGGTAGAACACTTGCACGCAGTCGGGCAGGCCCATGGGCAGCAACAGCGCCAGGTCGTGGTCTTCCAGGGCCATGGTGTCCAGGTGCAACGGGCTGTAGCTGGCCAGCTCTTCGCTGAGGTAGGTGATCAGCGCGTCCTGGGTCGCCAGTGACACATGGTTGGCTTGGCCGGGCGTCAGCTCCATCACGTGGTAGTGCTGTTGCACCTGCACCAGGTAGCGATGGTTTTCCTGGCCCAGCAGCAGGTTTTGCGCAGTGTCGAAGATTTCTTCCACGCGCTGGGCAATGAATTGCGCGCGGTTGTGGCAGAAGCAGCGCACCCGCAATCGCGGCAAATGATTGGCCGGCAGTTGATTGAGGTAGTCGCGCAGGCAGTCGAGCAACGCGTGGGGGCCGTCGTAGCGGCTGACCATCACCTCGTTCCAGCTGTTGACGGTGACCTGGTCCAGGGTCAGCACCAGGTTTTCGCGCACGCCCGCGTAACTCAGGGAGTCGGTGCGCTCGGTGGTCATCAGGATGTTCAGGTCGCGGTGGTGTTTGAGCGGGTCGACGCCGACGTTGATCAGCAGCAGCACTTCCTCGGGCACCGCCGAGCGCAGCAGGCGTTCTTCATCGACGCTGGCCAACGGCAGGACGACGGTCTGTTGCAGGCTGCCCAGCAGGTTGAACAGCTCGAACTCGGTCATGTCACTGGTGCCGGGATGCAAGGCCAGGCGGGTGCTGCTGTCGATCACGCCGTTGCGGTGGCACCAGGTGAGCATTTCCAACAGGTCGCGGCTGCGTTTGATCGGCGCAAAATGCTCCCATTCCAGGGCGGTCAGGCTGCCGTTGTACAGGCCCCAATGGTGCTGGCCGGGCTCTTTGCGGTTGGGCGACTGCACCAGTGTCAGGGTGTCTTCGGCCAGGTCCGGGGCGATACCGGGGTTGATGAACTCGACCTTGCCGGCCTTGCGCTCGAACGCCGCATACAAGCGCCTGCCCAGTACATTGATGTCGCGCTTGTTGATCAGGCTGACGCTCTGTTCGGTGCGGGCAAACTGGGTCAGGAAGCGATAGCTGTAGTTAAGCTCGTTGACCAGTGCGCGGCGTTCGGAGGCCACCTGGCGGACTTTCCATTGGCTGCGGCTGTCCAGCAGGGCCAGTTGGCGCTGGTCCCAACCCCACTCATTGGCCAGGCGTTCCAGCAGCAAACGCTGCCAGCCGGTGCGCTGGCCGACGCTGAGCTTGCGGTTGACCTTCAGGTACAGGCTGCGTCGCACCAGTTCCAGGCGCTCCGGCTCGTTGCGGGCCTTGAGGTATTCCTCGATGCGACGATAGACCACGATGTACGGGTCCAGCTCGTCCAGGTCCATCTGGTTGGCAAACACCGCACGCTTGAAGCGCAGGCTCAGGCACTGCACCCTCGGGTGCTCGCTGGCGTAGACCTCGGTCAGCAGGAGTTTGAGTACCGACTTGTAGGGCGATTCGATGCCCTTGAACAACTGCCACAGGCCGGCACCGATAAACTCACCGGGCGGGATGTGGGCCAGGTGGCCCAGGTCGAGGGTTTCATCGGCGCGGATAAAGCGCTTGGAGATCAGCGCATGGGTGAATTCGGCGTAGCGGGTTTCTTCGTACACCGGCACCAGCCACCAGATCGGCGTGCGCCCTGCCAGCCAGATGGCGGTGCGGTAGAACTCGTCCAACAGCAGGTAATGCTGGCTGGTGCCGCAGTCTTCGGAACTCAGTTGAGTGTCGCGCTCGCCCTGGATAAACCGCGTCGGCTCGATCAGGAAAAAATGCGCCTCGGCGCCCATGCTCAGGGCCCAGGTTTCCAGCAATTGGCATTTTTTGCGCAGCTCGGCCAGCTCGTTCTCGCTGAGATCGGCCGCGTGGCAGACCCACACGTCCATATCACTTTGATCGGCCTGGGCCAGCGTGCCCAGGCTGCCCATCAGGAACAGGCCATGAATCGGGCGCGGCGGGTTGCCGTGCCGGGGCTTGTAGGAAAACGTGCGGGTCAGCCGCTGGGCCTCGGCCAAGGCTTGCGCGTCGGGTTCAAAATTCGACAGGCCGGCCGGCGTGCTGCCCGACACATAGCCTGGCAGCAGCGGGTGATTGACGTGAAAAAACAGCGGCAACAGCGTCAGTACGCTTTGCTGGCGTGGCGTCAGCCCTTCAATGGCCCGGGCCATGCGGCCTTCGTTCAGGGCCAGAAACCGCGCGCGCAACTGGGCCAGCACCTTGCGGTCGATGCCTTCGTCCAGGTCGGGGCGGATTTCATGGGTGCGGGTCATGTCGAACTCGGTGGCTCGCAGGGCCCGACATGGGCGGCCGTGTAGGAGTTTACAGCCAGTAGCGTAGGAGGTTTAGCGGGAATTTGTTTTTGACGCCGGAATTTTATCCCGGGCGCAGGAATGCCCGCGGAATCCGTGAAAAGAGGATCCCGTGGGCGATACGAGGTGTCAGGCGGCTTCTTTGCTGGTCGTCAGGATAGTCAGCAGACCTTGTGCATGTTCGGCAGCGTCCCGGCCAAGGCTGGTGAGGTAGCCACCGTCTGGCTGGTCGATCAGGTCTTTTTCGTAAAGGCGCCGGGCAGCGGCAATGGCAGTGGGAGCGGCAGTCTGATGAACTTTCAGACCTTCCTGGGAGCTGCCCAGGTTAAAGAGTGCAAGGATTTCCAGTTCGGCAACCAACTCAGGGGTATACGACATAAGGACTCCAGACTTTCTAGGAATTTTTAGACGTTAGCAGCCATAAGGTGAACGCACTTTGTCGAGCTGTCCAGTGTGTAGGAGCGAGCTTGCTCGCGAAGGGCGTTAACGATAACGCTGGCATCCTGAATACGCGCGGTGTAATGGCGTTTTTCGCGAGCAAGCTCGCTCCTACAAAGGGCGGTGCTATTGCTTCTCGGGCGGCAGCTCTGGCAGTGCGCGCAAGGTAGTTTCATACCATTCGGTATTGAAGGCGCGGTCTTCTTCGAGCAGCGCGTCGATTTCGATGGCGAGTACGTGGGCCATCATTTGCAGGATGTCTTCGCGCTCGTAGCCCACCAGGGTCAACTTGTTGAACGTGGCTTTGGCGGCGGGCGGGTTGTCGCTTTCGATCTGGTTTTCGATCGCTTCAATCAAGGTGGTCTCGGCGAACTCTTCTTCGTCGTTGTCGATATCGGTTGGCTCGCTCATGGCAGGCTCCTGGAGGAAAGGGCGCCAGTCTACCTCCATTCACTCGGGTGATGCTGCTGGTCAGGCGCGGCATCCCGACCTATAACCACTGCTGCCAACCCCGTACACGGCCTGGAGGCTTTGTGATGCTCAAGCTTTATGGATTTTCGGTCAGCAACTACTACAACATGGTCAAACTGGCGCTGCTGGAGAAAGGGCTGCCCTTTGAAGAGGTGCCTTTCTATGCGGGCCAGACCCCCGAAGCATTGGCCGTGAGCCCGCGGAGCAAGGTGCCAGTACTGGGTGTAGAGCAAGGGTTTATCAACGAAACCAGCGTGATTCTCGAATACATCGAGCAGACCCAGGGCGGGCGTTCGCTGCTGCCGAGCGATCCGTTTCAGCGTGCCCAGGTGCTGGCGTTGTGCAGGGAAATCGAGCTGTACATTGAGCTGCCGGCCCGCGCGTGTTTTGCCGAGGCGTTTTTCGGGATGCCGGTGTCGGAGGCGATCAAGGAAAAATCCAGGGCTGAGTTGCTGCTGGGAATCGCATCGCTGGGGCGGCACGGGAAGTTCGCGCCGTATGTGGCGGGGGATAGTTTCACGATTGCAGATTTGTATTTTGTGTACAGCGTGGACCTGGCTTGTAGCGTGGCCGGGAAGCTGTTCGGGTTGGACCTGTTGGCTGAGTTGCCGAAGGCCAAGGCGTTGCTTGCGCGGCTGCAGGCGCTGCCGAATGCCCAGCGGGTCGCGGCGGACAAGGAAGCGGCGATGCCGGCGTTTATGGCGATGATTGCTGCCAAGAAATAAAGACTGCTTTTGTGGCGAGGGAGCAAGCTCCCTCACCACAGGTTCAGTGTTCGCCCTTATTTGCCGGGGCACTTACCTTTGGGTTAGCGGCTGGCGAGCAGTTCCTGGCCGCGAACCACGGCAGCCTTCACCTGCGCCGGCGCAGTGCCGCCGATATGGTTACGGGCATTCACCGAGCCTTCCAGGGTCAGTACCGCAAACACGTCCTGCTCGATCTGGTCGCTGAACGTGCGCAGTTCTTCCAGGCTCATTTCCGCCAGGTCCTTGCCGCTGTCCACGCCGTATTTCACGGCATGCCCAACGATTTCGTGGCAGTCGCGGAACGGCAGGCCACGGCGTACCAGGTAGTCGGCCAGGTCGGTCGCGGTGGAGAAACCACGCAAAGCCGCTTCACGCATGATGGCGTGCTTGGGCTTGATCGCCGGGATCATGTCGGCAAAGGCCCGCAGCGAATCGCGCAGGGTGTCGGCGGCGTCGAACAACGGCTCTTTGTCTTCCTGGTTGTCCTTGTTGTAGGCCAGCGGCTGGCCTTTCATCAGGGTCAACAGGCCCATCAGCGCGCCGAAGACACGGCCGCTTTTGCCGCGCACCAGCTCCGGCACGTCAGGGTTTTTCTTTTGCGGCATGATCGAGCTGCCGGTGCAGAAGCGGTCCGGCAGGTCGATGAACTGGAATTGCGCGCTGGTCCACAGCACCAGCTCTTCCGAGAAACGCGACAAGTGCATCATCGCGATGCTGGCCGCGGCGCAGAATTCGATGGCGAAGTCACGGTCCGACACGCCGTCCAGGGAGTTGCCGCCCACAGCGTCGAAACCCAGCAGCTGCGCGGTGTATTCGCGGTCGATCGGGTAGGTGGTGCCCGCCAGTGCGGCGCTGCCCAGTGGCATGCGGTTGGCGCGCTTGCGGCAGTCCACCAGGCGCTCGTAGTCGCGGCTGAGCATTTCGAACCAGGCCAGCAGGTGGTGGCCGAAGGTCACAGGCTGTGCGGTTTGCAGGTGGGTGAAGCCGGGCATGATGGTGCCGGACTCACGCTCTGCCTGTTCCAGCAGCCCTTTTTGCAGGCGGGTGATTTGCGCCAGGATCAGGTCGATCTCGTCCCGCAGCCACAGGCGGATATCGGTGGCCACCTGGTCGTTACGGCTGCGACCGGTGTGCAGCTTCTTGCCGGTCACACCGATGCGGTCGGTGAGGCGGGCCTCGATGTTCATGTGCACGTCTTCCAGGTCGACGCGCCAGTCGAAGGTGCCGGCTTCGATCTCACCACGGATGGTGGTCAGGCCGTCGATGATGCTGTCGCGCTCGGCGTCGGTCAGCACGCCGACCTTGGCCAGCATCGTGGCGTGGGCGATCGAGCCCATGATGTCGTGGCGGTAGAGGCGCTGGTCGAAGGTGACGGAGGCGGTGAAGCGCGCGACGAAGGCGTCGACGGGTTCACTGAAGCGGCCGCCCCAGGACTGGTTGGTCTTGTCGGTGCTCATGGATTCGCTCGTGATCTGCTGGAAAGAGGGCATGAAAGTGTGGCGCCGATAATAACAGGGTTGCCCCCGGAGGCGACGATGCCGGGGCGCGGCATTTTTATTTGTTTCCAAGATGGCTAAGTGCCTTGCCGCCGGCCTCGCGCAGGACGAGACTGGAGCCAGGACTGAACGGGGGTTTAAAACTTACGGTCCGTGGCTAAACAAAGCGTGTTTATTGAAACGATATTTGACGATTGAGCAATATCGTCTTCGCGAGCGTCTACAGTTGCACTGATAGAGCATTGCGCTGACAGAAGGTGCACTGCACCAATGCCAGGTGATGAGGTCGAACTCCAGGCTATCCATTAGAGAGGGGGTGTTCGTATTGTGTATCAGCAAACCCTACGACGATGCCCGAAGGCAGCAGGCTTTGGGCGCGATTGAACAGGTCCGGGTAAATATTGGTGCCACTCTCGGGGCACTTTTTGCCGCTCGCGCTAGTCTTAGCGTGGATCGCCGTGACGGAAGTCACCGCACCTGTCTACGCTATCCTTGTGCGAGACTCACGCAGGAATCCAGCGCAATATGAATGTCCTGATCGTTGATGACGAACCCCAAGCCCGCGAGCGACTGAGCCGTTTGGTCAGTGAACTCGAGGGTTACAGTGTCCTTGAGCCGAGCGCCACCAGTGGCGAGGAAGCCTTGGCCCTTATTGACAGCCTCAAGCCGGATGTCGTTTTGCTCGACATCCGCATGCCGGGCCTTGATGGCTTGCAGGTTGCTGCCCGCCTGAGCGAGCGAGAATCGCCGCCTTCGGTGGTGCTGTGCGCCTCCCAGGATGAGTTCTCTTCCGAGGCTCTGGATGCCAGCGGTGTCAGCTTCCTGGTCAAGCCGATCAATGCCGATGCGTTGCTTCGCGCCTTGAAAAAAGCCGAGCGTCCCAATCGTGTCCAGCTCGCCGCCCTGACCCAGCCCGCAGCCTTGGGCGGCAACGGGCCGCGCAGCCATATCAGCGCCCGCACCCGCAAGGGTATCGAGCTGATTCCCCTGGACCAGGTGGTCTATTTCATTGCCGATCACAAGTACGTGACCTTGCGTCACGAAGCCGGTGAAGTGCTGCTCGATGAGCCGCTCAAGGCCCTGGAAGATGAATTTGGCGACCGCTTTGTGCGCATCCACCGCAATGCGTTGGTGGCACGCGAGCGAATTGAGCGCCTGCAGCGCACGCCTCTTGGCCACTTTCAGCTGTTCCTGAAGGGCCTCAATGGCGACGCCTTGATCGTCAGCCGGCGCCATGTCGCCGGTGTGCGCAAGATGATGCAGCAGCTTTAGCCTGAGGGCTGAGGCGAGCTTCACCGCCCATATCCCGGTGCGACGCGGCCAGGGAGGCCCCGCACTTGCTGATTCAAATCAAAGCGCATTTGCCTGAGCTGTTATTATCTGCCGTATCTATTCAGTACGGATTGATCCATGTCCTCTCGCGAAATCCGCATCGCCACCCGTAAAAGCGCCCTGGCCTTATGGCAGGCCGAGTACGTCAAAGCACGCCTTAAGCAAGCCCATCCCGGCCTCAAGGTGTCCCTGGTGCCCATGGTCAGTCGCGGCGACAAGCTGCTTGATTCGCCACTGTCGAAAATCGGCGGCAAGGGCCTGTTCGTTAAAGAGCTGGAAACCGCGCTGCTGGAGAACGAAGCCGACATCGCCGTGCATTCGATGAAAGACGTGCCCATGGACTTCCCTGAAGGCCTGGGCCTGTTTTGCATCTGCGAGCGCGAAGACCCGCGCGACGCCTTCGTTTCCAATACCTACGCCTCCCTTGATGAACTGCCGCTGGGCAGCGTCGTCGGCACCTCCAGCCTGCGTCGCCAGGCACAGTTGCTGACCCGCCGCCCGGACCTGCAAATCCGCTTCCTGCGGGGCAACGTCAATACGCGCCTGGCCAAGCTGGACGCCTGTGAATATGACGCGATCATCCTCGCGGCAGCCGGCCTGATTCGCCTGGGCTTTGAAGACCGCATCACCTCGGCCATCAGCGTCGAAGACAGCTTGCCGGCGGGCGGGCAGGGCGCTGTGGGTATCGAATGCCGCACCGCCGACAGCGAAATTCATGCGCTGCTCAAGCCTCTGGATCACCACGACACTGAAATTCGAGTCACCGCCGAACGGGCCCTGAACAAGCACCTCAACGGTGGTTGCCAGGTGCCCATCGCCTGCTACGCCGTGCTTGAGGGCGAGAACCTCTGGCTGCGTGGCCTGGTGGGCGACCCGAGTGGCGGGTTGCTGCTCACTGCCGAGATTCGCGGGCCGCAAAGCGAGGCGACCAGCCTTGGCATCAAAGTCGCCGAAGAACTGCTCGAAAAAGGCGCCGGTGCCATTCTGCAAGCGGTGTACGGCGAGGCCGGTCCGCAGTGACGCAATGGCGTGTGTTGCTGACGCGGCCTGCCGAGGAGTCGGCAGCCCTGGCGGCGACGTTATCCGAGGAAGGTATCTTCAGCAGCAGCCTGCCGTTGCTGGAGATTGAGGCGCTGCCCGTCACGCCTGAACAACAGACGGTTTTTCGCGAGCTGGACCGCTATTGCGCGGTGATCGTGGTGAGCAAGCCGGCGGCGCGCCTGGGCTTGCAGTTGCTGGCTCGACATTGGCCACAACCACCGGCCTTGCCATGGTTCAGCGTGGGCGCTGCTACGGCGCAGGTGTTGGCCGGGCATGGCCTTGACGTCAGCTATCCCCAGGAAGGCGACGACAGTGAAGCCTTGCTTGAACTGGCCGCCTTGCGCGAGGCTATCGCACGGCCTGGTGCCAGGGTGCTGATCCTGCGGGGCGAGGGCGGGCGCGAGCTGCTGGCTGAGCGTTTACGCGAGCAAGGTGCTAGTGTCGACTATCTGGAGTTGTATCGCCGTTTCCTGCCGGATTACGACAGTGCAACCCTGACCCAGCGCATAAACGTGGAACGCTTGAACGGCGTGGTGGTCAGCAGTGGGCAGGGTTTTTTACACCTGCAAGCCGTGGCCGGCACAGATTGGCCCCTGGTGGCACAGCTGCCGTTGTTCGTGCCCAGCCCGCGAGTCGCCGAGATGGCGCGTGCTGCTGGCGCGCAAGAAGTTGTGGATTGTCGTGGCGCCAGTGCCGCGGCTTTGTTAGTGGCGTTACGGAGCCTTTCCGTTCCCACTCTCTAATACGCAAAGGATGGATACGTGAGCGAAACAGCCTTGCCTAAAGATGAAGCTCAGCCCGCGCTTGATGCGCCTGTTGAGACACCGGTCACCGCCCCGCGCCGTGGCAACGGCCTGGCCATCGTGGCCTTGTTGCTCGGTGCCGCTGGCGTTGCCGCCGGCGGTTGGGGGGTCTGGCAGGTCCGCGCACTGCAGGCGAGCAGCCAGCAACAGCTGGGCCAAGTGCAAACCCTGGACGACCAATCCCAGAGCCTCAAGCAGGGCCAGCAGCAACTGTCGGCCCGCCTGGGGCAACTGCCGGGCGCTGATGAACTGGAAGAGCGCCGCCGGCTGGTGGCGCAATTGCAGGGCGATCAACAGCGCTTGAGCCAGCGGCTGGAAACCGTGCTGGGTGCCAGCCGCCAGGACTGGCGACTGGCCGAGGCCGAACACCTGATCCGCCTGGCCAGCCTGCGTCTTTCTGCCCTGCAGGACATCAACAGCGCTCAGGCGCTGGTCCAGGGCGCTGACGAAATCCTCCGTGAACAGAGCGACCCGGGCTCGTACGCCGCCCGTGAGCAGTTAGCCAAGAGCCTCGCCGCCTTGCGCAGCGTCGAACAGCCGGACCGCACCGGGCTGTACCTGCAACTGGCTGCACTGCGTGATCAGGTCGTGCAACTGGCGGCCATCGCTCCGGAATACCAACTCCCGGAAGCCGCTAATGAAGGCCGTCAGACTACGGATACGGACAACCGCTGGAGCCAGTGGTGGGAGCAGATCTCGCGGTATTTCCGCATCGACTTCAACCCGGATGACAACATTCGCCCGCTCTTGGCAGGGCAAGGCCTGAACCAGGTGCGACTGGCCCTGAGCTTGGCACTGGAGCAAGCGCAGTGGGCGGCGCTCAACGGCGAACCGGCGGTGTACAGCCGATCCCTGGGCGAGGCCCGAAGCGTCCTGCAGGACAACTTTAATCAAGACAACCCGCAAAGCAAAAACATGCTGGCGCGTATTGCCGAGCTCGAGCCCAAGGCCGTCTCGGTGGTGACGCCGGACCTGGCCGCGAGTCTGGCCGCCGTGCAGGCCTACCTTGACCGTCGCCATCTGTCTGCCGAAGAAGCCAAGGCTTCCGCTGGCAAGCCGGCGACCCAGGAGTAAAGCCGATGAAGCGTTTCTATGTGATCCTGGTGCTGGCGATTGCGATCGCCTTGGCGCTGGCTGTGGGCATTTCGAAACACACCGGTTACGTGCTGATTACCTATCCCCATGTGCTGCATTACGAGTCCGGGCTGTGGTCGACACTGGTGGCGTTGTTTGTCATCGGCCTTGCGATCTACCTGGTCCGGGCGCTGCTGGGCCTGGTGTTGACCTCGGGTGGCGTGGTCAACCCCTGGTCGCGGCGCAATCGCAGCCGTCGGGTGCAGGTCGCCATTGAACAAGGCCAGATGGACCTCGCCGAAGGGCGTTGGGCCAGCGCCGAGCGTCACTTGCACCGTGCTGCCGAAGCAGAGCGTCAGCCATTGCTTTACTACCTCGGCGCGGCCCGGGCGGCCAACGAGCAAGGGCGTTATGAGGAGGCGGACGGCCTGCTGGAACGCGCGCTTGAGCGCCAGCCCCAGGCCGAACTGGCGGTGGCCTTGAGTCATGCGCAGTTGCAGATGGACCGTGGCGACAGCGAGGGTGCCCTGGTCACCTTGCAGGCCATGCATGAGCGTCATCCGCATAACGTCCAGGTATTGCGTCAATTACAGCGGCTGTATCAGCAGCGCGGTGATTGGTCTTCGGTGATCCGGCTGTTGCCTGAACTGCGCAAGGACAAGGCGCTGCCACCTGCCGAGCTGGCCGACCTGGAGCGTCGCGCCTGGGGCGAGAACCTGACCCTGGCCGCCCAGCGTGAAGAGCAAGGCGAGGCCGGCCAGCAATCCCTTGAGCGCGCCTGGCAGCAACTGACTTCGCCCCAGCGCCAGGAACCGCAACTGGTGCTGGCGTACGCCGAACAGCTGCGTCAATTGGGCGCGGATGCCAAAGCCGAGGAAGTGCTGCGCGGTGCGCTCAAACGTGAATACGACAGCCATCTGATCAGGCTCTACGGCTTGCTGCGTGGCAGCGATCCGGCGAAGCAGTTGAAGTTTGCCGAGGGCTGGCTCAAGGACCATCCGGGCGATGCCAGCCTGTTGCTGACCCTTGGGCGCCTATGCCTGCAAAACAGCTTGTGGGGCAAGGCACGGGACTACCTGGAAAGCAGCCTGCAAGTGCAGCGCAACCCTGAAGCCTGCGCCGAACTGGCGCGCCTGCTGGCGCAGTTGGGCGACACCGAGCGCAGCAACCAGTTGTTCCAGGAAGGCCTGGGCCTGCTGGACAAGCGTTTGCTGGCGTCACCGCTGCCGGTTCCGGCGCGGGTTTGACGTAGGAATCAGCATAAGGGTTGGCTGAGAATTGTCTGGCGGCCAACCCTTCAATATCGCCTAATAGCTGTAGTCAATACGGCTTGTAGTAAACTCCTACGCAGACGCGCGTTTAATCGCTCATCTTCTGACGGGATATCCCTACGCTCTCGCGGAATCGTCTGCTCCGGTGCGTATTGAAAGGGGTAAGGCCTTTCCTCTACCGTAACTACCTATCTCTTGCGTTGCGGATAAACAATGTCTTTGGCCCCCTCACGCTCCCTGTTCCTCCTGGCGTTTTTGGCTGGTGCGCTGACGCTGGGCGCATCCTTTTACCTGGAATACGCCGCGCTTTTGCGCCCTTGTTTCCTGTGTCAGGTACAACGAGTGCTTGTGGCTGCCTTCACGCTGATCAACCTGGTGGCGGTGATTCATGGACCCAAGCGGTCCGGGATCTACCTGTATTGGCTGGCGAGCATGGGCTGCGCAGTGCTGGGCGCCATCACGGCGATACGCCAGGTATTGCTGCAAAATACGCCGCCGGAACAGCTGCCTACCTGTTGGCCCGGCCTCCAATACATGATCGAGAATCTGTCGCTCCGGGAGGCGTTGACCCTGATCTTCAAGGGCACCGTCGACTGTGTGGAAATCAACTGGACGCTGTTCGACTTGAGTATTCCGGAGTGGAGCTTGCTGTTCTTCGTGGCCATGCTGATCCTTGGCGCAGCGCAGTTCTCGCGGTTGTTGCTGAGCCAGCGTTTTGGCCTTGCACGGCACTGACAGGTGCCCGCAGGTTGTAGGAAGGGATTAAACACTTGTATGAACTTTCTCTCCTGCGTACCTTGATGCCATAGTCATGCGGGCATAATCTGGCCCGCACGTGTTATTGAAACAGACTGTTCGAAGCACCTTTGCCCGGTTGCCGCTTTAACCTTGAAGTGTTGCGCGGGCAGCAGGCGGCGCCCCTATAGGGAAGAGAGATCATCATGCTGGAAAGTTGTCAGAATGCTCAGGAACGCTGGGGTGGGGTGCACAAACTGATCGATGGTTGGTTGAAAGCGCGTCACGAACTGGTTCGGGCCTTTGATGCTCTCGGTGCCAAGCCCGAAGCGATAAGCGAGAACCGCAAGCCATTGCAGGAATTCTGCGGCGTATTGGTGGACTACGTCTCGGCGGGGCACTTCGGTGTCTACGAGCAGTTGACCAAAGAGGCCGAAGCCTTCGACGATCAACGTGGCCTGGACTTGGCAGAAACGATTTACCCGCGCATCGACGTCATCACCGAGAAGCTGCTGGCCTTCAACGACCTGTGTGATGCCGGCAAGTGTGTTGCAGAAAAATTCAAAGAGTTGGGCGGTTTGCTTCATGAGCGTTTCGAGCTGGAAGATTGCCTGATCGAGGTGCTGCACAACGCCCACAAGGAAGAGTTGACGGCCAAAGCCTGACTCGCCACAACACAAAAAAACGGTGCGCATTGCGCACCGTTTTTCGTTTGGGTTCAGGCGCCCGCGCCGAGCAATTCGATTTCGAATACCAGCGGCGTATAAGGCGGGATCAACTCGCCGGCACCATCAGCGCCATAGGCTTGGTCGGATGGAATCACCAGGCGCCATTTCGCGCCCACCGGCATCTGTTGCAACGCGCTTCGCCAGCCGCTGATCACGCTGTCCAGACGAAACCACTGGGGCTGTGTGCTCTTGTCGAAGACTGTCCCGTCGGGTAACCGCCCAACGTAGTTCACTTGCACGCGATCATCGGCGGCAGGCTTTTTCCCGCTGCCAGGGGACAGTTCGGTCATCAGGATGCCGTCTGCCAATTCGTGCACACCACTTTTGGATTTCTCACTGGCTAAAAATTGTTGCTCGGCTGCGAGTGCCTTTTCACTTTGTGGTGCTCGATTGTCTGGCGCGTTTTGCGCTTCGTGCTGGGCAAGGATCTGTTCGATGCGTGTGTCGTCCAGGGCCAGTGGCTTGCCTTGGTAGGCCTGTTTGAGGCCGTCGATCAGCGCCTCGACTTGCAGGCCCGGCATCTCTTGGCGCAGGCGTTCACCCAAGCTCGCGCCCAGGCTGTAGGCCAGGTCGTGGTCATCTTTGGACGGGGATTTCTCGCTCGCATTGGCCACCGAAAGCGCAACGCTCAACACTAAAAAAAGGTAACGCGACATGGGCGTTCTCCAGCCGAAAGTGCGATGGATTATGCCAGTGTGAATGCTTAAAAAGTGGCGTGGTTTTTCGTTATATCGATAAGAATTTTCGTGCGGTGCAACGCAAGCCAATCGATACTGTCAACATGCCCTAGCGGCGGTAAGAGCAGAGGGCTAGTATGAGCCGCACCCACGTCAGCCAGGAGGTAAACCATGTCGGCCAAACAGAAGCCTGTAAATACCCCGTTGCATTTGCTCCAACAACTTTCGGGCAGCCTGCTCGAACATTTGGAAAGCGCTTGTTCACAAGCCTTGGCTGAGGCTGAGAAGTTGCTCGCCAAGCTTGAAAAACAACGCGGCAAAGCTCAGGAAAAACTGCACAAATCCCGTACCAAACTGCAAGGCGCAGCGACCGCTGGCAAAGCCAAGGCACAAGCCAAAGCCAAGGACGCCGTCAAAGAACTTGAGGACTTGCTCGACGCCCTCAAGGATCGTCAATCCGAAACCCGCACCTACATTTCCCAACTCAAGCGTGATGCTTCCGAGAGCCTGAAACTGGCTCAGGGCGTTGGTCGTGTGAAGGAAGCTGTCGGCAAAGTGCTGAGCACCCGTGCTCCGGCTAAAGCCGCTGCAGCGAGCGCTGCGAAAAAGCCAGCCAGCAAAGCAGTCGCCGCCAAGGCACCTGCAAAGGCTGCGGCCAAGCCTGCTGTAAAAGCACCGGCTAAACCGGCTGCCAAACCAGCGACTAAAACTGCTGCTGCAAAACCTGCTGCCAAGCCAGCCGCTAAAACTGCTGCTGCGAAACCAGCCGCCAAGCCTGCCGCTAAAACCGCTGCTGCAAAACCTGCTGCCAAGCCAGCCGCTAAAACTGCTGCTGCGAAACCAGCGGCCAAGCCAGCTGCTAAAACTGCTGCTGCGAAACCAGCGGCCAAGCCAGCTGCTAAAACTGCTGCTGCGAAACCAGCGGCCAAGCCAGCTGCTAAAACTGCTGCTGCGAAACCAGCCGCCAAGCCAGCCGCTAAAACTGCTGCTGCGAAACCGGCCGCCAAGCCAGTTGCTAAAACTGCTGCTGCGAAACCGGCCGCCAAGCCAGCTGCTAAAACTGCTGCTGCGAAACCGGCCGCCAAGCCAGCTGCTAAAACCGCTGCTGCGAAACCGGCCGCCAAGCCAGTTGCTAAAACTGCTGCTGCGAAACCGGCCGCCAAGCCAGCCGTTAAACCTGCTGCTGCCAAACCAGCTGCCAAGCCAGCCGCAAAACCAGCCGCCGCCAAGCCTGCACCGGCCAAGGCAGCTACTCCAGCTGCAAAGCCTGCGACCCCAGCCGCACCTGCTGCCAGCACCGCAGCGCCAACCGCTTCGGCCAGCAGCACGCCTGCACCGGCAGCGCCAAGCGTCACCCCAACCAGCGCTTCCTAAGTGCCGGTGACCGCGGCGCGCAGCTGATGCAGTGCGTCGTGGTCAAGGTTGGCGGCTTCGGCCGCCAGTCCTTCAAGCCATGCTTGACCTTTCACCTCGGCCACCGGCCAACCCTGCGCCACGCCTTCCAGGCGCGATAACAGCAGCCGTTCGGCTTCCAGCTCCAGTGCCTTGACCCGTTCCCGTAAGGCTCCCAGCTCAGCATCGTGCTGCGCCATGGCCCGCCATTGCGTGCGTACTTGCCGCAGCGGTTCGACCACTTCGGTCCGCCACGGCCCGGCGACCTGCCGCAATGCCTGCAAACGCCACGGCTGCGGCGCCACACTGCGCTGTTCCAGCCACAGCCCGCACAACACCAGGCACACATCAGCCCCTTGCGCCTGCAAGCGCAGGCAAGCGTCCTCAGCGCCCGGGCGGGCGTAAGTCGAGAGGGCAAAGCTCCACAGGTCAGCGCACATATTCACACCCAAGCCAGCGGCCAACGAAGCTGGTAGACTCCGCCGCCATTATGATCCGACTTCAAAGCCTAACATTACAGCGTGGCCCGCAACGTCTTCTCGAAGACGCCGAGCTGACCCTGCACGCCGGTCACAAAGCCGGCCTGATCGGTGCCAACGGCGCCGGCAAATCCACGTTGTTCGCCTTGCTGCTGGGTGAGCTGACTCCCGATTCCGGGAATTGTCTGCTGCCGGCCGACTGGCGCATCGCCCATATGCGCCAGGAGATCGACACCCTCGACCGCATCGCGATCGACTACGTGCTCGATGGCGACCTGCGCCTGCGCCAGGTGCAACACGACCTCGCCGAGGCCGAGAAAGCCCAGGACGGCGCCGCACAGGCCCGCCTGCACTCGGAACTGGACAGTGCCGACGGCTACACCGCCGACGCCCGCGCCCGCAAAATGCTCGCCGGCCTTGGCTTTACCAACGAACAGATGGACCGCCCGGTCGCCGACTTCTCCGGTGGCTGGCGCATGCGCCTGAACCTGGCTCAGGCGCTGATGTGCCCGTCGGACCTGTTGCTGCTCGATGAACCGACCAACCACTTGGACCTCGATGCGATCCTGTGGCTGGAAGACTTCCTGAAAAGCTACCCGGGCACCTTGTTGCTGATTTCCCACGACCGGGATTTCCTCGACGCCGTGGTGGACAACATCGCCCACGTCGACCAGAAGAAAATTACCCTGTACCGCGGTGGCTACAGCGCCTTCGAACGCGCCCGTGCCGAGCGTATGGCCCAGCAACAGCAGGCCTACGAGAAGCAGCAGGCGCAACGCGCGCACATGGAAAGCTACATTGCCCGGTTCAAGGCCCAGGCCACCAAGGCCCGCCAGGCCCAGAGCCGGATCAAGGCCCTGGAACGCATGGAAGAGCTGTCGGCGGCCCACGTCGATTCACCGTTCGACTTTGTATTTCGCGAGTCGGTGAAAATCTCCAGCCCGCTGCTCGACCTGTCCGACGCCCGCCTGGGTTATGGCGACAAGACCATCCTTGAGAAGGTCAAGTTGCAGCTCACCCCTGGCGCGCGGATCGGCCTGCTCGGGCCCAACGGCGCGGGCAAGTCGACACTGATCAAAAACCTCTCGGGCGAACTGCAGCCTTTGGCCGGCCGCCTGGTGCGCGGTGAGAACCTGGTAGTGGGCTACTTCGCCCAGCACCAGTTGGACTCCCTCGACGCCAAGGCGAGCCCGCTGCTGCACTTGCAGCGCCTGGCGCCGACCGAACGCGAGCAGACCCTGCGGGACTTCCTCGGCGGTTTCGACTTCCGTGGCGCACGCATCGACGAGCCGGTGTTGAACTTCTCCGGTGGCGAAAAGGCCCGCCTGGCCCTGGCGTTGATCGCCTGGGACCGGCCAAACCTATTGCTGCTCGACGAACCGACCAACCACCTGGACCTGGAAATGCGCCTGGCGCTGACCATGGCCCTGCAGGAATTCAGCGGCGCGGTGTTGGTGGTGTCTCACGATCGGCACTTGCTCAAGAGCACCACCGATAACTTCCTGTTGGTGGCTGATGGCAAGGTCGAGGAATTCGACGGCGACCTGGAAGACTACGCGCGTTGGCTGTCGGACTACCGCCTGCGCAACGCGCCGGTCAGCAACACGCCGGTCAACCCGGACAAGACCGACAAGAAAGCCCAGCGCCAGGCCGCTGCTGCATTGCGTCAGCAACTGGCCCCGCACAAGCGTGAAGCCGACAAGCTGGAAGCTGAATTGGGCAAAATCCACGAGAAGCTGGCGAAGATCGAAACCAGCCTCGGCGACAGCGCCGTTTACGAGCCGGCCCGCAAGGATGAATTGCGCGACCTGCTGGCTGAACAGGCCAAGCTCAAGGTGCGTGAAGCGCAGTTGGAGGAGACCTGGATGGAAGCCCTTGAACTGCTGGAATCCTTGCAAGCGGAGCTGGAGGCGCTGTCCTGATGGAAGCGCTGCAACTGTCGCTGCCGGCCCAATGGATCGCACCGATCTGGGTGGCCGTACAAATTCTGCTGATCCTGTTGGCCGGCTATGTCGCCCAGCGTTTCGTCGCCAAGTGCCTGAACCGGCTGGGGGAACGTTATCCGTTCCCCCCGCAGTTGCTGATGCCGCTGCGCGGCGGCCTGCGGTGGCTGATTATGGGCAGTGCGCTGATCTTTGTGCTGGAGCGCCTGGGCGTGTCCGCCACGGTGCTGTGGACGGCGCTGTCGGGCTTTGTCGCAGTGGCAGCGGTGGCGTTCTTCGCCATGTGGTCGGTGTTGTCCAACCTGCTGTGCGCCATTCTGATTTTCACCGTGGGACCGTTCCGCCTTGGCGATGTGGTCGAGTTGGTGGACACCGTCGACAAGCCTGGCGTCAAAGGCCGAGTGGTGGCGATCAACCTGCTCTACACCACGCTGATCGAAGTGGAAGAGGCCGGGACGGGCAGTGTCATGGTGCAAGTGCCCAACAGCCTGTTCTTCCAGCGCTCGGTGCGCCGTTGGCGCGGCAGTGATGTGCTGCCTTAACCTGTGGCGAGGGAGCTTGCTCCCGCTGGAGTGCGCAGCGCTCCCGGCTTTTTTGGGGCCGCTACGCAGCCCAGCGGGAGCAAGCTCCCTCGCCACAAAGGCCCAGCCCAAAATTTTTGTAGCCATTTCTCGGCCAGCAGCGTTAGTTTAGAAACATTCAAAAAACTCAGCTCTGAGGTGTGTAATGGCACTCGACACATGGCTGGCCTTTTTCCTGGCCAGTTGGATCATCAGTCTCTCTCCTGGCGCCGGCGCCATTGCGTCGATGTCCAGCGGCCTGCAATACGGTTTCCTGCGCGGTTACTGGAATGCGCTGGGCCTGCAACTGGGC
Organism: Pseudomonas sp. K2I15; assembly: GCF_002204795.1. GTDB lineage: Bacteria > Pseudomonadota > Gammaproteobacteria > Pseudomonadales > Pseudomonadaceae > Aquipseudomonas. Next base: position 313,907 of record NZ_NIXO01000001.1, read on the forward strand.
CTGGCGATGCAAATCGCCGTGGTTGCTGGCGGCCTGGGGGCGATTCTCGCGGCATCCTCCACGGCGTTCTATGCGATTAAATGGTTTGGTGTGGCGTACCTGGTGTACCTCGCCATCAAGCAATGGCGCGCGCTGCCTACCGACCTTAGCGATGACGCGGCGATTCGCCCGATCGGCAAGCCGATGGCGATGATGTTCCGCGGGTTCCTGGTCAACGCCAGCAACCCCAAGGCCCTGGTGTTCATGCTGGCGGTATTGCCGCAGTTCGTGAACCCGCAGGCGCCGCTGCTGAACCAATACCTGATCCTGGGCGCGACAATGATCTGCGTGGACATGATCGTGATGGCCGGCTACACCGGGCTGGCATCGAAAGTGTTGCGCTTGTTGCGCACACCGAAGCAGCAGAAACGCATGAACCGCACGTTTGCCGGCTTGTTCGTCGGCGCGGCGGGGTTCCTGGCCAGCTTGCATCGCGCAACGGCGTAGCTGACGAAACCGGAACAAAAATGTGGGAGCGGGCTTGCTCGCGAGTGCGTAGTGTCAGTCACCAGATGTATTGACTGATCTACCGCATTCGCGAGCAAGCCCGCTCCCACATTTGATTTGTGTTGCTTGTACTTCCAGTGATCAGCGCAAGATCTTCGGCGCTTCATCCCGTGGCAGGTTATTGCGCAATGCAGGCTGCCCAGGCTGTTCCTGATAACCACCGCCGAGTTGTTCGGCCAACTGCCGCGCAACATCCTCGCCCAACGCCTTCGACACTTCCCGCACCACACGCGGCCGGTTCAGGCTCACGCGCACGTCACGGTTGTTCACAAGCTTGGTGTCCTGGCCTTCGCCCATGGCAGTAAACGCCGAGGTGATTTCAAAGGTGCGGGTGTTGATCAGGCTGAAATCCGCGACCAGCGTCAGGCCCAGCACCGCCGAGTAGCTGTTGGTGTGGTCCAGCGCATTCACATCCTGGGTAAAGTCGATATCCGACAAGGTGCCGAACAGCACGTAGTCTGCGCCCTTGAAGTTACCGGCCTTGATGCGCTTGATAACGTCATACACATCGCCCTTGGCGTCAGCGGTGTAAGGCGTGCCCTGTACCAACTGGAACTGCCGCGACTTGAGGATTTCGCCCTTGATGTCGCCGCTGAACTTGCGCAGTTCGGCCTGCTCGATGTAGCTGGTGCGGCTTTCGTACTCGCTGTAGCTCGACCCGCCGCTGGCGCTGTAGCCACTGGCCTGGAAGTTGTTGCTGGCCGCGACCTGGTGAATGTATTCCTCCACCCGGGCCTCGTAGGCCAGGTCGGTCACCGCGATCTTCGGTGCGGCCGAGGCGCCAAAGGCGCACAGCAGGCCGATCATGCCGATCCATGCACGCATTGCTTAGCGCTCCGTGGTTTTGCGGATTTCTTTTTCGTCCATCCATTCAGCCAGGCCGCTTTCGACGTCGATCAGTTGCAGGCTGAACTTGTAGAACACGTCCTTGTAGTCCGAGCTGCGCTTGACGATGGAGCTGATGGAGCCTTCCAGACGGTACTTGGCGGCGACCATGTTACCGGTCTTGCTGACGGTCGATTTCTTGTACAGACCGCTCTGGTTCTGCAGCTTCAACTGGTCCACCTGGCTTTGCATGTCGGTGTTGTCGCTGGCGAAGCGGGCGGTACCGGTCTTCATCAGCTGGGTCTTGATCGACGTGGTGATCTCGCGGGTATCGATGTACTCGCTGGTCTTGTTCTTCACGTCATACACCTGCACTACCGGGCGGCCCTGGAGGATGCCGGACTGGGCCAGGGAGCGGGTCATGCTTTCGGCGATCATCTGCAGGTCGGTGGAACCGAACTCGTTGGTCACCAGTTCCACGGCCTTGGTGTCGCCGTAGCTGATGTTTTTACCGCCCAGTACCGGCGAGGTGTTGGCGCAGCCGCTGGCCAAAACGGCAACCACGGCGAGGAACGAGAAGCGTGCAAACATGGGGATGTCTCTCTGAAACTGAATGAGTGGGCGGATCAAGGCGTTTTCACTTCAAGGCGGAAGTCGGCGGCCTGTGGCAGGTTGGCGATGGCCGGCAAGAAGGTCGCCTGGTTCGCGTAGAGGTTCAGCACCTTCCACGTCTCTTCATCGCCCACCGGGAAGCCGTCGGCGCCCAGCCAGGCGAAGCGGTAATACATCATCTGGTTGCTGCTGGTGATGTTGCTCAACTGCACCTTGGCGGTCAGGAAGCCGTTCTCGCGGGCGACGCGAATGGCGCCCACGGCGATGCCCTTGAACTTGCCCATCACCACGATTTTGCTCGCGGCGCTGCCGGGTTCCGGTGGTGGCGGGGTGGCGCAACCGGCCAGAAGGATCAGCGCCAGGGCGCCGAGGATAAAATGACGCATAGCGTGCTCCTTAAGGTTGTTTGAGAGTGGCGACGGCTTGCGGCGGATTGCTCTGCACCACATGAGCCGCAAGGCCGCCGGCGAATACCTGGTTGCCGACCACGCGCAGGGTGATCACCTGGTAGCGCTGGTCGGCCTTGACCGTCACCAGCGTGCCGCCCAGGGCGTTGGGCAGGCTGACCTGGTGCTCGCCGTGCTTGAGGCGCAGGCGTGTTACTTGGGTCATGTCTGGCAGGGTGCGCCAGGTGCGGGTGTCGGCGCCTTCGGTGACGGCCGAAGCGATACCCAGAACCAGGCCCGCCATCGGGTTGGTCTTGTTCAGGTTGTTTTGTGCCACACCGCGGGTGACGGCGCGTACGGTGGTGCGCAGGATGATGCCCGGCATGTCATCGCGCAGGGCGCGGCGGGACATGGCGGTGGTGCTGTTGAGGGCGGTGAGGTTCTGCTGCTGGCCGTCGACACCGATCTGCGCGAAGGTCGCGGTGGAGGTGTCGGGCTTGATCACCGGGAACGACAGCGGGGTGATCACCAGGTGGCCGTCGATAGGGATCGGCAGTGGCAGGCGAATCGAGTCGCGGGCCGGTGCCAGGCCGCTTTGCACCACGATCAGCACGTCGGTCTCGTCGGCGCCGACCTTGGATTTATCCAGGTCGAGCAGGGCCTGTTCCAGCAGCGGTGTGTTGGGGCGCAGTTCGGCGGCCTTGCGATAACCCGGTGCGGCCAGGTCTTTTTCGCCCAGGGCTTCGTAGACGAAACCGGCCAGGTAATGGCTGAACGCACTCTGGTAGCTGTTCTTCAGGCCGACCACTTCCGGGGCGTTGAGGCTTTCCACCGGGTAGCCGCGCAGGTCCTTGAATTGGGTCGCGATGCCCTGGCGCTCGGCTTCGTTTTCGCTCTTGAGGTATTCCTTGTCCCGAAGGTCCGCAATCACCGCTTCGCGTTCGTGGGTCTTCTTGATCTCGGTGCGTGCACCGTCGAAGTCATTCAGCGCCAGCAGGTTCAGGGCCATCTGGGTGGTGAGCATGACTTTTTCGTAGTCGTAGCCTTCGTAGCGGCGGACCTTGTCATTGACCAGGAAGGCGCCGAACTGCGCGAGGTACTTGTCGGTGTCGAACTTGACCGACTCTTCCCACTTGTACACTTGCAGGTCGGCGCTGCGCCAGGCGGTCTGGCTGCCGGTCAGGTCGCCCTTGGCACGCAGCAACTCGCCCTTTTCGAAGTAGTAGAGAAGGTCCTTGTCGTCGCCGGTGTTGTTCTTCTCAAGCAGGGTAAGCGCGCCGTCGACATTGCCGGTGGCCAACTGCTGATTAGTGGCTTGCAGCTCGGTGTCGTAGCTGCGAAACATCGAACAACCGGACAGCAACGTGACCGCTGCGAGCGCGAGCGAAGTAAAGGCGCGAGATGCCATCGAAGAGCTTCTTCCCTGAACGTAATCGGCCGAATGTGCTGGTTGGGCCGAATCACCAATGACAGGAACGCGGCGCGATCCTGCCAATTCCTCATAAAAAGAGGAGCGAAAATGCCATTTCGCAATAACGAAGGCGCAGCATTATAAGCTGCATTGCTGGCAAAACAATGGCCTTTTGGATCCATTTTTCGGCTGAAATGCCACTACTGCACCTACCAAGCGCCACGTCAAATCACTAACGCCTTGAGTCAAACCCCTTAAGGTTTGACAATGTGTTACTTCGTATTTCCCTTTGAGATTCATTCATGATTGCCCCCTTCCGTTTTTTTGCCTGGCTGATGCTGCCAGCGTTGATGTCGTGCAGCTTCAACCTGCTGGCCGCCACGGCCGAGGGTGCCCCACAAGCCCTGCATTTACTGGACTACATCGGCGCGGACTACCCGCCGACGGTGGAGGCGGGCAAGGTCATCGATGATTCGGAATACCGCGAGCAGGTAGAGTTTCTCGGGGTGTTGCAGGGTTTGGTGGCGCAATTGCCAGAAAAGCCCGAGCGCGCCGAGCTGATAAAAGGCGTGGATGAACTGCTGGCAGCCGTCACCGCCCATCAGGACGGTGCGGCGGTTGCCCACCAGGCCCGGCAATTGGGTGCCAAGCTGGCGGTGGCGTATGAGGTCAGCCAGGCCCCGGCCATTACCCCCGACCCGACCCGTGGCGCGCCGCTCTACGCCCAGAACTGCTCGGTGTGCCACGGCGCCACCGGCGCTGGCGATGGCCCCGCAGGCGTTGGCATGACCCCGCCGCCCGCCAACCTGCGGGACGCTGCGCGCCTCGACCGCTTGAGCCTCTACGCGATCTACAACACCCTTGGGCTGGGTGTGGAAGGCACCGACATGCCGTCTTTCGCCGACCAACTGGACGACCGCCAGCGCTGGGACCTGGCCACCTATATCGCCGGCTTCACCGCCGACCCGGCTGCGGCGAAAAGCGAAAAGTCCTTCAACCTCGCCGACCTCGCGCGCCAGACCCCCAATGAAGTGCTGGCCGCCGAAGGCCCGGGCGCAGTCGCTACTTTCCGTGCCCAGCGCGCCCAACCGCCGCAGGTCAAGCGTGGCCCGGCGCAGTTGCTCGATTACACCGCCGCCACCCTCGACAAAAGCCTCGCCGCTTTCCGCAACGGTGAGCACGAGCAGGCCTACGACCTGTCGGTAGCGGCTTATCTGGAAGGTTTCGAGCTGGTTGAAAGCTCCCTCGACAACGTCGACGCCAACGTGCGCAAAGACACCGAAAAGGCCCTGATGGCGTACCGGCAGTCGTTGCAGGACGGCCTGCCGATCGAGCAGGTCCAGCAGCGGCTGGACGTGGCCAAGGGCAAGCTCACTGAGTCAGCCGGCTTGTTGGGCAGCGATGGCTTGAGCTGGTCCCTGAGCTACATCTCCGGGTTGTTGATCCTGCTGCGCGAAGGCCTGGAAGCGATCCTGGTGCTGGCGGCGATCCTCGCGTTCCTGCGTAACACCGGCCAGCAATCGGCGGTGCGCAGCGTCAACGTCGGCTGGGGCCTGGCGCTGTTGGCCGGCTTGGCCACCTGGGCCCTGGCGGCGTATGTGATTGACGTCAGCGGCGCCCAGCGCGAATTGCTGGAAGGCTGCACGGCGCTGTTTGCCAGCGTGATGGTGCTGTGGCTCGGGGTGTGGATGCACGACCGTCGCCACGCGGCCGCCTGGCAGGACTACATCAAGAGCAGCCTGGTAGGCGGTGGCGGGCGTTTCGGCTTTGCAATGCTGGCTTTCTTCTCGGTGTACCGCGAGCTGTTCGAAGTGATCCTGTTCTACGAAACCCTGTGGCTCCAAGCTGGCCCCGCCGGGCACAACGCGGTATTGGCCGGCGGCGCCACAGCGCTGGTGCTGTTGGTGGGACTGGCCTGGGTGATTCTGCGGGGCTCGGCGAAACTGCCGCTGGCGCTGTTCTTCGGCATCAACGCCGCGCTGCTGTGTGCGCTGTCGGTGGTGTTCGCCGGGCATGGCGTCAAGGCGTTGCAGGAAGCCGGGATCTTCGGCACCCGGCCGGTGGCGTTCTTTGACTTCGACTGGCTGGGCATTCACGCCGATGCCTATTCGTTGAGCGCCCAGGCCGTGGCAATCCTGGCGATTGTAGTGCTCTACGGCCGCAGCCGGTTGGCTGAAAAACGCCGCGTGGTGGCCTAGCCATGCGCGTGTGGATCGATGCAGACGCCTGCCCACGGGCGGCCAAGGATCAGGTGGTGAAGTTCTCCCTCAAACGCCAGTTTGAAGTGGTGCTGGTGGCCGGGCAGAGCCAGATCAAGCCGAGCTTCTCGTGTGTGAAGCTGATCGTGGTGCCCAGCGGCCCGGACGCGGCCGATGACTACCTGGTGGAACACGCGGTGCCCGGCGAGTTGGTGATCTGCAGCGATGTGCCGCTGGCCGACCGCTTGGTGAAGAACGGTGTGACGGCGCTGGACCCGCGCGGCAAGGAGTTCAGCCCGCAGAACATGAGTGAGCGGCTGGCGGTGCGTAACCTGTTCACCGATCTGCGCGAGCAGGGGCAGATGGGCGGCGGCCCGCCGCCCCATGGGGACAAGGACAAGCAGGCGTTTGCCAACTCACTGGATCGGATTCTGACCCGGCTGATGAAGGCCTAATCGTTCTCGTGGGTCAGCTCCAGCACCCGGTCCACCAGCTTGTTGATGCCTGACGCCACTTCGCTGATGCGCTTGCCGAGCATGTAGGCCGGCGTGCTCACCAGTTTGCGTGCCTTGTCTTCGACGATGTCGTCGACCGCGCATTCCTGGTGGGTGGCACCCATCTTGTCCATCGCGGCTGCAGTGTCGGCGTCGTTGCCGATGGTGCAGGTCACGCCCGGGCCATAGATCTTCGCCGCCAATGCCGGCGAGATGCAGATCAGCCCGACTGGCTTACCCGCCTCGGCAAACGCTTCGGCCAGTTCCAGCACCTGCGGGTTGACGCTGCACCCGGCGCCTTCCACGGCAAAGTTCGACAGGTTTTTCGCCGCGCCAAACCCACCGGGCACGATCAGCGCATCGAAATCCTCGGCGTTGGCATCACGAATGTCCTTCACCTCGCCACGGGCAATGCGCGCCGACTCCACCAGCACGTTGCGCGACTCGGGCATTTCTTCGCCCGTCAGGTGGTTGATCACATGCAGTTGGGCAATGTTGGGTGCAAAACACTGCACCTCGGCGCCGCGCTGGTCCAGGCGCAGCAGGGTGATCACGCTTTCATGAACCTCAGCACCGTCATACACGCCACAGCCGGAAAGGATCACTGCAATCTTTTTGCTCATGGGCATTTCTCCTGATTCATGGCGTTAAATGTCTACTCATTTGTCACTCATTGCCAATGGGATATCCAGCCGCTACACCTACTCTAGATGTAACAATAATTGACCGGACTTGCCCATGGACTTCGTCCCTTACGCGGTACCGTTTTTCATTGCCTTGATCGTGGTCGAGCTGCTGGCCGACTACCGGCGCGGCCAACGCAATTACCGGGTGGCCGACGCCATCAACAGCCTCAGCACCGGCGTACTGTCCACCACCACGGGGCTTTTGACCAAGGGTGTGGGCATCCTCACCTACGCCTTCGCCCTCAAACACCTGGCAATCATCGAGCTTTCGGCACAGAGCGTCTGGACCTGGGTGTTCGCCTTTGTGTTCTATGACTTCTGTTACTACTGGCTGCATCGCTGTGGCCATGAGCGCAACATCCTCTGGGCGGCCCACTCGGTGCATCACCAGAGCGAGGACTACAACCTCAGCACCGCCTTACGCCAGACCAGCACCGGCTTCCTGTTGAGCTGGATCTTCTACCTGCCGTTGGCCGTGCTCGGCGTGCCGCTGGTGGTGTTTATCAGCGTGGCGTCCCTCAACCTGCTGTATCAATTCTGGGTGCATACGCGCCATGTGCCCAAGCTCGGCTGGTACGAGTGGTTCTTCGTCACGCCGTCCAATCATCGGGCCCACCATGCACAGAACGCTCTCTACATGGATCGCAACTACGGCGGGGTGTTCATTATTTGGGACCGCCTGTTCGGCTCCTTCCAGGAAGAAGACGATAACGAGCCAGTGATCTTTGGCGTGACCACCCCATTGGCCAGTTGGAACCCGCTGTGGGCCAACCTGCAGTTTTATGCGCAGTTGTGGAGTGACGCGCGGCGTACCGAGAGTGGGTGGGACAAGCTGCGTATTTGGTTTATGCGCACCGGCTGGCGCCCGGCGGACGTGGCGGCGAAGTACCCGATGGCCAAGCCGGACTTGAGCCAGTTCCGCAAATTTGAGGTGCCGCTGGACGGGCGCCAGCAGATTTACGTCGCCCTGCAGTTTGCTGCTTACGTGGGTTTTGGCAGCTATTTGATGAATTTCGGCGAGGGCTTGCCGACTGCTGCCCTGGTGTTGGGCTGGAGCGCGATGGCGTTGGGGTTGTTCACCCTGGGGGTGGCGTTGGAGAATCGCCCGTGGGCGTTGAAGGCTGAGCTGGTGCGCCTGGCACTGAATGTGCCACTGGTGTGGCTGGCGCCGCTGGTGGGGCTGTGGCCGGCCAGCTCGTTGGGCTGGCTGGGCCTGGTCAGTTACAGCTTGCTCAGCGGCATCGGCCTTTACTGTTGCAGAGACCGGCTTACTCGACTGGCGTCGTAGGCTTTTCGGCTTTTTCAGGTTCGCCAGCAGCCAGGCGAACCTTTTCCGCGGCGCAGGCTTCGCGGGTCAGGCGGGCGTTCTTGATGCGCCGGCGTATCCACAAGCCAAGGCCCAGCACCAGCAGTGCGCCCAGCACCCACAGCTCGTACTTTTTAACGCTGCCCAGCATGCCTTCCAATACCGCACCGAAATGGTAAGCCGCAGCTCCCAGCGCAGCGGCCCATACGGCGGCGCCAATCCCGTTCAGCAGCAGGTAGCGACCCGGCGGGTAGCCCGACAAACCGATGGCCACCGGCATCACCGTGCGCAAACCGTAGACAAAACGGAAGCTCAGCACCCAGATGTCCGGGTGCTTGCGGATATGTTCCAGCGCGCGATCGCCCAGCAGTTGCCAGCGCGGCTTGCGTGCCAGCAGCTTGCGGCCGTGCTTGCGTCCCAGGAAGTACCACAGCTGGTCGCCGGCGTAGCTGCCGCAAAAGGCAACGACCACCACCAGGTTGATATCCATGTATCCACGGAACGCCAGGAAGCCTGCGAGAACCAGAATGGTTTCGCCTTCGAAGAAGGTGCCTAGGAACAGCGCAAAGTAGCCGAAGTCATGCAGAAATTGTTGAAGCATGGTCTGGGTGCTGGCGAAATGAACGCGCAGCCTACGCCTTCGTGAACATTCATGAAAGTATCGAGATGTGTCACGAAGTGAACAATTCCTACATAAACGACGAATGCGACTACAGGTCACATGGCGGTTGCCTTACGGTGTATGAGCTAACCACAACTGTAATTCCTTCGTCATAATGGTCGCTTATAACTGTCACGCTCGCCCGTCAAGCCGGGCTCAGGAGTCTGCCGTGAGCTTTACCCCCGCCAACCGCCTCTTTCCCGCCACCCGTTTGCGTCGCAATCGCCGTGATGATTTTTCACGTCGCCTGGTGCGTGAAAACGTCCTGACGGTGAATGATCTGATCCTGCCGGTGTTTGTGCTGGACGGTGAGAATCGTCGGGAAGCGGTAGCGTCGATGCCGGGTGTGGAGCGCTTGACCATTGATTTGCTGCTCGAAGAGGCGGCGAACTGGGTCGAGCTGGGGATTCCGGCGCTGGCGTTGTTTCCGGTCACACCTTCTGAACTCAAGTCCCTGGACGCCGCCGAAGCCTGGAACCCGGACGGCATCGCCCAGCGCGCCACCCGCGCCCTGCGCGAACGCTTTCCGGAGCTTGGGGTGATCACTGACGTGGCCCTGGACCCGTTCACCACCCACGGCCAGGATGGCATTCTCGACGAAGAAGGCTATGTTCAGAACGACATCACCGTTGATGCGCTGGTCAAGCAGGCCTTGTCCCACGCCGCAGCGGGCGCCCAGGTGGTGGCACCGTCAGACATGATGGACGGCCGCATCCAGGCGATTCGCGAAGCCCTGGAGCTGGCCGACCACGTCAACGTACGCATCATGGCTTACTCGGCCAAGTACGCCAGCGCCTACTACGGCCCGTTCCGCGATGCGGTGGGCTCGGCGCTTAACCTGGGCAAGGCCAACAAGGCCTCGTACCAGATGGACCCGGCCAACAGCCACGAAGCCTTGCACGAAGTGGCAGCGGACCTGGCTGAAGGGGCCGACATGGTCATGGTCAAGCCCGGGATGCCGTACCTCGACATCCTTTATCGGGTCAAAGAGGAATTCAAGGTACCGACCTTTGTCTATCAGGTCAGCGGTGAATACGCGATGCACATGGCCGCGATCCAGAATGGTTGGTTGAGTGAAGGGGTGATCCTTGAATCCCTGACTGCCTTTAAACGCGCGGGTGCCGATGGCATCCTGACTTACTTCGCCGCCCGCGCCGCCCAATTGCTTAGAGAGCAACAATAGCCCTCACAGGAACACTCGATGAATACCGAAGGACTCACAGAAGTTGCCGTAAAAGACGCTCACCCGGTGGTTGAACAAGCCACCGAGACTCCGCCGGAGCTGGAGCCGGCACCGCCTGCCGCAGTGGCTGAAACGCCAGCGCCGGCCCCGGCGATCGCGATCACCAACCTGGATGACAGCAGCCTGTACATCCACCGCGAGCTGTCACAACTGCAATTCAACATCCGCGTGCTGGAACAGGCGCTGGATGAGTCCTACCCCTTGCTGGAGCGGCTGAAGTTTCTGCTGATCTTCTCCAGCAACCTGGACGAGTTCTTCGAGATTCGTGTCGCCGGCCTTAAAAAGCAGATCACCTTCGCCCGTGAACAAGCCGGCGCCGACGGCCTGCAACCGCATCAGGCCCTGGCCCGCATCAGCGAGCTGGTGCACGGCCATGTGGACCGCCAATACGCGATCCTCAATGACATCCTGTTGCCGGAGCTGGAAAAACATAAGGTCCGCTTCATCCGTCGCCGCTATTGGACTGCCAAGCTCAAAACCTGGGTGCGCCGTTACTTCCGCGACGAGATCTCGCCGATCATCACGCCGATCGGCCTCGACCCGACGCACCCGTTCCCGTTGCTGGTGAACAAGAGCTTGAACTTCATTGTCGAGCTGGAAGGTATCGACGCCTTCGGTCGCGACTCGGGCCTTGCGATCATCCCGGCACCGCGCTTGCTGCCACGGATCATCAAGGTACCGGAAGAGGTGGGGGGCGCTGGCGATAACTATGTATTCCTTTCGTCGATGATCCACGCCCACGCCGATGACCTGTTCCAGGGCATGAAGGTCAAGGGCTGCTACCAGTTCCGCCTGACGCGTAACGCCGACCTGGCGCTGGACTCCGAAGACGTCGAAGACTTGGCTCGCGCCCTGCGCGGCGAGCTGTTCTCCCGTCGCTATGGTGATGCGGTGCGGCTGGAAGTGGCCGACACCTGCCCGAAACACCTGTCCGACTACCTGCTCAAGCAGTTCAACCTGAGCGAGACCGAGCTGTATCAGGTCAATGGCCCGGTGAACCTGACGCGCCTGTTCAGCATTACCGGCCTGGACAGTCACCCGGAGCTGCAATACACGCCGTTCACCCCGCAGATCCCGAAACTGCTGCAAAACAGCGAGAACATCTTCAGCGTGGTGAGCAAGCAGGACATTTTGCTGCTGCACCCGTTCGAGTCCTTCACCCCGGTGGTCGACCTGCTGCGCCAGGCCGCCAAAGACCCACACGTATTGGCCGTACGCCAAACGCTGTACCGCTCCGGCGCCAACTCGGAAATCGTCGATGCGCTGGTGGACGCCGCGCGTAACGGCAAGGAAGTGACAGTGGTTATCGAACTGCGCGCGCGGTTCGACGAAGAATCCAACCTGCAACTGGCCAGCCGCCTGCAAGCGGCCGGCGCGGTGGTGATCTACGGCGTGGTCGGCTTCAAGACCCACGCCAAGATGATGCTGATCCTGCGCCGCGAAGCCGGTGAGATCGTGCGTTACGCCCACTTGGGCACCGGCAACTACCACGCCGGTAACGCCAAGCTCTACACCGACTACAGCCTGCTGACCTCCGACGACGCCTTGTGTGAAGACGTCGGCAAGCTGTTCAGCCAGTTGATCGGCATGGGCAAGACATTGCGCATGAAGAAGCTGCTGCACGCGCCGTTCACCCTCAAAAAGGGCATGCTCGACATGATTGCCCGCGAGACCCAGTTCGCCCTCGAAGGCAAGCCGGCGCACATCATCGCCAAGTTCAACTCGCTGACCGATCCGAAGATCATCCGCGCGCTGTACAAGGCCAGCCAGTCGGGCGTGCGTATCGACCTGGTGGTGCGTGGCATGTGCTGCTTGCGTCCGGGTATCGTCGGGGTTTCGCATAACATCCACGTACGTTCGATCATCGGGCGCTTCCTGGAGCACACGCGGGTGTTCTACTTCCTCAATGGCGGCGAGGAGCAGATGTTCCTCTCCAGTGCCGACTGGATGGAGCGCAACCTCGACAAGCGTGTGGAGACTTGCTTCCCGGTGGAAGGCAAGAAACTGATCATGCGGGTCAAGAAGGAGCTGGAGAGTTACCTCACCGACAACACCCACAGCTGGAGCCTGCAGTCGGACGGGCGCTACGTGCGCAACACGCCGACCGGCAACCAGAACCCGCGCAGCGCCCAGGCGACGTTGCTGGAGAAGTTGGGCAGCCCGATTCTGACGGTGAATTAATCAAGGTATACGCGGGCCCATGTGGGAGCGGGCTTGCTCGCGAAGGCGGAGTGTCAGTCAACAGATTCATCGACTGATCCACCGCTTTCGCGAGCAAGCCCGCTCCCACATTTGTTTTGTGGCGTTATATAGATCGTATCAGCGCACGTTCAGCGTAAACCCAACCCGCGTCAGCCACTCGGCTTCTTGAGCGAAATCCGCCTGGGTCAGCTGGTTTTCATCCAGCCAGTTTTTCGGGAACACCACATCCAGGCTGTCGGCATTGGCGCGCAGCACCACTTGCGGCATTTCCTGGGTACCACGGATGTGGTGGAACAGGATCGCAAAGCGCAGCAGTGCACACAGGCGAATCAGCTTGATGCCCTCGGCACCGAACTCGGCAAACTTGTCCCGGGGGATATTGCGGCGGTGGCCGCGTACCAGCAGTGCGAGCATCTGCTGGTCTTCACGGGAGAAGCCCGCCAGGTCCGAGTGTTCGATCAGGTAGGCGCCGTGCTTGTGGTAATGGTAGTGGGCGATGTCCAGCCCCACTTCATGGACCTTGGCCGCCCAGCCCAGCAGTTCACGCCAGACGCCGTCTTCCAGGTCCCAATCCGCTGCGACCTGATCGAAGGCATGCAGCGCCTTGCGCTCAACCCGCGCCGCTTGTTCCAGGTCGACGTGGTAACGCTCCATCAACGAGCTGAGGGTGCGTTCACGGACGTCTTCATGATGATGGCGGCCCAGCAGGTCGTACAGCACGCCCTCACGCAGGGCGCCGTCACAGTGGTCCATGCGTTGCAGTTCGAGGGCATCGAAAATCGCTTCGAGAATCGCCAGGCCCGCCGGGAAAATCGTGCGACGGTCAGGCTTGATGCCTTCGAAGTCGATCTTCTCGGCATCCCCCAGCTTGAACAGCTTGCGCTTGAGCCAGGCCAGGCCTTCGGCATTGACCTCGCCGGTGCCGTGGCCGCCAGCCTTGAGCGCCAGGCCGATGGCGCGGATAGTGCCGGACGAGCCGATGGCCTCATCCCACGTCAGGCGGTGCAGGGCGTGCTCGATGCTCATGATCTCCAGCCGCGCCGCCGTATAAGCCTGGGCGTAGCGGGCCGGGGTGATCTTGCCGTCCTTGAAATAGCGTTGGGTGTAGCTGACGCAACCCATCTGCAGGCTTTCGCGCAGCAGCGGTTCGAAGCGCTGGCCAATGATGAACTCGGTACTGCCACCGCCGATGTCGGCCACCAGGCGCTTGCCCGGTGTATCGGCCAGGGTGTGGGACACGCCGAGGTAGATCAGGCGCGCTTCTTCACGGCCGGAGATGACCTCTACCGGGTGCCCGAGGATCTCCTCGGCACGGCGGATAAATTCGCCACGGTTGCGGGCTTCACGCAGGGCGTTGGTGCCGACGATCCGCACGGCACCCGGGGGCATGCCGTTGATCAGTTGGGCGAAGCGCTTCAGGCAATCGAGCCCGCGCTGCATGGATTCTTCATTGAGCTGACGCTCGTCGTCGATCCCGGCAGCCAGTTGCACTTTCTCGCCGAGCCGCTCAAGGATGCGGATTTCGCCGTTCTGGGCCTTGGCCACGACCATGTGAAAGCTGTTGGAGCCCAGGTCGATGGCGGCGATCAGGGACAGATTCTTGGCTTGGGATTGCGGCATGGGTAAGGGGTCTCGGTCGATAACCTCGCCATCGTGCCACGATCAACCGCTGACGCCAACGCGTAGTGCTCCGCGAATTCTCCTATAGCTGTCCGGGAGCAAGATTTGTAGGAAATGTAGGGCGATTACTTTTGCGTCTGACGTTAAGTCCGAAGGGTATATAGGAAATAATTAATTTCCTCGATTTAGATGTGTTTACTGAATTTGCCTACGTTGGCGTATTACTTGTCCGGTCGATATGTTGCTCAGGACTACCGGCAGATCGGTTTGGAATGACAATCACTTTTTACTGCTCTGACAGTAGTTAAGGGTTTGTCTTATTCTTTCTCTGGGTATTAAAGAGCGAGACTGTCACTCGGCAATTCGGCCGTGGTGCTATTTATTTATGGTTTTGTATTTCAAGGATGAAGTGCGGTAGGGCAGTGGAGCGGCCCTGGCGATAATAAAAGGCGCCTGATAACTTTTAGTGACAGGTTGAACATGAAGAAAATATTGGGTTTGACGATGGGCGTTGTTTGCCTGGCTGCAAGTATTGGTGCTCAAGCGACGACAAATGCACAGTTGATTGTCAGGGGCACGATTATTCCCGGCGCCTGCAATCTCAGCCTGGGCGCTGGCGGAATTATTGATTACGGCCCGATTCTCTCTGGTGAGTTGTCGCCGACGGCCTTTAACACCCGCGAAGAAAAGATCACCTCGCTGGTCGTCAATTGCGGTACCACCCCAGCGCAGTTCGGATTGACCCTTACCGACCTGCAAGCCCACACCAAAGTCCCGGGCATCTTGGGCGCTGGTTACACTGAGGCGCAAAATTATGGCTTGGGCGCCGAAGGCTCACGGCGTACCGGTGGTTACTCGGTCACTCTCCGGGACCTCAGGGCTGCGGGTGTAGTTCTGAATCCGATCATGCGGGTCGGCGGCGGGGCTTGGCAGAACAGTGATGGCAAAGTGGCCCAAACCCCCAGTCAATATTCGTGGCGCAACGGGGTGACTATTGTACCGGCCCGTATTGCGCAACTGACAGGGACACTCGCAGTAAAGGCGGTTATCAACCGGGGGCAAGACTTAAACCTTACCCAGGATATTACGCTCGATGGGCGCACTACTCTCGTATTGAATTACATCTAAACGCCTGAAACAGCCGGTATTGAAACGGAAGTTTCTAGAAGTTTTCCGTTTCCTATCGGCTGCGCTCATCGGTTTATTTGTTGGGTAACTGTTACTTTTAATGTGCGGGAGAACTCGGTGAGTAGTCTTTCAAGGGGCACTATGGCGCTGCTGTGGTGTGCAAGTTGTGCTTTATTTTTTTCCTGCATGGCAGTAGCAGACGGTATGCAGCCCGAAACAACGGTTGTCGTTCTTTATGAAGAGGATGGAGAGGCGACGATCAACATAAGAAACACGGATGCCGGCCCTGCGCTACTTCATTCGGTCATTGAGAATATCCCCGAGGACCAGGAACCACTGTTGATTGTCACGCCGCCCATTACCCGCGTAGAAAGCGGCGAAACGCAGCTTGTGCGTTTTATCGGTACTCTTAAAGAGCCCCTCAAGACCCAGCGGTTGAAGCGTATTTCGTTCGAGGGGATTCCCCAGGCGCGTGCACCGGGGGGCACCACCATCGGAATTACCCTACGACAGAACCTGCCGCTGATCCTGCACCCGAAGGGGTTGCCCCGGCATCAATCGCCGTGGGAGTTGCTCAAATGGAAGCGGGAAGGCGAGCAACTGACCGTTCATAACGACAGTGCCTACGTAGTTCGCCTGGGACTGGAAGTACAACTGCACCCGCAAAAGCACCTGG
This sequence comes from Pseudomonas sp. K2I15, assembly GCF_002204795.1. GTDB lineage: Bacteria > Pseudomonadota > Gammaproteobacteria > Pseudomonadales > Pseudomonadaceae > Aquipseudomonas. The sequence continues at coordinate 329,901 of NZ_NIXO01000001.1, forward strand.
CCATCTTGCCGCGGACCTATATTTTGCCCGGGGAAGTACTGATCGCCCAGGTTGACGGATCATTAACGGGCGTGGCTTCGGTCGAGTTTCATCCGGCCACGGTCTACGGGTATATGGTCGACAGCTACCGCGCCGCTCTTGTTGCTGATGCAGGTTGAGCGTGCCATGAGAACAATGAATATCGCAGGGCTGCGGCCCTCGCGCCAACCAGTTGTCAGCTCCCCGGTTTTCTGGGTTTGCCGTACGAAGATTTTCATGGGGCTTGCAACGCTATGGGGCCTGCCCGGCTACGCCCCGGCGATTGAGTTGGGGGAGGGCTTTGATCTTGCCGCCTTGACCAGTCATGGGATTGACCCGAAGGTCTCTGATTACTTTCGCAGTGCCGCGCGGTTTCGTGAGGGGGTCCATGTGGTGGGCCTGCGAGTCAACGGAGCCCCGCTGGGGCTGGTGGATGCGCGCTTCGATTACCAGGGGCAACTGTGCTTTACCCGCGGGCTGCTGGAAAAGGCTGGTTTGTGGGTGCCCACTGCAGTGATTCGCCAGGGGATTGCGCCGGATCAGGCTTGTCATGACTTTCTCGGCCAGTATCCCGCGACGATGGTGAGACTGCGCCCTGGCAGCGATGAGGTCTCGCTGGTGGTGCCGACCCAGTCCTTGCGCGAGCCAGAATGGGAGCCCGGGAGTTTTTCCCAGGGTGGGGCCGCGGCCTTGTTCAACTATGATGTATTGGCGTTCGATACCCGCTCGCGCGGGGCGCCCAGCCGTTATGTATCTGCTTATACCGAGGCGGGGTTCAACCTGGGTAACTGGGTTGTCCGTAGTCGTCAGTTCTATGTTTCCGACAATGGCAAGACCAGCACCGAGCATGTGCATGCTTATGCCCAGCGCGATATTGCCGCGTTGCGGTCGACGTTCCAGGTAGGTCAAATTTCCAGCAACAATCCGGTATTTGGCGGAATTCAGCTGTCGGGCGTGCAGTTTTCCCCAGACGGACAGTCTCGAACGCCCTCTGCTGGCAACGCCGTGGTGGTCGAAGGTCTGGCCCAGGGCCAGTCGCGTATCGAAGTGCGCCAGGCAGGTGTGTTGATTCACACCACGCTGGTGCCGGATGGGCCATTCAGGCTGACTGGCTTGCCGTTGCTTAATGGCACCAGCGACCTTGACGTAACCGTGATTGACGTCCGGGATGCAAAGCGCAGTTTCGTGGTGCCGGCAGCGTCCTTTCGAGGGATGGCCCCGGTAACGCCTGGTTATTACTTCTCCCTTGGCAAAGTGCGCGAGCGCTCAACCGACGACATTGAGCAGCCGGTAGTTGCCATGGGCAGCGGGACCTGGGGTGTTGGGCGGGGTGCATCGGTGGGTTTCGGATTGCTCAGTACCGATGACTATCAAGCCGCAGGCGGCACCCTGAGCAGCGTCTTTTTCCAGCGGGTTTCCGTGGGCCTGCGCCACAATCTTTCCCGTGACGGGCTGGACGAATTATCCGGAGCACGCAGCACGCTGTCCCTTAGCAGTCCGTTGGTCGCCGGTATCGACATCAGCCTGAGCGCCACCACACAGACCCGGGGTTACCGCGAGGTACTGGAAGCGGGACAGTCATCAAGGGTCGATGATCTGGATGCCCGCTTCAAGAATCAGTACACGGCGGGTTTGAGTTGGGCCGAGCCGTCACTGGGTGGCTTCTCAATCAGCTATACCCGCAGCTCACAATTTGACGGACAAGCAACCGGGCATCTGTTTGCCTCGTGGAACAAAACGTTCAGTGGCGCCGATGTTTCGTTGATTGCCGATTCGCAGGTCGGCGGATCGCAGTCGCGCAATCAAAACGGTTTTGTCAGGAGTCGCCGTGAGGAGCAGGGGCCGGGAGGCGTGTCGATGCGGCTTCAGGTCAGCGTCCCCCTGGGAGAAGACCGTCGCCTGAGATCCTACGCCAGCCGTCGTGGCGACAGGTTCGATGTGGGCACCGCGCTCAGTGAACGGGTCAATGAGTATGTGAACTATGAGGTGGGTGCGGAGCGGGATGTTGCCGAGCGTGAGCAAACGGTTCGCGGCCATGTGGACGTGATGCCGCGCTATACCCGTGTCGGGCTCGGCGTGAGCCGCGACCCGTTGGGCACCAGTTATACCGGGCAACTGCACGGTGGCGTTGTGGCCCATGAGCGCGGGCTGACGTTCTCGCCCTACAGCGTTCAAGACACCTTCGGCATCCTCTCTGTGGGTGATATTGGCGCCGCCAGGGTCGCGACCCCTCAGGGGCCGGTCTGGACGGACTACCGAGGGCATGCGGTGATTGCCGGCCTGCCGGCCTATACCAGCAGTCGCATTGAGGTACAGACCCAATCCCTGCCCAAGCGCGTCGATCTGAAGAACGGTACCAAGGTCCTCGCCGCCGGTCGCGGGTCCTTCAATACTGTGGATTTCGATGTGGTGAAAGTTCGCCGCGTACTGCTTGAAGCGCAAGACGAACAGGGGCGTCCTCTGCCTCAAGGCGCCTCGGTGTTCAGCAAGGACAATACCTTCCTGACCAGCGTCGTGGGGGAGGGAATGATCTTCCTGAACAATCTCAGTGAGCAGCAAACCCTGCATGTCTCACTGCCAGACTCAAGCATCTGCCTGTTGCACCTGAACCCTGAGCAAGAGATCAACGATGACAAACTCTACGAAACGGCTGGGGCGGTGTGTGTTGCCCGCTGAGCCTGGAAGCCTGCGGCTGGGGCTTATGCTGTACCTCTTGCTCTTTGTAATCGCCATGGCGAACGAGGCGCGTGCTGATACGTGTCGACTGTCCTTGAGTCAGCCGCGGATTGACTATGGTCCTGTTCGGCATGGGCAGCAGGATAGCCAATCGGTGTCCTTGGGCACGCGTACCCTGCACCTGAACGTTGTCTGTGCTGATGCGTCGGTGATGGCGTTGCGATTTAGCGGCGTGCCAGCGGATGGCCAGGGATTCCGCTTTGGTCGCCAGGGGCAATTCACCCTGAACCTCAAGCACGCCCAGGTCGATGGCCAGGCTGTTGAATGGGCAGTCGCCCACTTGCCCGGCGAACCTGCCACCGGGCGCCTTTTGCCTGGCCAGACGCTGGTTGCGCGAGCGGCAGGAGTGCCAGTGGCAGGCCGTCGGTTGACGGCCCAGGTGGATGTTGATGCCCGCCTGCCTTCCGCCGCCCTCGGGGTACGCAGCGAGACGCTGCTGGAGGGCCTGGGAAACCTTGAGCTGGTCAGCCTGGCTGTTCCACCGAACCGATGAAATTGGCCAGCTCGGCGGTCTGCGGGTTGGCAAACAGGATTTTCGGGTCGCCGACTTCGTGCACCTTGCCTTGGTGCATGAACACCAGCTTGTCACCCACTTCCCGAGCAAAACGCATCTCATGGGTGACCATGATCAGTGTCATCCCATCCTTGGCCAGCTGGCGCACAACGCTGAGCACTTCGTTGACCAGTTCCGGGTCCAGGGCCGAGGTGATCTCATCGCACAGCAACACCTTGGGCGACATGGCCAGTGCCCGGGCGATCGCTACCCGCTGCTGTTGGCCGCCGGACAAACGATCGGGAAAGGCGTCAAACTTCTCCCCCAACCCCACCCGCTCGAGCATTTGTCGCGCCAGTTGCGCGGCCTTGGCTTTAGGCACTTTTTGCACGACTTGCGGGGCGAGCATGACGTTTTCCCCCACGGTCAGGTGCGGGAACAGGTTGAACTGCTGGAACACCATGCCGACTTTCTGGCGCAAGGTACGCAGGTCGGCGCGGGCGGCGTCGAGGTATTCGCCGTCGACCTCAATCACCCCGTCGTTGATCGACTCCAGGCCATTGAGGGTGCGCAGCAAGGTGGATTTACCCGAGCCGCTGCGGCCGATGATCGCGACCACCTGGCCTTCTTCTACCGTCAGGTCGATGCCCTTGAGTACATGGTGATCGCCGTAATACTTATGCAGGGCGGAAATTCTAAGCAGAGGCATGCAGTCTCCTTTCCAGGTAGCGCGCACTGAGGGACAAGGGGTAGCAGAGCAGGAAGTAACCGAGCGCTACCAGGCCGTAGACCATGAAGGGTTCGAAGGTTGCGTTGGCGAGCATGCCGCCGGTCTTGGTCAGTTCGGTAAAGCCGATAATCGAGGTTACGGCGGTGCCTTTGACCACTTGCACCGAGAAACCCACGGTCGGCGCCACGGCAATGCGCAGCGCCTGGGGCAGGATCACGTAGCGCAATTGCTCCAGTGGGTTGAGGGCCAGGCTCGCGGACGCCTCCCATTGCCCGTGGGCGATGGAGTCGACGCAGCCACGCCAGATCTCGGCCAGGTAGGCGCTGGTAAACAGGGTCAAGGCAATCGCTGCCGCCAGCCAGGGCGAAATATCCACGCCGAGCAAGGCAACGCCGAAGAACACCAGGAACAGCTGCATCAACAGCGGCGTGCCCTGGAACAGTTCGATGTAGGTACGCGCGACGTTGCGCGTGAAGGCCTTGGTGCTGATACGCATGGTCATCACCAGCAAGCCGATCACGCCGCCGCCGATAAACGCCACCAGCGACAGCAGCAGGGTCCACTGCAAGCCGGTGAGCAGGTTGCGCACGATGTCCCAGAAGGAAAAATCACTCATCGGGCATTCCTCATCACATAGCGCCGGCCGATCCAGTTCAGCAGTTGGCGGATCATCAGTGCCATGCACAGGTAGACCAGAGTGGTCAGCGCATAGGTTTCAAAGGCACGGAAGTTGCGCGACTGGATAAAGTTGGCGGCGAAGCTCAGCTCCTCGGTGGCGATCTGCGAGCAGACCGCCGAGCCGAGCATCACGATGATGATCTGGCTGCTCAGGGCCGGCCAGACCTTGCCCAGTGCCGGCAGCAGCACCACATGGCGGAACGCCTCGAAACGCGTCATCGCCAGTGCTGCCGCCGCTTCCAGTTGCCCGCGAGGGATCGCCTGGATCCCGGCGCGGATGATCTCGGTGGAGTACGCCCCCAGGTTGATCACCATCGCCAGTACCGCTGCCTGCCATTCGGTGATTTTCAGGCCGAGGGACGGCAGGCCGAAGAAGATGAAAAACAACTGCACCAGGAATGGTGTGTTGCGGATCAACTCGACATACACCCCGAAGATCCAGCTGAACGGCTGGATCTTCCACGCCCGCACCACCGCGCCGACGATTCCCAGCGCTACACCCAGCACTGCGCCGATGGCGGTCAGCTCAAGGGTGAACAGCGCGCCGCGCAGCAACAGATCGGTATTGGCCAGGACCGGCACAAAGTCGAATTGATAGGCCATATCTAACCCTCGTTACCGCGATCAGAGATCAGCCGGCAGCGGCTCTTTGAGCCACTGCATTGCATTTTTTCCCAGGCTGCCGTCGGCCTTGGCCGCGACCAGGATCTGGTTGACCTTGTCCAGCAGCGCCGGCTCGTTCTTGTTCACGCCCACGTACACCGGCGAGTCCTTGAGCTTCACTTTCAGTGCCGGCACGCGCTTGGGGTTGCGCTCGCTGATGGCCACCATCACCACGTTGCCGCTGGCGATCAGGTCCACCTGGCCGGCCAGGTAGGCGGCGATGGTCGAGTTGTTGTCTTCAAAGCGTTTGATTGTGGCTTCTTTAGGCGCAACGGCAGTCAACTCGATGTCCTCGATGGCGCCACGGGTCACGCTGATGGTTTTGCCCTTGAGGTCGTCAACCGTGCTGATCGGTGCATCCGGCGGGCCGAACACGGCGAGGTAGAACGGCGCGTAGGCCCTGGAGAAGTCGATGACCTTCTCGCGCTCGGCGTTCTTGCCCAGGCTGGAAATCACCAGGTCGACCTTGCCGGTCGTGAGGAACGGGATGCGGTTGGTGCTGTTGACCGGGGTCAGTTCAAGCTTGACCTTGAGCTGGTCGGCCAGCAGTTTTGCGGTGTCGATGTCCAGGCCGCGGGGTTTCATGTCCGGGCCCACCGAACCGAACGGCGGGAAGTCCTGAGGCACGGCCACCTTGAGGGTGCCACGGGCGACGATATCGTCCAGACCGTTGGCCTGGGCGGGCGCCTGGCTCAGCATCAGGCTGGCAAACAGGGCAGTGAGCAGGGCGCTGCAACGCTTGGTCATGGCAACTCTCCGAAAAGGACGAAAGGATTTTCTGAGTGTTGCCAGTGCACAGCCCATGCCAGCACTGCCCTTATTAGCTGGGAGGCCAGTGGCCGTTGAGTTTCCGCGGTCTTACTGGTCTGAACAGTTGATAAGCTTTTTGCACCCTTTTCGAGCGTCGACAAAACCTCGCGAGCCCCTTTGGGGCGTGGCTTGCCGGGCGCCGCGAATAGCTTTACAACTAGCCGCTCAGTTGACTGGAAACTTGAGTTTTTATGAATTCCATCGCCCAAGCCGTACCGGAAGTGGCGCTACAAGCCATTCGCAAATTGATCGCTGACGAGGGCTTCGGGCCGGGCGATGCATTGCCCTCCCAGCGTGATTTGGCGCTGCAATTGGGCGTGAGCCGGGCCTCATTGCGTGAAGCTTTATCATCGCTCAGTGCATTGGGCGTGGTGAGTGTGCAGCCGGGCAAAGGCGTGTTCGTGCAGGCTGCCGAAGAACTCCCGGGGTTGGCCTGGCCGTTTACGGCGCAGGCAACGCCGCTGGATATCTTTCAACTGCGCTACGCCCTGGAGGGTTTTGCGGCGGGGTTGGCAGCGGTGACGCTGACCACCGATGAGCTGGACATCCTGGAAGATAATGTCGAGGCGATGCGCAAGGAGTTAAAGGCCGGCGACTTTGAAGCAGCGGCCCGGCTGGACTTCGAATTCCACCGGCGCATCCTGCTGGCCAGCGGCAATCAGGCGATGGTGAGCATCCTCAGTGCCAGTGCCGAGGTGTTTCTGGAGAGCCAGAAGCTACCGTTCATCCGGCCGGAGCGGGCCATGGAGACCTGGCAGGAGCACCGCAAGATCCTCCGTGCACTGGCCCGGCGCGCCAGTGGGGCGGCGCAGAAAAGCATGCAGGAACACGTACGTAACGCGGCACTGCGTACCGGCATTGCGTTCATCACTCCCGTGACCCCTTGAGTTGGGCTATACCCAAACTCATGCACCACCATAGCAAGAGTCAATCAGCTGCGGCTTCCTGAACGGGGGAAGGGCGGCTATGATGGGCAACGTTTTTTTTGCTTACAATCCGGAGACATCCATGAGCAACGATCTTATCAAGCACGTCACCGACGCGACCTTTGAGGCCGAAGTACTCAAGGCTTCTGGCCCGGTGCTGGTTGACTACTGGGCTGAATGGTGTGGCCCATGCAAAATGATCGCTCCGGTCCTGGACGACATTGCAACCACCTACGAAGGCAAGCTGACCATTGCCAAGCTGAACATCGACGACAACCAGGAAACTCCGGCCAAGCACGGCGTGCGCGGTATTCCTACGCTGATGCTGTTCAAGGACGGCAATGTCGAGGCCACCAAGGTTGGCGCGCTGTCGAAGTCCCAGCTGCAAGCTTTCCTCGACGCGAACATCTAAGCGTCGTCAAAAAAAGCCCCGCAAATAGCGGGGCTTTTTCGTAAAACAGGGCTAGACGCTCCCAAACTCAGGTGGTACATTCGGCCCCGCACTGGTTTCTCCACTGCCCCCTGCAAGCCGTCGCCGACGCTCTCCTTTTCGATTAGTACGCGATCCTGTCGCCTTCTCTGCGGCGCGGCCTCATTAAGCCAAAAGCTTAATTTCCCCCCCTCCATAAATGATTACGTCATTCCTATATGAATCTGACTGAACTCAAGCAAAAGCCGATTACCGAACTGCTCGAATTGGCCGAACAGATGGGCATAGAAAATATGGCCCGTTCGCGCAAGCAGGACGTGATTTTCTCCCTGCTGAAAAAGCACGCGAAAAGCGGCGAGGAAATCTCCGGTGATGGCGTGCTGGAGATTCTCCAGGACGGCTTCGGCTTCCTCCGCTCTGCAGACGCCTCCTATCTCGCCGGCCCAGACGATATCTACGTCTCGCCGAGCCAGATCCGTCGCTTCAACTTGCGCACCGGTGACACCATCGTTGGCAAGATCCGCCCACCAAAGGAAGGCGAGCGTTATTTCGCCCTGCTCAAGGTCGACACGATCAACTACGATCGTCCCGAGAACGCGAAAAACAAGATTCTCTTCGAGAACCTGACCCCGCTGTTCCCGACCGTGCGCATGAAGATGGAAGCCGGTAACGGTTCCACCGAAGACTTGACCGGTCGTGTTATCGACCTATGCGCCCCGATCGGTAAGGGCCAGCGCGGCCTGATCGTTGCACCGCCGAAAGCCGGTAAGACCATCATGCTGCAGAACATTGCAGCGAACATCGCCCGTAACAATCCTGAAGTTCACCTGATCGTGTTGCTGATCGATGAACGTCCGGAAGAAGTAACCGAAATGCAGCGCACCGTGCGCGGCGAAGTGGTTGCCTCGACGTTCGATGAGCCGCCAACCCGCCACGTGCAGGTTGCCGAAATGGTGATCGAGAAGGCCAAGCGCCTGGTCGAACACAAGAAAGACGTGGTGATTTTGCTCGACTCCATCACCCGTCTGGCTCGTGCCTACAACACCGTGATCCCGAGCTCCGGCAAAGTACTCACCGGTGGTGTCGATGCCCACGCCCTAGAGAAACCGAAACGTTTCTTCGGCGCTGCGCGGAACATCGAAGAAGGCGGCTCGCTGACCATCATCGCCACCGCGCTGGTTGAAACCGGCTCGAAGATGGATGAAGTGATCTACGAGGAATTCAAAGGTACCGGCAACATGGAACTGCCTTTGGACCGTCGTATCGCTGAGAAGCGTGTGTTCCCGGCCATCAACATCAACCGTTCCGGCACGCGCCGCGAAGAGTTGCTGACCGCCGACGACGAACTGCAGCGCATGTGGATCCTGCGCAAGCTGCTGCACCCGATGGACGAAGTTGCGGCCATCGAGTTCCTGATCGACAAGCTGAAAACCACCAAGACCAACGACGAGTTCTTCTTGTCGATGAAGCGCAAGTAACACGACGCTTCAGGTCCAAAAGAATGGCGCCCCTCGGGGCGCCATTTTTTTTGTGTCAAAAAAGGGAGGTTTGAGTTCCGCGCGTGTCAGTTAAGAAACAAAAAGGCGACCGCCATGCCGGTTGCCGTGCTTTTGACCTGACCGGCCTACTGATTTATGACCACCCTTGTTTACCGAAGAGACATCGATGGCCTGCGCGCCATAGCTGTTATTGCTGTTGTACTGTTTCATTTTGGCGTGCCGGGATTCACCGGCGGTTTTGTCGGTGTCGACATTTTTTTCGTGATCTCCGGTTATTTGATCACCTCGATCATCTGGCGCGAGCGTGAGGCCGGTCGCTTCAGTTTCGTCGACTTCTGGGCCCGGCGCGCCCGGCGCATTCTGCCGGCACTCTTCGTAATGATGCTCGGCACGTTGCTGGTGGGATGGTTTCTGCTGGCGCCCAAGGACTACAGCGAGTTGGGGCGCTCGGTGCACAACCAAGTGGTGTTTATCTCCAACCTGTTTTTCATGCGCCAGGACGGCTATTTTGATGTGGCTTCCGACCTCAAGCCGTTGCTGCATACCTGGTCGTTGTCGGTTGAAGAGCAGTTCTACATCATTTTCCCTCTGCTGCTGACGCTGCTGTCGAGCCGGCTCAAACACTGGCGCACGGCGCTGTTCGGATTGTTGCTGGTGTCTTTCGGGATGAGCGTGTGGGCGGTGGCCCACTCTCCGGAAAAAGCTTTTTTCCTGTTACCGATGCGGGCCTGGGAGCTGTTGGCGGGTGCAATGCTGGCGGTAATCCCCGCGCGGGATTACCGCCCGAGCCTCGCATTGGCGCAGGTTGTCAGCCTTGCCGGCGTGGGGCTGATCTTGCTGGCCGTCTTCACCTATGACCCGAGCACTCCATTTCCCGGCGCGGCGGCGTTGTTGCCGGTGATGGGCGTGGTGTGTCTGATTTGGGCGAACGGCCAGCAAACAACCCTGGCGGGCAGGCTGCTGGGTAGCCGTTTGCTGGTGGGCATTGGCCTGATTTCGTACTCCTGGTACCTGTGGCATTGGCCGGTATACGTGTTTGGCAAGTACGCCAGCGTCGAAGGGCTTGCCCCTTGGGAGCTTGGTTCGCTGTTTCTACTGAGCCTGGTCTTGGGTTATGGGTCCTGGCGGTTTGTCGAGGCGCCGTTCCGCGAGCGTCGGTTGTTGGCAGGGCGCAGGCAAATCCTGGCGGTGGCGGGTATCGCGCTTCTTGGGCTGGGACTGCTCGGCAAAAGCCTGGTCTGGACAAATGGCCTGCCTTGGCGCCTGTCCCCCGAGGCCCTGCAATTTGCCCAGGCGCGCACGTGGAGTCCAGACCTGATGGCCTGCCTGGCGGACGGGAAGAAAAATCGCCACCACGGGTTTTGTCATTTTGGCCCTCAGTCGGGGCCGACACGCGCGTTGGTTTGGGGCGATAGCCATGCCACCGCCTTGGTTCCGGCCTTGAAAGACGGCGTGAGCAAGTATGGTATCAGCGTCACCCAGGCGGGTTATGCCGGCTGCCTGCCGTTTAACCGCAAAGAAAGCGTTCCGGGTTGCTTGAGTTTTAACCAGCGGGTTACCCAGATGCTGGGTCAGGAAACCTTTAGCGACGTGGTGCTGGTGGCGCGCTGGAGCCTTTATGTTTATGGGCAGCGCGATGGTGACACCGAGGCTTCGCTGCTGAACCCTGCGACCGGAACCTATGACCGTGCCTTCGCCGAGCAGCTTTTCGCCGAAAGAGTGCGCGCGCTTGTGCAGCAATTGCGCGCCGGCGGCCATCGGGTGTGGCTGGTCAAGGAAATACCCCTGCAGGACTTCAGTGTGCCTTATCGCCTCAGCCGCTTGGCAATGCTCGGCCGGCCTACCGATAAAGAGGGAATGCCCCTGGCTGACCATCTCCAGCGCCAGGCCTATATCAGCAGCGTATTCGAGCAAATTGCTGCTGCCGATCCCGGAGTGAAGGTACTGGATCCAGCGCCGAAGCTATGCAGTGTGGGTGGTTGGTGCCGCGTGGAGCTGGACGGTCGATCGCTGTACACCGACGACAATCACCTGTCTGTGGTCGGTTCGCGGTATGTCGAAGGGTTCCTTGAGCCGTTGTTCCAGGCCTTGCGCAATCAAACCCAGGCCTCGTCTCTTTGAGTCTGTGTCGTCGGCAATGCTGCTCAATAAGCTGCCAGCGACCGTAAGAGCAGGTAGGATGTACGCCTATTTTACGGGTGGCATGGTTAATGAAATTCAAGGATCTTCGGGATTTCGTGCAGCAACTTGAGCAGCGCGGAGAGTTGAAACGTATCCAGGTGCCGATTTCCCCGGTGCTGGAGATGACTGAGATTTGCGACCGCACCTTGCGCAACAAGGGCCCGGCGCTGCTGTTCGAAAACCCGGTGGGCTTTGATATCCCGGTGCTCGGCAACCTGTTTGGCACCCCCGACCGTGTAGCGTTTGGCATGGGCGCCGAGTCGGTCAGCGAACTGCGCGAAATCGGCAAGCTGCTGGCCTTCCTCAAGGAGCCCGAGCCACCCAAGGGCTTGAAGGACGCTTGGTCGAAGCTGCCGATTTTCCGCAAGATCATTGCCATGGCCCCCAAGGTCGTCAAGGATGCGGTATGCCAGGAAGTGGTCATCGAAGGCGATGACGTCGACCTCGGCATGCTCCCCGTGCAGACCTGCTGGCCCGGAGACGTCGGCCCGCTGATCACCTGGGGCCTGACCGTCACCAAGGGCCCGAACAAAGACCGCCAGAACCTCGGCATCTACCGTCAGCAAGTGATTGGACGCAACAAGGTCATCATGCGTTGGCTGAGCCACCGTGGCGGCGCGCTGGATTTCCGTGAGTGGTGCGAAAAGCATCCCGGTAAGCCATTCCCTGTTTCCGTGGCCCTTGGCGCCGACCCTGCGACCATCCTCGGTGCCGTGACGCCAGTGCCTGACAGCCTCTCCGAGTACGCTTTCGCCGGCCTGTTGCGCGGCAACCGTACCGAATTGGTGAAATGCCGTGGCAACGACCTGCAAGTGCCGGCCACCGCCGAAATCATCCTCGAAGGGGTGATTCATCCGGGCGAGGTGGCCGATGAAGGCCCGTACGGCGACCACACCGGTTACTACAACGAAGTGGACAGCTTCCCGGTGTTCACCGTCGAGCGCATCACCCACCGGATCAAGCCGATCTACCACAGCACCTATACCGGCCGTCCGCCGGATGAGCCGGCGATCCTCGGTGTGGCACTCAACGAAGTATTTGTGCCGATCCTGCAAAAGCAGTTTCCGGAAATCACCGACTTCTACCTGCCGCCCGAAGGCTGCTCGTACCGCATGGCCATCGTGACCATGAAGAAGTCGTACCCGGGCCATGCCAAGCGGGTAATGCTCGGTGTGTGGTCGTTTTTGCGACAGTTCATGTACACCAAGTTCGTTATTGTCACCGACGACGACATCAACGCCCGGGACTGGAACGACGTGATCTGGGCCATCACCACGCGCATGGACCCCAAGCGCGACACGGTGATGATCGACAATACGCCGATCGACTACCTCGACTTTGCCTCGCCGGTATCGGGCCTCGGCTCGAAAATGGGCCTGGATGCCACCCATAAATGGCCGGGTGAAACCACCCGCGAATGGGGCCGCGTGATCGTCAAGGACGAAGCGGTCACTGCCCGTGTCGATGCGCTTTGGAAAGAATTAGGAATAGATTGATGCGTGTAACCCTGCAGCCTTCCGGTGCGGTACTTGAACTGACGCCCGGCGAGCGGATCCTCGAGGGCGCGCGACGCCTGGGCTACGATTGCCCTCAGGCTTGCCGCAACGGCGTGTGCCACGTTTGCGCGGCGCTGTTGGTGGAAGGCCGGGTGCAGCAAGCCGGTGAGGTGCGCGACCATGGCGAGTTCTATACCTGCATTGCCGAACCGCTGGAAGATTGCATTGTGTTGTGGGATGGCGTGCTGGCGCCGGGAGAGTTGCCAGTGCGCAAATTGTCTTGCCAACTGAGTGAGTGCGTCGAGGTGGGCGGTGACGTGTGGCGTGTGCGCCTGCGGGCTCCGGCCGGCAAGGCGGTGCGCTACCACGCCGGGCAATACCTGATGATCGAGCGGGAAAACGGCGAGAAGTCGGCGTTCTCCCTGGCGTCTGCGCCCCACGCCGGGCGCGAGCTGGAACTGCACGTACTGGCCCGGGAAGACAGTGCCCGCAGCCTGCTGGAGCAGTTGCAGCGCAACCAGATGGCACGCATCGAGCTGCCATTCGGCGACACCCACTTGGCAGAACTGCCCGATGGGCCGCTGGTGCTGATCGCCGCCGGTACCGGCATGGCGCAGATGCACAGCCTGATCGAGCATTGCCGCGCCAACGGCTTCAAGCACCCCGTGCATCTGTACTGGGGCGTGCGTAGGCCTGAAGATTTCTACGAGATAGAGCACTGGGACCAGTGGCTGCAACTGCCCAACCTGTTCCTGCACAAAGTGGTCAGCGACCTGTGCGGCTGGGAAGGGCGCTGCGGGTTGTTGCACGAAGCGGTGTGCGAAGACATCCGCGACCTCAAGGCCGTGCACGTCTACGCCAGCGGTTCACCGGCGATGATCTATGGCACGCTGGATGCCTTGGTCGAGGCCGGCATGGATGCGCACCAGATGCGTGCTGACGTATTTGCCTACGCGCCTCGCCCGTAACGTGTGGCGAGGGAGCTTGCTCCCGCTGGGCTGCGTAGCAGCCCCAAGACAGTTACCGGGTCCTGTCTGAAGGACCGCATGAGCTTTTGGGCCGCTTCGCGACCCAACGGGAGTAAGCTCCCTCGCCACAAAGGCCATTCGGCGGTTCAATCAGAACCGCACGCCCGTCGTCACCATCGCCGCATTAAACCCGAGCAGCAGCAGCTCGGCAGCGACCGGCCCATAGTGAGTGCCCACCGACGGGATGATTACCGGGGCCACGCCCAGCCCATTCAGTGGAATCTTGTCGCGGTACTTGCCGCGATAGCCCTGGATCAGGCCGCCCGTCAGCTTCAAATACACCGGGTAATCGGTCATGTCATAGCGCTTGCCGGCGTAGGCGTAGTACGAACGCTGGCTGAACGAGTTGCGAAACGTTGCCCCGCCATACACCAGGCCTGACGCTTCATTGCGCTCCAGGCCGATCAGGTCCTGATTATTGTTGTGGTCCTTGTCCGGAGAAAAATGCCGGGTGTAGACGCTCGTCTGCGCGTACCAGAAGCCTTTGTCGTCTTGGTTCGGTGCTTCCGCCCCCAGGGCGGTGGTGGCCTGGGCCAGGAGCAGCAGGCTGGAAAGTCGGTATTTCATGGTGCGACCTCGATAGTCGGTTTGATTGGCGGCTAAGTGGGTCGTGACAGATGTCCATTTTGAAGGCTCAAGCCCTATAAAGGCTGAACGGGCCCTGAAGGTACTGGGCTTGCGCCGCTCAATCCTGATGAGCGGACGGGCGGTGCTTATGCATTCGCTTATTCTTTAAAGGTATTTAATTTGTTACATAAATATCATTAAGCTATATGACAACGGACTACCGACTTTCTGCCAATAACCAATAAATGACCGCCACCGTCCGCCACACGGATCGATCGTATGAGCTCAGAGCATGACGTTCTGGCTTTTGATTCCAAGGGGAGCGGTATGGGGAGCAACAAGCAGCACCTGCTGTACACGGCGATTTTGTCGGCTAATTTGCTGACCGCCGTAGGACTCAGTCCAGTGGCGGCCGCCGAAACGGCCACTGCCGATGTACCAAAGCTTGATACAGTCATCGTCACCGGCACCCGCGCCCAAGAGCGCACCGCCAGTGCCTCGCTGTCACCCATCGATGTGATTTCCGGCGACACCTTGCGCAGCACCGGCTCTGATGAATTGGGCGCGGTATTGGCCCGCTTGATTCCTTCCATCAACTTCCCCCGCCCAAGCCTTGTAGACGGCGCCGAACTGGTGCGCCCGGCGCAACTGCGCGGCCTGTCACCGGACCAGGTATTGGTACTGGTCAACGGCAAGCGCCGCCACACCAGCGCCTTCGTCAACCTCGGCGGCGCCGTGGGGCGCGGCTCGGCACCGGCGGACCTGAATGCGATCCCGTTGTCGGCGGTGGACCATATTGAAGTGCTGCGTGACGGCGCATCCGCCCGCTACGGCTCCGATGCGATTGCCGGGGTGATCAACGTGATCCTCAAGCATGACGACCACGGCGGCTCGATCACCAGCAAGTTCGGCGAGTACAAGAAGGGCGACGGTATCCAGCGCAATCTCAGCGGCAACACGGGTGTGGCGCTGGGGGATAACGGTTTTATCAACATCTCGGCCGAGGGTGCCGACAACGACTACACCAACCGCGCCGGCAGGGACTTCCGGCCAGGCAGCGTCGGTTCGACGACCTACGGCCAGCGGGTGTTCCGCCAGGGCGAACCGGCGACCGATCAGGGCAAGCTGTTTCTCAACTCGGCCTATTCCTTCAGCGAAGCGGCTGAGGTCTACGCGTTTGGCGGCTACAGCAAGACGCGCGGCGAGACGGCGGCGTTCTACCGGGCAAGCAATGCGAGCAACAACATTGCTGCGCTCAACCCCAACGGTTATTTGCCGCTGATTCGCGGTGACGTGGAAGACACGTCCCTGGCGGTTGGGCTGCGGGGGTTGTTGGCCTATGACTGGCACTACGATGTGTCGGTCAACTACGGCAAGAACCAGTACCAGATCGGTACCGAAACCATCAACACCTCGCTGGGCCTGGCTACCCCGCGCAAGTTCGACAACGGCACGTTGGTCAATGACCAGAAGCAACTCAGCCTGGACCTGTCGCGCGAATTCAGCCTGGGCTGGTTGCCGTACCCGGTGTCGGTAGCGTTTGGTGGCGAATACCTGGACCAGGGTTATCAAATCAAGGCCGGTGACCCGGCGTCCTACTACCAGACCGGCAGTTCGGGCCTGGGCGGCTTCCGCGAAGCCGATGCTGGCAGTTCCTCGCGCCACAACTGGGCGCAGTACCTGGACCTGGAAACCAACTTCACCGAAAAACTCAGCGCCTCGGCCGCCGTGCGTCACGAGGACTACAGTGATTTTGGCTCCAACGTCAGCGGCTCGCTCTCGGCCCGATACGACTTCACCCCACAGGTGGCCTTGCGCGGCAGTATTTCCAACGGTTTCCGTGCGCCGTCCCTGGCGCAGCAGAACTTTGCCTACACCTCGTCGCAACTGATCGGCAACACCATCCAGGAAGCCGGCACCTTCCCGGCCAACAGCCAGGTGGCGCGTTTGCTCGGTGCTGAGGACCTCAAGGCCGAGAAGTCGCGTAACTACAGCCTTGGCCTGGTATTGGAGCCCGCCGACAGCCTGACCGTGACCGCCGATGTCTACCGCATCGACATTCGCGACCGCATCAGCCTGTCGTCCAACCTGTCGCTGAACCCGGCCGCCATCGACTACCTGAAAGCCAACGGCGTCGGCGACATCAACTACACCACCGCCCGCTACTTCACCAACGCCACCAACACCACCACTGATGGCGTCGACCTGGTGGCCAACTATCGCTACCAACTGGATAACGGTGTGCGCTGGAGCAGCACCGTGGGCTACAACTACAACCACACCAAGGTCACCGACGTAAAAGCCAACCCGGCGATTCTCGATAGCCTCGGCGTGAACCTGTTGCGGGTGGACCGTCGCGAGCGCATCGGCCTGTTGGGCGACACCACGCCCCAGCACAAGCTGAGCCTGGGCAACGACCTGAGTTTCGGCAATTGGGCGCTGCACAGTAATTGGGTGCGCTATGGTTCATTCACCAGCTATCAGGCAGACCCGGCCAACGACCAGAGTTTCAAGGCTGCCTGGCTGCTGGACCTGTCAGCGGACTACAAGCTGAAAAACTGGACCTTCACCGTTGGCGGCGACAACGTCACCGACAAGTACCCGGAAAAGCTCAATGCCTACGCCAGCAGTGGTGGCAACTTGGCCTATAGCACTTTTTCGCCGTACGGTTACAGCGGCGCGTTCTATTACGGTAAAGTTGCTTACAACTGGTAACAGCTTCTCGTCACAGCAAAGGAGACCTAAGCGATTTGCCATGACCGTCATTGAATCTGATCTTCTGCAATTGGCTTACCCTCCGCGGCTCGATCTGGGGCCGCAACTCACTCACGAACAGTTGATGAGCTCGATGCAGGCCACCATGGCTCGGCATAAGGGTGGGCCGGTCTGGCTATTCGCTTACGGTTCGCTGATCTGGCGGCCTGAATGTTCGTCGACACAACGGATGCGGGCGCGGGTCCACGGTTATCACCGGGGCTTGTACCTGTGGTCCCATGAGCACCGGGGCACGCCGGAAATACCGGGGTTGGTGTTTGGCCTGGATCGCGGTGGCTCGTGCAGCGGGTTTGCTTACCGCTTGCCGGAAGATCAACTGGAGGCCTCGCTTTATGCCCTGTGGCAGCGCGAGATGCCTTATCCCTCCTACCGGCCACACTGGCTCACCTGCCGTCTTGAAGATGGCAGCCAGGTGCAGGCATTGGGATTTGTCCTGGAACGGCACCTGCCCAGTTATGCCGGCAATTTGCCCGACATCGTGCTCAATCACGTGTTGCAAAGCGCTTGCGGGCGTTACGGTACCACTCGCGATTATGTCGAGCAGACCGTCAACGCCCTGCGTAGCCACGCCATGCCAGACAAGAATCTGGAGGCGCGGCTCAAGCGGTGTTCCAAAGGCTGTTCCGACGATTAACGTGCGGTACTGACGCTATTGGTGTGCCACAAGGTGGGGATCAGGAACGCGATCGCCAGCAGGCACGCGCCGATCAGCAGCACAAAACCACCGTCCCAGCCGAAATGGTCAACCGTGTAGCCCATGGCCGCACTCGCCGCCACCGAACCGCCCAGGTAACCGAACAGCCCCGTAAAGCCCGCTGCGGTGCCGGCGGCTTTCTTCGGTGCCAGCTCCAGCGCCTGCAGGCCGATCAGCATCACCGGGCCGTAGATCAGGAAGCCGATGGAGAACAGCGCGATCATGTCGACCATCGGGTTGCCCGGCGGGTTGAGCCAGTAAACCAGGGTCGCGACGGTCACCAATGCCATGAACACAATGCCGGTCAGGCCACGGTTGCCACGGAAGATCTTGTCCGACATCCAGCCGCACAGCAGCGTGCCCGGAATGCCCGCCCACTCGTAGAAGAAGTACGCCCACGAGGTTTTATCCACGTCGAAGTGTTTGGCTTCCTTGAGGTACGTCGGTGCCCAGTCCAGCACGCCGTAGCGCAGCAGGTAGACGAAGACGTTGGCGAAGGCGATGTACCAGAGCATTTTGTTGCGCAGCACGTACTTGACGAAGATTTCCTTGGCGCTGAATTCGTCTTCGTGGCTGGCGTCGTAGCCTTCCGGGTAGTCGTTCTTGTATTGCTCGATAGGCGGCAGGCCCACCGATTGCGGGGTGTCGCGCATGGTGATGAAGGCAAACGCCGCCACCAGCAGGGCCACGGTGGCCGGGACGTAGAACGCCGCGTGCCAGTCGTTGAACCAGGCCATGCCCAGCAGGAACAGCGGGCCGATCAAGCCACCGCCGACGTTGTGCGCCACGTTCCATACGGAAACGACGCCGCCGCGTTCCTTCTGCGACCACCAGTGCACCATGGTCCGCCCACTTGGCGGCCAGCCCATGCCCTGGGCCCAGCCGTTGATGAACAGCAAAATGAACATCATGGTCACACTGGACGTTGCCCAAGGTGCGAAACCGAAAATGAACATTACCCCGGCGGACACCAGCAGGCCGAAGGGCAGGAAGTAGCGCGGGTTGGAGCGGTCGGACACCAGGCCCATGAGGAACTTGGACAGGCCGTAGGCAATTGCAATCGCCGACATCGCCAGGCCCAGTTGGCCACGGGTGTAACCCTCGTCGATCAGGTACGGCATGGCCAGGGAGAAGTTTTTGCGCAGCAGGTAGTACCCGGCGTAACCGAAGAAAATACCGGCGAAGATCTGCCAGCGCAGGCGTCGATAAGTGCTGTCTATTTTTTCTTCAGGCAGGGGCGCCTGATGTGCGGCAGGACGGAAGAAAGCAAACATTCAAGAGCTCCAGATTTCTTGTTTTGACTGCGGATGCGAATGTTACAGTTTCGTTACCGAAAATAGCATCGCCTCTTATCTGCGGGCATAGGAATTGAGTGCAATTGCATGTTCTTTTACGAACATGTCGCTTAGAGGCAAGTGAAGGACGTTTTCAGGAGAGAATGCCAAGAACCTGTGGCGAGGGAGCTTGCTCCCGCTGGACTGCGCAGCAGGCCCATCTTTGGGGGCCGCTTCGCGACCCAGCGCGAGCAAGCTCCCTCGCCACAGAAAGCGATTTGGATCAGCCGCCGTTGGTGGCTGCAATATCGCCCGCAAGCAGGTGCTCCTGGACCTTCTGACTGCGGGACTCCACCAGTTGGCCTTGTTCGTCGAAGCGCAACACGATCAGCCAGTCATACACACGTTCTGGCCATTTTTTCATGCCGGTCAGCGCCGGGCCGTCGCCGCCAAAGGCTTCGATCAACTTGTCGATATGCCCGTGGTGCCAGGCGATCAGCACGGTTTGCGCCTGGTTGGACTTGCGCAGGGATCTCACCAGCTTGCCGACTTCATTGTCGGCGTAGGGCGTTTCAAGCGGGAGTTGCAGGCGCTGGGCCAACGGCGTCAGCGTCAGGCGCGGGCGGGAGCTTTCGTTGCTATCGCGGGTAGCGATCAGTCGCTGCGGCACCACGGAAATGCCATTCAACAGCAGCGGGTCGAAATAACTGGCATAGGCCGCCGCCCGTTGTTCACCTTTGGGGCTCAGCAACGGGCCCTCATCAGGTTTTTCCGCGTGGCGCACAATCAGCACCGTCACGTTGCTTAGCCCACGTATATCCTTGTCCTCTTTATGGGCAAAGGCCTGAGCCGACACCACCATCAACAACCCCACCAATAGCACGCGCAACCGTGTGACCATTATTCTTCCTGCCAATGAATGAGTGCCTCGGCCGATCATGGGCCCAGGCACCTCGCGGGCAAAATGAAACAATAGTCAGCGTAGCTGCACCACGACTTTGCCGACGGCCTTGCGCTGGCCGAGGTCATTAATCGCCTGCGCCGCCTGCTCCAGCGGGTACACCTGGGACACCAACGGTTTCAGCTTGCCCTCGGCAAACCAGCCGAACAGTTGCTGGAAGTTGGCCGCGTTGTCCTGCGGCTGGCGCTGGGCAAACGAGCCCCAGAACACCCCGACCACCGCCGCGCCCTTGAGCAGCGCCAGGTTGACCGGCAGCTCCGGAATGCGCCCGCTGGCAAAACCCACCACCAACAACCGGCCATTCCAGCCGATGCCACGGATGGCCTGGTCAAACAGGTCGCCGCCGACCGGGTCGTAGATCACATCCACACCGTTGCCGCCGGTGAGGCGTTTGATTTCGTCCTTGAGGCTGGCTTCGCTGTAGTTGATCAACTCATCGGCGCCAGCGGCCTTGGCCACCGCAAGCTTGTCGGCGCTGCTGGCCGCGGCGATCACCCGGGCGCCCATGGCCTTGCCGATTTCCACCGCGGCCAGGCCGACACCGCCGGAGGCACCGAGCACCAGCAGGGTTTCACCGGGTTGCAGGTTGGCCCGCTGCTTGAGGGCGTGCATCGATGTGCCGTAGGTCATGCTGAAGGCGGCGGCGGTGTTGAAGTCCATGCTCGGCGGGATCGGCAGCACGTTGTAGCCCGGTACCGCGACCTGCTCGGCAAAGCTGCCCCAGCCAGTCAATGCCATCACGCGATCACCGACCTTCAGGTGGGTGACCTTCTCACCGACTTCGCTGACCACGCCCGCCGCCTCACCGCCTGGCGAAAACGGGAAGGGCGGCTTGAACTGGTACTTGCCCTCGATGATCAGGGTGTCCGGGAAATTCACCCCGGCCGCATGCACATCCAACAGGATTTCGTTCTTCTTGATCGCCGGGCTTTCGACGTCTTCCAGCACCAGGGTTTCGGCGGGGCCGAAGGCTTTGCACAGCACAGCTTTCATCGGACTATTCCTTTTGGCGTGTTGGCCGATAAGTGTAGGTGGGCAGGGCGACGGGTCAACGAGCATGCCCCGGCCTGATAAGTCGCCATAAGCTTGTGCTCAGGGCTACTAGCGTTATGCTACTGGGCAACCGAATTGAGGAATGAACTGTGAAAGCGTGGATCCTGTTGATGCTGGCCCTGACACTGCCGACGGCAGCCCTGGCCGAAGAAGCCAAAGAAGGCGCAGCGCCGAAGGTCAGCTATATCAGCCTGAGCCCGCCGTTTGTCGGTAACTACGGCCTGGATGGCACCGCAAAACTGCGGGTGTTCAAGGCGGACATCGCCCTGCGCGTGACCGGCCCCGAGGCGGCGGCCGCCGTCAAAGCCAACGATGCGTTGATTCGCAATCAGTTGGTGGCGCTGTTTACCCAGCAGACCAACGACGCAATGAGCAGCGTCGATGGGAAGGAAAAACTGCGCCAGGAAGCCCTGAAGCAAACCCAGCAAGTGATGAACGACGAGACCGGCAAGCCGATGGTTGAAGATTTGCTGTTCAACAACCTGATCATCCAGTAAAGCGGTCGCTTCGCGCCCTTCGCGAGCAAGCCCGCTCCCACACTTGACCGAGTTCTCACATGAGAATGCGGTTGAATGTGTGGCGGGCTTGCTCGCGAAGAGGCCCTGACAGGCACCTCAAGAGGCAAGGCTCTTCCTGAACCGCGCCAACGCCACGGCAAAGAACAACAGCCCAATCCCCGCCAGCGCCAGCAAGTCCGGCCACACCACGCTCACGCCTGCATCCCTGAACAGAATCGCCGCGCTCAGGCTCACAAAGTGCGTCGACGGCGAGCCCTGCATCACCCATTGCAACCACTCGGGCATGCTGTCCAGCGGTGTGCTGCCGCCAGACAACAACAGCATCGGGATAATCACCGGGATCGCCAGCAAGCCGAACTGCGGCGTCGAGCGGGCGAGGGTGGCGAGGAAGATGCCGAGCGCAGTACTGGCAAACAGGTACAGCGCCGTCACCAGCAAAAACAAAGTCAGCGACCCGGCCAGGGGCACGCCGAGCAAACCTTTCACCACCACTTCCAGCGACAGCCACGTGCACAGCACCACCACCAGCATGTTGCTCCAGATTTTCGCCAGCATGATTTCCAGCGCCGTCAGCGGCAGCACCAGCAGATGGTCGAGGGTGCCGTGTTCACGCTCACGCAGCAGCGCTGTGCCGGTCAGCACAATGGCGAGAATGGTGATGTTGTTGACGATCTGAATCACCGCTAAAAACCAGCCGCCTTCCAGGTTGGTATTGAACAGCGCTCGGGTGGTCAGTAGCGCCGGGGCTTTGCTGGCGTCGTCGCTCTGGCCGCTGTAAGTCAGCAGTTCTTGCTGGAAGATCCGCCCAATATAACCGGCGCCCATGAACGCCTGGCTCATGGCCGTGGCGTCGACGTTGACCTGCACGCCCGGCTGGCGCCCGGCTAACAGGTCGGCCTGGAAATTCGCCGGCACGTTGATCACAAAGGTGTACTGGCCGCTGTCCATCACCTTGTCCAACTGGTCATACGGCAACGGTACTGCCGCCTGGAATTCCGGCGGTTGCAGCGCCTCGGCCAGTTGCCGGGAAAGCGCGCTGTGGTCCTCATCCACGAAGGCCACGCTGGCGTTGTGCACGCCGATCACCGAGCCGGCGGCGGGCATATAGATGGCGACGGTGAAGGCGTAGAACAGGAACAGCAGCAACACACTGTCATGGCGCAGGCTGGTCAGTTCCTTGATGCCCAGGCGCAGGATATGGGCGAACTTGTGCATCTCAGGCCTCCTGCTTCTTGAGCATGATCAGGCTAAGCCCGGTGAACCCCAGGAAGAACCCGAACAGTGCCAGGCACTGCGGCCACAACTGGCGCAGGTCCAGGGCTTTGGTAAAGGTGCCCACCGCAATATCGAGGAAGTACCCCGCCGGGAACAGCATGCCCATCAAGGCGGCGGCACCTTCCAGGGACGAGCGCGGCACGATCAGCCCGGAGAACTGGATGGTCGGCAGGCTGGTGATGATCATGGTGCCGAGGATCGCCGCGATCTGGGTGCGGGTGAACGCGGAAATCAGCAGGCCCATGCTGGTGGTGGCCAGCACATACAGCAGGCCGCCAAAGGCCAGGGTCACGCCGCTGCCTTTGAAGGGCACGCCGAACAGCCAGCGGTTCATCGCCACCAGCAGCCCCAGGTTGATCAGACTTACGGCCAGGTACGGCGCCTGCTTGCCCAGCAGGAATTCCAGGCGGGTCAGCGGTGTGGCGTAGAAGTTGGTGATTGAGCCCAGTTCTTTCTCCCGCACGATGCCCAGGGCGGTGAGCATCGCAGGGATAAACGCGAGGATCAGTGCCATCACGCCGGGGCCGATGGCGTTTACGCTGACCACGTCCTGGTTGTAGCGAAAGCGGGTTTCCAGTTTGGCGGCGGCTTGCGGGTTCAGTGGCGTGCTGTTCAGTTCGGCCAGTTGCTGGAGATTGGCCTGATGCACCGCTTCTACATAATTGCGGCTGGTTTCCGCACGGAACGGCATGCCGCCATCGAGCCAGGCGGCTACGGCGGGTTGGCGGCCGGCGTAGAGATCGCGGCCAAATCCCGGCGGGATCTCCAGCGCCAGTTTGATTTCCGAGCGTTGCAGGCGTTTATGCAGTTCATTGGAATCGGTGATTGGCGGCTGTTCGGCGAAGTAACGCGAACTGCGAAAGGCCTCCAGATAGGCGCGGCTTTGCGGGGTTTGATCCTGGTCGTAGACGGCGAAGGCAAGCTTTTCCACGTCCAGGGAAATGCCGTAGCCGAAGATCACCATCATGAAAATCGCACCCAGCAAGGCGAAGGCCATGCGCACCTTGTCCCGCAGCAGCTCCTTGCCTTCGCGGCTGGCGACGGCCAACAGGCGAGCGACGCTGAACCCGCGTTTGCTGACGGGCGGGGCCGTGGGTTCGCTGACGGTTTTGGTGGGTGCTTCCGCGGTTTCGGGCGCGCCCTGAGCTTGCTCCAGGCACGTGACGAAGGCCGCCTCCAAGGTGTCGCCGTGGAATTGTTTTTGCAGGGCGTCGGGTGTGTCGCAGGCCAGTACCTTGCCTGCGTGCATCAGTGAAATTCGGTCGCAGCGTTGGGCTTCATTCATAAAGTGGGTGGAAAGAAAAATGGTCACGCCCTCTTTGCGCGACAGTTCGATCAACAGTCGCCAGAAGTCATCTCGCGCGGCCGGGTCAACGCCCGAGGTCGGCTCATCCAGGATCAGCACTTCCGGGCGATGCAGCACCGCCACGGCCAAGGACAAGCGCTGGCGCAAACCCAACGGCAATTCGCCGGAAGGCTGGTCGGCGATGTCGCCCAGGTCAAAGCGCTTGATCAACTCGTCGATGCGCTGGCCGCTCTCGGCCTTGGGCAGGTCGAACAATTGCGCATGCAGCACCAGGTTCTGGCGCACGCTGAGTTCGCCGTACAGCGAGAAGCTTTGCGACATGAAACCCACACGCTTGCGGGTGGCCAAATCCTTGGCGTTTACCGGGTTGCCCAGCAGCGTCGCAGTGCCCTCGGTGGCCGGCATCAGCCCGGTGAGGACTTTCATGGTAGTGGTCTTGCCGCAGCCGTTGGAGCCGAGGAAGCCAAAGATCTCGCCCCGGCCAATGGCGAAGCTCACTTTGTCCACCGCCGTGAAATCACCGAAACGCAGGGTCAGGTCGTGGGCTTCGATGGCGATGTCGGTGTTGGCGTTTTCTCTGGACGGGATCACCAACGGCTCATTGTTGTGGGCGCTGTCACCCTGGAAATGGGTGAAGGCTTCATCCAGTTTGCCGCTGGGCGTTGCGGCGGCCAGTTCGCGGCTCAAGCCGTCGGCGATCAGCTTGCCGCGGTCAAGCATCAGGCAATGTTCGAATTGCTCGGCCTCTTCCATGTAGGCAGTGGCTACCAGTAGCGTCAGTTGCGGACGTTCGCTGCGTACGGTTTCTACCAGCTCCCAGAAGCGTCGGCGGGACAGCGGGTCGACGCCGGTGGTGGGTTCGTCGAGGATCAGCAAATCAGGGTCGTGGATCAGCGCACAGCACAGGCCGAGTTTTTGCTTCATTCCGCCAGAGAGTTTGCCGGCGGGGCGCTCGGCAAAGCGCTCGAGGTCGGTGGCCAGCAGCAGGTTGTGCATGCGCTGGTCGCAATCGGCTTTCGACAGGCCGAACAGCGTGGCGAAGAACCGGATGTTCTCGCTGATGGACAGTTCGGGGTACAGGTTGCCGCCCAGGCCTTGCGGCATAAAGGCGATGCGCGGGTACAGGCTATTGCGATGGCGGCGGTCTTCGATGGAACCGCCGAGGACTTCCAGTTGGCCTTGTTGAAGCTTTTTAACCCCGGCAATCAATCCCAGCAGGCTCGATTTGCCGGCGCCGTCCGGGCCGATCAGCCCGCAGCGAGTGCCGGCGGGCAAGCTGAAGGCGATGTCGATCAGTGCCTGTTGCTTGCCGTAGCGATGGTTGATGCCCGTGGCGTGCAGCGCCAGGCCGCTCATTGCAGGTTGGCCGGCCAGTCCAGGTCAGCGGTGCGCACATAACCTGCGCCGGGCATGCCGGGTTTGGCTTGCGGCACGGCGCTCGGTTGGGTCAGGCGCAGTTTGACCCGGAACACCAGCTTCTGGCGCTCGTCGCGGGTTTCCACTTCCTTGGGTGTGAACTGCGATTTGGCCGCGACAAAGCTGATTTTCGCCGGCAGCGGTTGGTTCGGCAGGGCGTCCAGGACAATCCGCGCCTCGCTGCCGACGGTCAGGGCGCCGGTTACCGACGCGGGCAGGTACAGGTTCATGTACTGGTCGTTGGGGTCGATCAGCAGCAGCACTCGGCCACCGGCACCGAGCACTTCGCCGGGTTCGGCCAGGCGCAGCTGGATGATGCCGTCGATGGGCGCCCGCAGGCTGCTGTCTTCGATTTCGCTGGTGAGTTGCGCGACCTGGGCCTGGGCGGCGCCGATGGCGGCCTTCACCGAATTGACCTGGGCTTGGGCGGCGATCACGGCGGCGTTGCCGGTGTTCTGCTTGGCTTGCTGCTGGTCGATCAACTGGCCGCTGGCGAAGCCGCGCTTGTACAGCTCTTGGGTGCGCCTGAGTTCCTGGCTGGCCAGCAGTTGTTCGCTTTGGCGCAGTTGCACGTTGGCTTCGGCGGCCGCGAAATTCTCCCTGGCCCTTAGCACTTCGGCTTCGGCCTGGGCGCGCTGGGCTTCCAGTGTGCGGGTGTCCATGCGCGCCAGCAGTTGGCCCTTGAGCACCTTGTCGCCTTCGTTCACCCGCACTTCGGCCAGGCGGCCGGGGATTTTGGCGGCGATCTGTACTTCAGTCGATTCCAGCCGGCCATTGCCCATGCTCAACCCTTCTGGCAGACGGTCCTGGGTGGACTTCCAGTAGCCGAAGCCACCGGCGGCCAGCAGCAGGAGAATCAACGGGATGGCGAAAAAATGGGAGGTGCGGTGGTTCGTCGACATGGGTGCATCCTGCGGCGTTAGCGTCCTAGTTTGACTGATCGAGTGCCGGGGCGACTTGATGCGGGTCAAATGAAGGGGCCAGACTACGCCGGTTGTCGAGCAGATGCATGCGCCATGGGCGTGACCGCAGGGTTCTGCTGTTTAGCGCAGGCCGAGTACGGCGGCCCACTGCTCGGCGGTGACTGGCATCACCGAAAGACGGCTGCCTTTTTGTACCAGAGGCAACTCGGCGAGGGCGGTTTGCTGTTTCAGATAGCCTAGCCCCAGCACCTTCGGAAAGGTCTCGACGTGGCCGACATTAATTGCGCTCCACGGGTTTTTCTCAGGGCTGGCCTTGGCGTCGAAATAATGGCTGTCGGGCTCCAGCGCGGTTGGGTCCGGGTAGGCCGCCTCGATGATTTTACCGACGCCGGCAATCCCTGGCTCCGGGCAGCTGGAGTGGTAAAAGAAGAACTGGTCACCCACCGCCATCGCCCTCAGGAAATTACGCGCCTGATAGTTGCGCACCCCGTCCCACCTGGCTTCTGCGAGCGTTTCCAGGCCCTTGATGGACAGTTCATCGGGCTCGGATTTCATCAGCCAATAGGCCATGTTTTCGCTCCTCAAAAGGCGATTGGGAAAGTTGTCCTGCAATTTTATGACAAACCGACAGTCGGTTGGCGTCAAGGTTTGCGTGTTGGTTCACGTTACCGCAGAATGCCGGGGTTTTGAGCTTGACGCAGCTGGCACGGACTACTAATGGAACGTTGCTGTCATCGTGTGCAAGATGCCTGAAGGGGGGCAATCGATGAAACGCAAACCGGATTTACTATGGATATTGGTTATTTTGTTCGGCCTGGGCGTCGTGACCACCGGCTATGCGCAGAGCTTGTGGTCGAACAAGACTGACGCACCGATTGAACTCGCACAGCAACAGGCTCAGCCGTTCAAGCGCTAAAGTGACTTAAGGCGCCGCTGACTCCAGTGGCGTTTCTGCTATATACCAATCCTTATCGGTGACTGTGCCCTCAAGCGGTACATCCCAGCTTGCCTGCGCCAATCTTTCGACCTTCTGGCATTCATGGGCCAGGCCCAACAGCGTCGGCTTGCGCCAGGATTTCCGGCGGGCCAGGTAGGCCAGGCTGCGGTCATAAAAGCCGCCGCCCATGCCCAGCCGTCCGCCTACATCATCGAAGCCAACCAGTGGCAGCAGCACCAGGTCCAGCGCCCAGACCTTGCGTTGGCGGCTGACGTTCACCTGTGGCTCAAGGATGCGAAAACGGTTGGGGCCGAGCTTCTCGCCGGGCCGCACACGCTGGAACACCATCTTGGTTCGCGGCCACGCGCTGAGCACCGGCAGGTAAGTCGCCTTGCCCCGGCGCTGTGCCGCGCGCAGCAGCAGGCGCGGATCGATTTCACCGTCCGTCGGTAGGTATAAAGAGATGTGTTTGGCCCGGCGAAACAGCGGGTGCTGTGCCAGTTGCCGATACAGGCCCAGGGCGGCCTGGCGCTGCTCGCTGGGCGTCAGGGCGCGGCGGGCTTTGCGCAGCATGCGTCGAAGTTGCGGGCGGGAAAGCGGCGCAGGTTCGGTCATGGTTTTCGGCTCATAAAACAATGCCAGTCCTGGGACTGGCATTGGATTTTGGAATCAGGCTCCCCGACAGAACCGCTGTCGACTAAGCCCTTGAACCCGAAAGTTCAAGGTGGAAGAAGCAGTAGGCTTTAAGGCTTTCCGTCTAGCGGACATGCACACCAGCCCAACGTGCAACTTCCAGGGTAGTGCGAATCGGCTCCGGGACATCGCCGACTGGCAAGCACGCCAGGGAGTGGGGCGAGTATACCCGAAACCGACGCCGCAATCAGCCCTTGGGTGGCTCTGGATCGGTAGAAAGTACCAGATCGACGCGCTCCAGCAGGTCGCGCACCTGCTCGCGCGTCGAGCCGCTGGCCTGCACGTCAGGCCGTTCCTGCTTATGCAGTAAATCGTGGGTAATGTTCAGTGCGGCCATCACCGCAATGCGGTCGGCGCCGATGACTTTGCCGCTGCTGCGGATTTCACGCATCTTGCCGTCCAGGTAGCGGGCAGCGCTCACCAGATTGCTGCGCTCTTCCTGTGGGCAGATGATCGAATATTCTTTGTCGAGAATCTGCACGGTGACGCTATTGCTTGAACTCATGAGTCTTGCTCCAGGGCCTTCAGGCGCGAAATCATCGATTCGACCTTACGCCGGGCGATTTCGTTTTTTTCAATGAGGTGAGCGCGTTCCTCGCGCCAGGTCTTTTCCTGAGCTAATAGGAGTCCGTTTTGGCTCTTAAGTTGCTCGACCCGGTTAATTAGCAGCTCGAGTCTGGCCATCAGCGCTTGCAGGTCGGTGTCTTCCATTGGGTTCCACTGGATTTGTCTGATGAATGGCAACTGCTGGATAAACGATCTGACGCCCTCGATAGTCTTGGTACGTCTGCCGATGCTAGGATACAGCGCTTCATTCTAGACATTGCGCCGCCTGGCGCCTAGCTCACCATGCCCATTCAGAATTCCCCGTACGATGCTTTTTCCAAACTGCTGAGTTCCAGCGGTCATCCTTGCTCGCCTGCCGAGCTGCACGGCGTGCTGCTGGGTCGCAGTTGCACCGGTGTCGGCTTTGATGCCGACAACTGGCTGGCCGACGTCGCCGAGCTGCTGGAAACCGAGCCTACCGAAAACGTGCGCAACGCCCTCATCGGCCTGCAAGAGATGGTTAAAGGCGAGCTGACCGGTGATGACGTCACCGTCGTTTTGCTGCTGCCGACCGATGACGCGCCGCTCACTGAGCGCGCCGCAGCACTGGGCCAATGGTGCCAAGGCTTCCTTCACGGCTTCGGCGTGAACGCCGGCGGCCTGGACCTGAGCACCGATGCCCAGGAAGTGCTGCAAGACCTGGCCGCGATCTCCCAGGTGCAAGACGCCCTGGAAGAGTCCGAAGACGGCGAAAGCGACTACATGGAGGTGATGGAATACCTGCGCGTCGCGCCGCTGCTGCTGTTCACCGAGACCCGTAAGTCGGCTGAGCCTGCTGCCCCCAAGCCGTCGCTGCACTAAGAAAGGAAGCCCATCTGCCCATGATCCATATCCCCAAAGCGGAATACACCCGGCGCCGCAAGGCGCTCATGGCGCAGATGGAACCCAACAGCATCGCCATCCTGCCGGCGGCTGCGGTCGCTATCCGCAACCGTGACGTCGAGCACGTCTACCGCCAGGACAGCGACTTCCAGTACCTGAGCGGCTTCCCTGAACCGGAAGCGGTGATTGTGCTGATGCCTGGCCGCCAGCACGGCGAGTACGTGCTGTTCTGCCGCGAACGCAACGCCGAGCGCGAACTGTGGGACGGCCTGCGGGCTGGCACCGAAGGTGCGATCCGCGAATTCGGCGCCGACGATGCGTTCCCGATTACCGATATCGACGACATCCTGCCCGGCCTGATCGAAGGCCGCGACCGGGTGTATTCGGCCATGGGCAGCAATGCCGAATTCGACCGGCACCTGATGGAGTGGATCAATGTGATCCGCTCTAAAGCACACCTCGGCGCCCAGCCACCCAACGAATTTGTTGCCCTGGATCATCTGCTTCACGACATGCGCCTGTATAAATCGGCGGCAGAAGTGAAGGTGATGCGCGAGGCGGCGCGGATTTCCTGCGCGGCCCATGTGCGGGCGATGCAGGCCAGCCGTGCCGGGCTGTATGAGTTCAGTCTCGAAGCGGAGCTGGATTACGAGTTTCGCAAGGGCGGGGCGAAGATGCCGGCCTATGGCTCCATCGTCGCCTCGGGGCGCAACAGTTGCATCCTGCATTACCAGCAGAATGACGCGGTGCTCAAGGACGGCGACCTGGTGCTGATCGACGCCGGTTGCGAGATCGACTGCTACGCCAGCGACATCACCCGCACCTGGCCGGTGAGCGGCAAGTTTTCCGCCGAGCAGAAGGCGATTTATGAAATCGTGCTGGCTTCCCAGGAAGCTGCCTTTGCCGAAATCGCCCCCAACAAGCATTGGAACCAGGCCCACGAGGCGACGGTGCAAGTCATCACCGCCGGGCTGGTGAAGCTTGGGCTTTTGCAGGGCGACGTCGACGAGCTGATCGCCAGCGAAGCCTATAAAGCCTTCTACATGCACCGCGCCGGCCACTGGCTGGGGATGGATGTGCACGATGTGGGCGAATACAAGGTAGGCGGCGAGTGGCGGGTGCTGGAAGTCGGCATGGCACTGACCGTGGAGCCGGGGATCTACATCTCGCCCGACAACCAGAACGTGGCGAAGAAATGGCGTGGCATTGGCGTACGCATCGAGGACGACGTGGTGGTGACCAAGCAAGGCTGTGAAATTCTGACCGGTGGCGTGCCCAAGGCCGTCGCCGAGATCGAAGCACTGATGGCGGGCGCCCGATGAGCCGGGTCAATCTGGCGATTATCGGTGGCGGCCTGGTGGGCGCCAGCCTCGCGTTGGCGTTGCAGGCCGGGGCAAAGGCCCGTGGCTGGAAGATTGTGCTGATCGAGCCGTTTGCCCCTGGCGACAGTTACCAGCCGAGCTATGACGCGCGTTCTTCGGCGCTTTCGTTTGGTGCTCGGCAAATTTATCAACGGCTGGGCGTGTGGCAGGACATCTCCCGCCGAGCTGAGCCGATCAAACAGATTCATGTCTCGGACCGTGGCCGCTTCTCCACTGCGCGCCTGTCGGCCATGGAAGAAGGCGTGCCGGCGCTTGGCTATGTGGTGGAAAACGCCTGGTTGGGCCAATGCCTGTGGCAAGGCCTGGACAAGGAAGTGGTCAGCTGGCGTTGCCCGGCAGAAGTCACCCGCATGGAGCCGCTTGCCGATGGCTACCGCCTGACCCTCAATGATGAAACCGTGCTGGAATGCGACCTCGCGGTGCTGGCCGATGGCGGCCGCTCCGGCTTGCGCGAACAACTGGGTATCGGCGTTAAAAAGCGGCCCTACAACCAGAGCGCGCTGATCGCCAATATCACCCCGAGCGAAGCCCACAACGGCGAGGCTTTCGAGCGTTTCACCGACGAAGGGCCGATGGCCTTGCTGCCGTTGCCGGACAACCGTTGCGCGCTGGTGTGGACACGCATCGGCATGGATGCCCAGCGCCTGGCTGAGTTGGACGAGCGTAGTTTTCTCAGCGAATTGCAGGGTGTGTTCGGCTACCGCCTTGGCACCTTGAAGCAGGTTGGCGCCCGTCACTTGTACCCGTTGACCCTGGTGGAAGCGGAAGAACAAGTGCGGTCTCATCTGGCCGTGCTCGGGAATGCGGCCCACAGCCTGCACCCGATTGCCGGGCAGGGTTTCAACCTGTCGCTGCGCGATGCGTACGCCTTGGCCGAGGCCTTGCTGGCCGGCCCGCAAATACCGGGAGACCTGGCGACCTTGCAGGCGTACCGCGAGCGTCAGCGCATGGACCAGAAGCTCACCGTCGGCTTCTCCGATCAAGTCACCCGGTTGTTTGGCAGTGCGCAACCGCTGGTCGCGCTGGGCCGCAACATGGGCTTGCTGGGCCTGGACTTGCTGCCGCCGGCCAAGCGCTGGTTCGCGCGCCAAGCCATGGGCCTGGGCACCCGTCCCGATGCGTGAGTGGCTGACCCAACGCCTGGGCAAGGCACGGCTGTTGCGCTGGATCATGACCCTGTACCCGCCGTACCTCGGTGCCGGGGTCCGGGTGTTGCACATCAGCAGCGATTTTCGCGCGGTCAAGGTGCGCATGGGCCTGGGCTGGTACAACCGTAATTACGTCGGCACGCAGTTTGGTGGCAGCCTGTATTCGATGGTCGACCCGTTCTACATGCTGATGCTGATGGAGAACCTGGGGCGCGACTACATCGTCTGGGACAAAGCGGCTGCCATCGACTTTATCTCGCCGGGCAAAGGCCCGGTGTTTGCCGAATTTTCCATCGACCAAGCGTTGCTGGACGAGATCCGCCAGCACACCGCCAGCGGCGACAAGTACTTGCCGCAGCTCCAGGTGCAGATTCATGACGGCTCCGGCACCCTGGTGGCGCGGGTCGACAAAACCCTTTACGTGCGGCGCAAGCCGCAATCGAGACAGGCTTAAAGCATGGACATGCGCGCAGATGTGCTGATTGTCGGGGCCGGAATGGTCGGAAGCGCCCTGGCGCTGGCATTGCAAGACAGTGGCCTGCAGGTGCTGCTGCTCGACGGCAGCCCGCTGAGCGTCAAACCGTTCGACCCGCAAGCCGCGTTCGAGCCGCGGGTGAGCGCCTTGTCGGCGGCCAGCCAGCGCATTCTCGAGCGCCTTGGCGTGTGGGACGGCATCGTTGAGCGACGTGCCAGCCCTTACGGCGAGATGCAGGTGTGGGACGGCAGTGGTACCGGGCAAATCCACTTCTCGGCGGCCAGTGTGCATGCCGAGGTGCTGGGGCATATCGTCGAAAACCGGGTGGTCCAGGACGCCTTGCTCGATCGCCTGCACGACTGCGACCTTGGCCTGCTGGCCAATGCGCGCCTGGAACAGATGCGCCGCTCCGGCGACGACTGGCTGCTGACCCTGGCCGACGGCCGCACCTTGCGCGCGCCGCTGGTGGTTGCGGCGGACGGTGCCAACTCGGCGGTGCGCCGCCTGACCGGCACCGCGACCCGTGAGTGGGATTATTTGCACAACGCCATCGTCACCAGCGTGCGCAGCAGCCAGTCGCATCAGCGCACGGCCTGGCAGCGCTTTACCGACAACGGCCCGTTGGCATTTTTGCCGCTGGTGCGGGACGGGCAGGAAGATTGGTGTTCGATCGTCTGGTCGACCACCCCGAGTGAGTCCGAGCGCTTGATGGCGCTGGACGATGAAAGCTTCTGCCGTGAACTGGAGCTGGCCTTCGAAGGCCGTTTGGGCACCGTGCTAAGCGCCGATCCACGGCTGTGCGTGCCGTTGCGTCAGCGCCATGCCAAACGTTACGTGGCCGAGGGGCTGGCGTTGATTGGCGATGCAGCCCACGTTATTCACCCGCTGGCGGGGCAGGGCGTGAACCTGGGCTTCCTCGACGCGGCGGTGCTGGCCGAGGTGCTGTTGGCCGCCAACGAGCGCGGTGAGCGGCTGGCGGATGTGAAAGTGCTCAGCCGTTACGAGCGCCGGCGCATGCCGCACAACCTGGCGCTGATGGCGGCGATGGAAGGCTTTGAGCGGTTGTTCCAGGCCGATCAACTGCCGTTGCGCTGGTTGCGTAATGCCGGGCTGAAGGTGGTTGAGCAAATGCCGGAAGCCAAGGCGCTGTTTGTGCGCCAGGCGTTGGGTTTGACCGGGGATTTGCCGGAGCTGGCCAAGGCCTGAGTGCCCTGTGCAACATCTGGTAACGCCTCCGTCGAGCGCTACCAAATGTGAGTCCTTATCATTTGCCCTCTTTTCGCAAATGAGAGACCGCACCCATGTTGGCACCCAAGCGCCTCCTGACTGCCCTGGCACTCACCCTTATCGGCAGCACCACCGTGCAGGCGGCCGACGAAGTCGTGGTCTACTCCTCGCGTATCGACGAACTGATCAAACCGGTGTTCGACGCCTACACCAAAAAGACCGGCGTGCAGGTGAAGTTCATCACCGACAAGGAAGCGCCGCTGATGCAGCGCATCAAGGCCGAAGGTGAAAACGCCACCGCTGACCTGCTGCTCACCGTCGACGCCGGCAACCTCTGGCAGGCGGAGCAGATGGGCATCCTGCAACCGTTTACCTCCGCGGTGATCGACAAGAATATTCCCCTTCAATACCGCTCTTCGGCCCATGCCTGGACCGGCTTGAGCCTGCGCGCGCGAACCATCGCCTACTCGACTGATCGCGTGAAGCCGGGCGACTTGACCACCTACGAAGCCCTGGCCGACAAGCAGTGGGAAGGCCGGCTGTGCCTGCGCACCGCGAAGAAGGTCTACAACCAGTCGCTGACTGCCACCCTGATCGAAACCCACGGCGCGGCCAAGACCGAAGAAATCGTCAAGGGCTGGGTCAACAACCTGTCCACCGACGTGTTCTCCGATGACATCGCCGTGCTGGAGGCGATCAACGCCGGGCAGTGCGACGTCGGCATCGTGAACACATACTACTACGGCCGCTTGCACAAGCAGAAACCGGAGCTTGCGGTGAAGCTGTTCTGGCCGAACCAGGGCGACCGTGGGGTGCACGTTAACCTGTCGGGTATTGGCCTGACCAAGCATGCGCCGCACCCGGAAGCGGCCAAGGCGTTGGTTGAGTGGATGACCACGCCCGAAGCGCAGAAGATCTTTGCGGACGTGAACCAGGAATTCCCGGCCAACCCGGCCGTGCCGCCGTCGGCAGAAGTCGCGACCTGGGGCAAGTTCGTGGCCGATACATTGCCGGTGGAAGTGGCGGGCAAGCGGCAGGCTGAGGCTATCCGCTTGATGGATCGGGCTGGCTGGAACTAAGTCGTCCGATATACTGCGCCCCGCATTTGCGGGGCGTTTTGCTTGATGGGTGTCCCCTGTAGGAGCGAGCTTGCTCGCGCAAAACCTGAGGGCACCGCGTTCTTCCAAGCTGCCCGAGTTATCGTTGACGTTTTTCGCGAGCAAGCTCGCTCCTACAGTAGCGTTGCGGCGTGTTCCGTATTCCTACCACGACCGAGAGTTTTTCCTTGGCCCATCCCGCCCAACGCCGCTGGTACCTGCCGGTCTTCACCGTCGCCGCCCTGGTGCTGCTGCCGCTGAGCGTCCTGTTGCTGTCGTGGCAGACCATCGACCAACAGATCTGGTCCCATCTTTGGGAAACCCAGATGCCGCGCCTGCTGGGCAACACCTTGACCCTGGTGCTGGGCGTTGGTGTGGGCGTCACTCTGCTGGGCGTCAGCCTGGCGTGGCTGACCAGCCTCTGCGAATTCCCCGGCCGGCGCTGGCTGGACTGGGCGTTGATGCTGCCTTTCGCGATTCCCGCTTATGTCCTCGCCTTCGTCTTCGTCGGCCTGCTGGATTTCTCCGGCCCGGTACAAACCCTGCTACGCGAATGGTTCGGCACGGGCTTGCGCCTGCCGCGCGTGCGCTCCACCAGCGGTGTGATCATCGTGCTGGTGCTGGTGTTCTACCCCTACGTTTATCTGCTGGCGCGTACCGCGTTTCTCGCCCAAGGCAAAGGCCTGATGGAAGCGGCGCGGGTACTGGGCCAATCACCGTGGCAAGCGTTCTGGCGCGTGGCCCTGCCCATGGCACGTCCCGCCATCGGTGCGGGCGTGGCCCTGGCGCTGATGGAAACCCTGGCGGATTTCGGCGCCGTCTCGGTGTTCAACTTCGACACCTTTACTACCGCCATCTACAAGACCTGGTACGGCTTTTTCAGCCTTTCCAGTGCTGCTCAGCTTGCCAGCCTGTTACTGCTGGTGGTGATGCTGGTGCTGTACGGCGAACGCCGTGCCCGCGGCGCCAGCCGGCCGAGCAATGAGCGGCCGCGCGGCAAGGCGCTGTATCACCTGCACGGGTTCAAGGCGGCGGCGGCCAGCGGCTGGTGCGGTTTGGTGTTTGCCTGCGCGTTCGTGATTCCGATGATGCAACTGGTGGCCTGGTTCTGGCAGCGTGGCCGCTTCGATCTGGATGAGCGCTACACCGGTTTGATCGTCCACACCCTTTACCTGGGCGGTATGGCTGCCCTGATCACCGTCAGCGTGGCCCTGGTGCTGGCGTTCGCCCATCGCTTGGCACCCACCCGCGCCATCCGCTCAGGTATCAGCCTCGCCAACGTGGGCTACGCGCTGCCGGGCTCGGTGCTGGCGGTGTCGATCATGTTGGCGTTCAGCTACCTCGATCGGGAATTGGTGATTCCAATGTCAGGCTGGCTGGGTGGTGCAGGCAAGCCGCTGCTACTGGGCAGTTTGTCGGCCTTGCTGCTGGCTTATCTGGTGCGCTTCATTGCGGTGGCCTACGGGCCGCTGGAAAACAGCCTGGCGCGAATCCGCCCGTCCTTGCCCGAAGCGGCTCGCAGTCTGGGAGTCAGCGGGCCGCGACTGTTTTGCAAAGTGTATCTGCCACTTTTGCTGCCGGGCACCCTGAGTGCGGCGTTGCTGGTGTTTGTCGATGTGCTCAAGGAAATGCCGGCCACCCTGCTGATGCGCCCGTTCGGCTGGGACACGCTGGCAGTGCGGATTTTCGAAATGACCAGCGAAGGCGAGTGGGCGCGGGCTTCTCTGCCGGCCCTGACCCTGGTGCTGGTGGGCCTGTTACCGGTCATCGGGCTGATCCGACGTTCGGCGAGACGAATCGGTTAGGTGCCAGTCCTACGCCTTGAGGCTACAATGCGCGGCATTCGGTGCGGTCGATCTTTCAGATCGGGTCGCTGAACGCGGCTACAGGCCTTGTATTTCAAGGCGTGTGGCCCGCTCGGCAACCGTCCGCACCTTCGCCACGCCCGGAAGGAGAAACCCATGGGACAGCGCACGCCTCTGTATGACCTGCATCTCGCCCTTGGCGCGAAAATGGTCGATTTTGGCGGTTGGGATATGCCTTTGCACTACGGCTCGCAAGTTGAGGAGCACCATCAGGTGCGACGCGACTGCGGGGTGTTTGATGTATCCCATATGACCGTGATCGATATCACAGGCCCCCAGGCCAAGGAATGGCTCCAGCATTTGCTGGCCAATGATGTTGACCGTCTGCACGACTGCGGCCGCGCGTTGTACAGCGCCATGCTCAACGAGCAGGGTGGCGTGGTGGACGACATGATCGTGTACCGCACCGAGACCGGTTACCGGCTGGTGGTCAATGCCGCCACCCGCGACCAGGACATGGCCTGGATGCAGGCGCAACTTGGCAGCTATCAGGCCCAACTTCACGAGCGGCCCGAGTTGGCCATGCTCGCGATTCAAGGCCCGCATGCCCGGCAGAAGATCGCCGAACTGGTGACCCAATCTCGCGGCACCTTGATTCATCAGCTCAAGCCCTTTGAAGGCCTGGCTGACGGCGACTGGTTTATTGCGCGCACCGGTTACACCGGTGAAGACGGCCTGGAAATTGTCCTGCCGGCCGATCAGGCCCCGGCGTTCTTCAACGATCTGGTCGGTGCAGGCATCTCGCCCATCGGCCTCGGCGCCCGCGACACGCTGCGCCTTGAAGCTGGCATGAATCTCTACGGTCAGGATATTCACCAGGACGTATCGCCCTTGGCGGCCAACATGGCCTGGAGCATCGCCTGGGAGCCGGCCGCGCGCAATTTCATCGGCCGCACGGCCCTTGAGGCCGAAAAAGCTGCGGGAGTGAAGTCCAAATTGGTCGGCCTGGTGCTGGAAGAACGCGGGGTTTTACGCGCTCATCAGGTGGTTCGTATCGCCAATGTTGGCGAAGGAGAGATCACCAGTGGTAGTTTCTCTCCTACGCTAAGCAAATCCATTGCCCTGGCGCGCGTGCCGTCGGCGACTGCTGACCGGGCCGAGGTGGAAATCCGCGGCAAGTGGTACCCGGTTCGGGTGGTAAAGCCGACCTTCGTGCGCCATGGCAAAACATTGATTTAACTTTTCCGGCGGGCCAATGGCCGCTGACATTTTTTCTTGAGGACACAGACTATGAGCGATATCCCTGCCGACCTGCGTTTTGCCGAAAGTCACGAATGGGCCCGTCTGGAAGCTGACGGCACCGTGACCGTCGGGATCTCGGACCATGCCCAGGAAGCATTGGGGGATGTGGTGTTCGTCGAGTTGACCGAAGTCGGCAACGTGTTTGAGGCGACTCAGCAGGCGGGTGTGGTTGAATCGGTGAAGGCTGCGTCGGATATCTACTCGCCAATTGCTGGCGAAGTGATCGCAGTGAACGACGCCTTGGGCGGCGAGCCAGAGTTGTTGAACTCCGACCCTTACGGCGCCTGGATCTTCAAGCTCAAGCCAAGCAACCCGGCTGACCTGGAAAAACTGCTGGACGCTGCCGGTTACAAGGCTGCCATCGGCGAGTGATCCCGCTGCGGGAGCCGGCAACCGGCTCCCGCAAAGGTTTTATCAGCGCTTCAATACCGCTTTTACCGCCGCTACCGAACGCTCTACATCCGCTTTCGTCATCGCTGTGAACATTGGCAGCGACACAATCAAACGCCCCACTTTTTCCGCTACCGGGAACATGCCTTCCTTGAATCCCTGCGCCTTGTACAAGCTCAGCAGGTGGATCGGCGGGTAGTGATAGCCAATGCCGACGCCATGGGCCTGCATCTGCTCCATGAACGTGGCGCGTGCCGGCAAACCGTCCTGGCGCTCCGGCAGTACCAGCTGGAACAGGTGCCAGTTGCTGTTTTCGAAGTCGGCCGGCGGCAATTGCGCACCGTACTGCGCTTCAAAATCACTGCCGAAGCATTCAAAATAGTGCTGCGCCAGTTCCTGGCGGTGGGCGGTGATCTTCTCGATATGGGCAAACTGACCGAGGCCGATGGCCGCTGCGATATCGGTCATGTTGAACTTGCCGCCGAGCACATCCACGTCCAGGCCGTCGAAGCCGGTACGGGTCACGCCTTGCAGGCGATATTTTTCCGCCAGGCGCGCTTCTTCAGCGTTGTTCAACACCAGGCAGCCGCCTTCGGACGAGGTGATGTTCTTGTTCGCCTGGAAGCTGAACGACACGAAATCGCCTGTGGCGCCAATCCGCTCGCCATCCCAGCTGGAACCCAGCGCCTGCGCGGCATCTTCCACGATGCGCAGGTTGTACTTGTTGGCCAGTGCGTAGAGCAGCGGCATGTCCACAGGCAGGCCGGCCAGGTACACCGGGATGATCGCCTTGGTGCGCGGCGTGATCGCGGCTTCCACCTGGGCCAGATCGATGTTGCGGGTCACCGGGTCGATATCGGCAAACACCGGTGTGGCGCCGACTTCCAGAATCACGTTGGCGGTGGCAACCCACGAAA
Organism: Pseudomonas sp. K2I15; assembly: GCF_002204795.1. GTDB lineage: Bacteria > Pseudomonadota > Gammaproteobacteria > Pseudomonadales > Pseudomonadaceae > Aquipseudomonas. The sequence goes on from NZ_NIXO01000001.1 coordinate 369,152, forward strand.
TCGGCGTGGTGATGACTTCATCCCCAGGCCCGATACCGGCGATGCGCAAGGCAATCTCCATGGTGCAGGTGCCCGAGTTGAAGGTGCGCACCGGGCGCCCGCCAAAGTATTCCGACAGCTGCGCTTCGAACGCCTGCACTTTCGGCCCGCTGGTGATCCAGCCGGAGCGCAGTACGTCGCCCACCGCCGAGATGGTGGCTTCATCAATGGTGGGCTTGGAAAAGGGCAGAAAGGGCAGTTGGCTCATGACGTTGAAGGCATCCGTTTCAGAAAGGCGATGAGAAAAAAGCATATCAATGCCGGGCATGGTTGCACGGCTCGACTGAATATAGCCTGTCATCTGTGAATGAATCGTCACCCTCTGGATAAAAATGCCGCCTCGGCAGCGGCATCCCTGAGGCTTTGGTCAGAAGGATACGCGGGCCTCAAGAAACACATTCTGTTCCTTGAGCTTTCCCTTTAGCTGCTCGTCGCGGGCGTTGATACGGTTGGCGAAGGTGTTGTAGCCGGTTTCAATCCCGCCCATGTCCACGTAACGCCAGCCAGTGCCCAGCGTAAGGGTTTCGTTGACCTTGGCATCCAGCCCCAGGCCCACGCTGTAGGCGAAATTGTATTGTCGATTGCTGGCGAAGCGACGAGTGTCATTGGTCTGATAACCCTCGGCGTCGATTTGCGCCAATCCCACTCCCGCCATCCCGTAGAATGACAGCCACTCGTTGATCGGGATGTTTTTATAACCATTGAGCATCAAGCGCTGGCTGTCGGCCCGCAGGCTGTTGACGTTGGCATTGAACGGTGCCCAATGGGATTTGAAGTTCGAGTGGCTGGGCATGGTGTATTCACCTTCCAGGCGCCAGCCCTCGGCAAAGGCGTAACCCACGGCGAATGAACCGGTGAATGTCTTGCTGCTATCGGGGGCTTCTACCCGATCGGTTACCCGTGGGCTGGTCAGTTGGGCGCTGGAGAGATTCTGGCGGGCACTGTTGAGCTTTGCCGACCCGTACCAGCCTTCTGCCTGGGCATATGGGGTGGCAATCGCGGCGAGTAACAGAGCGCAGGAGAGTTTTTGCATGGTCATCGATTCACTTGGTCTAAAGGGAATCGACAGCTTGTTGCCGGGTGTGCGGGGAGCTCGATAGGACTTTTCCTGTGCGAATTCCGAATCGCTAGTGTTGGCTGTAGGAAAGCCGGGCAAAAAAATGCCGCTCCCAAAGAGCGGCATTTTTTACGCTGCGGTATTACTCGGATGCAATGGCGTTTTTCGCCAGGATCGCGTTGGCCAGGTCCATATCCGTGGCTTTGAGGCCAGGGTTATCGGCGCGGACCTTCTGCATCGCAGCTTCCAGGTATGGACCACGGATGCTGCCGTCGCTGGCGACGAAGCTACCGGCGTCGTCTTGAGCGGCGACTACCATTTTGTGGTCCTTGAAGGTCAGGTACGTCGAGCCAGTGGTGGCACCCGATGAGATGACATTACGCCAGAAGCTGTCGGCCATGGCTGAACCGACAGGAAGGGAAAGCACAGCGAGCGTTGCGACAGCATATTTTAGACGCATGATGGGTGACTCCGACTGGGTTATCTGAACAGTTTGATTGTAGATAGCCCGGCCGAGTTCCATGGATGACTAAACAGTTTCAACCTTTAAAATGACGCCGTCCTGACCAGTGACACGTACGTGTGCCCCGACCGGTGCGTCAGGCCCGGAAGCCATCCACACGCCGTCGCCGACCTTGATCTTGCCCCGGCCTTCGATAATTGCCTGATGCACCACAAAGGTGCGCCCGATCAACTCCGAACCGCGCATGTTCAGCCCCGGCTGGTCGCTGACCTTGGCACTGCTGCGCTGGCGTCGCCACCAGTACACGGCCGTCAGGATCGATAACACCGCAAACAGCAGCAGTTGCCATTCCAGCCCCAGGCTCGGGATCAGGAACTTGATCACGCCCACGGCTGCCGCGGCGATGCCCATCCACAGCAGATAACCACCGGCACCGAACACTTCAAGGATAAGCAGCACGGTGCCCAGTGCCAGCCAGTCCCAAAACGACAGGTGCTGCAGGAATTCCCACATGGTGCGTGCCTCAGGCTTTCTTGTTGTCGAAGGTTGCCTTGACGATCTCGCCGATGCCACCGACGGCGCCAATTACCTGGCTGGCTTCCAGCGGCATCAAGATCACCTTGCTGTTGTTGGCCGAGGCCAGCTTGCCCAGTGCGTCGATGTATTTTTGGGCGACAAAGTAGTTGATGGCCTGCACGTTACCGGTGGCGATCGCCTCCGATACCACTTGAGTGGCGCGGGCTTCTGCCTCGGCCTGACGTTCACGGGCTTCGGATTCGAGGAATGCGGCCTGACGACCACCTTCAGCTTCAAGAATCTGCGCCTGCTTCTTGCCTTCGGCAGTCAGGATGGCGGAGGCGCGCAGGCCTTCGGCTTCGAGGATTTGCGCACGCTTGATCCGCTCGGCCTTCATCTGGCCGGACATGGCGGCCATCAGGTCGGCAGGCGGGCTGATGTCCTTGATCTCGATGCGGGTGATCTTGATGCCCCACGGCGCGGTGGCTTCGTCGACGGTGCGCAGCAGTTTTTCGTTGATACCGTCACGCTGGCTGAGCATCGCGTCCAGCTCCATGGAGCCGAGTACGGTACGGATGTTGGTTTGCAGCAGGTTGCGAATGGCGTGTTCGAGGTTGTTCACCTCGTAGGCGGCCTGGGCGGTATTGACCACCTGGAAGAAGCACACGGCGTCGATTTGCACGGTGGCGTTGTCGGCGGTGATGACTTCCTGGGGCGGAATATCCAGCACGCTTTCCATCACGTTGATCTTGCGACCGATGCGGTCCATCACCGGGATGATGATGTTCAGGCCCGGCTTGAGGGTGTTGGTGTAGCGGCCGAAGCGCTCGACCGTCCACTGGTAACCCTGTGGGACGACCTTGAAGCCCATGAAGAGGATGGCGACAGCCAAGCCTACAAAAAGAAGCAGTACGGTTCCGATCTGCATAACGATTCCTTGTCTGGTGATGGCATTGAAGCGAGGTTTGCCTGATTGTAACGGGCTTGCCAGAGATAAGAACGGTTTACTCCGCGCACAAACAAGGGCTGGCGTTGCTTCCCGCCGTTTGAGGCCCGCCGATGCCCTCTACGTCGCGCATTCACTCAGCCTAGGCGCCTCCTGCCTATTAAGTGTGCTGATGTTGCCGCGCATCACTGCGGCGTCACGCGCAGCACTTCCTTTATCGTGGTCAGTCCTTGCGCCACCTTTTGCGCGCCTGAAAGCCGCAAGCTGTGCATGCCGTTCTTCAGCGCCTCACGCCGCAGGGTCTGCAGGTTGGTATTCGGGCCGATCAGCGCCTTGATGCCGTCATCCATCAGCATGATTTCGTAAACCCCGGCCCGTCCCCGGTAGCCGCTTTCCCTGCATTCCGGGCAGCCAGCAGCCTGGAAGATCTGCTCGGGGCGCGAAACAGGCCCCAAGGCATTCCATTCCTCTTGCGCAGGCGCCACGGGACACTTGCAGTGCGGGCACAACAGCCGCACCAGACGCTGGGCCATCACCCCCAGCAACGTCGCATTGATCAGGTAATGGGGAATGCCCAGTTCCAGCAAGCGGCTGATAGCTCCCGGTGCGTCGTTGGTGTGCAGCGTCGACAGCACCAGGTGCCCGGTCAGGGCGGCCTGGATCGCCATTTCTGCGGTTTCCAGGTCGCGAATCTCGCCGATCATGATGATGTCCGGGTCCTGGCGCATCAGCGCGCGGATGCCGCTGGCGAAGGTCAGGTCGATATTGTGCTGGACCTGCATCTGGTTGAAGGCCGGCTCGACCATCTCGATCGGGTCTTCGACAGTGCACAGGTTGACCTCCCGGGTCGCCAGTTGTTTGAGCGTGGTGTACAGGGTGCTGGTCTTGCCCGAGCCGGTGGGGCCGGTGACCAGAATGATGCCGTTGGCTTGGCCGGTCATCGATTGCCAGCGTTGCAGGTCGTCGCAGGAGAGCCCCAGTTGCTGGAAATCCTTGTGCAGCACCTGTGGGTCGAAAATTCGCATTACCAGCTTTTCGCCGAAGGCGGTGGGCAGGGTCGACAGGCGCAGCTCCACTTCACCGCCCGTGGGGCTTTTGGTTTTCACCCGGCCGTCCTGGGGTTTGCGTTTTTCCGCCACGTTCATTCGGCCGAGGCTTTTCAGGCGGCTGACCACGGCCATCGTCACCTGGGACGGGAATTGATAGACATCATGCAGCAGCCCATCGATGCGAAAACGCACACGGCCCTGATCGCGCCCGGGTTCGATATGGATATCACTGGCCCGCTGGCCAAAGGCGTATTGCAGCAGCCAGTCGACGATATTGACGATATGCGCGTCATTGGCGTCGGGCTCCTGGTCGCTGGCGCCGAGGTTGAGCAGTTGCTCGATGTTGGGGGCGCCGGATGTTTTTTGATCAACAGCGCCGCTCACCGATTTCGCCAACCGGTAAAACTCCACGGTGCAGCGCTGAATATCCAGGGGATTGGCGACCACACGCCTGATGGAGCGTTTCAATACCTGGGCCAGGCCGGCTTCCCAGCTGCCCACGTACGGTTGGGCGCTGGCGACTGTAACGCTGTGGGCATCCACCGCAACGGCGAGGATCCTGTGCCGCTGGGCAAAGGCATAGGACATCAGCGGCACCACCGCCGCGACATCGATTTTCAACGGGTCGATACGCAGGTAGGGCTGGCCGCAGCGACGGGCGAGCCATTCGGTCAGCATTTCCAGGGACGGCCCATGGCTGGCAATGCACTCCAGGGGATGCAGCTCGCTGTTCGCCGGCAGGGTTAGATCGGCAGGCACCAGACCCTGGTCGATCAGGGCGGGCAACAATTGATGGATTTCCAGCCAGCGATCCTGGGGATTTGGCGCAACGGACATGGTGACATTCCTGGGCAACGGTTAGGCGTAGTCCTCAGGCTAGTCACCCTGTGCGTTTCGGCTTCCAGGGTTTATTGCAGGCCGTTACCGACCGGCCGCCTGCACCGCCGGAGGCCGCGCAGCATCAGCCGGGTGCAGTTCCAGCGAGCACACGCTGATCAGGTTACGAAGTTTTTCACCGATCACCTGGGCCCGATGCCAGCTCAGGCCATCCATCACGATATCGATCGCCATCAGGTCATCCTCGCGCTGCACGTTTACGTGGAGAGGAACCAGGAACTGCAGGGCAAAATAGTTGAGCACCCGGCACAACACATCGGGCTCAGCCTCGGCGAGGATTTGGTAGTGCGCCTGGCAGTGGGCATTGCTGACCGCCCAGGCATCGACGCGTGGGGCGGGGCTGGCGGCTTCGACGACGTGCATGATGATTCTCCGGATTCGACTGCAGAAATTTTTACATTCGGCGCGGGAGATTTCTTATCTAAAAAAGCCCATATTGGCTTTTAAGAGAATAAAGCAATTCGATAAATCATGTTTAACGGGTATTTCTATGCACAGTGAGTTGGACGTGTACGACCGGCGCATCCTGGCGCTGTTGCAGGAAGACGCTTCGCTTTCCAGCGCGCAGATCGCCGAACAGGTCGGCCTGTCGCAGTCGCCGTGCTGGCGGCGGATTCAGCGGCTGAAAGAGGAGGGTGTGATTCGCGGCCAGGTCACCCTGCTGGATCGCAAGAAAATCGGCCTCAACACGCAGATTTTCGCTGAGGTGAAACTCAACGCCCACGGTCGTTCCAACTTCACGGAGTTCACCGAGGCGATTCGCGGCTTTCCGGAGGTGTTGGAGTGTTATGTGCTGATGGGGGCGGTGGACTTTTTACTGAGGATCGTCACGTCGGACATCGAGGCGTATGAGCGGTTCTTCTTCGAAAAACTGTCGATGGTGCCGGGGATCCAGGAGGTCAACTCGATAGTGGCCTTGTCGGAGATCAAGTCCACTACCAGCCTGCCGGTTTTGCGCTGACAGTGACGGCGCCATCGCGGGCAAGCCCGGCTCCCACATTGGAATGCATTCCCCTGTGGGAGCCGGGCTTGCCCGCGATGGCGATCTTACAGGCGCAGTAGGGTTTTCCAGGCGCGATTTTGATAAACCGCGATCGCCTGATGCATCCGCGCATCCAGCGACTCATCGGTAATCGGCTGATTGGCCAGGTGCGCCAGCTTGTTCAGCTCGCCATACAAACGGTCCAGCTCGGCGATATCCAGCACCTGGCGCGCATGGTGCAGCCAGGCCAGGATGCGTTCGATACGCGGCAGTTGCTCGGCCAGGTCTTCCGGCTGTTGCTGGTAGCGCGGCAGTTGCAAGGCGACGGCGTCGTCGGCCAGCAGGCGCGGCAGCCAGTTGGCGATCTGTGCAGCGCCTTGGCGGTTGCCACGCACGTTGCGCTCCGCCGCCCAGGTACGGGCCAGCAGCCAGCGGGACGTGGTCAGGGAGAACAGGCCCCAGCGCACGTCTTCCAGTTCTTCGGCGAACTGTTCCGGCGCGGCTTTGCGGATGTCTTCGTCGTCGTCACCGGCCTGGACCAGCGGGCGCCAGTCTTCCAGCAAGGCGTCCAGTGCAGCGCGCAGTTCGCTGGTGGACTGGCGTGGTGCGGCCTGGCCGAGGCTGCCGAGCAGGGCACGCAACTCGCCGAGGTTTTCTACCCAGTCTTGCAGCAGGCGCCAGTGGCCATTGAAACGGTATTGCTCGGCCAGGCGCTGGCTGCTGCCCAACAGGTGCCACATGACGGCGGCGAAGGCGTCGTCCAGCGGCATTTCGGCTTGCAGCACCGGCGCCGGCAGGCTCAGGGAATAGCTGTTGGCGTCGAACAGGCGATAGCCACGCTCGGCCTTGCTGATATCGCACGGCATCAGTGCCAGGGTGGCGGCCAGCTCGGCGGCCAGTTCCAGCAGGGCGGCCGGGTCGCCTTCGCGCAGTTCCAGTTCCAGCTCGCAGATTTCTTCTTTCTGCTTGCCGGCGACCACGTGGCCCAGGTCCAGGGCGGCTTCGATCACGACTTTGGCCTTGCCGCGGCCCCAGGCGATTTCGGCGCGCTCGCGCACGAAGTCGGTGGTGAAGATCGGCTTGAGGGTCTTTTTGTCCAACTCGGCCAGTTGCTCGGGCCAGCATTCGCCGTCGAGTTTCTTCACGTCGAGCTTGGCTTTGGCCAGGTCCCAATTGTACTCATTGCGTTCCGACAAGCCGGCGACACTCTGGCCACGGGTCTTGAGGGTCTGGATCACTTCGTCGCCGTCTTTGCGCAGGCGCAGGGCCACTTTGGCCTGGGCCAGGTCGCGTTCCGGGGTGTCGAAGTACTGGTTCATCAACTCACGGCGTTCCCAGCCACTTTTGTTGCGTTTTTTCAGTAACGGGTGCTCACGTAGCGCGGCGAGGGTTTCGCGGCTGACGCGGAGCTTGATTTCGGTTTCTTTCTGCATGGCCGGAAAATCCAGGATCGGGAGCGCAGCCGGGGAAATGTGTGGCTGCCAAGGTCGTGCAGTGTACAGGACTGAGCCCGGCAACGTGCCGCAACGGTTTATTGTGTCGTGCAGATGGTTCTATGATGGGGCTCGTCCGGGAAGTTGAGAGACCGCGCATGCCTTTGCCGTCCATGAAAGAACAGTTCGCCGCGCTGATTGCCGCGCCTTCGGTCAGTTGCACCCAGGCCTCTCTCGACCAATCCAACCGCCCGGTGATCGATTTGCTCGCCACCTGGCTGGGGGACCTGGGCTTTGCCTGCGACATCCAGCAGGTCAGCCCGGGCAAATTCAATCTGTTGGCCAGTTTCGGCACCGGCCCTGGCGGCCTGGTGTTGGCAGGGCACAGTGACACCGTGCCGTACGACGGCGCGCTGTGGCAGACCGATCCGCTCAAGCTGACGGAAGTCGACGGACGCTGGGTAGGACTGGGCAGCTGTGACATGAAGGGCTTTTTCGCCCTGGTGATTGAGGCCGTGCAGCCGCTGCTGGACCAACCCTTCAAGCAGCCGCTGTTGATCCTCGCTACCTGCGATGAAGAAAGCTCCATGGCCGGCGCCCGTGCGCTGGCCGAGGCGGGCCGTCCTTTAGGCCGCGCGGCAGTGATCGGCGAGCCCACCGGCCTCAAACCCATCCGCCTGCACAAAGGCGTGATGATGGAGCGCATCGATATTCTCGGGCGCAGCGGCCATTCGTCGGATCCAAGCCTGGGCCACAGCGCCCTCGAAGCCATGCACGACGCCATCGGTGAACTGCGCGGCCTGCGCCTGGCCTGGCAGCGCGAATACCGCAACCCGCAGTTCAGCGTGCCGCAACCCACCCTGAATTTCGGCTGCATCCACGGCGGCGATAACCCCAACCGCATCTGCGGCCAATGCTCCCTGGAATTTGACCTTCGGCCCTTGCCGGGCATGGATCCCCAGGTGCTGCGCGCCGCCATCCGGCAGAAGCTTGAGCCCTTGGCCGAGCGCCATCAGGTGAAGATCGACTACGCCCCGTTGTTCCCGGAAGTACCGCCGTTCGAGCAGGCCGAGGACGCGGAGTTGGTGCGGGTGGCTGAACGACTTACCGGTCATCGCGCCGAAGCAGTAGCGTTCGGCACCGAAGCGCCTTATCTTCAGCGCCTTGGTTGCGAAACCCTGGTGCTCGGCCCTGGCGACATCGCCTGCGCCCACCAGCCTGGCGAGTACCTTGAAATGTCACGCTTGACGCCTACAGTGCGTCTATTGCGGGAACTGATTCAACATTACTGCCTGAAGCCTGCATAAATTAACCCCTGCCCATCCGTACATAGAAGGAGAGCGAGCGTGTCGCCAAGCCTGTTCCGACGATAACCAACAGCCCGCTGTGCGTTTTCATGATTCATCCTTTTTTGGCTGCTTTTTATTACAGGCCCAGGTTTTATGCCCGAATACGTCAATTGGCTTCGTCACGCTTCGCCTTACATCAATGCCCACCGCGACTGCACCTTTGTTGTGATGCTGCCGGGCGATGGTGTGGCACACCCGAACTTCGGCAATATCGTCCACGACATGGTGCTGCTCCACAGCCTGGGCGTGCGTCTGGTGTTGGTGCACGGTTCGCGCCCGCAAATTGAAACCCGCCTCGCCGCTCGCGGCCTGACCCCGGCTTACCACGAAGGCTTGCGCATCACCGATGCCGCGACGCTTGAGTGTGTGATCGATGCGGTCGGCCATCTGCGTATTGCCATCGAAGCACGGTTGTCGATGGACATGGCCTCCTCGCCGATGCAGGGCTCGCGCCTGCGGGTGGCCAGCGGCAACCTGGTGACAGCGCGCCCGATCGGCGTACTTGAAGGTGTCGACTATCACCACACCGGCGAAGTGCGCCGGGTCGACCGCAAGGGCATCAACCGCCTGCTGGACGAGCGCTCTATCGTGTTGCTGTCGCCGCTGGGTTACTCGCCCACTGGTGAAATCTTCAACCTAGCCTGCGAAGACGTCGCCACCCGTGCCGCTATCGACCTGGGCGCGGACAAGCTGCTGCTGTTCGGCGCTGACCTTGGCTTGATCGACGAACACGGCCGCCTGGTACGTGAACTGCGCCCGCAACAGGTGCCCGCGCACCTGCAACGCCTGGGCAACAACTACCAGGCCGAGTTGCTGGACGCGGCAGCCGAGGCTTGCCGTGGTGGAGTGGGGCGCAGCCATATTGTCAGTTATGCCGAAGATGGTGCCTTGCTGACCGAGCTGTTCACCCGGGACGGCGGCGGTACGCTGGTGGCCCAGGAACAGTTCGAATTGGTACGCGAAGCGGCGATTGAAGACGTCGGCGGCTTGCTGGACCTGATCAGTCCGCTGGAAGAGCAGGGGATTCTGGTGCGTCGTTCCCGGGAAGTGCTGGAGCGGGAAATCGAGCAGTTCAGCGTGGTGGAACGTGAAGGCATGATCATCGCCTGTGCGGCGCTGTATCAGATCGCCGACTCGGACGCAGGCGAGCTGGCGTGCCTGGCAGTGAACCCGGAGTACCGCCATGGTGGTCGCGGGGATGAACTGCTGGAGCGCATCGAGACCCGTGCCCGGGCTCAGGGTTTGAAGACGTTGTTCGTGCTTACTACCCGCACTGCCCATTGGTTCCGCGAGCGTGGTTTTGTGCCAAGCAGTGTCGACCGCCTACCGTCGGCGCGAGCTTCGTTATACAACTATCAGCGTAATTCGAAGATTTTCGAAAAGGCGTTATAAGCTTGACCGGGCGAGAGGGTGAACCTCTCGTCTGTCAATTCGGCGTTTTTTTCAGTTACGACTACGCTGATGGTTTTTGCGGCTGGATTTGTCGATTTGTCGATACGACTGCCATTAAAGTGACATCATTGCGCCCGATACTCTGAAACATCCCAATACCATAACCGTCATGATCGCCAGGGTAGGCTGAGTCAGCTTGATGAGACGGCAAAAAAATTTCATCAGTACAAAAACTGTAACAAATTGACGAGATGATAGGCATTTGGCCATGATGGCGTCGCGTTTTTGATCGTGAGTGACGTATGACCCTCTGGGGGAGTACAAAACGATCTAAAAAAACGCAGAGAAATACTCTTCAGGAATAATTTTATGGAGCGGTACTGCCTCATTGGCCTAACGGCCCCATGGATGGCCTTATTCCTGAATCGTATGAAAAAGGATGAAACAATTCTTTTTGGGTGTATGAAAAACTCATTACCCTGCAAGGACCAAATCAACTGTGGTTAGACGAAGGTAGTAGACACACAAGGTTACGATTGACTTGTCAGTCACTATCTGGCGCTAATCGCGCATCTGTGGATCAAGGGCGTCAGACCCGAGACCTAAGAAATACAAAAATTAGAAATGAGAGGAGCGGTACATGAAGAAGTCAACATTGGCGTTGGCCGTAGCTTTGGGGGCAATCGCCCAACAAGCAGGCGCCGCAGGTTTTATCGAAGACAGTAAGGCAACACTGGGTCTGCGTAACTTCTACATCAACACTGACAACCGTGATGGCGCGCCAGGCACAACCACCCGTAGCAAGAACGCTGAATGGGGCCAAGGCTTCGACCTGCGTTTCATCTCGGGTTTCACCCAAGGTACTGTTCAGTTTGGTGTTGACGCAATTGGCCTGTACGGCATGCGTCTGGATTCCAGCCGCGCAGATCACGGTAACTACAGCGGCACCGCTTCGGGCGGCACTGTATTCCCAAGTGACGGCAACAAAGCGGTTGATGACTACGCTAGCCTGGGTCTGACCGGCAAGGTCAAAATTTCCCAGACCGTGCTGAAGATCGGCACCCTGCAGCCAAACAACCCGGTTATCAAAACCAACGATGGTCGTCTGCTGCCGCAGACCTTCCAGGGCGGCGAAATCGTTTCGAACGATATCAAGGACCTGACCCTGACTGCTGGTCAGATCGAGCACGGCAAGGGCCGTAACTCCAGCAACAACGAAGGTTTGTCCATCGCTGGTGCCAACGGCAGCTCGAACTATGACGCCGGTAACTTCGTCAACAAGTTCTACTACGCCGGTGCTGACTACAAAATCACCAAAGACCTGACCGCCTCGTACTACTACGGCGAGCTGAAGGACTTCTACGCTCAGAACTTCCTGGGTCTGGTGCACAACTGGGCTATCGGCCCGGGCGTCCTGAAAAGCGACCTGCGTTACTACCGCAGCCGTGACAACGGTGCAAACGGTGATACCGCTGGTTACTACACCACCGGTTACTACTCGGATCACACAACCAACGCTACCAAGGTCAAGGGCAAGGTCGACAACGACCTGTACAGCTACCTGGCGCTGTACTCGGTTGCTGGTCACACCTTCGGTGGCGGTTACCAGTACACCAAGGGCGACAGCGACTTCCCATGGTTGAACCAAGGTGATGGCTCGTCGAACAGCACCACTACCGACATGCAAATCCAGAAGTTTGCCCGTGCTGGCGAACGTACCTGGCAAGCTCGCTACGCCTATGACTTCGCCAAGGTTGGCGTACCTGGCCTGACCGCCGGTGTTGTTTACCTCAAAGGTAGCAACATCCAGACCACCACCGGCGACAAAACCGAGTGGGAACGTGATATCACTCTGGCATACGTCGTTCCACAAGGCCCGCTGAAAAACCTCGGTGTTGCCTGGAAAAACGCTATGTGGCGTACCGACGTGGCTACCCGCGACCAGGACGAAAACCGTCTGATCGTCAGCTACTCGATCCCGCTGTTGTAAGAGCGTAAAACCTTGCCCGGCGCAATGCCGGGCAGGGTGCTTTACTGTTCAAGTCGGGCTCAACCCCCGCAAGCCCTTCCTGAATCCCCTCTTTGTACAGCGTCTCAAGGCCTTCTCGAGCCTTGAAGAGATGGTGCGCTTCGCCCGTTCGACTTTCCAATGAATAGATTTTTAATATTCCTTTATCGTCTAGATAAGTCGATATTTATTCTTTTTAAATAATCCCCAACACAGGCACAGTGGTTCCATAAGCACTCATCAGGAGCCACACCATGAGCCTCAGACTGGGCGACATCGCCCCCGACTTTGAACAGGATTCCAGCGCCGGCAAGATTCGTTTCCACGAGTGGCTGGGCGATAGCTGGGGCGTGCTGTTTTCTCACCCGGCGGACTTCACCCCGGTGTGCACCACAGAGCTGGGTTTTACCGCCAAGCTGAAAGACGAATTTGCCAAGCGTGGCGTCAAGGCCATTGCCCTGTCGGTCGACCCGGTGGACTCGCACCACAAGTGGATCGAAGACATCAACGAAACCCAGAACACCCTCGTCAACTTCCCGATCCTGGCCGACGCTGACCGCAAAGTCTCCGACCTGTACGACCTGATTCACCCGAACGCCAGCGACACCCTCACCGTGCGTTCGTTGTTCGTGATTGATCCGAACAAAAAGATTCGCCTGACTATTACCTACCCGGCCAGCACCGGCCGCAACTTCCACGAAATCCTGCGGGTGATCGACTCGCTGCAGCTGACCGACAGCCACAAAGTCGCCACCCCGGCCAACTGGCAGGACGGTGACGAAGTGGTGATCGTGCCGTCGCTCAAGGACGAGGAAGAGATCAAGAAACGCTTTCCGAAGGGTTACCGGGCGGTGAAGCCGTACCTGCGACTCACTCCCCAACCGAATCGCTGACACTGAACCAAATGTGGGAGCGGGCTTGCTCGCGAAAGCGGTGTGTCATTCAAAGATGCGTCAGCTGACAGTCCGCATTCGCGAGCAAGCCCGCACACACATTTTGACCGAGTTTCAAGCTGCAAACCGTCTCACAAAGCAGGGGTTTTAAGGCCGTTTCGACGGCCTTTTTTTATGACTGGTGTTTAGTGAATGACATATGCATTTAAAGAATAAACAAATGAAAAAATAAGATTTATAGATATATAAATTGGCTGATATGGTCTGTCCCATCTTGGCGCCATCGCCACATAGCGAACCGCCGACACTTTCCAAAGGAATTTCCTACATGCTGGTCGTAACACTTGGTGGTAGCCCCAGCCAACGTTCCCGGTCCGGGGTCTTGCTGGATCACAGCCGCAACTGGTTGCAGCAACAAGGCGTGGAAGTGGTGAGTTATCAGATACGGGACTTCCCGGCCGAAGACTTGCTGCACGCACGGTTCGACAGCCCGAAGATCATCGACCTGCTGGAGCAAGTGGCGAATGCCGATGGCCTGGTGATCGCCACGCCGGTGTACAAGGCCTCGTTTTCCGGCGCCCTGAAAACCGTCCTCGACCTGCTGCCCGAACGCGCCCTGGCCCACAAAATCGTATTGCCGATGGCCACCGGCGGCAGCATCGCTCACATGCTGGCGGTGGACTACGCGCTGAAGCCGGTGCTGTCGGCCCTGAAAGCCCAGGAATTGCTCCACGGGATTTTCGCCGAAGACAGCCAGATCGCTTACGGCGAAGGCAGTGCTCAGGCGCAACTGGTGCCGGTGCTGGAACAACGTTTGAGCGAGGCCCTGGAGACGTTCTACAGCGCCATGGCCCGCCGCCCGAAACCCCTTGATCCCCATGTGTTGAATGAACGTTTGTTGAGTGCTCGCTGGAGCATTTAAGCCTCACCCAGCTTTACCTGAATTCAACAAGTAGTACTCACCTTACTCAGCCGCCAACGGCCAAGCAGGTGCAGCCAACCCCCTAATCGTATATGTGGAGAGAGCGCCATGCGCACTGTCATCTTGCGTCGTGGTCTGGTCGCACTGTTTGCTGCGGCTGTGTCCTTCGGCGCCATTGTTCAAGCTCAAGCCGCCGAGACCCTGCGGATCGGCTATCAAAAGTACGGCACGCTGGTGCTGCTCAAGGCCAAGGGCTCGCTGGAAAAGCGCCTGGCGGAGCAGGGCGTGCAGGTGCAATGGACTGAGTTTCCCGGCGGCCCGCAGTTGCTGGAAGGATTGAACGTCGGCTCCATCGACTTCGGCGTCACCGGCGAAACCCCGCCCGTGTTCGCCCAGGCCGCCGGTGCCGATCTGCTTTACGTCGCCTACGAGCCACCGGCACCGACCAGTGAAGCGATCCTGGTGCCGAAAGATTCGCCGATCAAATCGGTGCAAGACCTCAAGGGCAAGAAAGTCGTCCTCAATAAAGGCTCCAATGTGCACTACCTGCTGGTACGTGCCCTGGAAGATGCCGGCCTGAAATACACCGACGTGCAGACCGTGTTCCTGCCGCCCGCCGACGCCCGCGCCGCGTTCGAGCGTGGCAGCGTCGATGCCTGGGTGATCTGGGACCCGTACCAGGCCGCCGCCGAGAAACAGCTGCAAGCCCGCACCCTGCGTGACGGCACTGGCATCGCCGACAACCATCAGTTCTACCTGGCCACCAAGCCCTACGCCGAAAAGCACCCTGAAGTGATCAAGGCATTGGTGGAAGAAGTACGCGCCGTGGGCGAATGGTCCAAGGCCAACCCGGAGCAGGTCACCGAACAAGTCGCACCGCTGCTGGGCCTGCCCGCCGACATCACCCTGACCTCGGTGAAACGCCAGGGCTACGGCGCGCTGTTCCTGACGCCTGAAGTGGTCGCCGCGCAGCAGAAGATTGCCGACAGCTTCTACCAACTCAAATTGATCCCCAAACCCTTGAACATCAAGGACGTGATCTGGACGCCGCCCGCCGCCGTTGCCAAAGCGCCGTAATCCGATTTCTTCAGGAGACAACTCCATGAGCCTCAATATTTTCTGGTTCCTGCCTACCCACGGCGACGGCCATTACCTTGGCACCGCCGAAGGCGCTCGCGCCGTTGATCACGGTTACTTGCAGCAAGTGGCCCAGGCGGCAGACCGCCTTGGTTTCGGCGGGGTGCTGATCCCCACCGGTCGCTCCTGCGAAGATTCGTGGCTGGTAGCGGCGTCGCTGATCCCGGTGACCCAACGCTTGAAATTCCTTGTCGCGCTGCGCCCCGGGATCATTTCCCCGACGGTGGCTGCGCGTCAGGCGGCAACCCTGGATCGTTTGTCCGGTGGCCGGGCGTTGTTCAACCTGGTAACCGGTGGCGACCCGGAAGAATTGGCCGGCGACGGTTTGTTCCTGACCCATGAAGAGCGTTATCAGGCGTCTGTGGAATTCACCCGCATCTGGCGCCGCGTGCTGGAAGGCGAAACCGTCGATTACGATGGCCAGCACATCAGTGTCAAAGGCGCCAAATTGCTCTACCCACCGATCCAGCAACCGCGTCCGCCGCTGTATTTCGGTGGCTCCTCCGAAGCGGCCCAGGACCTGGCAGCCGAACAAGTGGAAATGGTCCTGACCTGGGGCGAGCCGCCGGCCGCAGTGGCGGAAAAGATCGCACAGGTTCGCGCCAAGGCCGCCAAGCTCGGGCGTACCTTGCGCTTCGGCATTCGCCTGCATGTGATCGTGCGTGAAACCAACGCCGAAGCCTGGCAGGCCGCCGACAAACTGATCTCCCACGTGGACGATGAAACCATCGCCCGCGCCCAGGCCTCGTTGTCGCGTTTTGATTCCGTAGGCCAGCAACGCATGGCCGCCTTGCACGGCGGCAGCCGCGACAACCTGGAAGTCAGCCCCAACCTGTGGGCAGGTGTAGGCCTGGTACGTGGCGGCGCCGGCACCGCCTTGGTAGGCGATGGCCCAACCGTGGCGGCGCGAGTGAAGGAATACGCCGACCTTGGCATCGATACCTTTATCTTCTCCGGTTATCCACACCTGGAAGAGTCGTATCGCGTGGCTGAGTTGCTGTTCCCGCACCTGGATATCGAACGTCCCGAGCTGCCCAAAGGCGCCGGTTACGTCAGCCCGTTCGGCGAAATGGTCGCCAACGACATTCTTCCCAAAGCTGCGTCCCAGAGCTGAGGCGTCGCCATGAACCTTGAAAAATTAAGTCATCGATTGGCGCCTTGGGCGCTGCCGATTCTGTTGCTGGCGGTATGGCAGTTGTCTGTGTCGGCCGGTTGGTTGTCGACGCGCATTCTGCCGGCGCCCAGCGCTGTGATCGAGGCGGGTGTCAGCCTGGTCCGCAGCGGCGAAATCTGGACCCATCTGGCCATTAGTGGCTGGCGTGCGGGCCTGGGCTTTGTGATCGGCGGCAGCATCGGCCTGGCCCTGGGCTTTATCACCGGCCTGTCGACCTGGGGTGAACGCCTGCTGGACAGCTCGGTGCAGATGATCCGCAACGTGCCGCACCTGGCGCTGATCCCACTGGTGATCCTGTGGTTCGGCATTGATGAGACGGCGAAGATATTCCTGGTCGCCCTCGGCACGCTGTTCCCGATCTACCTCAATACTTACCACGGCATCCGCAACGTCGACCCGGCGCTGGTGGAGATGGCCCGCAGTTATGGCCTGTCCGGTTTCAGCCTGTTTCGCCAGGTGATCTTGCCGGGCGCCTTGCCTTCGATTCTTGTCGGCGTGCGCTTTGCGTTGGGCTTTATGTGGCTGACGCTGATCGTTGCAGAAACCATCTCTGCCAGTTCCGGCATTGGCTACCTGGCGATGAACGCCCGGGAGTTCCTGCAAACCGACGTGGTGGTATTGGCGATCGTGCTGTACGCCGTGCTCGGCAAGCTGGCAGACCTGGCGGCGCGTGGCCTGGAACGCGTCTGGCTGCGCTGGCACCCGGCTTATCAAGTGAATAAAGGAGGTGCGGCATGACCGCTCAACAACCTCCACGCCTGCTGCAGGGCATTCCCCTGGCAGTGCGCAAGTTGCGCAAGTCTTTTGGCTCGCGGGAAGTGCTGAAGGAAATCGACCTGCATATTCCGGCCGGTCAGTTTGTTGCGGTCGTGGGCCGTAGTGGCTGCGGCAAAAGCACCTTGCTGCGTCTGCTGGCCGGGCTGGACAAAGCCAGTGGCGGCGAGTTGCTCGCCGGTTCAGCGCCGCTGAGTGATGCGATTGAAGACACACGGTTGATGTTCCAGGAAGCGCGCCTGCTGCCGTGGAAAAAGATCATCGACAACGTGGGCCTGGGTCTCAAGGGCAACTGGCGCCCCAAGGCATTGGAAGCGTTGGAAGCGGTCGGCCTGGCCGAGCGCGCCAATGAGTGGCCTGCGGCGTTGTCCGGTGGCCAGAAGCAACGCGTGGCCCTGGCCCGCGCCCTGATCCACCAACCACGCCTGTTGCTACTGGACGAGCCGCTGGGGGCCCTGGATGCCCTGACCCGGATCGAGATGCAGCAACTGATCGAGAACCTCTGGCGCAAACACGGCTTTACCGTGTTGCTGGTGACCCACGACGTCAGCGAAGCCGTGGCCATTGCCGACCGGGTGATCCTGATCGAAGAAGGCGAAATCGGCCTCGACCTGCACGTGGAACTCCCACGCCCGCGGGTGCGTGGCTCCCACCGCCTGGCGGCGCTGGAAACCGAAGTGCTTAACCGTGTGTTGTCGCTGCCCGGCACGCCGCCGGAACCCGAACCTGTTTCACCGCTGCCTACGCAATTGCGTTGGGCTCAATAACTCACTTGTCTTACACAGGAAGAACGACCATGACTATTAAAGCCATCAACGTGCGTAACCAGTTCAAAGGCACCATCAAGGAAATCGTCGAAGGCGACGTACTGTCGGAAATCGACGTGCAGACCGCGTCCGGCATCGTGACCTCGGTGATTACCACTCGCTCGGTCAAAGAGCTGGAGCTGGTGATTGGCAGTGAAGTGATTGCCTTCGTTAAATCCACCGAGGTGTCGATCGCCAAGTTGTGATCGATGTTTCCCACAAAACCCCGAAGGTGAAAGCCTGTCGGGGTTTTCGTCGTTCTTGAGATCGCTTTCGCGAGCAAGCCTGCTCCCACATTCGACCGAGTTCTACCGTTGGAATGCAGTCGAATGTGGGAGCGGGCTTGCTCGCGAAGAGGCCGACACAGGCAACAAAAAATTAGAGCGAAGCCACCCGCTTGGGTAAAAACGCCGGCAAATAAAGCCCCACATACGCATCAAACACCCGCATGCCTTCCTCGGCCATACGCGGGGTGATCTGTCCGTACTGATGCACCGAGCGCGCATAGACGCGGTCGCTCAGCTCCAGGGCCAGGGCAAACACGTCGACATCGGCAGGCAGGCTCGGCACTTCGAAGTGCCGGTTGAACACTTCATACATCAGGTTTCCCAGCTCCAGGTCATGCTGGCGGTCGGCCTGTGTCACTTCGGTCAACCCGTGCTGGGCGAGAATCAATTGCCGGGCGGCGGCGTCGTTGCTGTAGATAGTGAGCATGCGCTGCTCCACCACGCCCGACAGGTCGCGCCAGTGCTTGAGTGACTCGTGGTCGATGGGTGCTTGAATGGCCGCGCGAAAGGCTGCATGCACATCGGCGGTCAATGCTTCGAGCAAAGCCGGCACGCTGGCGAAGAAGTGGTACACCGATGACGGCGGAATCTGCGCCCGTTCGGCCACGCTGTAGATCGACAGGCTGGCCACGCCTTCGGCGGCCAGCAAGGTGCGGGCGGCATCGAGGATCGCGTCGATCCGGGCCCGGCTGCGGGCGCGGGGTTTGCGAGGGGCGGCGGGGCGATTCATTGAAGTCTCCTACAGGGCAGCGGGCATTGTATGAGCAGGAAGGTGTGTTGTCTGCCAAGCCGCCTTCGCGAGCAAGCCCGCTCCCACATTCAACTGCATTCCCCCTGTTGGAACCCGGTCAAATGTGGGAGCGGGCTTGCTCGCGAAGAGGCCAGATCGGTCTCCCGGAAGAGCCCATAAAAAAACGCCGCAGGCCAAAAGCCAGCGGCGTTCCTTTAATCAAGCAACCGCTTACACGGTATGCAGGTACCAGTTGTACTCAAGGTCGGAGATGGAGTGTTCAAACTCTTCCAGCTCACTTTCCTTACAGGCGACGAAGATATCGATGTATTTAGGATCGATGTACTTGGCCATCACCTCGCTGTCGTCCAACTCGCGCAGGGCATCACGCAGGTTGTTCGGCAGGCTCTGTTCGTTCTGCTCGTAGCTGTTGCCTTCCACCGGTGCGCCAGGCTCGATCTTGTTGGTCAGGCCGTGATGCACGCCTGCCAGAACCGAAGCCATCAGCAGGTAAGGGTTGGCGTCGGCGCCGGCCACACGGTGTTCGATACGTACGGCGTCGGACGAGCCGGTCGGTACGCGAATCGCCACGGTGCGGTTGTCCAGGCCCCAGCACGGCGAGTTCGGCACGTAGAACTGTGCGCCGAAACGGCGGTAGGAGTTGACGTTAGGGCACAGGAACGCCATTTGGGCGGGTAGGGTCTCCAGCACACCGCCGATCGCGTGACGCAATGCGGCGTTCTGCTCGGGATCCTCGCTGGCAAAGATGTTCTTGCCGTCCTTGTCCAGGATCGAAATGTGCACGTGTAAGCCGTTGCCTGCCTGGCCTGGGTAAGGCTTGGCCATGAAGGTGGTGTCCATCTCATGGTCGTAGGCAATGTTCTTGATCAGACGCTTGAGCAGTACCGCGTAGTCGCAGGCCTTTATAGGGTCGGCAACGTGGTGCAGGTTCACTTCGAACTGCGCCGGGGCACTTTCCTTGACGATGGCGTCGGCAGGGATGCCTTGCTCTTTTGCACCTTCCAGAATGTCCTGGAGGCAGTCGACGTATTCGTCGAGGTCGTCGATCAGGTAGACCTGTGTCGAGTGCGGGCGTTTGCCGGAGATCGGCGAGCGGGGCGGTTGTGGCCGGCCATTCACGTTCTCCTGGTCAATCAGGTAGAACTCAAGCTCAAATGCGGCGCAGATGGTCAGACCGAGGTCGTCAAATTTGCTTACAACTTGGCGGAGTACTTCGCGAGGATCGGCGAAGAAAGGTTCACCTTCGAGTTCGTGCATGGTCATCAACAATTGCGCGGTTGGGCGCTTTTGCCACGGCTCGTTGCACAGGGTGTCGGGGATTGGATAACAGATTCGGTCAGCATCACCGATGTCCAGGCCCAGGCCGGTGCTTTCCACCGTTGAGCCATTGATATCCAGGGCAAATAGAGAGGCAGGCAGGTTAATGCCCTTCTCGTAAACCTTGTGGAGGCTGGTGCGTTCGATGCGCTTGCCGCGCACCACACCATTCATATCCGCAATTAGAAGGTCTACGTACAGAACCTCAGGATGATCCTTAAGGAACGCGTTCGCTTCGTTAAGCTGAACGGCACGCGGGGGTACCGACATGATGCAACACCTTTGTTGTTAAAAATATCAATCATTGATCTCTTCGGGTTTCAGTCAACCCGAACGGCATGCCGAAGTCAAGCGAGGCCTTTTTTGCCCTAAAAAAGCGCCCTGAGGGCTTTTTTGGGGCTTTTTGGGGCAATTTTTTGGGTTTGGGGCGCTTGGAACCAGCACGTTTGAGCGGGCCGTGTTGTATTTTTTACGGGGGTGTTGTGTAAAAAAATGAACAAGGCTAAGCTCGATTCAAACCCATAACAGCAATAATACCGGGGTGCTTCATGTCTCGCCTGCCGTTAATCGGCGTCACCGCCTGCTCCAAACAGGTCGGTCTGCATGCTTATCACATCAGTGGCGACAAATACGTCCGTGCAGTGGCCACCGCTGCCAAGGGCTTGCCATTGATTATTCCGTCCCTGGCGGATTTGCTCGACCCGGCCAATATTCTTGACGGCCTGGACGGCATTCTTTTTACCGGCTCACCTTCCAACATCGAACCCTTTCACTATGACGGTCCGGCCAGCGCGCCCGGGACCGCTCATGATTCTGCACGGGACCAAACCACCCTGCCGCTGCTGCGTGCCGCCCTTTTGGCAGGCGTTCCGGTGCTGGGGATTTGCCGTGGCTTCCAGGAAATGAACGTGGCATTTGGCGGCAGCCTGCACCAGAAGGTTCACGAAGTGCCGGGCATGATGGATCACCGCGAAGATGACACCCAGCCGCTGGAAATCCAGTACGGGCCGGCACATCCGGTAACCATCTCCCCGAATGGGGTATTGGCAAGCCTGGGCTTGCCGCACACGATCCAGGTCAACTCGATTCATTCACAGGGCATTGATCGCCTGGCGGCCGGTTTTCAGGTCGAGGCAACCGCGCCGGATGGCCTGATCGAAGGCTTTTCAGTGCCCGCGGGCAAGGCTTTTGCTTTAGGAGTGCAATGGCACCCCGAATGGCAGGTAAGCTCTAACCCGCACTACCTCGCGATCTTCCAGGCATTTGGCAATGCCTGTCGAAAGCGGGTGATGCAACGCGACGCGGATGCTGCGTCAACTTACGCCTGACCTTTAATGGATGTCAGGAAACACAGCCCAGAGGCATTTATGAGTAACAACCTCGACCAGCTCACCGATTGGTTGAAAGACCACAAGATCACAGAAGTCGAATGCATGATTGGCGACCTCACCGGCATCACCCGGGGCAAGATCTCGCCGACCAACAAGTTCATCGCCGAAAAAGGCATGCGCCTGCCCGAGAGCGTTCTATTACAGACCGTGACCGGCGACTATGTCGAAGACGACATCTATTACGAATTGCTCGACCCGGCCGACATCGACATGATCTGCCGCCCGGACGAGAACGCGGTATTCCTGGTGCCCTGGGCCATAGAGCCTACCGCCCAGGTGATCCACGACACCTACGACAAGCAAGGCAACCCGATCGAGCTGTCGCCGCGTAACGTGCTCAAGAAAGTCCTCAAGCTCTACGCCGATAAAGGCTGGCAGCCTATCGTGGCGCCGGAGATGGAGTTCTACCTGACCAAACGCTGCGAAGACCCGGACTTCCCGCTGCAACCGCCGATTGGCCGTTCTGGTCGCCCGGAAACCGGTCGCCAGTCCTTCTCTATAGAAGCGGCCAACGAATTCGACCCGTTGTTCGAAGACGTCTACGACTGGTGCGAGCTGCAGGAACTGGACCTCGACACGCTGATCCATGAAGACGGCACGGCGCAGATGGAAATCAACTTCCGTCACGGCGACGCGTTGTCCCTGGCCGACCAGATCCTGGTGTTCAAACGCACCATGCGCGAAGCGGCGCTCAAGCACAACGTGGCGGCCACCTTTATGGCCAAGCCCATGACCGGCGAGCCCGGCAGCGCGATGCACCTGCACCAGAGCATCATCGACATCGCCACCGGCAAGAACGTTTTCTCCAATGAAGACGGGAGCAAGAGCGAGCTGTTCCTGCACCACATCGGCGGCCTGCAGAAATTCATCCCCGAACTGTTGCCGCTGTTCGCGCCTAACGTCAATTCGTTCCGCCGCTTCCTGCCTGATACGTCGGCGCCGGTAAACGTGGAGTGGGGCGAAGAAAACCGCACGGTTGGCCTGCGGGTTCCGGATGCCGGCCCACAAAACCGCCGGGTGGAAAACCGTCTGCCGGGCGCCGACGCCAACCCGTACCTGGCGATTGCCGCCAGCTTATTGTGTGGCTACATCGGCATGGTCGAAGGCATCAGCCCAAGCGCGCCGGTGGTTGGCCGTGGTTACGAGCGACGCAACCTGCGCCTGCCGCTGACCATCGAAGACGCCCTGGAACGCATGGAAAACAGCAAGACCATCGAGAAATACCTGGGTAAGAAATTCATCACAGGCTACGTCGCGGTCAAGCGGGCCGAGCATGAAAACTTCAAGCGCGTGATCAGTTCGTGGGAGCGGGAATTCCTGCTCTTCGCCGTCTGATGCGCCGGGCGCGCCCTTCAAACGGCGCGTCCTCACCTGAAACATCTAGGAGATTGGTATGTCCAGCAACAACCCGCAAACCCGTGAATGGCAAGCTTTGAGCAGCGATCACCACCTGGCGCCGTTCAGCGACTTCAAGCAATTGAAAGAGAAAGGCCCACGGATCATCACCAAAGCCCACGGCGTTTACCTGTGGGACAGCGAAGGCAACAAGATTCTCGACGGCATGGCCGGCCTGTGGTGCGTAGCGATCGGTTACGGTCGTGATGAACTGGCTGACGCCGCCGCCAAGCAGATGAAAGAGCTGCCTTACTACAACCTGTTCTTCCAGACCGCCCACCCGCCGGTGCTGGAACTGGCCAAAGCCATCTCCGATATCGCCCCACAAGGCATGAACCACGTGTTCTTCACCGGTTCCGGCTCCGAAGGCAACGACACCATGCTGCGTATGGTCCGCCACTATTGGGCGATCAAAGGCCAGCCGAACAAGAAAACCATCATCAGCCGCAAGAATGGCTACCACGGTTCCACCGTAGCCGGCGCGAGCCTGGGCGGCATGACCTATATGCATGAACAGGGCGACTTGCCGATCCCGGGTATCGTCCACATCGCCCAGCCGTACTGGTTCGGCGAAGGCGGCGACATGAGCCCGGAAGAATTCGGCGTGTGGGCGGCCAACCAGCTGGAAGAGAAGATTCTGGAGCTGGGCGTGGACAACGTCGGTGCCTTTATTGCCGAGCCGATCCAGGGTGCCGGTGGCGTGATCGTTCCGCCCGCCAGCTACTGGCCGCGCATCAAGGAAATCCTCGCCAAGTACGACATCCTGTTCGTGGCCGATGAAGTGATCTGCGGCTTTGGCCGTACCGGTGAGTGGTTCGGTAGCGATTTCTACGACCTCAAGCCCGACATGATGACCATCGCCAAGGGCCTGACCTCGGGCTACATCCCGATGGGCGGCCTGATCGTGCGCGACGAAGTGGTCGCCGTGCTGAATGAAGGCGGCGATTTCAACCACGGCTTCACCTATTCCGGTCACCCGGTTGCGGCGGCGGTAGCCCTGGAAAACATCCGCATCATGCGCGATGAACAAATTGTTAAGCGCGTTCATGACGAAACGGCACCCTATTTGCAAAAGCGTCTGAGGGAGCTGGCTGATCACCCGTTGGTGGGTGAAGTTCGCGGTGTGGGCATGCTCGGTGCAATCGAGCTGGTGAAAGACAAGGCAACGCGCAAGCGTTACGAAGGTCGTGGCGTTGGCATGATCTGCCGCACGTTCTGCTTCGAGAATGGCCTGATCATGCGCGCCGTGGGCGACACCATGATCATTTCGCCACCGCTGGTGATCAGCAAGGCCGAGATTGACGAGTTGGTGACCAAGGCGCGGCATTGCCTGGACCTGACTTTGGCGGCTTTGCAGGGCTAAGTGCTAGGCTCAGTGCGCAGTGCCTTTTGGGTGCTGCGTCTGGGATGTTTTAAAAAGGCATTTATAAAAAGAGCGCTTTGGTTGAAAGCCGGCCCTTGAACTTGCCAGACTGTCGCCCTGTTTTGTTGCCCCTTAGACGGGCTGCGAAACACGTTGTACTTAAAGAACGAACGTGGCCCAAAAAAGAAAAAATTGGAGCATGACCGAATGAAGGCATTAGGTTTGAAGAACGCTGGCAAGACCCTCCTGGCCTTGTCCCTGATGGGGGCCATGGCAGGCGCGGCGCACGCCGACGATAAAGTGCTGCACGTTTATAACTGGTCCGACTACATCGCACCGGACACCATCGCGAACTTTGAAAAAGAGTCCGGGATCAAGGTGGTCTATGACGTGTTTGACTCCAACGAAACCCTGGAAGCCAAGTTGCTGGCAGGCAAGTCCGGCTACGACATCGTCGTGCCGTCGAACAACTTCCTCGCCAAGCAGATCAAGGCCGGTGTTTACCAGGAGCTGGACAAGTCCAAGCTGACCAACTACGGCAACCTGAACAAGTCGCTGCTTAAAGCCGTGTCTGTCAGCGACCCGGACAACAAGCACGCCTTCCCGTACATGTGGGGCTCCATCGGCATCGGCTACAACCCCGAGAAGGTCAAGGCTGCACTGGGTATCGACAAGATCGACTCGTGGGATGTCATCCTCAAGCCGGAAAACCTCGCCAAGCTGAAAGGCTGCGGTGTGAGCTTCCTCGACTCGCCAACCGAAATGCTGCCGGTGGCACTGCATTACCTTGGCCTGCCGACCGACACCCAGAAGAAAGAAGACCTCAAGCAAGCCGAGGCCCTGTTCCTCAAGCTGCGCCCTTCGATCGGCTATTTCCATTCGTCCAAGTACATCTCGGACCTGGCCAACGGCAACATCTGCGTAGCCGTGGGTTACTCGGGTGACGTGCAACAGGCCAAGTCCCGCGCGGCTGAAGCCGGTGGCAAGGTCAAAGTGGCTTACGACATTCCGAAAGAAGGTGCCGGCAGCTTCTATGACATGGTCGCCATCCCTAAAGATGCCGAAAACGTCGACGCCTCCTACAAGTTCATGAACTACCTGCTCAAGCCGGAAGTCATGGCCAGCATTACCAACAGCGTCCGTTTCCCGAACGGTAACGAGAAAGCTACCGCGTTGGTCGACAAAGACATCACCAGCGACCCGGGCATCTACCCGCCAGCGGACGTGCAAGCCAAGCTTTATGCAATTGCTGACTTGCCTGCCGCTACTCAGCGGGAAATGACTCGCAGCTGGACCAAAATCAAATCGGGTAAGTAAGCCTTAAAACCTGTGGGAGCGGGATTGCTCGCGAAAGCGGTGTATCAGTTGATACATATGCTGGCTGACACGCCGCCTTCGCGAGCAAGCCCGCTCCCACCAATTAAATGACACAAAGTTTTGCCGGATCGGTTTATCGAGGGTAAGTTGCGCGCCGGTTTTGTTGCCGGGCAACAACTTTGGGCCCAACTATTTAAGAGGACCTCCACTTGCCAATTTCTTTATTTCGCAAAGCCTTGCTGGTGGGTGCAGGTATCACGCTGGCTGTCAGCGTGCAGGCCGCGCCAACTGTGCATATTTATAACTGGTCTGACTACATCGGCCCGGACACCCTGGCCAACTTCGAAAAGGCCACCGGCATCAAGCCGGTCTACGACGTGTTCGACTCCAACGAAACCCTGGAAGGCAAGTTGCTCGCCGGGCGTACCGGGTATGACGTGGTGGTGCCGTCCAACCACTTCCTCGGCAAGCAGATCAAAGCCGGGGCGTTCCAGAAGCTCGACAAGTCGCAACTGACCAACTACGCCAACCTCGACCCGGCGCTGCTCAAGCGTCTGGAAAAGAACGACCCGGGGAACCAGTACGCGGTGCCGTACCTGTGGGGCACCAACGGCATTGGTTACAACGTTGATAAAGTCAAAGAAGTACTGGGCGTCGACCATATCGACTCCTGGGCCGTGCTGTTCGAGCCGGAAAACATGAAAAAGCTCGCCACGTGCGGCGTGTCATTCATGGACTCGGCGGATGAAATGTTGCCGGCGGTGCTCAACTACATGGGCCTCAATCCCAACAGTACTAACCCGGACGACTACAAGAAGGCCGAAGAGAAACTCCTGAAAGTGCGTCCTTACGTGACCTACTTCCACTCTTCCAAATACATCTCCGACCTGGCCAACGGCAACATCTGCGTGGCGGCCGGGTTCTCCGGTGATGTGTTCCAGGCCAAGGCCCGCGCGGCCGAGGCAGGCAAGGGCGTGAACATCGCCTACGTGATTCCCAAAGAAGGCGGCAACCTGTGGTTCGACGTGCTGGCCATCCCGGCGGATGCCACCAACGTCAAAGAGGCCCTCGCCTTCATCAACTATTTACTGAAACCTGAGGTGATCGCTCAGGTCAGTGATTACGTCGGTTACGCCAACCCTAACCCAGGGGCGGACAAACTGATGGAGCAATCGATACGCACCGACGAAGCGGTTTACCCACCGCAGGCGGTTCTCGACCGGACTTTTGTCAACTTCGAGCTACCCCCGAAAGTGCAACGTTTGATGACCCGTAGCTGGACCAAGGTCAAAACGGGCAAATAAAGCTCAAACTATCCTGGGTTTGCCCGTATTGGGTGAACTGCACTCTTTTTATTCTGGGAGTTTCGTAAATGGCAGTTGCCTCCGGCGCCTATAAGAAAGCCCTCGAGGGCGACCAGACACCGAAAAAGGTGCTGGTCAAAATCGACCGGGTCACGAAGAAATTCGACGAGACGATCGCCGTGGACGATGTGTCCCTGGAAATCAAGAAAGGCGAGATCTTCGCCTTGCTCGGCGGATCGGGTTCGGGTAAATCCACCTTGCTGCGCATGCTCGCAGGCTTCGAGCGCCCAACGGAAGGACGCATTTACCTCGACGGTGTGGACATCACCGACATGCCGCCGTACGAGCGGCCGATCAACATGATGTTCCAGTCCTACGCCTTGTTCCCCCACATGACCGTGGCCCAGAACATCGCGTTTGGCCTGCAACAGGACAAGATCCCCAAGTCTGAAGTCGACGCCCGCGTGGCCGAGATGCTCAAGCTGGTACAGATGAGCCAGTACGCCAAGCGCAAGCCGCACCAACTGTCTGGCGGTCAACGTCAGCGGGTGGCACTGGCGCGTTCCCTGGCCAAGCGTCCGAAACTGCTGTTGCTCGATGAGCCGATGGGCGCACTGGACAAGAAGCTGCGTTCGCAAATGCAACTGGAGCTGGTGGAGATCATCGAGCGCGTAGGCGTGACCTGCGTGATGGTGACCCACGACCAGGAAGAGGCCATGACCATGGCCGAGCGCATCGCGATCATGCACCTGGGCTGGATTGCCCAGATCGGCAGCCCGATCGACATCTATGAAACGCCTACCAGCCGCCTGGTGTGCGAGTTCATCGGCAACGTCAACATCTTCGATACCCAGGTGGTGGACGACGCCGAAGGTCACGCGGTACTCAAGTGCCCGGACCTGGACCGTGACATCTACGTTGGTTACGGCATCGCCACGTCGGTGGAAGACAAGTCGGTGACCTACGCCATCCGCCCTGAAAAGCTGCTGGTGACCACCGAAATGCCGACCTGCGAGCACAACTGGTCCAGCGGCAAGGTGCACGACATCGCCTACCTCGGCGGCCACTCGGTGTTCTACGTTGAATTGCCGAGCGGCAAGCTGGTGCAGTCGTTTGTCGCCAACGCCGAGCGCCGTGGCCAGCGCCCAACTTGGGGTGACCAGGTGTACGTGTGGTGGGAAGACGACAGCGGCGTGGTACTTCGCTCATGAACATGAAGAAGTTCAAACGCCAGCTGCAACGAATAACCCCCGGTGGCCGGCATGTGGTCATCGGGATCCCTTTCCTCTGGTTGTTCCTGTTCTTCATGCTGCCGTTCTTCATCGTCTTGAAGATCAGCTTTGCCGAAGCCGACGTGGCGATCCCGCCGTATACCGAGATCTACACCTTCGTTGAACAGAAGCTGCAACTGGTGCTGAACCTGGCCAACTACAGCCTGCTGGCAGGCGATGATTTGTACATTGCGGCGTACCTGGGCTCGCTGAAGATGGCGTTTTTCAGCACGCTGTTGTGCCTGCTGATCGGCTACCCGATGGCCTATGCCATTGCCAGTGCGCGCAAGGAAATGCAGACCGTGCTGGTGCTGCTGATCATGATGCCGACCTGGACCGCGATCCTGATCCGCGTGTATGCGTGGATGGGCATCCTCAGCAACAACGGTTTGCTCAACGGCTTTTTGATGTCCATGGGGCTGATCAACGAGCCGCTGCAGATCCTCAACACCAACATCGCGGTGTATATCGGCGTGGTGTATTCCTACCTGCCGTTCATGATCCTGCCGCTGTACGCCAACCTGGTGAAACACGATCAGAGCCTGCTGGAAGCCGCATCGGACCTCGGTTCGAGCACCTTCAACAGCTTCTGGAAAATCACCGTGCCGCTGTCCAAGAACGGCATCATCGCCGGCTGCATGCTGGTGTTTATCCCGGTGGTGGGCGAGTTCGTGATCCCGGAACTGCTGGGCGGCCCGGAAACCCTGATGATCGGTAAAGTGTTGTGGCAAGAGTTCTTCAACAACCGTGACTGGCCGGTGGCGTCTGCCCTGGCGGTGGTGATGCTGGCGATCCTGATTGTGCCAATCATCCTGTTCAACCGCAGCCAAGCCAAAGAGATGGAGGGCAAGATATGAAGCGCGTCAGTTTCTCAAGCTTCATGCTGGTGGCGGGGTTGTTGTTCATCTACCTGCCGATGCTGATCCTGGTGATCTACTCGTTTAACGAATCCAAACTGGTGACGGTGTGGGGCGGTTGGTCGATCAAGTGGTACGTCGGCCTTTTGGACAACACCCAGTTGATGGGCTCGGTCGGTCGCTCCCTGGAAATCGCCTGCTACACGGCGATTGCGGCGGTGGCGCTGGGTACGTTGGCGGCGTTTGTGCTGACGCGTATCAGCCAGTTCAAGGGCCGCACGCTGTTCGGCGGCCTGGTGACGGCGCCGCTGGTCATGCCGGAAGTGATCACCGGTCTGTCGCTGTTGCTGCTGTTCGTGGCCATGGCGCAGATGATCGGTTGGCCGCAGGAACGTGGCCTGGTCACCATCTGGATCGCTCACACCACGTTCTGTTCGGCGTATGTGGCGGTGGTGGTGTCGGCGCGCTTGCGTGAGCTGGACCTGTCGATTGAAGAGGCTGCGATGGATTTGGGTGCGCGGCCATGGAAGGTGTTCTTCCTGATCACCATCCCGATGATCGCGCCTTCGCTGGCGGCGGGCGGCATGATGTCGTTCGCGCTGTCGCTGGATGACCTGGTGTTGGCGAGCTTTGTGTCGGGGCCGGGGTCTACCACGTTGCCGATGGAAGTGTTCTCGGCGGTGCGCCTGGGGGTTAAGCCTGAGATCAACGCCGTGGCCAGCTTGATTCTGTTGGCGGTGTCGATCGTGACGTTCCTGGTGTGGTTCTTCAGCCGTCGTGCCGAAGAGCTCCGCAAGAAAGCGATCCAGCAGGCGATTGAAGAAGCTGCGGCGGATGGCTGGGAGAAGCCGGACGCGCGTCGGGCTCCAGCGCCGGTCTAATCAGGTCTACCTGAAGAAACCGAATCAAAATGTGGGAGCGGGCTTGCTCGCGAAAGCGCTGGATCAGTCGACATATCCAGTGACTGACACTGCGCCTTCGCGAGCAAGCCCGCTCCCACATTTGATTGCATTCCAGGCCGGTTAAGCCACCCAAGGCGACTTGCGAATCACCTCGACAAAGTTCATCGGCTTGAACCCCGGCTCCTGATCCACCAGCACATCCGTCTTCACGTTGCCAAACGTGGTCTGCGGACGATGGCGCAGGCCGTCGGCAAACGCGCAGATGATGCATTCCTTGAACCCTTCACCCCGTGGATGCGCGTGCACCACTGCTTCGCGCTGCACGCTGCTAAAGGCTGCGTACTCCATGCCCAATACGTCCATCTCGACACCCGCAGTCACCAGCGCCACGGTCGGACGCAGATGCTTGGGCACGCCCGGCGTGGTGTGCAGGGCGATGGACAGCCACACCTGCTCGATATCGTCGTCACTCAACCCGTAAGGCTTGAGGAAGTCCGCTGCTGCGTTGGCGCCGTCCACTTCAAAGCGTTCGTCGTCACTGCGGTGGCCTTCCACCAGGCCCAGGTCGTGGAACATGGCACCGACGTACAGCAGCTCCGGGTTATAGGCCAACTGCTGGCGCTCACCGCTCAATGCGCCGAACAGAAACACCCGGCGGGAGTGGTGGTACAGCAGGTCGGATTCGATGTCGCGGATGTATTCGGTGGTGGCCTTGGCCAGGGCGCTGTCCGGGATCTTGATGCCGGCGATGGTGGTGCTCATGGTCGTTCTCCTCAAGAAAGCGCCGGGTGGGCGCCGATGAGTCCAGTCTGGTCGCGCACCCGCGAGGGAGCCACCGCGGCGAGGGCGCGATCCCGGCCAATGTGCCGCGATATCGCGCCAAGCGGACTAGTCTCTTGAAAACTGTGAAGATCAAATGTGGGGCTTGCTCGCGAAAGCGGTGTGTCAGTTAATACATGTGTCGACTGGCCCAGCGCTTTCGCGAGCAAGCCCGCTCCCACAGGGGGGTGCATTTATTCAGTTGAAAAAAGGTGTGTTTATCCATGGGCAAAACCGTCGCCATCCTGATCTTCCCCGGCGTCCAGTCACTGGACGTGACCGGCCCCCTGGATGTGTTCTGCGAGGCCAACCGTTTTCTCCCGCCCGAGGAGCATTACCAACTGGAAGTGATTGGCCTGGGCCACGGCAACATGGCCTGTTCCAACGGCTTGTCGTTGCAGGCGCATCGGCATTTCAGCGAAGCCCTCGAACCTTACGATTTGCTGTTGATGGCCGGCGGGCCGCAGTTGCCGTTCGAGGATTTTGGCCCGGTGTTCACTCAATGGCTGCGTGACGCCAGCGCGCGAGCCAAACGCTTCGGCTCCA
This sequence comes from Pseudomonas sp. K2I15, assembly GCF_002204795.1. Taxonomy (GTDB): domain Bacteria; phylum Pseudomonadota; class Gammaproteobacteria; order Pseudomonadales; family Pseudomonadaceae; genus Aquipseudomonas. The sequence goes on from NZ_NIXO01000001.1 coordinate 400,509, forward strand.
TCTGCAACGGCGCCTTCATACTCGCCCGCGCGGGGTTACTGGATGGGCGCACCGTCACCACCCACTGGGGCGACGCCGCCGACTTGGCCAGCTTGTGCCCATCGGCCCAGGTGCAAGCCGACCGCCTCTACGTGCAGGACGGCAACCTCTACACCTCCGCCGGGGTGACGGCGGGTATCGACCTGTCACTGTACCTGCTGGCGCAGGACCATGGGCCGGAAGTGGCGCTCAGTGTGGCCAAGCGGCTGGTTGTATTTACCCAGCGGTCGGGCGGGCAATCGCAGTTCAGTCCGTTCCTTACACCCCACGCCGAAGCCACCTCGGCGGTGGCGCTGGTGCAGCTCTACGTATTGGCGAACCTGACGGGGGACCTGACCATCGCCGATCTGGCCAAGGCCGCCAACATGAGCGCGCGCAACTTCTCCCGGGTATTCGCCCGGGAAGCGCAAATCACCCCGGCGGAGTTCGTCGAGCGGGCACGGGTGGATGCGGCGCGGGTGATGCTGGAAAGCACCCACGCACCGCTCAAGACCGTGGCTTACCAGTGTGGCTTTCGCGATGCGCAGCACATGCGCAGCGTGTTCAACCGCCGGCTGGGGGTGACGCCACAACAATTCAGGCTGAATTTCGCGGTGCCGGTTTAAGGTCAACATAGAGCAAAATGTGGGAGCGGGCTTGCTGTGGTGAGGGGGCTTGTCCCCCGTCGGGTTCACCACAGATTGATGGGGCTGCTTCGCAGCCCAACGCGGGGCAAGCCCGCTCACCACAGCAAGCTCGCTCCCGCATTGGGTCTTCTGTTTCTTCAGTTATTGCGGTGTCCGCGCGGGCAACAGCTTGAGCGTGCTGCGGGTATTCGCCGTCACTTCCTCCTCATTGAAATGCGCCTGCTCATACCCGCCCTCGATATACGTTTCCGCCTGGTCGGAATAGTGCTTGTCGAATGGCACACCACTCTGTCCAACCGGGTTGATGGTCAGCGCATGCGCGGCGTCAGCGAAGTCGATCAGGCGCCGTGTCGACGGTCCGTACGTCACCGGCCACGGCGCAGGGCCGATCGGCGCGGATTGGTTATTGGGTACTTCATGGCTGCCGGGAGCGGCGAACGGGCCGACGTTGACGATCTTGTCCAACGGCTTCTGCGAGCCCAGCGGATGGCCGTGGGTCAGGGTGTGGGCCTTGCCCCATTGCCATTGCGCCGGGTCGTCACCGAAGGTCGCGTTGAGGTGTTGCAGGCTGTTGTCCCAGGCGAGCTTGACGGTGTCGGCGCGGTGGCCGTTCCACCATGGTGAATCCGGCGAAGCGGTGAGCCGCGGCAAGGCCGCATCCACCACGCGGGTGTTGAGCAATGTCTTGAACATCGCGTCGCCCAGCTTTGGGTGAAACGCCGCGTCGGTGAGGTTGAACAGGAACTGGTTGAACAGCGTGGCAGTGGTGGAGTCCAGCGGGTAATCGCCTTTCCACGTGGCCAATTGCTCCACCAGCTTCAACTGCGCCGGGTCCTTGACCACTTCACGCAGCACCGGCAGCAGCGGCGCCAGCAGCCGTGGGCCGTAGGCGGTGGTGGTGCCGAGCTGCAAGGCCTGGCTGTTGTCCACGTCCCATTTCACGCTGTTGTCGCTCAATTGCGCGTTCAACTGCTGGCCACGGTCCGCCAGGTTGTAATAACCGGGGATCGGCATGCCGGTGGGCGACGCCGGTTGGGCGTTGGCGGACACCACATAACCGCGGGCCGGGTTTTCTTCCTGGGGGTTGGCGCTGAACGGGTAGAAGCCGAGTTTGTCGGCCTGGGCGGTGCTGCCGTCGAGGATAAAGCCCGGGTTGACTCCTGCCGGGCGGATCGGCAATTGCGCCGCCGCCCACCAGCCGATATCACCCTTGGCACTGGCCCATACGATGTTCAAGCCCGGCGCCTGGACCTTGGCCGCTGCGGCGCGGGCCTTGGCCAGGGTGTCGGCACGGTTGAGCTGGTAGAAGCCTTCGAGGATTGGGTTTTCGGTATCCAGGAAGGCCCACCACATGGCAATCGGCGTCTTGCCCGCATTCTCACCCAGTACATCGTTGATGATCGGACCGTGGGGCGACCTGCGCAGGGTCAGGGTCACCGGGTCCTGGCCTTTGACCGCGATCTGCTGCTCGCTGCTGGTCATGTCCACCCACTTATCGTGGTACCAGACCTGGTTGGGGTTGTCCGGGTTGACCTTCTCGGCGATCAGGTCGAGGTCATCGTTCTGGAACATGGTCAGGCTCCAGCCGAAATCCTTGTTGTGGCCCAGGAACGCCACCGGCACCAGCGCGTTGTGATAACCGTAAAGCTCGAAGCCCGGCGCCGACAGCTGCGCCTCGTACCACACCGACGGCACCGAGAAGCGGATATGCGGGTCGCCCGCCAGCAGCGGCTTGCCGCTCTTGGTGCGGCTGCCGCTGATGGCCCAGGCGTTGCTGCCTTCGAACTGCGGCAGGCCGTTGTCGGCCATCGCCTGTTCACTCAATTGGGCGATGGCGCCGAGGTCTTTCCAGTCACCGGCCGCCAGGTTCAGCGCGCCCTTGGGCTGCCAGTCGAGGTCGAAGACTTTCAGGTAGTCGTTGCCCAACTGATCGCGTACGTACGTCAGCAAGGGTTCGGTGCGGAAGGCGGCGGCAAAGCTGTAGGCCAGGTAGCCGGCGACGCTGATAGTGTCTTCGGCGGTAAACGGGCGCTTGGGGATGCCCAGTATGTCGAACTCCATGGGTCTGGCGTGGCTGTCCTGATACTGGTTGACGCCGTCAAGATAGGCTTGCAGGGCCTTCCAGGACGCAGACTCGTGGTCCATGTGCTCCACGTAGCTGAGTGCGCGTTCGCGAATGCGCAGGCTGCGGAACAGTTTGTCGGTCTCCAGCAGCTTGGGGCCCAGCACTTCGGCCAGCTCGCCACGGGACAGGCGCCGCATGATCTCCATCTGGAACAGCCGGTCCTGGGCGTGCACATAGCCGAGGGCGCGGTACAGGTCGGTCTCGTTCTCGGCGCGGATATGCGGCACGCCACGGTCGTCGTAACGCACGGTGACCGAACCTTGCAGGTGGGCCAACTCCACCGTGCCCTGGCGGGTCGGCTGCTTGCTGTACACGTACCAGCCGGCGCCAACCATAAGGGCTACGAGCAGGATGGCCAGCGCGGTCAGGATGCGTTTCATGGGTTGTCCCTTATTAGTGATCCGGGCAGTTTAGTGGGTTTGGCGAGCGGGGAGGAAGAAGCTGTTGGCTTCGAGTTCCCTGAACCTCACCTGCATGAAGTCGGGGTTCTGAAGTTCGGCGTGGGTGGGCGGGTTATTATGTTTACTCTGTTACATGAAACCAGCGGCGCCACGACTCAACGGGCCATCCGGGCGCGCCTTTGCTATCACTTTCGGAATGCAATTTATGACAGATCCCAGCCGTGCACAGGTGCCTTATGCCTGCTGCATGGAAACGCCATCGCTGATCAGCAGCTTTTTGCGATACCCGCCGGTGGGCTTCAACGCCCAGCTGTCAGCACAGGGACTGCCGTACTTTTTCACCCGGTTCGACCTGCAAACCACCGCCGACGATGAGCTGCGCGCCCGCCTGCGCAGTTGGCCGGGGTACCGCTGGTGGCAGTCATGGCTGCATATCGACACCTGCTTTGTCGGCACCACGGTCAGTGAATATTCGCCGTTCCCGCTGAACGTACCGCCACAGGATATGGCGCAATGGCTGCAAGAAGAATGTGCACCGCAACGCAAACTCACCATCGTCAAAGACGTACCGCTGGATTCTCCGCTGCTCAGCGTCGAGGACAATCGCTACGCACAAGGCTTGATCGAGGCCTGCACCCAGCGCGGGTTCATCAGTGTCGAAGGCCAGGCGCTGGCCTATGTACCCATCGACTTCACCTCGATTGACGAGTATCTGTCGCGGTTGTCCCATAGCCGGCGCCGTAATATTCGCCGCAAGTTGCGCAGCCGCGACGAACTGCGCATTGAGATCCTGGACACCGGCGATACGCGGTTCAGCGATGAGCAATGGCAGCAGGAACTGTACCGGCTGTACAAGGCGGTGTACGCGCAGAGCGAAATCCACTTCGATTTGCTCACGCCCGAATTCTTCATCCAGTTGCTCACCGATGCCAGCAGTGGCGGGCATGTGTTCTGCTATTGGGACGAGGATGAACTGGTCGGTTATAACCTGTGCTATGTGCAAGACGGCAAGCTGCTCGACAAGTACATCGGCCTTAACTACCCGCTGGCGCTGGAGCACAACCTGTACTTCGTCAGCTGGTTTGTGAACCTGGAGTACGCCCTGGAAAAGGGCCTGCAGTTTTACGTGGCGGGCTGGACCGATCCGCAGGTCAAGTCCAGCCTCGGCGCCAGGTTCACCTTCACCCGCCATCTGGTGTGGGTGCGTAACCCGCTGCTGCGCAAGGTGTTGAGCCGTTTCCGACACCATTTTGAAAGCGACATGCAGTGGCAGCAGGAGCAAACCGCATGAGCCAGGCCCGACCCGCATTGATCCTCGATTTTGATGGCGCCGTGAATAACATTCCCGGCGCCATTACCCTGCCACTGCAAGCCTGGCAGGAGAAGATTCGTTTCGGCTGCCGCTGGGCGCAGTTCAAGGAGCTGGAGAGCGCCCTGCAAGCACAGATGCCCAGTGACTACGGCTGCGTGTTTACCGGCAGCGGTGACTATCATCACCTCAGCCAGCTGTTGCTGAACCGCCTGCCCACCCAGCAAAAAATCCAGCTGATCATTTGCGACAACCACCCCGACAACATGCGCTATCCGTTTGGTATCCATTGTGGTTCGTGGGTTTACTGGGCCAGCCGCCTGCCGCAGGTCGAGCATGTTCACGTGCTAGGCATTGGTTCGCCGGACATTTCCCTCAAGCACGCCTGGGAGAATCACTGGTCACCGCTGGTGAAACGCAAGCTGACCTACTGGAACACCAACGTTGATACCCGCTGGTTGAACTGGATCGGCGCAGGCCGCAGCAATCGCGCCTTCACCAACGCGGACGAGTTGATGAGCGCGTTCCTGGCGCAACTCGACCGCTCGCTGCCGGTGTATCTCTCCATCGATAAAGACGTGCTGAGCCCGGAAGTGGTGAATACCAACTGGGACCAGGGCGAGTTTCTGGAGAAGCACTTGAATGCGCTGATCGATGCCTGCCATGGCAACATTATTGGTGCGGACATTACCGGCGACGTTTCGGCCTATCACTACCAGAGCAAGTTCAAGCGGTGGCTGAGTGCCTCTGATGGCCAGGAAGAGTTGCCGGAAAACCAGGTGGTCATCTGGCAACAGCAGCAGAATGAGTTGAATGCGCGCTTGTTGACCCGTATCGATCAGAGCTGGGTCAGCGTTTAAGAATCCGCCGTAGATGATCCAGTACTTGCTCAAACAGTTCGTCCGTCAGCCAGTGGCTGTTGCTGATCGACAGCGTCTGGGCGGCGAAGCTTTGTGCGCAGGGGATCTCGGCGCCTGGCTGTAACAGCGGGGCGAGTGCCGGGTAGCCCGGCAATACGTGGATGAACAGGCGGGTGACGCCCAGGCCGGCCGTCCACAGTTGCGCCATCGCGGTATCGCGGGTTTGTGCGCTGGGCATCACCACCATCAGGAAGGGCCAGGTTCCTTGCTGGCCCGGGCTGTCGGCCAATACCGAAACGCCGGGCAAGCTGTTGAGCTGCGCCACGCGGCGCAATGCCCGCTGGCGCCCTTGCTGCAAATACTCGGGCAAGCGTACCAGCGCTGCGGCGCCGACCTTCTGGCGATAGCCGCCCAGGCGGTGCAACGGAATATCGTCGACGGAAAAGTCATCGCCCACCGCCGCCACTTCATCGCCCCGCGCCAGCGCCGCACGCAATGGTTTGCCATACACGTACTTCAGGCCGCGAGGCTGATAGGCTGCGGCATAGCCCCACAGCTCGGCGCTGCGTTGCAGTTCCCAGCGCAGGCTGAAGGGCAAATCCTGCCGGCATTGCTGGTGCAGCGCCTGATGCAGCGACGCGTCCCGGCTGAACAACACGCCGCCTTCTGCCGTGGTCAGGCCTTTGCCCAGCGCCATGCTGAAAAAACCGATGTCGCCTTTAAGCCCGACACTTTTGCCCTCATCCAGCGCGCCCATGGCTTGGGCGGCGTCTTCGATGACCGCCACGCCGAGCGGCTCGGCAATGCGTTTGGCGGCATCCACATCCGCCACGCGCCCAGCCAGGTGGGTGACGACGATCGCCAAGGTGTTTTGGTTGCACAGCTGCGCCAGCTGTTGCTCGTCCAGGTCGATGCTGCCGGGCTGTAAATCGCACGGCACCACGCGCAAAGGCGGGCAGTGATGCGCAGCCAGGGCCACCAGCGGGCAGGTATACGCCGGCACGATGAGCTCGGTGCGCCCAGGCATGCGCTGCTGCAACACGCGCAGCGCCATGATCAGTGCGGCGGTGCCAGAGCAGGGCAGGGCCGGCAGGGGAATATCGAGTTGCTGGGCCAGCGAACGGGCCAGGTCGCCTGAAACGCTGAATAAATCCTGCCAGCGTAGGGGAAGCCCCGCCGTTGGCGGGATCTCCCGTTGGCTGGCAACGCGGGTCATGACGCCAGCGTCTGCGATGGCTCGGCCTCGACGGTCTTGCTCTCTTTGTCTTCGCTGCGCGCCAGGCACAGGATGCCCGCGATAATCAGCGCGCCACCGACGACTTTGGGCAGGGTCAAGGTGTCGTTGAACAGCCAGACAGAGATCAGCGTCACGCTGATCAGCTCCAGGTGTGAGGCCGCAAACGCCGGGCCGACTGGCGCGTACTTGAGCAGGGTCATCCAGGTAAAGAACGCGCCGATGTAGCCCACAAATGCGCCGTAGATCCATGGCGCACCGAACACGCGTATCAGCCAGGCGGCGTCCATCGTCAGCGGCTCGGCATGAATCGAGGCGAATTTAAAACTGACCTGCGCCAACGTATCGAAAATGATCAGCGACAGAAAACCCAGGATATAAAACCGTTTCATTACTCAAACCCCACGACGGTCACGCCACAGGCGATCAGCATGATGCCGATCAACCGCCATTTGGTCAGGCTTTCCTTGAACAGGAAACGCCCGGCAATCATGATCACGACAATGTTGATGGAGCCCAGCATCACCCCGACCGACAACGGCACCAGGGTCAGGAAGGCCAGCCACAGCACGAACTCGAAGACGTAGCAGATGATGCCCAGCCAGATCCACGGACGCTTGAGCATATGGCGCCAGTGGGCCATGCCGTCATGCTCGGCGCTGGCTGAGGCAGCGGCTTTGAACGCCAACTGGCCGGACGTATCAACGATAACGTTGAGCATCCAGAGGATGATGGTTAATTGGCTCATGTGTTCCCGTGTCGTCTGCTTATACGCCTGGCACCGACGACTCAAACGCCGTCCGCCCCGCTAGCTGCTTACGATACAGGAGCATGCCGATACAGTTGTTCGAGTTTGCCGAACGAACAGCGTCTGTTCAGCTTGCGCCCGGGTCAGGGTGGAGGGGCTGCGGCGTTCCACTCGCAATAACAGCCTACCGCCAGGGTGTGGGTCGCATTGACCTCGCGCCCGGCTCCGAGGGCTTGCAGGATGGGCTCGATAAAGCTGTTGCTGGAGTTACAGGTCAGCCCTTCGCTGTAGGGCCCGAAATAGGCCAGCTTGCCGCTGCGGTCCCAGATGCCCACGGCGGGGCTGGCCGGCAGGTGTTGGGCGCCGGGCACGGCCTTGAGGGCCTTCATTGCGCCGAGAGTAGCGGGCAACTGGCCGTGGCTGCCGGCTTTCTGCAGGGAATAGAACTCCACGCCTTGGGGAGCGTACTGCTCGATCAGCTCGCCGAGGTGCTGCTGGTTACCGACGTTGCACGGGCAGGCCGGGTCCCAGAAGTGCACCAGCCGGATGGGGCCCGGGCCGGCAAGCTCGGCGGGCAGGCTCAGGGCGTCACCGGAAAACACCGCCGTATGCTCGCTGAACGCCCGCAGGTAACGACCCTGGAACCAGTCATACGCCGCCCATAACACGCCGGCGCAAATGATCACGATCAGGCTGGCGAAGAGGGTGGTGCGGTAGGGCTGTCGCATTTGGATCAATCCTCGGAGGACGCATAGCTTGCCATGCTTGCCCTGACAGATGAATATCGCGGCTCGATATTCATCTGTTCAATGCGTTGAAGCCACAGTCTGGAAGTTCTTATGCCCGTTACGTTTGACCCTGATCATCTACGCGAAAGCTTGCGGCCCCTGGTGGACGCGCAGCCGCTTTCAGCCGAGGCCCGGGTCTACCAGCGCTTCTACGGCCTGGACCTGCCTGCCCGCAAGGTGCCGGCGGTGAGCCGCCTGGGGCGCTTTGCGGTGGACGGGTTCGACGTGGTTTGCCAGGTGTGGTGGCCGCCGCAACCTGTGGCGACGATGTTCCTGTTTCATGGCTTCTACGACCATATGGGCCTGTACCGCAACGCCGTGGATTGGGCGCTGGACCAGGGCTTTGTAGTGATCGCCTGCGACTTGCCGGGCCATGGCCTGTCCAGCGGAGAGCGGGCCAGCATCGATGATTTTGCGGTGTACCAGGACGTGGTGCAGGCGCTGTTTGAACAGGCCAAGGCGCTGCAATTGCCGCAGCCGTGGCACTTGTTCGGGCAAAGCACCGGCGGCGCGATTGTGGTGGATCACCTGCTTAGCCACGGCGCTGACAGCCCGGCGCAGGGCAAGACCTTTTTGCTGTCACCGTTGGTGCGGCCGCGCGCGTGGGGCTGGTCGCAGCTCAGTTATTACCTGCTCCGGCCGTTCGTCAAAGGCATCGCCCGGCGTTTCAGCGATAACACCAACGACCCGCAGTTCAAGCCGTTCCTGGAGGCTGACCCGTTGCAGCCACGGCAACTGCCGACCGCTTGGGTGGGTGCGTTGGCGCGCTGGATCAAACGCATTGAAGCGGCGCCACGCAGTACGCGCAGGCCGTTGATCGTGCAGGGCGAGGAGGACATGACGGTGGACTGGCAGCACAACCTGAAGGTGCTGCGCAGCAAGTTCGACCAGCCGGAGGTCTTGATGCTGCCGCGCGGCAGGCATCATCTGGCGAATGAGATTCCGGAGATTCGGCAGCAATACTTCAGGTTTCTCAGCGACCACCTGAAATAACACAATCGAAATGCGGGAGCGGGCTTGCTCGCGAAAGCGGTGGATCAGTCAACATATCCAGTGACTGACACACCGTCTTCGCGAGCAAGCCCGCTCCCACAGGGTTACTGCGCCAAGTTTGAAGTGCTTTGGCCAACGGCCAAACCGGCGCGAATCGCCGCCAGGGCCGCCTTGTAATACGCCTTGCCGTCTGGCGACTCCGCGAACGTTGCGAACTCTTCCAGCTCCGGGTCGGACAAATCCCGGTAGACGTACAGCAGCGTGTTGTTCAGATCATTGCCAATCTGCTGCATCAACCGTTCACGCTGGCCGTTCAACATGCCTTGCGCCTGACCTCCGCCCAACAGGCCGGGGATCATCTGGCTCAAGCTGTCGGCGGCCACACCGGCGATCGCCAGGCTGACTTCAGCCCCGGCTTCCCGCGCAGGCAGCGCCTGGGCCAAATGCCCGATGATCAAGCTACGGGTGGCGTCGGCTTCGATATGCGGCAAGCCCTGGGCATTCTTCGCCAGTTGATCACGACGGGTGGCCAGCAACTCGGCGGCGACAATCTTGCGGCCAAGGGGCGACTGGAAGAAGGCCAATGCCGGCTTCGGGTCCGCCAAATTCTTGCGCAGCTGCGCTTCGGCGCGCTGGTCTACCGACTGGGGCGCAAAGCGTTTATTGCTGTTGTCCACCAGCGCCTGATACACCGCGGGCGGCAAGCTGTTGCGGTAGCGCTGCTGGGCGGCACTGAGGGCGTCATTAAAATGCGCGCGCTGGTCTGCCCAGCCGGCGACCTTGTACAACTGGTCATGGCTGTCTGCCCAGGCGGGCAAAACGCAGAACATCAGCAAGGAAAAAAACAAACGACGCATATGGACTCCTGTCAGTCGGCCACTATTGTCCGTGTCGGGCGTAGGATTTGTCGAGAAATCCTATCGGTCACCTGACTAAAGTGTATTCAGACGCTCGGCGGCGCTGTCGGATTCACAGGCGTATGGATACTATGCGCGCCATGCCCATACCCTCCGATCACCCGCTGCTGCTACGCATTGTCGATGATCTGGCCGCACAAGGCTGGTCGCAGCAGAATATCTTCCTGCCCGAGGCTCTGACCCTCGAACTTGCGGCTGAGTGCCATAAACGCGCCGCCGAAGGCGAATTGGCACCGGCAGCCGTCGGGCGCGGGCCGTCCCAGGAGATTCGCGAGGGTATTCGGGGTGACCATATCCAGTGGCTGGAGCCGGGTGAAGTGGTCGCCTGCGACAACTATCTGGAATTGATGGACAGCCTGCGGGTGGCGATGAACCGGGGCCTGTTCCTGGGCCTGGAAGACTTCGAAAGCCACTTCGCGCTGTACCCGCCGGGGGCGTTTTACCTCAAGCATGTGGACCGTTTTCGCGATGACGACCGGCGCATGGTGTCGGCGGTGATCTACTTGAACAACGCCTGGCTGCCGGAGCACGGTGGCCAGTTGCGCATGTACCTCAAGGGCGACGTCGAATACGATGTGGTGCCCACCGGTGGTTGCCTGGTGGTGTTTCTGTCGGGGGAAATTCCCCATGAAGTCATGCCCGCCACCCGCGAACGCCTGTCCCTCACCGGCTGGTTTCGCCGGCGGGGTAACGAGCCGTTTTGATGATGCAAAAGATACTGGTCAGCCGCTGCCTGCTGGGGCACCGGGTACGCTACGACGGAGGGGCCAGCGGGCCTTTCGACCAACTGGCCGCGTGGCAGGCCGAAGGTCGGGTGGTTGCCGTGTGCCCGGAAGTGGCGGGTGGTTTGCCGACGCCGCGCCCGTCGGCCGAGATCCCGGGCGGGCAGGGGATTGATGTCTGGGAAGGGCGCGCTCAAGTGCTGACGGCCCAAGGGGAAGATGTCAGCGGAGCCTTCCTCGATGGTGCCCGTCAGGCGTTGGCGTTGGTGCAATGCCACAATATCCGGGTCGCCGTGCTCAAGGCCAACAGCCCGTCTTGCGGCAATCTGCTGACCTATGACGGCACCTTCACCGGCGTGAAGGTGACGGGCGAAGGCGTGACGGCGGCGTTGCTCAAGCGCCATGGGGTGTTGGTGTTCAGTGAACTGGAACTGCCCGAAGCCGCAGTGGCCCTGGCAAAATTATCGAGCCCGACATAGATCAACTGTGGGAGCGGGCTTGCTCGTGAAAGCGGAGTATCAGTCGCCAGATGTTCAAGCTGACCCACCGCATTCGCGAGCAAGCCCGCTCCCACATTGACCGAGTCGTTTATTCGGCCTTGGCCACCGGCTTGCTCGCATCCATCCCGAACCACTTCTCCGACAACGCCGTCAGCCGGCCATCGGCTTTCACTCGTTGCAGGGCCTTGTCCAGGCTGGCCTTGAACGCCGGGTTACCCTTTTGGAATGGAATCGCCAGGCTCAACGTCGGGCCGACGTCTGCACCTCCCTTCACAGGCAACTCGCTGTCACGAATCGCGTAGGGAATCAGCAGCCGGTCACTGATGGCCGCATCGATCTGTTGGTCGGCGACGTCCTTGATCGGCTGCTTGGCATCGGCATAGCTACGCAAATCAATACCCTCGGCGGTGCGCGCCTGCTCCACGAACTGGCTGCCTTGGGCCACGCCCAACGCCTTGCCCTTGAGCGCTGCAAAGCTGCCCAGCGGGCGTTGTTCCTGTTTGCGCACGATCAGCTGTGCGCTGGAGTAGCTGTAGGGCTCGCTGAAGTCGAAACGATCCGCCAGTTCAGGAGTCATAGCGATATGGTTGATCGCCACGTCGTACTTGGCGCTTTCTACGCCCGGCAGCAAATCCGCCGCATCGACAGTGATAAAGGAGGCGCGTACGTCCATTTCCTTGGCCAGCAATTCACCCAGTTCCACTTCAAAACCGGTGAGTTTTTCGCCTTCCTTGAAATTGAACGGTGGGGTGTTGGCTTCCAGAGCGATGCGCAATTCCCCACGGTCAAACACGTCGTCGATCAGTTCGGCATGGGCCAAGGGGCTCACAAGGGGCAGTAAAAGTAACAGGCCAGGCAGCAAACGCATGGTCTCTCCTAAAGAATTCGAATGAGCGACGCGCTGTTCAGGCTCGCTTTGCTATGGTGTTGAGTGCCTTGGACAGCAATTTGTCGCGAAGTTGTCATAACCCTACAGATTTCCCGGAAAAACTGGAGAAGTGAATGAAAGCCTTTTTGACCCGTACAACGCTGGCCAGCCTGCTCTTGGGCGTTTCGATGCTGGCAACCGCCGCCGATGGCATTGCGCGTAGCGCGCCGCCTGAAGGTGCCAAGGTGTTTATCGTGTCGCCGAAAGATGGCGCCACCGTCGATAAAACCTTCACCGTGAAATTCGGCATGGAAGGCCTGAAACTGGCCCCGGCCACCAGCCAGGACCCGGGCACCGGCCACCACCACCTGCTGATCGACCAGAAAGCCCTGCCGGACGCCAGCGTACCGATCCCGGCCACCGACACCGTGATCCACTACGGCAAGGCCCAGACCGAAACCGAGCTGACCCTCGCCCCAGGCAAACACACACTGCAACTGGTAGCCGGCGACAAACTGCACATGCAGTTCAACCCGACTGTAGCGTCTAAAGTCATCACGGTTAACGTCAAGTAAGATTTGTTCAGACAAAAAAAGGGAGACCCGAGGGTCTCCCTTTTTTGTGCACGTTTTAACGATTAGAACAACACGCGGCTACGGATAGTGCCGTTGATGTGTTGCAGCTTCTCTTGCGCCAGGTCCGAGTACTCGGCGTCTACGTCGATAACCACGTAGCCGACTTTCTCGTTGGTCTGCAGGAACTGACCGGAAATGTTGATGCCGTTTTCTGCGAAGACCTTGTTGATCTCCATCATCACGCCAGGGATGTTCTGGTGGATGTGCAGCAGACGGTGCTTGCCAGGGTGAGCCGGCAGGGCCACTTCCGGGAAGTTGACCGAGGACACCGACGTACCGTTGTCGCTGTACTTGACCAGTTTCTCCGACACTTCCAGGCCGATGTTGGCTTGGGCTTCAGCGGTGGAACCGCCGATGTGCGGGGTCAGGATCACGTTGTCCAGGCCACGCAGCGGGCTTTCGAAGATGTCGTCGTTAGAGCGTGGCTCTACCGGGAACACGTCGATGGCGGCGCCGATCAGGTGCTTGTCCTTGATCGCGTCGGCCAGGGCATCCAGCTCGACCACGGTGCCGCGTGCGGCGTTGATCAGGATCCCGCCCTTCTTGATGGCGCGGATTTCCTTCTCGCCGATCATCCACTGGGTCTCAGCGGTTTCCGGTACGTGCAGGGTCACGATGTCGGACATGCCCAACAGCTCGGTCAGGCTGCCCACTTGGGTAGCGTTGCCCAATGGCAGCTTGGTCAGGGTGTCGTAGAAGAACACCTGCATGCCAAGGCCTTCGGCCAGAACCGACAGTTGAGTGCCGATCGAGCCGTAACCGACGATACCCAGCTTCTTGCCGCGGATTTCGAAGGAGTTGGCTGCGCTCTTGATCCAGCCGCCACGGTGGCAGGAAGCGTTCTTCTCAGGAATGCCGCGCAACAACAGGATCGCCTCGGCCAATACCAGCTCGGCTACGGAGCGGGTGTTGGAGTACGGTGCGTTGAACACCGCGATGCCGCGCTCGCGCGCAGCGTTAAGGTCGACCTGGTTGGTGCCGATGCAGAAACAGCCGACAGCCACCAACTTCTTGGCGTGATCGAAGACCTCTTCGGTCAGCTGAGTGCGGGAGCGAATGCCGATAAAGTGCGCGTCGGCGATCTTTTCCTTTAGCTGGGCTTCCGGCAGAGAACTGGTGATGTACTCAATGCTGGTGTACCCGGCGGCCTTCAGGACTTCGACGGCCGATGGGTGGACGCCTTCCAGAAGAAGGAACTTGATCTTGCTCTTATCGAGAGAAGTCTTGCTCATCTGCGTAAACCTGTATCCCGGAGAAAAATGGCAGGGAATCGAGCAGCGCAAGCTGACCCGGACGGCAGGAAAGCCGTCACCGCAGAACGCCCTTGGGCACTATCCTGCGGGGGCGGTATGCTAGCATACGTGCCCCGCTAAACACCCATTCCTGCGACGTGAAGCGTTCTCAGGATGACCATGAATTGTTCGAGAGTTCTGTCGATGACCCATCCTGCCCTGATTGATGAGCTGAAGACCCTGGTTGAGCCTGGCAAGGTCCTGACCGATGCTGACTCCCTTGAGGCTTACGGCAAGGACTGGACCAAGCATTTCGCGCCGGCCCCGGTGGCCATCGTCTTCCCGAAGACCACCGAACAGGTGCAGGCCATTGTCCGTTGGGCCAATGAGCACAAGATGGCGCTGGTGCCGTCCGGTGGCCGTACCGGCCTGTCGGCCGCTGCAGTGGCAGCCAATGGCGAAGTGGTCGTGTCGTTCGACTATATGAACCAGATTCTCGACGTGAACCTCACCGACCGCACCGCCGTGTGCCAGCCGGGCGTGGTCACCAAGCAATTGCAGAACGTCGCCGAAGAAAAAGGCCTGTACTACCCGGTGGACTTCGCCTCGTCCGGTTCCAGCCAGATTGGCGGCAATATCGGCACCAATGCCGGCGGGATCAAGGTCATTCGCTACGGCATGACCCGTAACTGGGTAGCCGGCATGAAAGTCGTCACCGGCAAGGGCGACCTGCTGGAACTGAACAAAGACCTGATCAAGAACGCCACCGGCTACGACATGCGCCAGCTGTTCATCGGCGCTGAAGGCACCCTGGGCTTTGTGGTCGAGGCCACCATGCGCCTGGACCGTGCGCCGAAAAACCTCACGGCCATGGTGCTGGGCACCACCGACTTCGACTCGATCATGCCGGTGCTGCACGCCTTCCAAAGCAAGCTGGACCTGACCGCTTTCGAGTTCTTCTCCGACAAGGCCCTGGCCAAAGTCCTCGGCCGTGGCGACGTGCCGGCGCCGTTCGAATCCGACTGCCCGTGCTACGCGCTGCTGGAATTTGAAGCGACCACCGAAGAAGTGGCCAACGATGCCCTGGCCACGTTCGAGCACTGCGTGGAGCAGGGCTGGGTGCTGGACGGCGTGATGAGCCAGAGCGAAACCCAACTGCACAACCTGTGGAAGCTGCGCGAGTACATCTCCGAGACCATCTCCCACTGGACGCCCTACAAGAACGACATTTCGGTCACCGTGTCGAAAGTGCCGGCATTCCTGAAGGAAATCGACGCGATCGTCGGCGAACACTACCCGGATTTCGAAATCGTCTGGTTCGGTCACATCGGCGACGGCAACCTGCACTTGAACATCCTCAAGCCGGAAACCCTGAGCAAGGACGAGTTCTTCGCCAAGTGCGCCACCGTCAACAAGTGGGTGTTCGAGACTGTGCAGAAGTACAACGGCTCGATCTCGGCCGAACACGGGGTGGGCATGACCAAGCGCGATTACCTGACCTACAGCCGCTCGCCGGTTGAAATTGAATACATGAAGGCAGTGAAAGCGGTGTTCGACCCTAACGGGATCATGAACCCGGGCAAGATTTTCGCTGTTTAACAGTCCCTGAAGGAGTCGGTCCATGAGCTACCAGCACAAGTATGTCGACGGCACCAATATTCACTTTCCGCTAGGGAAAGTGGTGTGCATCGGGCGTAACTACGCCGAACACGCCAAGGAACTGGATAACCCGGTACCTACCGAGCCGCTGCTGTTTATCAAGCCAGGCAGCTGCGTGGTGGCGCTGGAAGGCGGTTTTGCCATCCCTACCGAGCGCGGTTCGGTGCATTACGAAGCGGAAATCGCGGTGTTGATCGGCAAGCCGTTGTCGACCAAGCCGAGCCGCGAAGAAGTGCTGGACGCCATCTCCGGCTTCGCCCCGGCCCTGGACTTGACCCTGCGGGACAAACAGGCCGAGCTGAAAGCCAAGGGCCTGCCGTGGGAAATCGCCAAGTCGTTTGATGGCGCGGCGGTGATTGCACCGTTCGTCGTTGGCAGCACCTTCCCGGACGTGACCGACATCGGCATCCGCCTGACCATCAATGGCGAAGTGCGCCAGGACGGCAACAGCGCGATCATGCTCAACCCGATCATCCCGATGATCCAGTACATGGCCGGCTGCTTCTCGCTGCAGGCCGGGGATGTAATCCTCACTGGCACGCCGGCAGGCGTGGGCCCGCTGAATGTGGGTGATGAGCTGGTGTTGGAACTACCGGGTGTGAGCCGTTTCGAAAGCAGCGTTCGCTAATACCTGGCAACCGCGGTCAAAAATGTGGGAGCGGGCTTGCTCGCGAAGGCGCAGTGTCAGTCACCGAATCTGTCGACTGATACACCGCATTCGCGAGCAAGCCCGCTCCCACATTGTTTTGTGTTTGCCTGGAGATATCGGGTTTTGCATTTTTTTCACACCCCATCCGGATAATCCTCAGCCTCCTGCGCGCGGACCCTCTGATCCTGTGCTATCCCCTAAAGCTGACTTTCTGGAAAGCGAAATGGCCGTGCCTCTCCCATCCGTAAAACCCACGCTGCGTTCACGCTTTGCCATGCGCTGGTATTCCTGGCTGTTCCTGGCCGGCGCGATCATCTATGGCGTGGCCTGGGCGATGCACTGGGACGACCGTGGCTTGCTGTGGGTGGCAGAGCGCTTCGAAACCCCGACCGAGCGCCTGCAAAGCGTCTGGCTGCCGGACTACCACGCGGTGATCGACGCCAAGCTGCTGCCCGGCATGGAGAAGGACGAAGCCTCGGACCTGGCCTATAACCCGCAGACCAAAACCCTGTTTTCGGTCATGGGCAAGAACCCGTTCCTGGTTGAGCTGACCCTGCAAGGCGACGTGCTGCGCAAGATGCCGCTCAACGGCTGGAACAACCCGGAAGGCGTGACCATGATGGAAAACGGTCTGATGGCTGTGGTCGATGAGCGCCAGCACAGCCTGACCATCATCAAGGTCGACCCACAGACCCAGCAATTGAACAAGGCTGACTTCCCGTCCTATGACCTGGGCCCCTCCAAGGACCAGAACAAAGCCTTTGAAGCGGTCACCTGGGACAAGCGCAACCAACAGCTGATCCTCGGCGAAGAGCGCCCACCGGCCCTGTTCACCTGGAAAAGCGACGGCAGCCAGACCCTCACCGGCGACAAGCAAAAGCTCGCCAACACTGAACTGGACATGCGCAACCTCTCGGCACTGACCGTCGACCCACGCACTGGCCATCTGCTGGCGCTGTCGGCCGACTCCCATCTGCTGCTGGAGCTGGACGAAAAAGGCGAGCAGGTCAGCTTCATGACCTTGCTCGGCGGCTTCAATGGCTTGAAGAACACCATTCCCCGTGCCGAAGGCGTGACTATGGACGAGAACGGCACGCTGTACATGGTCAGCGAGCCGAACCTGTTCTATCGCTTCGAGAAGCAGGCTCAGTAGTTCGATTACGTCAGATTTTTCTCTATCTGCGGCATCCGCCAGACACCCGGGGCGTTTAAGTTTAAATTCAGGCGACCGTGATATTCATTCGCCAGTTTTCACTTTGAGCCCCGCCCTGATGCGTCGACTTGCCCGCCCCAAACCTGCGTTTTTCATCCTGGTCCTGCTCGCCCTGGTGGCTTGCGGCGTGGTTGCTCAGCAATTTCGTCTGTTCGAACGTGCGTGGTTCAACTGGCAATCCTGGCGCCATCCTGCTGACGAACGTTCGATTGGCCTAGGGGATTACCAGGTGAACCTGGAAGCGCAGGTGATCGATGGCCTCGACGATGATGTCTCGGCCCTGACCTTTGATCCGGTGCGCAACAGCCTGTTTACCGTCACCAACAAGAATGCCGAGTTGGTCGAGCTGTCCCTGGACGGCAAAATCCTGCGGCGCATTGCGCTGGTGGGCTTTGGTGATGCCGAGGCGGTGGAGTACATCAGCGACAACACCTACGTCATCAGCGATGAGCACCAGCAGCGGCTGATCAAGGTCCATGTGGATGACGACACCCAATTCCTGGATGCTGCGGATGCCGAGCAAATGACCCTCGGCGTACACCTGGGTGGCAACAAGGGTTTCGAAGGCCTGGCCTATGACTCGGTGGGCAAGCGCCTGTTTGTGGCCAAGGAGCGCGATCCGATGCTGATCTACGAGGTCCACGGCTTTCCCCATTTCAAACCGGAAAAAACCTACTCGGTGCACGTGATCAACAACCCCAAGCGCGATGCCGGGTTGTTTGTGCGCGACCTGTCGAGCCTGCAATACGATGAGCGCAGCGGCCATTTGCTGGCGCTGTCGGATGAGTCATTCCTGGTGCTGGAACTGGATATCGACGGTCGCCCCCTGAGCAGTTTGTCGCTGCTCAAGGGGCGCCATGGCCTGAAGCAGCGAGTGCCTCAGGCCGAAGGGATTGCCATGGACAACGACGGCACGTTGTACATGGTCAGTGAGCCCAATCTTTTCTATGTATTCAAAAAAACCAAGTCTTGAGTCTTGTGCAGAACAAATGTGGGAGCGGGCTTTGCATTATGCCTTGAGGGTTTTCACGCCTTCCGGGGTGCCCAGCAGCAGAACGTCAGCCGGGCGGGCTGCGAACAGGCCGTTAGTGACGACGCCGACGATGGCGTTGATCTGACGCTCCAGCTCCACCGGGTTGGTGATCTGCATATTGAACACGTCGATGATGATGTTGCCATTGTCGGTCAGCACGCCTTCGCGGTACACCGGGTCGCCGCCCAGTTTCACCAGCTCGCGGGCCACGTGGCTGCGGGCCATCGGGATCACTTCCACCGGCAGGGGGAAGGCGCCGAGTACCGGCACCAGTTTGCTGGCGTCGGCGATGCAGATGAAGGTCTTGGCCACGGCCGCAACGATCTTCTCGCGGGTCAGGGCTGCGCCGCCGCCCTTGATCAGGTTCAGGTGCGCGTCGCTTTCATCGGCACCGTCGACATAGAACTCCAGGTCGCTGACGGTGTTCAGCTCGTACACCGGAATACCGTGGCCCTTGAGCCGTGCAGCGGTGGCTTCGGAACTGGCGACTGCGCCGTCGAACGCGCCCTTGTGCAAGGCCAGCGCGTCGATAAAGCAGTTGGCGGTGGAGCCGGTGCCGACACCGACGATGCTTTTATCGTCGAGTTTAGGAAGGATTAAATCGACGGCGGCCTGGGCCACTGCCTGTTTGAGTTGATCCTGGGTCATGCGGGCTCCGGAACGGGCGGGGAGTAAAGAGGGGCGCGAGTATAACCCAACAAAACCTCTGTTTTCGTGTGGTCGCCCGGCCAAACGCTGGGTTAGACTCCTTGGCCCTGCCCAACCCGCCCAGTGATGCTTTCCGATGCTTGAACAGTACGTCAAAAAGATCCTCACCTCGCGCGTTTACGACGTTGCCGTAGAAACCCCGCTGCAGACCGCCCGCCAGCTCTCCGAGCGCCTGGGCAACAAGGTCTGGCTCAAGCGCGAAGACTTGCAGCCGGTGTTCTCGTTCAAGATTCGCGGCGCCTACAACAAGCTGACCCAACTGAGTTTGGAGGAGCGTGCGCGCGGCGTGGTCACCGCTTCGGCGGGCAACCACGCCCAGGGCCTGGCCCTGGCGGCCAAGGTGCTGGGGGTCAAGGCCACCATCGTGATGCCCAAGACCACGCCCGAGATCAAGGTCGAAGGCGTGCGCTCCCGTGGCGGCAAAGTGGTGCTGCACGGGGACTCCTTCCCGGAGGCGCTGGCGTATTCGCTGAAGCTGGTCGACGAAAAAGGCTACGTCTACATTCACCCCTACGATGATCCGCACACCATTGCCGGGCAGGGCACCGTGGCGATGGAGATTCTGCGCCAGCACCCGGGGCCGCTGGACGCGATTTTCGTGCCGGTGGGCGGCGGCGGTTTGATCGCCGGTATCGCGGCGTACGTGAAGTACCTGCGGCCTGAGATCAAGATCATCGGCGTCGAGCCAGACGACTCCAACTGCCTGCAAGCCGCCATGGCGGCGGGCGAGCGCGTGGTATTGCCGACCGTGGGCATCTTCGCCGACGGCGTGGCGGTGGCGCAGATCGG
This sequence comes from Pseudomonas sp. K2I15, assembly GCF_002204795.1. Classification (GTDB taxonomy): domain Bacteria; phylum Pseudomonadota; class Gammaproteobacteria; order Pseudomonadales; family Pseudomonadaceae; genus Aquipseudomonas. The sequence goes on from NZ_NIXO01000001.1 coordinate 420,557, forward strand.
CCAGCACACCTTCGACATCTGCAAGGATTACGTGGATGAAGTGATCACCGTCAGCACCGATGAAATCTGCGCGGCGATCAAGGACATCTACGACGACACCCGCTCCATCACAGAACCCGCTGGCGCCCTGGGCGTGGCCGGAATCAAGAAGTACGTCGAGACCCGTGGCATCACCGGGCAAACCCTGGTGGCGATTGATTCCGGGGCCAACGTCAACTTCGACCGCCTGCGCCATGTGGCCGAGCGCGCCGAGCTGGGTGAAGGCCGCGAAGCCATCATCGCCGTGACCATTCCCGAGAAGCCGGGCAGCTTCAAGGCCTTCTGCGAGGCCGTGGGCAAGCGCCAGATCACCGAATTCAACTATCGCTACCACTCCGGCCGTGAGGCGCACATTTTTGTTGGCGTGCAGACCCACCCGGAAAACGACCCGCGCAGCGCGCTGATCGCCAGCCTCACCAGCCAGGGTTTCCCGGTGCTGGACCTGACGGAAAACGAGCTGGCCAAGCTGCACATTCGTCATATGGTCGGTGGCCATGCGGCAAAAGTCAGCGACGAAGTGGTGCTGCGCTTCGAATTCCCGGAGCGTCCGGGGGCGTTGTTCAACTTTCTTAACAAATTGGGCGGGCGCTGGAACATCTCGATGTTCCACTATCGCAACCACGGCGCAGCCGATGGGCGTGTGGTGGCGGGCCTGCAAGTGCCGGCGGACGAGCGCCACCTGGTGCCGGCAGCGCTGGAGGCCATTGGCTACCCGTATTGGGATGAAAGTGATAACCCGGCCTACCAGCTGTTCCTCGGTTGAGCGACTACGCTGACTGAGCGGCCTTCAAGGAATCGAGAACATGGAAACGCTGACCACCCTTAAAGTTATCCACGTCGCGGCCACGGTGTTGCTGCTGCTCAGCGGTGTTGCGCTGGCGGTGCTGGCCTGGCGCAAACGCAGCGCGGGGCCTGCCTATACCGTGCAGCGGCCGTGGGTGTTTGTGTGGCTGTTGATGGGGATTTGCGTGGTGAGCATGCCGTTCACCGGCTGGTGGCTGGCGCATTTGATCGGCTGGCCGCTGGGGCAAACCTGGATTTTGGGCTCGAGTGTGATCTACACCGTGGCGGCGCTGAGCTGGTTCTGGCTGGTGGCGCGGCTTAATCGACTGCGGTTGGGCGGGGCGGGGAGTTTGAACTTCACCGTGGCGCTGGCGGTTGTGAGCCTGGTGGGGTTTGTGGCGATTGCCGGGTTGATGGGGGCCAAACCCGTTTAAGGCTTGAAACCGGGTCGCCTTCATTCGCGAGCAAGCCCGCTCCCACATTCGACTGCATTCCAAAGGTGGAACTCGATCAAATGTGGGAGCGGGCTTGCTCGCGAAAGCTTTATCAGCCGCGCAGGCTAATCACCGGCCAGCCACGCTTCTCGGCCTCAGCCCGCAGATTCGGATCCGGATCCACCGCCACCGCATGCGTCACCTGTTCCAGCAACGGCAGGTCATTCATCGAATCGCTGTAAAAGTAGCTGTCCTCCAGGTTATACCCGGTCTCTTCCAGCCAACGATTCAAGCGCGTCACCTTGCCCTCGCGAAAGCACGGAATATCCGTACTGCGCCCGGTGTAACGGCCACCTTCCATCTCGCATTCCGTCGCAATCAGGGTTTCAACCCCCAGCCGCTCCGCAATCGGGGCCGTCACAAAGCGGTTGGTCGCGGTGATGATCACCAGCTTGTCGCCCGCCGCGCGGTGCGTGGCCAGCAATTCAACCGCCTGGGGCAGCATGATCGGCTCGATGCAGTCGCGCATGTAGTCGCGGTGCCATTCATCCAGCTGGGCCATCTCGGTGCGGCCGAGGATTTCCAGGCAGAAGTTCAGGTATTCGGCGTTATCCAGCGTGCCGGCCAGGTAATCCTGGTAGAACTCGTCGTTGCGGGCCTTGTAGGCCACTGCGTCGAGAATCCCGCGTTCACAGAGGTAATCGCCCCAGGCGTGATCGCTGTCACCCCCCAAAAGCGTGTTGTCCAAGTCGAATAAAGCCAGGCGCATTGCAGTTACTCGCTGAAAAGTCTGTAAAAAGGCGTCCAGAATACGGTCTTTTCACAAGAGTGCACATAAGGTAAGCAGCCTCGTTGCCGCTGTATCAATCTTTGTGGAACAATGCGGTGACATGCGTTTGCGAGGTTGTTGCCGTGATCGACCCCGATGGTTTCCGTCCTAATGTCGGGATTATTCTTACGAATGATGCCGGACAGGTGCTATGGGCTCGCCGTATCAACCAAGATGCCTGGCAGTTTCCTCAAGGCGGGATCAACCCCGACGAAACCCCTGAAGACGCCTTGTACCGCGAGTTGAACGAAGAAGTAGGCCTTGAACGTGAAGATGTGCAAATTCTGGCCTGCACCCGAGGCTGGTTGCGCTATCGTTTGCCGCAACGTCTGGTACGTACCCACAGCCAACCGCTGTGCATCGGCCAGAAACAGAAATGGTTTCTCCTGCGCCTGATCTCCAACGAGCAGCGGGTGCGGATGGATTTGACCGGTAAACCGGAGTTCGATGGCTGGCGCTGGGTCAGTTATTGGTATCCGTTGGGCCAGGTGGTGACATTCAAGCGCGAGGTTTATCGTCGCGCTCTTAAAGAGCTTGCCCCGCGCCTTTTAGCGCGCGACTGACGACGGAGTTCGACCCCGAGCCATGCTCAATACGCTGCGCAAGATCGTCCAGGAAGTTAACTCCGCCAAGGATCTCAAGGCGGCGTTGGGGATTATTGTGTTGCGCGTCAAGGAAGCCATGGGCAGCCAGGTCTGCTCGGTTTACCTGCTGGACCCCGAGACCAACCGTTTTGTCCTGATGGCCACCGAGGGCTTGAACAAGCGCTCCATCGGCAAGGTCAGCATGGCGCCCAATGAAGGTCTGGTGGGCCTGGTGGGGACGCGCGAAGAACCCCTGAACCTCGAAAACGCTGCCGATCACCCGCGTTATCGCTACTTTGCCGAAACCGGCGAAGAGCGCTACGCCTCGTTCCTCGGTGCACCGATCATTCACCACCGCCGCGTTGTCGGCGTGTTGGTCATCCAGCAAAAAGAACGCCGCCAGTTCGACGAGGGTGAAGAAGCCTTCCTCGTGACCATGAGCGCGCAACTCGCCGGGGTTATCGCCCACGCCGAGGCCACCGGTTCGATTCGCGGCCTGGGGCGCCAGGGCAAGGGCATCCAGGAAGCCAAGTTCGTCGGCGTGCCGGGTTCGCCTGGCGCGGCCGTCGGTACCGCCGTGGTCATGCTGCCACCCGCCGACCTGGACGTGGTGCCGGACAAGACCGTCACCGACATCGACGCTGAAATCATCCTGTTCAAGACCGCCCTCGAAGGCGTGCGCAATGACATGCGCACCCTGTCGACCAAGCTGGCCACCCAGCTGCGGCCTGAAGAACGGGCGTTGTTCGACGTGTACCTGATGATGCTCGACGACGCGTCCCTGGGCAGCGAAGTCAAGGGCGTGATCAAGACCGGCCAGTGGGCCCAGGGCGCGCTGCGCCAGGTGGTCACCGATCACGTCAACCGTTTTGAATTGATGGACGACGCCTACCTGCGCGAACGCGCCTCGGACGTGAAAGACCTCGGTCGCCGTCTGCTGGCCTACCTGCAGGAAGAACGCTCGACCACGCTGGTATACCCCGACAACACCATCCTGATCAGTGAAGAACTGACCGCCACCATGCTCGGCGAAGTGCCGGAAGGTAAACTGGTGGGCCTGGTCTCGGTATTGGGTTCGGGCAACTCCCACGTCGCGATCCTGGCCCGGGCCATGGGCATCCCGACGGTGATGGGCCTGGTGGACCTGCCGTATTCCAAGGTCGACGGCATCGAAATGATCGTCGACGGCTACCACGGCGAGGTCTACACCAACCCCAGCGAAGTGTTGCGCAAGCAATACGCCGAAGTGGTGGAAGAAGAGCGCCAGCTGTCCCAGGGCCTCGACGCCCTGCGCGAACTGCCGTGCGTGACCCTTGACGGCCACCGCGTACCGCTGCTGGTCAACACCGGCCTGCTGGCGGACGTGGCACGGGCACAACAGCGTGGCGCCGAAGGTGTAGGGCTGTACCGCACCGAAGTGCCGTTCATGATCAACCAGCGTTTTCCGAGTGAGAAGGAGCAGCTGGCGATTTATCGCGAGCAACTGTCCGCCTTCCATCCGCTGCCGGTGACCATGCGCAGCCTGGACATTGGCGGCGACAAGTCACTGTCGTATTTCCCGATCAAGGAAGACAACCCCTTCCTTGGCTGGCGCGGTATTCGCGTTACCCTCGACCACCCGGAAATCTTCCTCGTTCAGACCCGCGCGATGCTCAAGGCCAGCGAAGGCCTGAACAACCTGCGCATTCTGCTCCCGATGATCTCCGGCACCCACGAGCTGGAAGAAGCCCTGCACCTGATCCACCGGGCCTGGGGCGAAGTGCGCGACGAAGGCGCCGACGTGCCGATGCCGCCGATTGGCGTGATGATCGAGATTCCGGCCGCGGTGTACCAGGCTAAAGAGCTGGCGCGGCAGGTGGACTTCCTGTCGGTGGGTTCCAACGACCTGACCCAGTACCTGCTGGCCGTGGACCGCAACAACCCGCGGGTGGCCGACCTCTACGACTACCTGCACCCGGCGGTGCTGCAAGCGTTGCAGAACGTGGTGCGTGACGCCCATGCCGAAGGCAAGCAGGTGAGTATCTGTGGCGAGATGGCCGGTGACCCGGCGGCGGCGGTGCTGTTGATGGCGATGGGCTTTGACAGCTTGTCGATGAACGCCACCAACTTGCCGAAGGTGAAATGGATGCTGCGCCAGATCAACCTGAGCCGGGCCAAGGAACTGCTGGCGGAGTTGATGACCATCGACAACCCGCAAGTTATCCACAGCTCGTTGCAATTGGCGCTGAAGAACCTTGGGTTGGCGCGGATGATTAATCCGGCGTCTGCAAAAAGCCTCTAAACCGGATTTTAGGGTCTGCCCCCAATCAAAATGTGGGAGCAGGCTTGCTCGCGAAAGCGGCGTGTCAGCCAATACATTAAGTTGACTGATACACCGCCTTCGCGAGCAAGCCCGCTCCCACATTTGATTTGTGTGAGGTTCAGATTTTGAGTTCAACCTCCCCAAGCCTGCCGCCGTGGGGCCCAAAACTGCGCTCCACGATATGCCGCGTCCCGTCGGCATTCACAATCAGCGCTGTACTCGCCCGCGTCCCGTAACTGGGGCTGGCGATAAACACACTCGACAACAAACTCTCCGTCGCCAACCCCACGCCTGTATCCGGCAAGTCGGCAAACGGCGCTGTCTGCGGGTCGCTCAAGATCCCCAGCAAGGCCTCAGGTTGCGGATCGTCCAGCACTTCAGCCAGTGCCGCCTTGGCCTTCAACAGCTTCGGCCACGGCGTATCCAGCCCTGCATTGGATAACCCATAAACCCCAGCTTCCAGCCGTGTCGGCGCAGATTCATTGGCGTTGTAATGCCACAACTCATCCCGCGTACCCACCAGCAGGTTAAACCCGGCATATTCAATCGATCGGCCGTTAACGTCGGCCAAATAGTCGTCAATCGGCAGCGAACCACTGAGAAAGCGCGCCACCAACTCGCCCCGTGACTTACGCGCTGGCGGCTGGTGCGGGTCGCGAATATTGGTCAGCGCCGCAAAGCGCCTATCCGCCCCAAGCCCCAGCCAGGTGCCGCCCGCTTCCTGGTCCCTTCCTGCATAAACATCGGGCGCATCCAGCCACTGGGCCAACGGCAGGCTGGGCCGGGCATAAAACTCATCACGGTTGGCCGCGACGATCAGCGGTTGGGCATGGCCCGGCCGCCAGGCAAAAACAATCAGGCACATCAGGCGATCCCTTTTGTGTTTTTAGCCACTCTACCCACACAACCGCCGGCTATCCATCGTTGGAAGTTGGGTCGCGCGCCTTCCATCCGTTAACATGCCGGACTGATTTGGGGGCTCCCATGGAGTTTGTGCTGTATTTGCTGCTGGGTTCCTGTGCGGGCATGCTCGCCGGGCTGTTTGGCGTGGGCGGCGGGATCATTATTGTCCCGGTGCTGGTGTTCAGTTTCACCTTGCAGGGCTTCGATCCCTCGGTGCTGACCCATCTCGCTGTCGGTACGTCCCTGGCGTCTATTATCTTCACCTCGGTGAATGCGGTGCGCGAGCATCACCGGCGGGGCGCAGTGCGCTGGCCGATCTTCGTGTGGATGGCCGTGGGCATCCTGATGGGCGCAGGCGTTGGCGCGCTGACCGCCGAGGCGATCTCCGGGCCGCATTTGCAGAAGATCATCGGCGTGTTCGCCCTGGTGATCGCCGTGCAGATGACCTTGGAACTCAAGCCCAAGGCCAGCCGCCAGGTGCCGGGCAAGCTCGGCCTGACCTTGGCGGGTGGGGTGATTGGCTGGTCTTCGGCGATTTTCGGCACGGGCGGCGGTTCGTTGACCGTGCCGTTCCTGACCTGGCGCAGCGTGCCGATGCAACAGGCGGTGGCCACCTCGTCGGCCTGCGGCTTGCCGATCGCCCTGGCCAGTGCGTTAAGTTTCATGATTTTGGGCTGGCATGATCCGCTGCTGCCCGATCATAGTCTCGGCTTTGTGTATTTGCCGGCGCTGCTGGGCATTGCCCTGACCAGCATGGTGGCGGCCCGTTTCGGCGCGCGCCTGGCGCATCGGTTGTCGCCGCGCTTGCTCAAGCGGCTGTTCGCCGGGCTGCTGTTTTGTGTAGGGCTGAATTTTTTGCTGTAACGCAGGCTTAATCGCGCACCGGCATGGTCCGATGCGCCAAGACTATTGATTTAACGAGGAGTCGCAATGCTGCCTTACCCGCAGATCAACCCGGTGGCCGTGGCCATCGGTCCGCTGCAAATCCACTGGTACGGGTTGATGTACCTGATCGGCATCGGCGGTGCCTGGTTGCTGGCTTCCCGGCGCCTGAACCGTTTTGACCCGACCTGGACCAAGGAGAAACTCTCCGACATGGTGTTCTGGATGTCGATGGGGGTAATCGTCGGCGGACGCCTGGGGTATGTGCTGTTCTACGACCTGCCAGCCTACATCGCCAACCCGACGCTGATCTTCGAGGTGTGGAAGGGCGGCATGGCGTTCCACGGTGGATTTGTGGGCGTGATGATCGCCGCCTGGTGGTTTGGCCGGCGTAACGGCAAGTCGTTCTTCCAGTTGATGGACTTCGTCGCACCGTTCGTGCCGATTGGCCTGGGCGCCGGGCGCATCGGTAACTTCATCAACGCCGAGTTGTGGGGCAAGCCAAGTGACGTGCCGTGGGCCATGGTGTTCCCGCCGTTCAGCGACCCGGCGCAATTGCCGCGCCACCCGTCGCAGCTGTACCAGTTCGCCCTGGAAGGCGTGGCACTGTTCCTGATCCTCTACCTCTTCTCGCGCAAGCCACGCCCCACCATGGCGGTTTCGGGCATGTTCGCGTTGTTCTACGGGATCTTCCGCTTTATCGTCGAGTTCGTGCGCGTGCCGGATGCACAGCTGGGCTACCTCGCGTGGGGCTGGTTGACCATGGGTCAGATTCTCAGCCTGCCGATGATCATCGCCGGCCTGGGCCTGCTGTGGTGGGCTTACAATCGCCCGCAAGGCATCAAGAACACCGCGCTTTAAATTCGAATGCCGGGGCCCGAGGGTCCCGGCTTCAACGATACAGGTATACACATGAAGCAATATCTCGAACTACTGAACGATGTCGTGACCAATGGACTGACCAAGGGCGATCGCACCGGCACCGGCACCAAGGCCGTGTTTGCCCGTCAGTTTCGGCATAGCTTGGCCGACGGCTTTCCGCTGCTGACCACCAAGAAGCTTCACTTCAAAAGCATCGCCAACGAATTGATCTGGATGTTGAGCGGCAACACCAACATCAAGTGGCTGAATGAAAACGGCGTAAAGATCTGGGACGAATGGGCCACCGAAGAAGGTGACCTGGGCCCGGTGTACGGCGAGCAGTGGACCGCCTGGCCGACCAAGGACGGCGGCAAGATCAACCAGATCGACTACATGGTCGAGACGCTGAAGACCAACCCCAACAGCCGTCGCATCCTGTTCCACGGCTGGAACGTCGAGTACCTGCCGGACGAGACCAAAAGCCCGCAGCAAAACGCCCGCGACGGCAAGCAAGCCCTGCCGCCGTGCCACCTGCTGTACCAGGCTTTTGTGCATGACGGTCATCTGTCGATGCAGTTGTACATCCGCAGCTCCGACGTATTCCTCGGCCTGCCGTACAACACCGCAGCCCTGGCGCTGCTGACCCATATGCTGGCCCAGCAATGCGATCTGATCCCTCACGAAATCATCGTGACCACTGGCGACACTCACGCCTATAGCAACCACATGGAGCAGATCCAGACCCAACTGGCCCGCACTCCAAAAGCCTTGCCGAAGCTGGTGATCAAGCGCAAACCCGAGTCGATCTACGATTACAAATTCGAAGACTTTGAAATCGTGGGCTACGACGCCGACCCGAGCATCAAGGCTGACGTAGCCATCTAAAGGCGGTCTCGGTCCAAATGTGGGAGCGGGCTTGCTCGCGAATACGGTGTATCAGAAACACATTCAGTGACTGACACTCCGCTTTCGCGAGCAAGCCCGCTCCCACATTTTTTTTGTGTACACAATTAATGGCCGTGGCTTCTGCCTACATGTGAGGGCTCAGCCTCGCTGGCCGCGACACTCCCGCTGATTTCCAGCCGCTGCAAAATCCCGCACTGATCCAGATCCGTCCCGCCGCCACAGCGTTGGCGCAGGTCGAGCAACTGTTCCTGCAACGCCAGCAACCCGTCGATCCGCGCCTTGACGTGGTGGATATGCTCGTCGATCAACGCATTCACGCTTTCGCACTGGTCCTGAGGGCTGTCCCGCAGGCCCAGCAGGCTGCGAATCTCCTCAAGGGTCATGTCCAAACTGCGGCAGTTGCGGATAAACACCAGCCGTTCGGTGTGCGCCTGGGTGTACAGGCGGTAATTACCGTCACTGCGCGCAGGCGGCGGCAGCAGGCCTTCCTTCTCGTAATAACGGATGGTTTCCACCTGGCAATCCGTCAATTTTGCCAATTCGCCGATCTTCATCGCAGCAATCTCCAAAAGGGTGCTTGACCCTATAGTGGCTACAGGGTCTTTACTTGGCAACAGGCACCTTTACGGACGCGACAGAATGAGCGATTCCATCCACACCCCGCATAAGCACGACCATGATCATGACCACGCGCACGATCACGGCCCCAAGCTCAAACCTGTGCAGAAGCACGACCATGGCAGCCATGGCGATTCCTGCTGTTCCAGCAAGGCCGCGCCTGCACTGGTGAAGCTGACTGAAGCCCCGACAGCGGGCTCGCGGCTGAGCACCTTCCGCATCGAAGCCATGGACTGCCCCACCGAGCAAACGCTGATCCAGAACAAACTGGGCAAGCTCGCCGGTGTGCAGCAACTGGAGTTCAACCTGATCAACCGCATCCTCGGCGTCACTCATGACTTGCCGAGCACTGCGCCGATCATCGAGGCCATCAAGTCTTTGGGCATGCAGGCCGATCCTGTCGAAGAAGGTGTAGCCCCGGCCGAGCCACCCGCGAAGAAACACTGGTGGCCGCTGGCCGTGTCCGGCGTCGGCGCGTTGGGCGCTGAAGTACTGCACTTCACCAACGCCGCACCAACGTGGGTGATTGCCCTGGTCGCGCTGATCTCGATCTTCAGCGGCGGCCTCACCACCTACAAAAAGGGCTGGATCGCCCTGAAAAACCTCAACTTGAACATCAACGCCCTGATGAGCATCGCCGTGACCGGTGCGATCCTGATCGGCCAGTGGCCCGAAGCCGCGATGGTGATGTTCCTGTTTACCGTGGCCGAACTGATCGAAGCCAAGTCCCTCGACCGCGCACGTAACGCCATCAGTGGCTTGATGCAGATGACCCCGGAACAGGCCACGGTCCGTCAGGCCGACGGCACTTGGGCTGAACAGGAGGTCAAAGTCATCGAACTCGGCGCTATCGTGCGGGTTCGTCCCGGCGAGCGCATTGGCCTGGACGGTGAAGTTACCTCCGGCCAGTCCACCATCGACCAAGCGCCGATTACCGGTGAAAGTCTGCCGATTGAAAAAACCGTGGGCGACAAAGTCTTCGCCGGCACCATCAACCAGGCCGGCTCCCTGGAATACAAGGTCACCGCAGCCGCCAACAACTCCACCCTGGCGCGGATCATCCACGCCGTGGAACAGGCCCAGGGCGCCCGCGCGCCAACCCAGCGTTTTGTCGACACCTTCGCCAAGGTCTACACCCCGGCGGTGTTCATCTTTGCCTTGGGCGTGGCGCTGATTCCGCCGCTGTTCATGGGGGGCGTCTGGTTCGAATGGGTTTACCGGGCGCTGGTATTGCTGGTCGTCGCCTGCCCGTGTGCGCTGGTGATTTCCACCCCGGTGACCATCGTCAGCGGCCTGGCCGCTGCGGCGCGCAAAGGTATTCTGATCAAGGGCGGCGTGTACCTGGAGGGCGGTTACAAGCTCGACTACCTGGCCCTCGACAAGACTGGCACCATCACTCACGGCAAACCGGTGCAAACCGATTACCTGGCGTTGTTCCCGAACATGGAAGACAGCGCACCGGCCTTGGCTGCTAGCCTGGCAGGGCGTTCCGATCACCCGGTGTCCCTGGCGATCGCCAATGCGGCGGTGGATAAAAACCTCACCGCGCACACTGTGGATAACTTCGAAGCCCTGACCGGTCGCGGCGTACGTGGCGAGATCAATGGCGAGGTCTATTACCTGGGCAACCATCGCCTGGTGGAAGAACTGAACCTGTGCTCGCCGGCCCTCGAAGAAAAACTCTTCGCCCTGGAAAAACAAGGTAAGTCCGTGGTCCTGCTGCTGGACAAGTCCGGCCCGCTGGCGCTGTTCGCCGTGGCTGACACCGTGAAAGACACCAGCCGCGAAGCCATCCAGCAGTTACATGAGCTTGGCATCAAGACCCTGATGCTCACCGGCGACAACACCCACACCGCCAAGGCGATTGCCGCTCAGGTCGGCATCGACCAGGCTCAGGGCGACCTGTTGCCCACCGACAAACTGCAAGCCATCGAAGCCCTCTACGCCAAGGGCCACCGCGTCGGCATGGTCGGCGACGGCATCAACGACGCCCCGGCGCTGGCCCGTTCCGAGATCGGTTTTGCCATGGCCGCCGCCGGTACCGACACCGCCATCGAGACCGCCGACGTGGCCTTGATGGACGACGACCTGCGCAAGATTCCGGCATTCATTCGGCTGTCGCGGCAAACGTCGAGTATCCTCAAGCAGAACATCGCCCTGGCCCTGGTGATCAAGGCGATCTTCCTGGCGGTGACCTTCCTGGGGATGGCCACCATGTGGATGGCGGTGTTCGCCGACATGGGCGTGAGCCTGCTGGTGGTGTTCAATGGTCTGCGCCTGTTGCGCAAATAGTCGATGAGAGGGTGGTGTGCTGAGTGCCGAGCTGAAGGCTTTTTACATGGTCGCCCGCCTGGGCAGCATTACCCAGGCGGCGAAAAAGCTCGGGCTGAGCCAGCCCACGGTGACCACCCAGATTCGTCACCTGGAAAGCCAGTACTCGGTTGAGTTGTTCTACCGAGGCGGGCGCCGCCTGACCGTCAGCGACGAAGGCGCGCGGCTGTTGCCGATGGTCAAGGCGCTGCTGCAGCAGGAAGCGGATATCGAGTTTTTCCTGCGCAACAGTGGCCAGGTGCAAGGTGCTTTAAGGATTGCCGCGACGGCACCGTATTACATCCTCGACCTGGTCAAAGCCTTCCGTGAGCGTCTGCCGCAGGTTGAGGTTTCGGTCGAAATCGGCAATTCCCAGCAGGTGCTGGAGGCGCTGGATGAATACCGCGTCGACGTTGCCGCCTCATCCCAACTGCTTGAAGACCCGCGCTTGATTCGCCGGGTGCTGGGCATGGACCCGCTGGTGCTGGCGGTGCATCGCAATCATCCGTTGGCAGTCCTCGACCATGTGCCACTGACCGCGCTGGCCGGGCACACCTTGCTGATGCGCGAGCCGGGTTCCACTACCCGACGGTTGACCGAAGAAATGTTGCAGGGCGCAGGCGTGAGTTACGGACCGCTGCTGGAGATCGGCAGCCGGGAGTCGATCCGTGAGGCGGTGTTGCGCAACATCGGTATCAGCATCATCGCCCGCCAGGAAGTGCCTCATGACCCGCAGCTGCGTGTGTTGAGCATCGAGAATGCGCCCCAGATTCCCGAGTATTTGTACTGCCTCAAGGAGCGAAAGGGCGCCCGGTTGCCAGCGGCGTTTCTGGGGTTGGCGCAGGAAATGTCCCCGGCAGGCTAACTTGCTTCTCTGCCGAGCGGGCCTTTGTGGCGAGGGGGCTTGTCCCCCGTTGGGCTGCGAAGCAACCCCAATAAGGTCACCGCATTTCCCCTGGCAGATCGCGCCAGCAGGTTTTAGGACTGCTGCGCAGCCCAACGGGGGACAAGCCCCCTCGCCACAAGAGCCAGGCTCCAGATACTGGTCCAGTCCTACCCAAATCCACCAATACCACTATCGCCACGTTTTGCCTTTCTGCCACAAGAGGGACGCATTGCCGCCCTAGGATGACCTTCATCAGTTTGATGAGGTGCCTCCATGAACACAGTCCTGACCAACCCCGGCGCACCAATGAAGGTGCGCAGTGTGCAGAAACGCTTCGGCGCGTTCACCGCGCTGGATAACGTATCCCTGGACGTCGCCGCCGGCGAGCTGGTGTGCCTGCTGGGCCCGTCGGGCTGCGGCAAGACCACCTTGCTGCGTTGCATCGCGGGCCTCGAGCGTCAGGACAGCGGCGAGTTGTATCTCGGCGACCGCGACGTTTCCCTGCTGGCACCGCAGGCACGGGACTACGGCATTCTGTTCCAGTCCTACGCGCTCTTCCCCAACCTCACCGTCGAAGCAAACATCGGCTACGGCCTCACCGGCAGTGGCCGCGATGAAGTGCGCAAGCGCGTCGGGCAGATGCTCGAACTGGTAGGCCTTGTAGGCAGCGAAAAGAAATACCCCGGCCAACTCTCTGGCGGCCAACAGCAGCGCGTAGCCCTGGCCCGCGCGCTGGCACCGGCGCCGTCCTTGTTGCTGCTGGACGAGCCCATGTCGGCCCTCGACGCCCGGGTACGCGAGCATCTGTGCACCGAGCTGCGTCAACTGCAACGCCGCCTGGGCATCACCACCCTGATGGTCACCCACAACCAGGACGAGGCCATGTTGATGGCCGACCGCATTGCCGTGATGAACAACGGCAAGGTCGAGCAGTACGCCACGCCCCAGGAAATCTACGACCGCCCGGCCACGCCGTTCGTGGCCGAGTTTGTCGGCCAGGGCAACTGGCTTCCGTTCAGCCGCAACAGCGCCAGCCACGCCCAGGTCGGCGGGATGAATATGCGCCTGGCGGAAAACTCCGGCGCCGCAAAGTCGGGCCGTCTGTTCTGCCGCCCGGAAGCCATCAGCGTCAACCCACCGGTGCATGAAGAAAACCTGTTCCCGGCCAAGGTCCGCGAGATCACCTTCCTCGGCAACCGCTGCCGCATGAGCTTCGAGCTGGACCAACTGCCTGGCCATCCGCTGCTGGCCGAGCTGGCCCCGGAAGCCATGCCGCGCCTAGGCGCCCAGGACATCTGGGTCGCGCTGCCCCCGCGCAGCCTGCAGGTGTTTGCCTGAGATGGCCGCCGACATGACTCTGCCGATACCCGATAACGTGGCTCGTCAGGTTTCTCGTGCCGAACTCGGCGACCGTATTTTTGTAGTCGGCGGCAAGCTGCTGTGGCTGTGCCTGTTGGGCATCGCGGTGTTGATGCCGCTGATTGCGATCTTCTGGCGCGGTTTCAGCAGTGAAGCCGGGCAGGGCGGTGGCCTGGTGGCGGCGCGGGAGTTGGTCACCAGCGATAACTTCCACTGGTTGCTCGGTAACAGCTTGAAGGTTTCCCTCAGCGTGGCGGCCATCGTCGTACCCCTGGCTTACCTGTTTGCCTACGCCCTGCAACGCACGTTGATTCCGGGCAAGGCGATCTGGCGCGGCATGTCGCTGTTGCCGTTGATGGCGCCGTCGATGCTGCCGGGGATTGCGCTGGTTTACCTGTTCGGCAATCAGGGCATGTTGCGCGGGTTGCTGTCGGACAACATCTATGGCTTCTGGGGCATTGTCCTCGGCGAAGTGATCTACACCTTTCCCCATGCCTTGATGATTCTGTTGTCGGCGCTTTCCCTGGCGGATGCACGCTTGTTCGATGCCGCATCGAGCATGGGCGCCAGCCCGTCCCGGGCGTTTCGCAGCATCACCTGGCCTGCGACGCGCCAGGCGGTCTTCGCCGCGTTTTGCCTGGTGTTCACCCTGACCATCACTGACTTCGGTGTGCCTGTCGTAGTCGGCGGCGACTACCAAGTGCTGGCGCTGGAAGCCTACAAGGCGGTGGTCGGCCAGCAACAGTTCGGTCGCGGAGCCTTGATCGGCATGGTTCTGCTGCTGCCGGCGCTGTTCAGTTTTGGCGTCGATGCCTGGCTGCGCCGTCGTCACGGCGACTCCATGAGCGGCCGCGCCCAAGTGTTCCAGCCGGCACCGTCGAAGCTGCGGGATGGCTGCTACCTGGCCATCGTCCTGCTGATCTGCGCGATCCTGCTGCTGGTGTTCGGCATGGCGGTCTACTCATCGCTGGTGAAATTCTGGCCCTATAACCTGTCGTTGTCGCTGGCCCACTACCAGTTCGAGGACACGGCGGGCGGTGGTTGGCTGGCCTATCGCAACAGCATCACCATGGCCCTGTGCACCGCGTTGATCGGCAGCGTGCTGATCTTCACCGGCGCCTACCTGATGGAAAAAACCAAGGGCCAGAAGGGCTTGAACCTGGCGTTGCGCATGCTCAGCTTTGTGCCGATGGCGGTGCCGGGGTTGGTACTGGGCCTGGGCTACGTGTTCTTTTTCAACCTCAACGGCAACCCGCTGCATGTGCTCTACGGCACCATGACGCTGCTGGTTGTGTGCACCATTGCTCACTATTTGACCACTGCGCAAATGACCGCCACCACGGCCCTGCGCCAGCTGGACGCCGAGTTCGAAGCCGCTGCGTTGTCCCTCAAGGCGCCGCTGTATCGCCATTACCTGAGGGTCACCGTGCCGATCTGCCTGCCGGCGTTGCTGGACATCGTGCGCTACCTGTTCGTCTCGGCGATGACCACCGTTTCCGCCGCAATCTTCCTCTACAGCCCCGACACCATCCTCGCCGCCGTCGCTGTGCTGAACATGGACGACGCCGGCAACGTCGGCGGCGCGGCGGCCATGTCGACCCTGATTCTGTTCACCTCGGCGGGCGTGTCCTTGCTGCTGGCGTGGGCCTCACGCGGCTTGTTGCGCCGCTCCCAGGCCTGGCGCCAAACCGCGCCCGGCCAATAAATCATCCATAAAGGAACTGCACCATGTTCAAGCCCCTGGCGTTAGCCGCTGCTGTGCTCACTGCGTTCAGCCTGAATGCCTTTGCCGCCAAGACCGAGTTGACCGTGTACACGGCCCTCGAAGCCGAGCAATTGAAGACCTACAAACAGGCCTTCGAAAAGGCTAACCCGGACATCGATATCAAATGGGTACGCGATTCCACCGGCATCATCACTGCCAAGCTGCTGGCTGAAAAAGCCCGCCCGCAGGCTGACGTGGTCTGGGGCCTGGCCGCTTCCAGCCTGGCGATCCTCGACCAGCAGGGCATGCTGCAAAACTACGCACCCAAGGACCTGGGCAAGATCGGCGCGAACTACCGCGACGCTGCTAATCCGCCAGCCTGGGTCGGCATGGACGTGTGGGCTGCGACCATTTGCTTCAACACCGTCGAAGCCGAAAAGCAGGGCCTGAGCAAGCCGGTGAGCTGGCAAGACCTGACCAAGCCTGAGTACAAGGGCAAGATCGTGATGCCCAACCCGGCCTCGTCCGGCACGGGCTTCCTGGATGTCAGCGCCTGGTTGCAGACCTTCGGCGAGAAGCAGGGCTGGCAGTACATGGACGACCTGCACCAGAACATCGGCCAGTACGTTCACTCCGGTTCCAAGCCGTGCAAGCTGGCGGCGTCGGGTGAGTTCCCGATCGGCATTTCGTTTGAATACCCGGCCGTTCAGCTCAAGCGCCAGGGTGCACCGCTGGACATCATCCTGCCGAAAGAAGGCCTGGGCTGGGACATCGAAGCCACTGCCGTGATCAAAGGAACCGCCCACGCGGACGCGGCACAGAAACTCGCCGACTTCTCCGCAAGCCCCGCGGCGATGGAGCTGTACAAGGAAAACTTCGCGGTACTGGCCCAGCCGGGTATCGCCAAGCCGCAGACCGAATTGCCGGCTGACTACGAGCAGCGGCTGATCAAGAACGACTTTGCCTGGGCCTCGAAAAACCGCGACAGCATCCTGACCGAGTGGCGCAAGCGCTATGACGGCAAGTCGGAGAAGGTGGCGGGTCAGTAATCTTTCGGATTGGCTGATGGCCCCTTCGCGAGCAAGCCCGCTCCCACATTTTGATTTGTGAACACATTCAGAATGTGGGAGCGGGCTTGCTCGCGAAGGCGGTCTCGAATTCAGGACATCACTTTATGACACAACTGCTGATCATCGGCGCCGGCATCCTCGGCCTCTCCCACGCTTACGCCGCCGCCAAACGCGGTCTCAAGGTCAAGGTCTTCGAGCGCAGCGCAACACCACTGGGCGCTTCCGTGCGCAACTTCGGCCAGGCACTGGTCACTGGCCAGCCACCGGGCCCGATGCTCGATCTGGCGCGGGAAAGCCGCGATATCTGGGGTCAATGGGCACAGCTGGCCGGTATCCAGCTCAAGCGCAACGGCTCCTACCTGTTCGCCCGCACCGAAGCCGAAGAGCACTTGCTTGAAGCCTTCTGCGCCGGGCGCGCCCAGGAGCACGGTTATCGCGTCGAGTTGCTGCAAGGCGCCGCCCTGCGCGACCTGTATGGCGGCCAGTTCGCCCACCATCGCGCTGCGCTCCACGGTATGGACGACCAACAGCTCTACTCCCGCGAAGCCATCCCGGCGCTGATCCATTACCTGATCCGCGAACTCAACGTGGAGTTTCACTTCTCCACCCTGGTGCGCGACATCGAGCCCGGCCAGGTGCACACCACTGCCGGGTCCTTTCGCGGTGAGCAGATCATTGTGTGCTCCGGCCACGACTACCAGACGTTGCTGGCCGAGCAGATCGCCGAGCTCAACCCGCAAATCTGCCGCCTGCAAATGCTGCGCGCCCGGCCGGCGGTAGATTTGAACCTGCAACACGCCCTGCTGACCGGTCTCAGTTGCGTGCATTACGGTGCCTTTGCTGACTTACCGGAAGCCGCGCCGGTGCAGGCCGAAATCCTGCGGGATGTACCGCACCTGCACGAAAACGGCATCCACCTGCTGATCAGCCCGACGCCTTACGGTGAGCTGATCATCGGGGATTCCCACCATTACGGCAGCGATCCATCGCCCTTCAACGCCGAACAGGTAGACAACTGGATGATCGAACTGGCCGAACACACCCTGGGCTGCAAGATCCAGGTCGTGGAGCGCTGGCAGGGTGTCTATGGCTCCCGTGGGCCGGGGCCGTTCTCGTTCCTGCGGGCGGCGCCGGGCGTGAGTGCGGCGCTGATGCACACCGGCGTAGGCATGAGCGTCGGGCCGGCGATGGCCGAGCGCAATATCACCGAGCTATGGGGAAACGCGTGATGAACGCTGAGCAGGCAATCGCCGAAGTCTTCGGCCTGTACGAACAACACGGCACCGCCGATTACATCGGTGAACCGGTCTCGCAGATCGAGCACATGTCCCAGGCCGCGCAGTTGGCCATGGCCGAAGGCTTCGATGATGAAGTGGTGCTGGCGGCGTTCTTCCACGATATCGGGCACATCTGCGGGCAAGGTGGCGAGAACATGGGCGGTTATGGCGTGGTCAGCCATGAACGGCTGGGTGCCGATTATCTGCGCCGGGCAGGTTTCAGCGAGCGCATGGCCAAACTGGTGGAATACCACGTGCAGGCCAAGCGATACCTGACCTTCAGCCAGCCGGACTACTACGCGCGCTTGAGCGAAGCCAGCCGGCGCACCCTGGGTTACCAAGGCGGCGTGATGACCGCCGAGGAAGCCCAGGCGTTTGAGCAGGACCCGCTATGCGAGGTCAGCCTGCGCATGCGCCGCTGGGATGAACAGGCCAAGGAAATGCACGTGCCGCTGCTGGACCTTGAAGTGTTGAAGTCCAAGGCCCGGCAGCTGTTGGCCGCTTAGGTCTCGTCCAGGCGCAGGGCCAGGGCTTCGATTTGTTCCTGGCGCTCGGCCTGGCTCAGCTTGGGATGAGGGTTGAGGGACGACCATTGCGGATGGGCGCGGGCCTTGTTCAGGGCTTCCGGCAGCTTGCCTTCGCGCCAGGTCTTGTCCTGGGGCGTGTCGACCTTGATGCTGTGGATCGCCGCATGGCCGCGCAGGTTCAGGGCCTTGAGCAGTTGCCGCTGGCGCAGGGCCAACAGGCGCAGCACGCTGTCGTCGACGGTCAGCTCGCGCTGGCCTTTTATCTTGCCCAGCAGGCGGCTGCCGTAGCTGCGGGCGGTTTGCAGGGCGCCGCCGGCGATGGCTCCGGCGAGGGCGGCGGCGCCGAGGGTCAGGCCGCCTACCAGTAGGTCCACACCCGCACCGGCTGCGGCGCCTGCCGCGATGCCGCCGCCGACCCGCACGCCCAGTTGTTTGAGGGTTTCGGGGTTGAACAGGTCATCGCCCCAACGCCCGTCCAGCAGCGGTAAATCGCTGGCGGCGGCGTCTTGCGGGCGGAAACCGAACAGCTTGAGCAAGGCTTCCACGCAGCGTTGTTCGCGCTGGCGCACGGCTTTGCGCAGTTCGCTGATGGCGTGTTGTTCCACTTCGGCTTCGCTGACCACGCTGCGGCGGCAGGCCGCGCAGTCGACCAGCAGTTCGGCGATCAGCCGCGCAGCACTTTGCTGGCGAGCCTGGCGCTGGGCTTCCTGGTCGAGGATCAGCCGCTCCAGTTGCCCACGGGAATTTTCCAGCAGCAGGGCGAGGCTTTCATAGAGCCGGCGCTCGCCGTCTTCCGGCGGCGCCACGCTGTCAAAACGCACCAGTGCGTGCAGGCCAAGGCGGGCGAGGGCTTCGCGCCAGTCCGGCTCGCGGTGGTCGGCGCTGCTGACAAAATTGAGCACCGGCAGCAACGGTTTGCCGCAACTGGCAAGCACTTGCAACTCATCGCGGTACTTGGCCAGCACCGGTTCCCGGGCGTCGATCACGTAGAGGCCAGCATCCGAGGCAAGCAGTTGGCGTAGCACCTTGGCTTCCTGTTCGAAGCGTTGCCGGGCTTCGCTGCCTGCCAGGAAGCGCGCCAGCCGTGCCGGGCCGTCGAGGCGTTCGCCGGGGCGATCCAAGCGTTCGAGGTAATCGAGCAATGCGATGGCATCTTCCAGGCCGGGCGTGTCGTACAGCTCCAGCAAGGCCTCGCCGTCGACCGACAAGCGCGCGCCCTCGACATGCCGGGTGGTGCTGGGCCGATGGGAGACTTCACCAAAGCCGACGTCTCGCGTCAGCGTGCGCAGCAACGAGGTCTTGCCGACGTTGGTGTGGCCGACCACCGCCAGTTTCAGGGGCTTAGTCATGACCGGCCTCCAGCCAAGTGAGCGGCGCGCAATCGGCGAGCGGGATCTCCAACTGTTGCAAGGCCGTGTGCCAATCACCCAGGCGTTCCGCGTCCAGTGCTTGGCCAGCGGGCGCTTGCAGCAACCAGACGCGGGTGGCCGTGGCGCTGCGGGCCAGTTCGGCGATCAGCGCGAGGCTGCCGCGATCCGGCGAGCGGCGTGGGTCGCAGGCGATGGCCAGGCGTGCGGGCGGGAAGCGGGCGAGTTGTTCCAGCAGCTTGTTGCGCGATTCTCGGCTGTCGAGGATGCCGGCGTCCTTAACGCTGGCCGGCAGTTTCGGCGGCCATGGGCGTTGGTCGTCGAGTTCGATGGCCACCAGCAGGGCGCCGTCGCTTTCCAGTTCACTGACGCCGCCGGTCACGTGATGCAACTGCTCGGGCGCCGCATCGTTGACCCCAAGCCGTTCGCTGCTCGGCATCAGCCGTTCACGCAGTTGGCTGTAGCCGGGCAGGTTGAGGTCGAGACTCAAGGCGGCGCGCCCGCGTTTCCAGCGCCACAGGCACAGGAACGCGAGGATCAGGCGCGGCAGGATGCCGTACACCAGCAGCACCCCCACCAGCCAGGCTGCCCAGGCCTGGCGGGCACTTTCGATATTCAGGGCGGCATCGCCGCTGGCACGGATCATCTCGACGGTGGGCACGTTGAAACCCAGCAAGGCGGGCAGGGCGCCGAGGGTTTGGGTTACGGCGACAAAGGTGTCGGCCCGCAAAATAGTGGTTTCCCAGACGAAGCCGTAGCGCCGGGTGGCCAACAGCGTCAGCAGGATCACCATGGCGCTGAGCAGGGCCAGCAGCCACAGGCTGTTGACCAGCACACCCACGGCCCACCGATTGAGTTTGCGCCGTTGCAGCAACAGCAGCAGGGCGGGCGCCAGTTGTGCGGCCTTGGCGTCGCGGGCGAGTTTTTCGCTGAGCCATAACCACAAGCGCCCGAGGCTGGCGCCGTGTTCGCCGGCAAACAGCAGGCCCAGGGCCCAGCTCAATAACAGAATCAGGTTCAAGCCCAGCAGGCTGCCCAAGGCCCAGAACACGTTGACCGGCACCAGCCCGTTACCCAGCGCGGCGAAGGCCAGGCCGGCGCCGCTGACGATCGCGATCACCGCCAGCAGGATCAGCGCCAGACGCGCGCCTTGCAGCCAGCGGGTCAGTGCAGCGGTCAGGCCATCGCGCTCGGCCAGCCACAGCGCGCGGTTTTGAATGCGCGTCGGCAAGTCGCCGCCGGTGCTGCGGGCCAGGCGATTGGCTTCCTGGTCTTCCAGGGCGCCCGCGTGTTCCTCGCGCAGGCGCACGGTTTCGGTCAGCCAGAGTGTTTGCAGGGGATTCAGAGCAGTCACGCGCCATCCTGTTGAGCCAGTGAGCTTGGAGCATAACCGCTGGAACGCCGGTTGGGGTATGCCGTGCGCGCCTCTGGTATTCTCGTCGCCATGAAAAAAACTCTCCCTTTAAGCCTGATCGCAGCCCTCGGTGAAAACCGTGTGATCGGCGTCGACAACAGCATGCCCTGGCACTTGCCGGGGGACTTCAAATATTTCAAGGCCACCACCTTGGGCAAGCCGATCATCATGGGGCGCAAGACCTGGGATTCTTTGGGTCGACCGTTGCCGGGCCGGTTGAACATTGTGGTCAGCCGTCAGACCGATCTGGCGCTGGAAGGTGCGGAAGTTTTTCCGTCCCTGGACGCGGCAGTGGAGCGGGCGGAGGCATGGGCCAAGGCGCAGGGTGTGGATGAGCTGATGCTGATCGGCGGCGCGCAGTTGTATGCGCAGGGGCTGGAACAGGCTGATCGCCTGTATTTGACGCGGGTGGCGTTGAGCCCGGAAGGGGATGCGTGGTTTCCCGAGTTTGATTTGAACCAGTGGAAGCTGGTGTCGAATGTCGAGAATGCGGCTGAGGGTGATAAGCCGGCGTATAACTTTGAGGTTTGGGAAAAAGCCTAAAGATTCATGTGGCGAGGGAGCTTGCTCCCGCTGGGCTGCGCAGCAGCCCCAAGAATCTTGGGAGCGCTTCGCACTCCAGCGGGAGCAAGCTCCCTCGCCACAAAGTTCAGCCGTTAAGCCTGCGCCAACTCCGCATGCTCATCCGCATTCAACAACTCTTTATCCGTCTGCTGCATGATCTGGCTGGTAATCGCCCCGGCCGTCATCGAACCGTTCACGTTCAATGCCGTACGGCCCATGTCGATCAGCGGCTCAACCGAAATCAGCAGCGCCACCAGTGACACCGGCAAGCCCATCGCCGGCAGCACGATCAGCGCGGCAAACGTCGCACCGCCGCCCACGCCCGCCACACCGGCCGAACTCAAGGTCACAATCGCCACCAGCGTCGCGATCCACAGCGGGTCCAGCGGGTTGATGCCCACTGTCGGCGCAACCATCACCGCCAGCATCGCCGGGTAAAGACCCGCACAACCGTTCTGGCCAATCGTCGCGCCAAACGAGGCGGCAAAGCCGGCGATGGACTGCGGAATCCCCAAACGACGGGTCTGCGCTTCAATGCTCAGCGGAATACTCGCGGCGCTGGAGCGGCTGGTGAAGGCAAATGTCAGCACCGGCCAGACTTTGCGGAAGAACCGCAGCGGGTTGATCCCGGCCAGGGACAGCAGCAGGCCATGGACCACAAACATCAGGCCCAGGGCCAGGTACGACACCACCACAAAACTGCCGAGCTTGATGATGTCTTGCAGGTTGGAGCTGGCGACAACCTTGGTCATCAACGCCAATACGCCGTACGGGGTCAGCTTCATCACCAGGCGCACCAGGCGCATCACCCAGGCTTGCAGGGTGTCGATGGCGTTGAGGACTTTCTGGCCTTTTTCCACGTCATCCTTGAGCAGTTGCAGCGCGGCAACCCCCAGGAATGCGGCGAAGATCACCACACTGATAATCGATGTCGGCTTGGCCCGGGCCAGGTCGGCGAACGGGTTCTGCGGGATGAACGACAGCAGCAGCTGCGGGATATTCAGGTCGGCGACCTTGCCCGCGTAATCACTCTGGATCACTTGCAGGCGGGCCATTTCCTGGGTGCCGGCCACCAGGCCTTCGGCGGTGAGGCCGAACAGGTTGGTCAGGCCGATACCGATCAGCGCCGCAATCGCCGTGGTGAACAGCAGCGTGCCGATGGTCAGGAAGCTGATCTTGCCCAGGGACGAGGCGTTATGCAGGCGGGCCACAGCGCTGAGGATCGAGGCGAACACCAGCGGGATCACGATCATTTGCAGCAACTGCACGTAACCGTTGCCGACCAGGTCGAACCAGCCGATCGAGGCCTTGAGCACCGGGTTGCCGGCGCCGTAAATGGCGTGCAGCACCACACCGAAAATCACACCGAGCACCAGCGCAAACAAAACCTTCTTGGCGAGGCTCCAGTGAGTACGGCGGGTTTGTGCCAGGCCCAGCAACAGGGCCACGAACACCAGTAAGTTGAGAATCAGGGGCAGATTCATTGAAGCTCCGTTTAGAAGGCAGCCAATCGCGTGAGCCTGCGATTGCGAACCGGGAAGCCTAACAGCTTGAAATCTAATGATTTAATACCGAGATGGAATGGTCACTGTCGTTTTTGGAATAAGACGATGACGCGCAGGCGTATGGTGTTGGCGCGATCACGACGAAAGCGGTCGCGCTCGGGCGATAACTGTCACACAGATTTGTTAGCGTCGATGTCTTTCACTCAGGGAGAAAACGCACATGAAGCTAGCGCCGAAACTGTTTGCCGCCGCGCTGTGCCTGGGCCTTGCGAGCCAGGCCTTTGCCGCCACCGAGTTGAAACACTGGCCGGCCGCTGCCGCCAAGCAACTGGACACGATGATTGCCGCCAATGCCAACAAGGGCAACTTCGCGGTATTCGACATGGACAACACCAGCTACCGCTACGACCTCGAAGAGTCGTTGCTGCCGTACCTGGAAAACAAGGGCCTGATCACCCGCGACACGATGGACCCTTCGCTGAAGCTGATCCCGTTCAAAGACACCGCCGACCACAAGGAAAGCCTGTTCAGCTACTACTACCGACTTTGCGAAGTCGACGACATGGTGTGCTACCCATGGGTCGCGCAGATTTTCTCCGGTTTCACCCTCAAGGAACTCAAGGGCTACGTCGACGAGATGATGGCGTCGGGCAAGCCGGTGCCGGTCACCTATTACGACGGTGACGTGGTCAAGAACATGGAAGTGCAGCCGCCGAAAGTCTTCACCGGCCAGGCTGAGCTGTACAACAAGCTGATGGAAAACGGCATTGAGGTCTACGTGATGACCGCCGCGTCCGAGGAGCTGGTGCGCATGGTCGCGGCCGATCCGAAGTACGGCTACAACGTCAAACCCGAAAACGTGATTGGCGTGAGCACCCTGCTGAAAGACCGCAAGACTGGCGAGCTGACCACCGCACGCAAACAGATTGCCGCCGGCAAGTATGACGAGAAGGCCAACCTCGGCCTGGAGCTGACCCCGTACCTGTGGACCCCGGCGACCTGGATGGCCGGCAAGCACGCGGCCATCCTGACCTATATCGACGAGTGGAAAAAACCGGTGATCGTCGGTGGCGACACGCCGACCAGTGACGGCTACATGCTGTTCCACGATGTGGACGTGGCCAAGGGCGGGATCCACCTGTGGGTCAACCGCAAGGACAAATACATGACCCAGCTCAACGGCATGATGGCCAAGCACGCTGCGGCCCAGGCCAAGGAAGGGTTGCCGGTGACGGCGGATAAAAACTGGGTGATCGTCAAGCCGGACGAGATTCAGTAAGCAGTGACTTACTTTGTGGCGAGGGAGCTTACTCCCGCTGGGCTGCGCAGCAGCCCCAAGAATCCTGGGAGCGCTTCGCACTCCAGCGGGAGCAAGCTCCCTCGCCACAGGTATCCAATAGTCATAAGTGATCTTCCAAAATAGATATCAATTGCGAACTAATCTCATCCTCTGCTAGCGTGCGCACTTCCTGAACATCCCGTTCTTCTCAAGGTAGTGCTGTGCCCTCCTGGAACTCTCAGATTGCGCGCCTGTTCGCGGAGCAGAAGAAGGCCCTCGAAGCCTTCGTCACCCGCCGCACCGGCAGCGCCCAGGTGGCCGCCGACCTGACCCAGGAATCATTCCTGCGCCTGGCCCGGCTGGACTCCGGCGAGAAGATCGACAACCTTCCGGCTTTCCTCTTCACCATCGCCAGCAATCTGGTACGTGACCATCAGCGCCAGGCCATCCGCCGCGAGCGCCTGGATGCCGGTGAACCCAGCGAAGAACTGCCCTGCAGCAGCCCAAGTGCCGACGAACAATTGGCCGCCTATCAACAGGAACAACTGATGCAGGACGCAATCCTGGCGCTGCCCGAAGCGACTCGGCAGATCTTCCTGCTCTATCATGTCGACGAACTTTCCTACCGCGAGATTGGCGAACGCCTGTCGATTACCCCGCGCAGTGTGGAATACCAATTGCGTCGGGCCCTGATCGAATGCCGTGCCTTTATCAAGGCGCGGCTGGCCTGTGATGAACAAGGACGCCGGTCATGATCGCCGCACCCACTGCCGACGAATTGTTTGCCCAAGCGTCCGGCTGGTATTTCCGCCTTCAGGCTGAAGACGTCACGGCGGCTGAAATCGAGGCGTTTTCCGCGTGGCTGGGGCAGGGCGCCGCCCAGGATGACGCGTGGCAGGAAGTGCAGGCGATGCTCGGCGGCCTGCGCGAGCCGGCACGGGTGATTCGCCGGGCCGAGCAAGCTGCCTGGCGCAAGCCGGCGCGGCGTTGGGCCTATGCCGCCGCGGTGCTTTTGGCGGTCGGCCTGACGCTGCAAAACACGCCATGGCTGGATCGCCTGCGGGCCGACTACGCCACCGGCACCGGCGAATCGCGCACCGTCGAACTGGCGGACGGCTCGCAGCTGCAACTCAACACCGACAGCGCTGTGCAGATCCGCATGGGCGCCGGTGAACGTCAGATTCGCCTGCTGCGGGGCGAAGGATTTTTCAGCGTGACCAAGGATCCATCGCGACCTTTCGTGGTGCAGTCCGGCGATGGATGGGTGAAGGTGGTGGGTACGCAATTCAGCGTTTCCCGGCGTGATACGCAGACTCAGGTGCAAGTCGCCCAGGGCAAGGTTCAGGTCAGCTCCGGCGAAGGTGAGCCGGTTTACCTGGAGCCGGGCCGGGCGGTGGAATATCAGGATCAGCGCCTGACTGCAGTCCACACCTTCGACCCTGCCAGCGGTTTTGCCTGGCGCCAGCGGCAACTGGTGTTTCGCCAGCAGCCGTTGTCTGAAGTGGTCGCTGAATTGAATCGCTACTGGCCCGGCAAAACGTTGGTGCTCGGCGATGCGTTGCGCAATCGCGTGGTGTCTGGCGTGTTCGAGATCGATAAACCCGACGCCGTCATCAAGGCGCTGGAATACACCCTTAACCTGCGCGCAGAGCACTACACCCCGTATTTGCTGGTGTTGCGCGAAGGCAAAGCGTCCTAGGGAATCTTTTTCAAAAAACTTTCAGGGTTTCTCCCCAAGCCGTCGTCCTTGATCACTGAGGCGTAAATAATAAGCACTCTCAAGTAGTGCCGCGCCCGTTCACTGACTTTTGCACCGGGGAGCACCATCCATGGCACACCGATTTGCCGCACGACCCTTGCTGACGCTGGCCATATCCTTGGCGTGCGGCACTGCGCCGTTGTATTTGCAGGCCGCCGAGAGCACTCAGGCCCAGACCTACCGCTTCGATATTCCGGGGCAAAGCCTGGACGGCGCGTTGGCGGCGTTTTCGGCGGTGACGCGGATTCAGGTGTTGGTGCCCAGTGAGTTGACGCAAGGTGTGGCGTCGCCCGGTGTCAGTGGCAGCTTGGGGCAACGGGATGCCCTGGCGAGGTTGCTCGCGGGGACGGGGTTGAGTGCAGCATTTATCAATGCCGATACGGTGACCCTGGAAAAGCGCGTGTCTTCAGGTACGGCCCTTGAAGTAGGCGCGACCACCATCAGCGCCGAGCACCTTGGGACTACAACCGAAGGCACCGGCTCCTACACCACCGGTGCGGTGACCATTGGCAAGGGCACGCAAAAGCTCAAGGACATTCCGCAGTCCGTCAGCGTGCTGACCCGCAAGGCCATGGATGACCAGAACATCACCACCCTGACCCAGGCGATTGAAGCCGTGCCGGGGATCACCTCGGTCAGGTCGCCGGGCCCCGGGATGTTCATGTTCTCCCGGGGTTTTGACATTGAAGCGTTGCAATACGACGGCGTTCCGGTACCGCGCAACTTGTACTCCCTGGGCAGCTACATCACCGAAAACATGGTGATTTACGACCGCATGGAAGTGTTGCGCGGTGCCGCCGGCCTGCTGCAAGGGGCCAACAGCCCGGGCGGTGCGATCAACCTGGTGCGCAAACGCCCGCAGGCCGCGCCCACGGTCACCTTGAGCGCCAAGGCCGGCAGTTGGGACCGCTATGCTTCCCAGGCCGACGTGGGCGGCCCGCTGAACGAGGCCGGCACCATTCGCGGGCGCGCAGTGGTCAACTATGAGAAAGGCCACTCGTTCACCGACTACACCTGGAACTGGGAACAGACCGTATACGGCGCGCTGGACTTCGACCTGGACGAAGACACCACCCTGGGCGTCGGTTTCAGCAACAAGAAAAGCCACGGGCGCCCGTACATGATTGCCCTGCCGCGCCACACCGACGGCACGCCCCTCGATGTGCCGCGCTCGACTTACACCGGCGCCAGCTGGAACCGCGCGGTCAATGATCAGACGGCGGTTTACCTGGACCTGGATCACGCGTTCAACGACCAATGGAAATTCCACGCCTCGGCGCTGGCGATGAACGAGTCCAATGAAGCGACCTACCAATTTATCGTCGGCGCGGTGCCGGTAGGCTCGTCCAAAAGCGGTAACTACGCGGATTACGCCACCGACTTTTCCGGCAAGAACCGTGGCCTGGATATGTACGTCAGTGGTGACTTCGAAGCCCTGTCATTCAAGCAGAGCCTGATCCTCGGCGGTAACTATTCCAAGTACACCACCGATGATGGCTACGCCCGACTCACCACACCAGGAGCGGACATCGGCGACATCGACCACCACCGCCCGGATCCGTCCTACGACAGTATCGCCGACCGGGGCAGCTTGGCCCAGAGCACCTATGACGTCCGCCAAAAGGGCCTCTATGGCACCTGGCGCATCAACCTGACCGAACCGCTGACGCTGATCCTCGGTGCGCGCGCCAGTTGGTATGACTTTGCCTTTAACGAGGACAACTACACCCAGCGGGTGTACGACTACAGTGAGAACAGTTCGGTAAAAAGCACCGGCAAAGTCACGCCGTTTGCAGGCCTTGTGTATGCGCTGGACGAACAGTGGTCGCTCTATGGCAGCTACGCCGAAGTGTTTATCCCGCAAACCCAGCAGACCCTGCAAAAGACCTCCCTGCCGCCCATCGAAGGCCAGAACTATGAGGTGGGCATCAAGGGCGAGTTGATGGACGGGCGCCTGAATACCTCCCTGGCGTTATTCCGCTACCTGCACAAGAACCGTGCGGTCGATGACCTCAATACCGATGTCGAGAATGGGACGACCCCGCTCTGCAGCGGTTGGTACTGCTCGCTGGCCTCGGGCAAGGTGCGCAGCCAGGGGCTTGAAGCCGAAGTCAGCGGCGAGTTGGCCCCGGGTTTTCAAATCAACAGCAGCTACACCTACAACACCACGGTGTTTCTGGAAGACACCGACCTCAAGGGCAAGGTCTTCAATACCGCCGTCCCCAAGCACATGCTGCGGGTGTGGGGTAACTACCAGCTACCGGGCGATTTCCATCGGGTCAGCCTCGGTGCCGGCGTCAATGCCCAGACCGCTACCACCAGTTCCGATCGCCAGTTCCACCAGGCCGGGTTTGCCATCTTCAACTCGCGCGTCGCCTACGAGGCCAGTGACGACGTGACCCTGGCCGTGAACCTGAACAACATATTGGACAAGCGTTACTACATCCCGTCCTACAGCCAATTGGCTGCCAACAACTACTTCGGCGACCCGCGCAACATGATGTTCAGCGTGACTTACAAGCCGCAGTTCTGATTCGGCCAGGCAAAAAAATGCCCTGCACTGGGCGGGGCATTTTTATGGCTAAGGACTAAGGCTTACAGCCCGTCCAGCATCGCCTTGTTACGTACTGCACCCTTGTCGGCACTGGTGGCCAGCAGGGCGTACGCCTTCAGCGCGGTGGTGACTTTGCGCGGACGCTTCTCTACCGGCTTCCAGCCTTTCTTGTCCTGCTCAATCCGGCGTGCAGCCAGTTCTTCATCGCTGATCAACAGGTTGATCGAGCGGTTCGGAATGTCGATCAGTACCTTGTCTCCATCCTGCACCAGGCCGATAGCGCCGCCTGCGGCAGCTTCCGGCGAAGCGTGGCCGATGGACAAGCCCGAAGTACCGCCCGAAAAACGACCGTCGGTCAGCAAGGCGCAGGCTTTGCCCAGGCCTTTGGATTTCAGGTACGACGTCGGGTAGAGCATCTCTTGCATGCCCGGACCGCCTTTCGGGCCTTCGTAACGGATGATGACGATGTCGCCTTCTTTCACTTCGTCAGCGAGGATGCCGCGTACCGAGCTGTCCTGGCTTTCGTAGATCTTGGCGCGGCCTTCGAACACGTGGATCGACTCGTCCACACCGGCGGTTTTCACCACGCAGCCATCGAGGGCGATGTTGCCGTACAGCACGGCCAGGCCGCCCTCTTGGGAATAGGCGTGCTCGACACTGCGGATGCAGCCGTTTTCACGGTCGTCGTCGAGGGTTTCCCAGCGGGTCGACTGGCTGAACGCGGTTTGCGTCGGGATGCCCGCCGGGCCTGCCTTGAAGAAGGTGTGCACGGCTTCGTCGTCGGTCTGGGTGATGTCCCACTTGGCAATGCCTTCGGCCAGGGATTTGCTGTGCACGGTCGGCAGGTCGGTGTGCAACAGGCCGCCACGGGCCAGGGAACCGAGGATCGAGAAGATCCCGCCGGCGCGGTGCACGTCTTCCATGTGGTACTTCTGGATGTTTGGCGCGACTTTGCACAGTTGCGGCACGTGGCGCGACAGACGGTCAATGTCGCGCAGGTCGAAGTCGATCTCGGCTTCTTGCGCGGCGGCCAGCAAGTGCAGGATGGTGTTGGTGGAACCGCCCATGGCGATGTCCAGGGTCATGGCGTTTTCGAACGCCTTGAAGTTGGCGATGTTACGCGGCAACACCGACTCATCGTTCTCGGTGTAGTAACGCTTGCACAGCTCGACGATGGTACGGCCGGCCTGCAGGAACAGTTGCTCGCGGTCGCTGTGGGTGGCCAGCGTGGAACCGTTGCCCGGCAAGGCCAGGCCCAGGGCTTCCACCAGGCAGTTCATCGAGTTGGCGGTAAACATGCCGGAGCACGAACCGCAGGTAGGGCAGGCGCTGCGCTCGTATTCCGCGACCTTCTCGTCAGAAGCGCTGGAATCGGCGGCGATGACCATGGCGTCGACCAGGTCGAGGCCGTGGGAGGCGAGCTTGGTCTTGCCGGCTTCCATCGGGCCGCCGGAGACGAAGATCACCGGGATGTTCAGGCGCAGGGAGGCCATCAGCATGCCGGGAGTGATCTTGTCGCAGTTGGAAATGCATACGATGGCGTCGGCGCAGTGGGCGTTGACCATGTATTCCACGGAGTCGGCGATGATCTCGCGGCTCGGCAGGGAATACAGCATGCCGTCATGGCCCATGGCGATCCCGTCGTCCACGGCGATGGTGTTGAATTCTTTCGCTACACCGCCGGCGCGTTCGATCTCGCGGGCGACCAGTTGGCCCAGGTCCTTGAGGTGGACGTGGCCGGGTACGAACTGGGTGAACGAGTTGGCAATCGCGATGATCGGCTTTTTGAAGTCGTCATCTTTCATCCCCGTGGCGCGCCACAGTGCGCGGGCGCCGGCCATGTTGCGGCCGTGGGTGGATGTTTTCGAGCGGTAATCGGGCATTGGAGCTCTCCGGGCGGCTAATCAGCTGCTAATCAGGTGCTAAAGGGGAAGTGAGCTTCTATTGACGTCTGGAACACTCAGAAAATGGCCGTGTGTCCGGAAGTTGCCTCAAACGCTGCGGGATCGCCGTGCGCAGTGGCCTTGAGCTCATAAACCCGCCGGGGGATGACTGGCGATGAATAGGCTCGATTCTACACCGCTGGCGGCCCGAGGGAATGGCCGCGAGCGTGTAGATAGCGCTTACGAGACGTGTGGGTGTGCAAGTTTCACGCTCGGCGGCCGACCCGGGCGTTCGTCACCACGCCCCAGACGCTGAACACGATGAAGCTGATCGCGATGGTCATCAGCAAGTTGTTGCCGGCTTGCGCGAGCGCAGCGCTGCTAACGGCGGCGGTGATGAACATGATGCTGTTGCCGGCTGAGGCGGCGGTGCCGGCGCTGCTGGAGAACAGCAGCATGGCCGCAGAAATCGCGGCGGGGCGAACCAGGGTCACGGCCAGGGCGCTGATCAGCATCGGGATGAGCAGGCTGATGGTGGTCATGGCCTCAAAGCTGATGATCAGCGCCAATAACACGCCCGCGACGCCCAGCAGGCCCAGCCCGATATTGATTTGCCGCGTGAGCGAGATGTGTTTTTGCAGGGCGCTCGCCGCAACGCCACCCAGCAGATAGGCAATGCCGTACACCATCAGCACCACCGCGTACTGGTATTCGGACAGCCTCAACTCATCCATGAATATCAGCGGCGTCACGCTGATCAGCGCGAAGTAACAGGCAAATACCAGCGCGGCGATCCACCAATAGCGGATGAAATCCCGATTCCCAGCGATGGATTTCAGCGTGGTGATGATCGAGACGGGGGCTCTTTCAGGGCTGGCGGCCTTGGACGGCAATATCAGGCAGGCATGGATAAACATGCCCAGCGCCATTACCGCAAACCCGTAGAAGCTGCCCTGCCAATCGAATGTGGTTTGCAACCAGGAGCCCAGCAGCGGCGACAGCGCAACAAACGAGCCGCTCAAGGTCATGTAATAGATGCGGATGCGGGCGCGGTCCTGTTCTTCGAACAGGTCTTCCACCAGCGCATGGCCGAGTACAAAAAAGCCACAGCCAATGGCCTGCAGGGCGCGAAACAGCAGGAAGTTCGGGTAACTGGTCGCCAGTGCGCAGCCAATCGAGCCAAGGGTGGAAACCACGATGCACCCCAGCAGCACTTCCTTGCGCCCGAATTTGTCTGAAAGCGGGCCGGCGATCAGTTGGGAAATCGCAAACACCAGCGTGAACAGGCTGATGGATAAGGCAACCTCGGCGGTTGACGTGTCGAACTTCACGGCCAGGGC
The DNA here is from genome assembly GCF_002204795.1 of Pseudomonas sp. K2I15. Classification (GTDB taxonomy): domain Bacteria; phylum Pseudomonadota; class Gammaproteobacteria; order Pseudomonadales; family Pseudomonadaceae; genus Aquipseudomonas. The sequence goes on from NZ_NIXO01000001.1 coordinate 452,497, forward strand.
AGGAAAGGAGGGCAGCAGGATATTGATCGGGAAAAAGCTGATCAGGGAGATGCAGGTGATGAGGATGAAACGCGAGAACTGTTGGCGTTTTGCGTCGCCAATGGGTTGGGAGTAGGACTCAGACATTGTTGTTGTTTTCCGGAGTTAAACCAGAAACCGATACTAGTCTGCGAAAAATGGAATTCAATCAAAACCGTTGCGGGAAGCTATAGGGGCTTGTGTGGCTTGCGGCAATGTTTCTGACTCAGCATAAAAAATGTGGGAGCGGGCTTGCTCGCGAATGCGGTGGATCAGTCAACATCTCTATTGACTGGCCCACCGCATTCGCGAGCAAGCCCG
>NZ_NIXO01000002.1 GCF_002204795.1 Pseudomonas sp. K2I15
TTTGCTCTACACCACTCAAGCCGGCCGGTAGGCCGCTGTGTTCTTGATCTGCTGTTGATCTTGATCTTAGGCGCCCCGTTAAACCACGCTGGCCGAACGCAGGTAGTACGGAGCGGGTAAACCGGCAGGACGCCGGTTTAGCCGCGACGGGGCAGGGACGCCCCGTCGCGGCGGCCCGCGTAGTACTACCGGAGCTGAGGGCACACCGAGCCCAGGCGAGGTGCCGAGTGGTGGGGCAAGAGCGTTTTGCTTACTTTTGCGCTGTTCAAAAGTGAGCCGCTGTAAGAGCGGAACCCATATCAGCCATAACAAAAACAACGGATATGCACCCAACCCATCTCAGCAGCGACGCAGATCATTTATAATCACACTGCAACTTCCCCCCCACCTTCTATCTGAACAAACTCTGAACCAGTAACAAATTAAGTCATTAAAAGTTGACATCAGACAACTGCCTGAGTAAATTCCCCGTGCCTGCAACTCAGGGCCATTTTTTAACCTCACAAAAGAAGCCAATGGACACAGTATCTAGTCGCTGTCCGATCACCGTGAATGCGGCGAATCGGGCGCAAAACCCAGAGAACATGACGGGACTCGCCTTTCCGGCCGAGTAAGCTGCGCTAGAGCCTGACGCTCCAACGTAACTGCCTCACCGGATGCCAGTCCGGTCCCGAGGTGTGTTATGACCTTTCAACTGATTGCTTTGCCTGATCTGCGTACGCTGGCCGCCGCCTTGCGTGCCAAATTGTGCCGCGAGCCCGTAGGCTTTTCGCCAACCCGCAGCGCCTTTGTTACCTCCTCCCCCCGCGTGTGCCCGGCTCCTCTGGCGCACTGGCGTATCTGCCCCACCACCGGCCACCTGGTCCAGCAATGGGACCACGCCGACCCTCAAGACCCACAGAGACGGGACGTTTCCAGCCTGGTCGCACAAGCGAGCCTGATGCTGAGCCTCTACGTGGACGCTCGCGCGGCGTAAGCCGGCTGGAAACAGCAACTTCCTGATTATCCGTTAATTGATTAGCTGGAGTTCTCTATGGACGAAGCCAGTAGTAGCCCGCTGCGCGCTAGTTAACTAACGCGCTGTTAGCGGGCCTCTAGAAAGTTACTCACACTTTATTTAAACCGATCGCGAAGTCAGCGACTCGGCATGCTTTCGCTCGCCTGTCATCAGGTAAGTACCGGGTATGTTTTGTCGAAAAATTGGCGACAGGAGTACACACAATGAGCGCAGTAAAAAACCCGAAACTGCACAAGAAAAACGGCACCGACACCAAGCTGTCGATGCGTGCCGCCCGTGAAGCCCAAAACGGCCTCTCGGCAACCCTCGCCAATGTACGGGCAACCAAGGATGGCCTGACCGAGCTGGATGCCTCTGCTCGCCTGCAACGTGAAGGCTACAACGAGGTGGCCCACGACAAGCCGCCTCACGCCATCGTGCAATTCCTCCAGGCCCTGAACAACCCGTTCATCTACGTGCTGCTGACCCTGGGCGCCATCAGCTTCTTCACTGACTATTGGCTGCCGCTGCAGGCCGGTGAAGAAGCCGACCTGACCAAAGTCATCATTATCATGACCATGGTCATGCTCAGCAGCCTGCTGCGGTTCTGGCAGGAGCACCGCTCGGCCAAGTCAGCCGAAGCCTTGAAGGCCATGGTGCGCACCACCGCAACGGTGCTGCGCCGTGAGCAAGTGGGCGCCAAGCCGACCTTGCGGGAAGTGCCGATGCGCGACCTGGTGGCCGGCGACATCGTGCAACTGTCTGCCGGCGACATGATCCCGGCCGACATCCGCCTGATCGAGTCCCGCGACCTGTTCATCAGCCAGGCCGTGCTGACCGGCGAAGCCTTGCCGGTGGAGAAGTACGACACCCTGGGCGATGTCACGCAAAAATCCGCCACCTCCACGGCAGCAGACCAGGGCAACCTGCTGGACTTGCCGAACATCTGCTTCATGGGCACCAACGTGGTCAGCGGCCGGGCGCAAGCCGTGGTGGTTGCCACCGGCCCGCGCACCTACTTTGGCTCCCTGGCCAAGGCAATTGTCGGCTCCCGGGTGCAAACCGCGTTTGACCGTGGGGTGAACAGTGTCAGTTGGCTGTTGATCCGCTTCATGCTGGTGATGACGCCGATCGTGTTCTTCCTCAACGGCTTCTCCAAGGGTGACTGGAGCGATGCCCTGCTGTTCGCCCTGGCGGTTGCGGTGGGCCTGACCCCGGAAATGCTGCCGATGATCGTCAGCGCCAACCTGGCCAAGGGCGCTACCGCCATGGCCAAGCGCAAGGTGGTGGTCAAGCGCCTCAACGCAATCCAGAACTTCGGTTCGATGGACATACTGTGCACCGACAAGACCGGCACCCTGACCCAGGACAAGATCATCCTCGAACACCACGTCAACGCCTTTGGCAACCGTGATGACTCGGTGCTGACCCTGGCCTGGCTCAACAGCCATCACCAAAGCGGCATGAAAAACCTGATGGATCAGGCGGTCGTACAGTTCTCGGAGCAGAATCCGAAGTTCCAGGTGCCGTTCGCCTACAGCAAGGTGGATGAACTGCCGTTCGACTTTATCCGCCGTCGCCTGTCGATTGTGGTCAAGGACGCGCAAAACGATCACTTGCTGGTGTGCAAGGGCGCGGTCGAGGAGATGCTGAGCATTTCCACCCACGTGATGGAAGGCGACGTTGCCGTCGAGCTGGATGATCGTCGTCGCAACGAGTTGCTGGCGATTGCCCAGGACTACAACGAAGACGGTTTCCGGGTGCTGGTGCTGGCCACCCGCAACATTCCCAAGGCTGTCGCACGCAAGCAGTACACCACGACCGATGAACGCAACCTGGTGATCCGTGGCTTCCTGACCTTCCTTGATCCACCAAAGGAAACCGCGGGCCCGGCGATTGCGGCCCTGCGCGAGATCGGTGTAGCGGTCAAAGTGCTCACCGGCGACAACGCCATCGTTACCAGCAAGATCTGCCGCCAGGTCGGCCTGGAACCCGGTGTACCGTTGCTGGGTGTGGAAATCGAAGCGATGGACGACGCCACCCTCAAGCTACGGGTTGAGGAACGCACAGTCTTCGCCAAACTGACGCCGCTGCAGAAGTCCCGTGTGCTCAAGACCTTGCAGTCCAACGGCCACACCGTGGGTTTCCTCGGCGACGGCATCAACGATGCGCCGGCCCTGCGGGATGCCGACGTGGGTATCTCGGTGGACAGCGCGACGGACATTGCCAAGGAGTCCGCCGACATCATCCTGCTGGAAAAGAGCCTGATGGTGCTGGAAGAAGGCGTGCTGAAAGGCCGCGAGACCTTCGGCAATATCATGAAGTACCTGAACATGACCGCCAGCTCCAACTTCGGCAACGTGTTCTCGGTGCTGGTGGCCAGTGCGTTCATCCCGTTCCTGCCGATGCTGTCGATCCACTTGCTGCTGCAAAACCTGATGTACGACATCTCCCAGTTGGCCTTGCCGTGGGACAAGATGGACAAGGAATACCTGGCCAAGCCACGCAAGTGGGATGCGAAAAACATTGGCCGCTTCATGATCTGGATCGGGCCGACCTCGTCGATCTTCGACATGACCACCTTTGCCCTGATGTGGTACGTGTTCTCGGCCAACAGTGTGGAAATGCAGACCCTGTTCCAGTCCGGCTGGTTCATCGAGGGGCTGCTCTCGCAAACCCTGGTGGTGCACATGCTGCGCACCCGCAAGATCCCGTTCTTCCAGAGCAACGCCGCATGGCCGGTGATGATGATGACCTGCATCGTGATCGCGCTGGGCATCTACGTGCCGTTCTCGCCGCTGGGCGCGATGGTGGGCCTGGAGCCGCTGCCACTGGCGTACTTCCCATGGCTGGTGGGCACCCTGGTCGCCTACTGCTGCGTGGCCCAACTGATGAAAACCATCTACATCCGCCGCTTCAAGCAGTGGTACTGACCGGTTTTCTGTAGGAGCGAGCTTGCTTGCGAAGGTCGTTAACGATAACGCGGGCGTCCTGGCTAAACGCAGTGCTCTCGGGTTTTTCGCGAGCAAGCTCGCTCCTACAGTGACTGCAGCCTTTGATGGAGAGAGGCGATGAACACACTCATGAGCTACCTCGACAACGCCGCACGCGCGGTGCTGGTATTCGCCCTCGCCCAAGCCGCCAAGACGGTGATGGTGCTGGGCGTGCGGCTTTACGCGCGCAACGTGCTCAGCGCCGTGGAAATGCGCTTCATGCTGGGCTTTTCCAGCACCTTGAACAGCACGTGCATCCGCTTGCTGCGCCCACGTCGATAAATGGAAATACGCACCACAAGGAAACATCACCATGCGCGTCTTGATCTGTGCAGGTCGTCATTACGCCGATGCAAAAATGTCCCGCCAGGTGCTGGACGCCTATCACCGCCTGCGCCCGGTGCAGGTGTTGATCCACGGCGGCAGTCAGTTCCTGGGCAGCGACGTGGAGGACTGGGCCCGGGAAACCGGGGTGGACGTGGTGCGTTACCCACCCAACTGGCAACGCCATGGCAAGCACGCCGAGCGCCATCGCAACCAGTTCATGCTCACCGACAGCCGCCCCGACGTGATCATCGCGCTGCCCGGTGGCGACGACACCTCGGAACTGGTGAGCCAGGCCAAGGCCTGCGGCATCCACGTACTGACCGTAGACAACTGAATCAACCCTTATTGGAGCATCCAGGCATGAACGAAGAACCCAGTTGTAGCGGCACCCCGTTGCACATCACTTTTTATTTGAATCACGGCGCGTCCCTGCCAAGTCCGGTCGGGACACGCCTCAGGCTGTTGATCGAGGTTCACCATGTACAAGAAACACACCCCTGACGGTTTCGCCAAATACCGTAACCGCACCACTCACTTCACCTTCCATCCCCTGCCCGCCTCCAAGCTACGCGCGGTGCGGCGCAACCTGATTTTCGTCGGCGTGACGGCGGGCATCGTGCTGGTACTCAGCCTGATGTCGAATGCCTACGCGGCCGGCGGCTCCTACGTGGTCGACGACGGCGCGATCAATGCCCCAGGCGAATGCAATGTCGACGCCTGGTTCACCGCCAATCGACACGACGGCTCAACCCACAGTGAAACCCTGGCGCCGGCTTGCACCTCCACCGCGATTCCCTGGTTGCAGTGGACCGCCGCTGTGTCGCGTGCCAACCATGACGGTGATGGGGAAACTCAGGTTAATCCGCAGCTCAAGGCGCAGTTGTGGACGCGGGAGGACCTGGGCCTGGAATTGGCCGCCTCTGCCGGCGTGCATTACGCCCTGAATCGTCAGCACTCGTTTGATGGCGCGGACTTTAACGTGCCGTTTACCTGGCAACCCATGGAGGCCCTGCGGCTGAACTTCAACGCGGGCTGGAGCCACGCCTATAACGACGGCGACCAAACCCATCGGCCGACCTGGGGCACCGGGTTTGAATACAACCTGGCGGACTCGCTGACGCTGATTGCCGAACGCTACGGCCAGCAGGGTGGCGACCAGGCCTGGCAAGCCGGACCCAGGGTGCATATCGGCAAGAATGTGGATGTGGACCTGGTGGTGGGGCGCAGTTTGATCGGGGATCGAAATCAGTGGCTGACAACCGGTGCAACGCTGCGGTTCTAGCCCCCAGACGATGATCACTTGTGGCGAGGGAGCTTGCTCCCGTTGGGGCGCAAAGCGGCCCTAAAACCTTCGACTGATTCCTGCCTGAAAGCACACGGTCGATTGTTTTAGGACTGCTGCGCAGCCCAACGGGAGCAAGCTCCCTCGCCACAGGTTTAGTAGTGTTTTAAACCTGCCCCTTGGCCTGCTGCTCCAGATGCACCTGCAACGCCGGATCAATCTTCAACTGCCCCGCCAGCTCATCCAGATAACTACGCTCCGCATCCTGCTGGTCATCCACCAGCATCACACTCACCAGATACACCTCGGACGCCACCGCCGGGTCCCCGGCAAACTCGGCAAAATCGGCCGCATTCAGCGGCTTGGCCACCTCGGCATCGAGCCACGCCTGCAATTGCGGATCATCCGTGTGCTTGCCGATCTCGGCCGAGATCATCTGCTGCTCCCGCTCATCAATCTCACCATCCGCTTTCGCTGCCGCAATCAATGCGCGCAGCACCGCGTGGCTATGCGCTTCGACTTGCGCGCCAGACAATTGATCAACCGTCTGCAACGCCTGCTGCGGCGCCGACGCCTGCTGCCGCTGCCAGGCCTGATACGCCTGGAACGCCATCATCCCCAGGGACGCCAATGCCGCATAGTGGGTGCCGCCTGAACGCCCTTGAGGTGCCGCACGGCTTCCACCGAGCATGCCGCCCAGGCCACCGAGCAAACCACCCAGGCCACCACCGCCGGAAGCCGAAGCACCGCCGCCGCCCAGCAAACCGCCGAGCAACCCGCCCAAACCACCGAGCCCGCCCTGAGACGCCGGTGCAGAGCCGCCCTGCTGGCTCGTCGAGCCTTGGCCCGCCCGCAGCAATTGTTCCAGTAGATCGCCGGTATTCATGGTGTCACCCTCCCAGGGCGCAGAGTTCCAGATCAACAACAATAGACCCGCTGCGCCAGAACACCATGACCGCCGGGCAGGCGCGCTTTATGATGGCGCGACACCCCCATCAAGGAAGTACCCACGTGACCCGTACCGAGCAGATTGCCTTGATGGCGACCTACAACCAGTGGATGAACCGCAAGGTGTACGAGGCTGCCGGCGGTTTGAGCGATGAGGAGTTGAGTGCCGACCGTGGCGCGTTCTTCGGCTCGATCCTGGGCACGCTGAATCACCTCGCCCTGGGTGACCGCGTCTGGCTCAAGCGCTTTGCCGAGCATCCAGCCCGGTTTACAGCGCTGGCACCGTTAAGCGCTGTGGAATTGCCGCCACGCCTGGACCAACTGGCATTCGCCAACCTCCGCGAACTGTCGGCTCATCGCGCCTGGCTCGACCAGATCATCATCGAGTGGGCGCAATCGATCAGTGAGCCGGAGCTGGACCAGCCACTGGCCTACCGCAATATGGCAGGCACGGCCATGAGCAAGAATTTTTATGCGCTGCTGGTGCACTTCTTCAATCACCAGACCCACCACCGGGGCCAGGTGACGACGCTGCTGACACAGGCCGGGCGCGACGTGGGCGACACCGACCTGCTGGCGCTGATGGACTAGTTCAACCGGCGCTGAACTCGGCGTACGCCTGTATCAGCGCGGGGAAATCCTCCCGCTCCGGGAGCTGCGCAAAGCTATGCTGCGCCGGGGTGGACGCCCATGGCAGCTTTTCACTGGTCCAGGTTTCAATGAACGGCACATAGCCGCTGACGTCATCAAACAGGGTTGGCCGCAGGTTGATCAAGTCCTCGACGCCATTGGGCCGGGAAAACATCCAACTCATGCAGTGCGGGCAGCAATAATGGCGGTCTACGCCATGCAGCCCGCCGATCACCGGGTTGCCCTGGGTGATGGTAAATCCGCTGCTGGGGATCAGCGCGCTCAGGGAGAACGCGCTGGACGACATCTTCTGGCAGCCCGTGCAGTGGCACGCCATGGTGATCAGCGGTTTTTCGCTGACAGTAAAACGCACCCGATCACAACGGCAGCCGCCTTCCTGGGACTCTTGATTGCTCATCTTCCACTCCATCTTCACATTGTGTGTGTCCCGGGAGAGTAAACGAGCGGGTGCGTCACGAACAGCGATGCCAACCTGCGCAAACGAACGCCCGGGTCAGCGAACTGTCATAAAAGACAGAGCGGTGAAATCAGCCAATGGCTGCCCGCCCTGCCCGCGCGCATCAGCAGATTACCGATGCGACGCATCCCCCAAGAAGGAGACGCTTACATGGTCATTCACTTCAAGGTCGCCGGGCATCTAGCCTGCGGTCATCACGGCAACAACCTCCCTTCCAGCACCGAGCTGAAGCGGGTCAAATGCCGTACCTGCCGTAACACCGAAGCCTACAAGGAAGCCCGCCGCACCCAACGCAACGCCGCCCGGCGCGCCGCGCGCAGATCCAAGGCGGCACATGTTGCCGGTGACTGGCGCAGCGCCTGGACACAGCGCCTGACCGACCTGCCAGGCCGTCAGCGCCTGCCGCGCGGGTTCAGCGGCCAGCCATTCGTCTAGGCTGTGCAGGCCACACTATGGCGAGGGAGCTTGCTCCCGCTGGGCTGCGTAGCGGCCCCAAGATCCGGGGAGCGCTTCGCACTCCAGCGCGAGCAAGCGCCCTCGCCACAGGTATGCATTACCCAATCACCTCCCAATAAAAAGCCTCGGACTGACCGAGGCTGTTAAGGGGTCAAGCTTGATTGGCAGCAGACCTCGACCGCGACTTGTACCCCGGCAGCGCAGCGGCATACGCCAGTGCCTGCTCGCGGGAGCCGAAGGATGCCAGGCGATCAGCTTTGGTACAGACCCGCCACGGGCCGCTGTTGACCTGCACGATGTCGTAGCCGTTGAGATGCAGCTTATTCAGCATGGGAGTGCTCATAGTCACCTCTCTCTCCAGAGATAATCCAGGTGTTTGCCCGACCTACCATACACCCGGGTAAAGCGGTGTAACCTACCGGACGTCGCACAGGCGCGCACTTCATGGAGCAGGGAAGATGATCACTATCAAACAGGCGTCGGTCAGCGATGTAGCGGTGCTGCGCGACATCGGTATCGAGACCTACACCGAGCATTTCTCGGCCATCTGGAGCCCGGCGGGCATGCAGGGTTTCCTGGACAAGGACTTCTCCGCCCAATCGCTGCAAGACACCCTTGAGCGTCCGCAAGCACATTGCTGGTTACTCGCCATGGATGAGCAGGCGCGCGCCGTCGGTTTCGCCAAGGTCAACTGGAACCGGGCAATCCCGGGCAGCGACGAAACCGGCGCAGAGCTGCAAAAAATCTACTTCCTGAAGTCCGAGGCCGGTAATGGGTACGGTCAGCAGTTGCTGGACCATATACATCAACTCGCACGTACCCGCCTGCAACCGGTGTTATGGCTCGAAGTACTCAAGACCAACGAAAGCGCCCAGCGCTTTTATCAGCGTTACGGGTTTGTACGCCTGGCAGAAATCCCTTTCAGTACTGACATCGCTGCGATCCCAATGGTGGTCATGTCTCACCGCCTGGCCCGGTAAAGGCTCATCCCACCGAACGTACCGGCAGCCCCCACGCCTGCAAGTCAAACGCCTCCAGGCTCAGCAGCCGACCATCTGCATGCAGGAACTTTTCCTGCGGCATCGCCGGGTCGGGGATTGCCACGGCATACATCCCCGCAGCCTTCGCCGCCGTAATGCCAAACGGCGAATCCTCGAATACCAGGCAGTCGGCGGGCGCCACGCCCAGCCGTTCGGCGGCCACCAGGAAGATGTCCGGCGCCGGTTTGGCGGCGCCCACCTGCGGGTCATCCGCCGTAACGATGGCGTCGAACAAGGCGAACCATTCGCGGTGCAAGGTGGTTTTCAGCTCGAAATAGTGCCGCGAAGAGCTGGTGCCCACTGCAATCGGAATACCGTGAGCCGACAAATGCCGCACCAGTACCTGGGCCCCAGCCATGGCCGCCGCTTGCGCAAACCGCGCATTCATCAACGGCGTGCGCGCCTGTAAAAACGCCTCGGGGGTCATCGGCAATCCCACGGCCTGCACGATGTAGCTGGCCAGTTCATAAGCCCCCAAGCCGATGGTGTTCTGCTTCATGCTCCAGTCAAACGTGCGGCCGTAACGGTCGGCGATCAACTGGGTGACTTCGGTGTAGATGCCTTCGGTGTCGAGCAGCAGGCCATCCATGTCGAAGATCACGGCCTTGATCGGCGCGGTTAGCGGTGCATTCATCAAGGCGTCCTCAGGTACGGCCAGCATAATGGTCGATCAAGCGGTTGAGCAAAATCGCCAGCACGATGATCACCCCAGTGATCGCCATCTGGTAGAACGAACCCAGCCCCAACAGGTTGAAGATATTGCGCAACACCTGCAGCAGCATCACCGCCACCGCCGTGCCCACCACGCTGCCGCGCCCGCCGAACAAACTGGTACCACCCAGCACCACGGCGGCAATCGCATCCAGTTCCAGGCCCTGGGCGGCGGTCGGTTGGCCGACGTGCAGGCGTGAGGTCATCAACAAGCCGGCAAACGCCGCCAGGCCGCCGCAGATGGCGAACACCGCAATCGTCACCGCACGCACCGGCACCCCGGACAGCCGCGCAGCCTCCAGGTTGCCGCCGGTAGCCAGCACATACTCGCCAAACACCGTGTAGCGCAGCACCAGCCAGGCAACGACGGTGATCAGGATAAAGATCAGCCCCAGCACCGGAAACACAATCCCGGCGCTGGGCCAGATGTCGATCATGGCCGAACCGAACGCCGTGAAGCTGGCCGGCAGCCCGCCAATCGGTGCACCGTCAGACGCCAGGAAGGTGGCCCCGCGCAGTGAAACCAGCCCGGCCAGGGTGATGATAAAACTCGGCACTTTGCCAAACACCGTCAGGCTGCCCATCAGCGTGCCAATGGCCAGGCCCACCAGCAAGGTGGCCGGCACCGCAAGCCAGCCGCTGACCTGCTGTTGCAACAGCACAGCCACCAGAATCCCGCCGAAGGCACACAGGCTGCCCACCGACAGGTCGATATTGGCCGTAAGGATGACAAAGGTCATGCCGATGGCGACGATCCCGACAATCGCCCCCTGCTGGAACAGGTTGGCGATGTTACCGAAGGTCAGGAAGTCGTCCGACAGGAACGTCGCCACCACCACGGCAAACAGGAAAATGAACACGAAGTTGTAGCGCATCACCCACTCCAGCACCGCACTGCGACGGCGGCTTGTGAGGGCGACGGGCTTATCGAAAACCGGGCTTGGATTGCTCGCAATAGTCATGGTTCTACACTCGTTTTACCGATAAGGATGGCCTGGTCGATCTGGTCGCGGCTGGCAGTCAAGGGGTCGAAGCACACTGCATTTCGTCCCTCGTGCATCACCCAGATGCGGTCGCAATTGACGTACAACTCGTCCAGCTCGCTGCTGGCAACCAGCACCGCAGCGCCTTCCTGCGCCAGGCTGCGGGCCAGGGCGTAGAGGTCGGCCTTGGCGCCGACATCCAGGCCACGGCTGGGCTCGTCGAGCAGCAACAGGCGCGCGCCGTCGATCACCCACTTGGCCATGACCACTTTCTGTTGATTGCCACCGGAGAGCTGGCGCACCGGTTGCTCCAGGTTGTCGAGCTTGGTCTGCAAGCGTTGCAGCACAGGGCCGGCGCGGTCCTTGGCCTGGCGATGGGAAAACCAGTTCAAATGCCGGGTGTGCACCAGGCAGGCGTTGCGGTAGATCGGCGCGTCCAGCAGCAGGCCTTCGGTCTTGCGGTTTTCCGGCACCAGCCCGACGCCCTGGCGGATGGCCTGGCGTGAGGTTTGCGGGTGATAAGGCTGGCCAAACAGTTCGACATCGCTGTCGTTGCGGCCCACGCCAAACAAGGCCTTGAGCAAGGTGCTGCGTCCTGCTCCGTTAAGCCCGGCAAGCCCGACAATTTCGCCCTGGCGCACTTGCAGGGCCTGCACGTCCAGGCCCTGCGGCCCTCGCAAGCGGCGAATGTTCAGCGCGAGGTTTTCCCGGGGCGCCAGACGCGAGCTGCGCTCCAGCAGGTCGCGGTGTTCGCCGACCACGGCGGCGATCAGCGCCTGGTCATCGATTTGCGCCAGGTCATGGGTTTGCAGGGTTCGCCCGGCACGCAGCACGGTAACCCGGTCGCCGATCTCGCGAATTTCATTCAAGCGGTGGCTCACATACAGCACCGCCACCCCGGCCGCCGTGATCTCACGAATCACCTGGAACACCCGCCTGAGTTCGGTCTCATTCAGCGCCGCGGAAGGCTCGTCCATCACCACCAGCCGGGCTTCACACGTCAGTGCCCGGGCAATGGCCGCCAGTTGTTGATTGGCAATCGACAGGCTGCCCACCCGGTCGGTACTCGAAAAATTCGCCCCCACCCGCAACAGCGCGGCCTTGGCCAATGCGCTGCGCTTGCCCCGGGAAATAATCCCGAAACGCTGCGGCGTGTAGCCGAGCATCAGGTTCTCTTCAACGGTCATCTGCGGGATCAGGTCGAGTTCCTGATAGATCATCGCAATCCCGGCCTGGCGCGCCTGCTGCGGGTTCTTCAATTCCACCCGCCGACCCGCCACCGACATCTCGCCGCCATCCGGGCGATGGGCGCCGGCGACGATTTTCAACAGGGTACTTTTGCCTGCGCCGTTGGCCCCTAGCAGGCAATGCACCTCCCCCGGCCGAACGTCGAGGGACGCGTCGGTCAGCGCCACCACGTTGGGCGGAAAGCGCTTGCTGACATGACGAATATCCAGGGCCAACTCACTCATGATCCTGCTCCAGCAAATAGCGGGCGGTCGCCGCGTCAGTGGCCAGCACATTCACGTAGCCGGCCTTGACGCTGGCGTGGACGATGCGGTGCTTCTGCGCGCCGACACACACGGCGATGGACCAGGCCTTGTCGCGTAATGCGGCCAATGGCAGGCCCAGGGTGCGTGCGTCGAGTTCGGGCATTACCGGCTCGCCGTCCATGCCGATAAAGCGGCCCATGATGTCGCCGACGGCTCCAAGGCGCTCCAGCTCTTCGAGCATAGGGCGGTCGATGTAACCCGACTCCATCAACACCGAATGATCAGACAACTCACCCAGGCTGAAACACGCCACCGGCGCCTGTTGGCCGAGGCGCAGTACCTGAGCGATCACCGGGTCCTGCTCCAGTGCTTCGCGGGTGTGGGCATGCCCGAGAATCGCCGGCACCGGCAGCAACGTGGCCTGGCCACGGGCAGCCTGGGCGAAGCGTTCAGCGACGTTATGGCTAGGCTCGCCCATCGAGCGCGTATTGATCGCGCCATTCAGCAGCACCACATTGACGCCCTCATTCCAACGCGGTACCAGCCACTGGGCCATTTTGGTCAGGGTGCGGCCCCACGACACGCCGATCAGGGCCGGCATCGGCTGCAGATTGCACAGGTAGCGGGCGGCGGCCTGGGTCACGACGTTCAAGGCGGTGTCGGCGTCTTCTACATCCAACACCAGCGCTTCACGCAGGCCGAAGCGCCGTTGCAACGCCACTTCCAGCTGCGGCAGGCGCGCCGAGCGGGCGACGATATCGATGCGCACCACCCCGCAATCCCGCGCCTCGCGCAGCAGGCGGCTGACTTGCCAGCGCGTCAGGCCGGTTTCCCGGGAGATATCGCTTTGGGTCTTTTCCAGGTCGTAATACAGCTTGGCCACCTGGACCATCAGGTCGTCGCGCTGGGAGTCTGCCGATATCCGCGTGGCAAACGATTCTTCAGGATGGGCACTCATGCTGCCGGCCTTACGCCGAGCGTGCGGTTCGCCGGCGGCTTGCAACTGATAGGCGCGACGCTGTCGGTGGCGGCGCGGTAACGGCCCAGCAACTCGATGTATTGCTCGTGGGCGTAAGGATCCGGCTCGATCAGCCGGCCGAGGGTGGTGAAGTCGGTCGCGGCTTCCTGCAAGTTGCCGAACTCGCCCAGGGCACAAGCTGCAGCGGCTGCGGTGCCGATCAGGGTGAGGTTGTCGTGGGGCACCATTTCGAACGGCACGCCAGTGGCATCCACTGTGGCCTGCAACCACAACGGGTTTTTCTGGAAACCACCTGCTGCGACCACACGGGTGATCTCGATGCCTTCGCAGCGCCAGGTATGAAAGATATTCGCCGAGCCCAGGGCAATCGCTTCCACCGAGGCGCGGTACAGGTCATGCCGGTCGTGGTTCAGCGACAGGCCCATGATCGCCCCGCGCATGTCCGGCGAGCGGTACGGCGTGCGGTTGCCCATCCAGTAATCGAGCACCAGCAAGCCGGTGGAGCCTGGTTTGAGTTCTGCGGCCTGGCGGATCAGCCGTTGGTGCCCGGCATCGTCGAGGCCGAACATTTTTTGCGCCAGCCAGTTGAGGATCGATCCGGCGGAAACTTGCCCGCCTTCCATCAACCATTGGCCATCGAGCAAGGCACCGGGGTACGGCCCCCAGATGCCGGGTACGTCGATACGTTGTGGGGTGTGCATCAGTTGCACCACCGAGGTACCGCCGATGAATAACAGCTCGCCGGCGCCGGTGGTGCCGGCACTGAGCATTGCCATGTGGGCATCGATTCCGCCCTGGGCCACCAGGGTGTCGCGGGTCAGTCCCAAATGGCTGGCTGCGTCGGCGCTCAATGGGCCGATGCGGCCACCGACCTTGATCACTTCCTGCGGGAGTTTTTGCGCCAGTTCCGGCACGCCCAGCTCGGCGTACAGCTCCACCGGAAAACGCTGCGCCAACGTGTCGTAATTCCACTTGCAACTGGCATTCAACTGGGAGGCGACCCAGCGCCCGGTCAACTGAAAGTTGATCCAGTCCACTGCCTCGCAAATCCGCTCGGCGCGCTGGTAAACCTGGGGCTCGTGCTCGGCCAGCCACATCGCCTTGGGCACCAGCCATTCCACCGCGTCACCGCCCTGGTTCATCATCGGGTGGCTGACGTGGGCCGTGCGCGCCGACTCGGCTGCGGCGCGGCAATCCATCCATAACAACGCCGGGGCCAGGGGTTGGCCGTCCGCCTGGGCGACCACCACTGTGGAGGCCGTGGTGGCGACACACACCGCCGCCACCTGCGGGTGCCCGGCCAGGGCCATCAACTGCCGGCAGGCCTTGCCCAGTGCCGACCACCAATCTGCCGGCGCCTGCTCGGCCCAGCCCAACTGCGGGTATTGCGTGGCGTACGGCGCCTCGGCGACGTGCACCAGTTTGTGGCTGTGCAGGTCATACAACCCGGCTCGCACCCCACCTGTTCCGAAATCCAGTCCCAACAACAAGGTCATCGGTAGTCCTCCTGCGTCTTGTTACGACGACGCTTTTTGTTTTAAGCCCGGCAACGCTCAGCGCTGTCGGGCTTGGCGACACACAACTAACAGCGTGGCTCAGGGACGGAAAATCACCTTGGCCGCCACTTCACTGCGATCGGCATACCGCTTGAACATCGCCGGCAATTCATCCAGCGGCAAGTCGTGGGTAATCATGAACTGCCACTGCAATTCACCGGAAGCCAACTTGTCGATGGAAGCCGTCCATTCGTCACCCGGGAACGGTGCCGAGAAGGAGTTCCAGGCGCCGTGCAGGGAGATTTCCTGGCGCAGGAAGTGCGAGAACGTCGCGGTGCTGAGGGCGACTTCGCTGGTAGGAATGCCGATAAACACCACGTGCCCGCCGGCCTTGGTCAGTTGCACGGCCTGATTGATCGAGCTTGGGTGGCCGGCGGCTTCAATCACCAGTTGGCAGCGTGGCAACTCGGCATCCGCCGCGCCGCTGAGCAGGGTGTGAGTGGCGCCGGCTTCGCGGGCCATGGCGAGCTTTTCTTCGGCGATGTCGATGGCCACAATATCTTTAGCACCCATGACCCGCAGCCATTGAATCGCAAACAGGCCGATCGGCCCGCACCCCACCACCGCCCCGATCTGCCCGGCCTTGAAGTCGGCTTTCCAGATCGCATGCAGGGCAATCGCCGCCGGGTCCACCAGGGACGCGGCAATCGGGTCCATGCCTTGGGGCACCTTGATCAAGTTACTCAGCGGCACGTTGACGTACTCGGCATACGCGCCGTCGCGGCGGCTGCCGAAGTAGTCGTAGCGCTCCGAGCGGGACGGAAAGCCACGGGCATATTGGTCGCTGCTGACGTCCGGAATCATCGGCGGCACGGTCACCAGCTCACCGATGGCATAACCTTCGACACCGCTGCCGATTTCTTCGATGAAGCCCGCGAATTCATGGCCGCAAATCAGCGGCATCACGTGGGCGCCCTTGCTCAGCATGCGCGGGATATCCGAGCCGCACACGCCGCAGGCCGCGACCCGGACCAGCGCGTGGCCGGCCTTGACCGCAGGTTTGGGAACATCTTCGACCCGGATATCGCCCGGTTGGTACATGACGGCAGCTTTCACAGTGAATTCCTCTGTTGAGTGACGAGTGCGTTCGAACGGGCACCTCCCGCAAGAGGTGCCAGCAAAAATCCATAGCGTGGCGGCGCAGAACCGTTAGAGCGCGCCGGGGCGGTATTCGCCGAAGGTAGAGTCATGCTTGACCTCGGCCGCGTTGGCCTTGGTCACCACCTGGGTGCCGGCATCGACAAAGTTCGGCACCGATTTGCCGGCCGCCAGGGCACGTGCCGCCTCAATGGCGACTTCGCCGAGGTAGCGCGGGTCGTTGAGGGCGGTGGCCACGTATTGATCGCCGTTCTGGATGGCATTCAAGGCCTCGGACAAGCCGTCGATCCCGGCCACCAGCACGTCTTTCTTGCCGCTTTCGGTGAGCACTTGCAGCGCGCCCATGGCCATGTCGTCGTTATGCGCGATCACGGCCTTGAGGTCGGGGTGCGCTTGCAGCAAATCCTGCATCGCCGTTACCGCGTTGGCGCGCATGTATTCGCTGTAGGGGCCGTCGATGATCTTGAAGTCGGTACCGGCCAGCGCGGTGTGGAAGCCCTTGCGGCGTTCTTTCATGACCGTGCCGCCAGCGTCGCCCTGGATCTCGATGATCTTGCCCTTGGTCACGCCACGCTGCTTGAGCGCGGCGAGCAAAGCCTTGCCGGACAATTCGCCCATCTCGGCGTTGTTGCGGCCGATGGTGGTGGCTACGGGGGCATTGATTGCGCGGTCGACGGCAATCACCGGCACCTTGGCGCGTTTGGCGGCGTCGAGGGCGGCGCCCACGGCGTCGGGGTTCACGGCATTGATGATGAGGATGTCGACCTTGCGGGTCAGCAGGTCCTGGATGTCGTTGTTCTGTTTGCTGATATCGCCGTTGGCGTCGAGGAAGATCAGCTCGTCGCCGCCCTTGGCCGCTGCGGCCTTGGCGCCATCGCGCAGTTGTACATAGAAGGGAGATTGCAGGGTGACCTGGCTGAAACCGATCTTCAGATCCTTGGCCTGGGCGTTCAGCGCCAGCGCCGAGGCCGCGACAGCCAGTGCAAGGGCCAGCACATGAACAGGTTTACGGGCTATCTGGAGCATGGTGATTCCTATTTTTATTGTTGTCTGGATTCGGGCGCAGCCTTCAGGGAGGCCACGCTCACAAATGTGAACCGCGATCACATTTGAAAAACTATGCCTTGCTCCCGAGGGTGTCAAGGCTAATTTGTTAAATTCCAAACAAATGAAATAAAAATCACAATGCTATTTGAATCAGATCAACAGGATCGCCCCGCTGTCCTTGATCACCTGCTGTTGTGCTGCGTCAAGGCCAGGGTCGCTGATCACTCGCTGGAAGTCCGACAGCTCGGCAAAGTGCGCGGCACGTACCTCGTCGAACTTGCTGTGGTCGGCCACCAGCACGCAGGTTTGCGCCCGCGCCATGACCCGGCGTTTAACCTCCACTTCGTTGAGGTTGTAGCAGGTGACGCCGTGGGCCGCGCTGACGCCGGCCGCCGAAATAAACGCCCACGCCACGCGGATGCCGTCCAGGATGCCCGCCTCTGCATGACTCTCGAACACCATGTTGCGCCGGTGAAAAGTACCGCCGCAGAGGATGATGGTGCAGTGGGGCTTTTGCTGCAGCTTGAGCAATACGTTGAGGGAATTGCACAGCGCGGTGAACTCCAGGTCATCCGGCAACGCCTCGATAATGAACGGCGTGGTGGTGCCGCAATCGATAAACACCGTGTCGCCGGGCCGTACCAGGCTGGCGGCCAATGCGCCGATCTGGCGCTTCTCGGCGACATGGCGCTGGTCCTGTTCGGCAACCTGGTAATCAGGCTCCGGCGGCCCGCTGCGGGTCACGTGCCCACCCAGCAAACGAAGGCCTTGGGGACTGTCTACCAGGTCGCGGCGCAGGGTCATTTCCGATACGCCGAGCAGCGCGGCCATGTCACGCAGGTGAATCGCCGACTCGCCCTGCAAGGCCTTGTGCATGGCCCGAAATCTTTCGCTTTTCTTTGAATCCACTGCGTTCCAACCCTCGTTGAATGCACGCCCTTGATCAGGGCAGTCACAAATTCCATTTACAATGTTATTTATTTCACATTTAATGCATCCAACTTAACACATACCGGCTTTTCCCAGCACCTCATCCTTACAGGACACTTGCCATGCCGACTAACGCGTTGCCGCTCGCGGCCTATATCGACCACACCCTGCTGGCCGCCGATGCTTCCCAGGCGAGCATTCGCCAACTGTGCGACGAGGCCCGCGAGCATGGCTTCAAGTCCGTGTGCGTCAACAGTGCCAACGTGCCGCTCGCCGCCGAATGCCTGCGCGACGCTGCCCCGCTGGTCTGTGCGGTGGTAGGTTTTCCCTTGGGTGCGGGTTTGAGTGCGGCCAAGGCTTATGAAGCCAAGCTTGCGATCGAGGCCGGTGCCGGCGAGATCGACATGGTGCTGAACATCGGCTGGCTGAAGGATGGTCTGCTGGACCAGGTACGCGACGATATTGCCCAGGTGCTGGCGGCTTGCGGCGTGGTGCCGTTGAAAGTCATCCTCGAGACCGGGTTGCTCGATGACCCGCAGAAAACCAATGCCTGCACCCTGTGCCGCGAACTGAACGTGGCGTTCGTCAAGACCTCCACCGGTTTCGGCCATGGCGGCGCGACGCTGGCAGATGTGCGCCTGATGCGGGAGGTGGTGGGCGCACAGATTGGGGTGAAAGCCTCAGGCGGCGTGCGCGACCTGGCGACGGCCCAGGCGATGATCGAGGCCGGTGCCACGCGGTTAGGCAGTAGTTCCGGGATCGCCATCGTCAGCGGTGCCAAGGCGGCCGCGGGCGCTTATTAAATTGAGCGAGAGCGAAGCAGTGGCGACCATTTAAGCTCGCCACTGCATGACGCAGCGTTATTTCACTTTGCTGCTGAGGGTGTCGACACTGCGCTTGAGGTCTTCAAGGCTGCGCTTCTGATCACTCACCGTGCTCTTGAGACTGGACAGTTCACTCGAACTGGAACTTGAGCTTGAACTCGAATTGCGCTTGAGGTCGTCAATCTCGCTTTTAAGCTTGTCGATCGTGCTTTTCTGATCAGACACGGTGCGCTTGAGCTCAGAGAGTTGGCCGTCACTGGAACCGGAACTTGAGCCGGTGTTTTTCTTCAGGTCTTCAAGGGCGCGTGTCTGACTGTCCAGCTTGCTTTTCAAGTTTTGCATCTCGGTGTCATTGCGTTTGAGCGCGTCGCGCATGGCTTGAATGTCGCCTACCGAGATGTCCGACGAATGCAGGAAATATTCGCCTCCTGCGCCCCAACTGCTCGCGGTAATCTTGTCACCGGCCGACGCACCAAAATCCCCCCATCGAGCGGGGCTGGCCGCCTGGGCCAACGGGGCCATCGCGCCGATCAACAACGACGCGACACTGGCAGCAACAACAACGAACGAGGCTTTACCCATGATGAGCATCAGTTGATTCCTTTCTGATCTGCCGAGATGGCACATCGCTATGACTGCATTTCTGAAGACTGGTTCCCGTGAAGGGCTACAGCCCCGCATACGAAAAAGCCCCGGCAAATGCCGGGGCTCCAAAATATCCAACGGGGCGATTTATCGGCATGTGGTGTGCCGTTCTTTCACACGCCTTTCACAGCCGGGCGCTTAGGGTCATCTCAGCTCCTGGTGTAAACCTTTAAGCCCGCGCTCCCCATCGCGAGCTTTTCTTTGCCTGTCATTTGCCCACGCGCCAGGGCTAAAGTCGCCGCGGCGGTGAGCCGGTGCAGGCGCCCTGCTCCAGGCAGAATACAAACGGGGCCACCACTTCAATTTGGCCATTAAGCAGCATTGAGGGTGGAGGCGCAGGCACTGGCGATGCTGCCGGAATAAATGCCTCCACTGCACCAACGAAAAGATCCGAGCCTGTATGGCTGACGATTTTGTGGCGTATCAGGTTGCCTTGGGCATCGACGACAAATTTTACTCTGACCAGGCCCGTCAGCCTTTGCAAGCGAGCGTCCTCAGGGTAGGACTTGAACCGGTTGAGGTGGGTGAGCAACTGATATTCCCATAAACGTTGCTCTGCCATTTGTTCCTGATGGTTGGGGCCGCTTGTGCAGGCACAAAGCAGTAAAACAAGTGCGATCCAGCTGTATTTCATAAACGCAGTTCCGTTGACGTTCAGGTGCGCGAAGTGAGGCTAATCACCCGACGCTATGCTGCGTCTCAGGCCGTGGTACTGACCATTGTTCCAGTAGTGCTTGCGCCCTCTGCAGTGACTGCCTGCAACAAAGCGGATGTGGCTGACTGCAAGGCCGCTGACGTTGACGCGATCTGCGTTTGAGCCGCTGCCACCGCCGCGGCTTTGGCGTCTGCGGTCTGATTGCTCGCCTGGGCTTTTTGCATGTTTTGCTGCTGCTCTTGAAGTTGCTTTTGCAACTCCGCAATTTGCTTTTTCAATTCCTTGACGGTATCGGACTCTTGCGACGTCGATGCAGACTGGCCAGCGCCTGCACCAGCCGAACTTTTAGCATCTGTGCCCGGGCTGACACTGGTGGTTCCAGTGGCTTCAGAGGCATCAGAGGCGTCAGTCTTGACGCTATCACCCGCAGTGGCGGTGCTTGGGCTGATTGATACTGAAGCGAGACTGCTAACGTTAGTCATCATGCTAAATGTCCAATTCCGGTATAGGTCTTAATTGATCGGCGCTTAAGCCGATTACTTTAGCGCTCCACGGCCTTTCTTGAAAAGACATTGACCAGGCTTCCATCAGGATCACGCAGCAATACCGTCACCGGCATTACCACGCCTGCCCTCGCGCGTTACGAGAAAGCGGGCTCTGCCCTGGCGCGAAGCCCTGCGGCAATCATCAGCACGATGGCCGGGACAATCACCACGCTGGCCGACAACATCGCCCCCTTGAACCCGGCCACCTCCAGCGCACTCCCTCCGATAATCACACCCAACCCGATCGCGCTGTTCAGCACCGCGGTATGGATCGCGGTCGCCGGCACCATGTGATCACCGGCAATCCTCAAGACCCAGGTCTGCAATCCGGTAAACAGGGCGCAAATGGCCACGCCCCAGATCACCAGCAAGATAACCACGGGCACGAGCCCCAGTAGCGGCCCGTAAATACCCAAGGTCACCAACGCCAATGCCATCGCCACCAGCGCCAGCAAAATGAACGCCTTCAAGTAGCGATCAATAAACAGCGCACTCAGCAGGTTGCCCAGAAAACCTGCGGCCCCGAAGGCAAACAGCAACACCGCAATCAAGTACGAGGTAATGCCGGGCACCTGGCCAATAAACGGTTCGACAAAGGTGTAGGCGCCAAAATGCGCGGCGGCCGTCAGGCCGGTGATGACGTACGTGATGAGGAGGTCCTTGCGCCTCAGCACCACCGCAAACCCGATACCTTTGGGCAGCGAGGGAATGTGCATGTTGGGCAGCACGAAGGCTATCGCACCGGCGCTGGCGACACACATCAAGGCCAGGCATACAAATGCCGTGCGCCAACCATCGTATTGGCCCACCAGGTTGACCAGCGGAACGCCCATGACCGTGGCGACCGTGATGCCGCCCAACACAATCGAGGTGGCCAGCCCCACGCGTTGCGCCGGCACCATATGGGCGGCGGTGGCTGCCACGATGGCCCAGAACACCCCGTGGGCCAATGCGCCCACGGCGCGGGCACCAAGCAATGTCGAAAACTCAGGGGACAATGCCGCCAAGCCGTTTGATACGGCCAGTATCAGCATCAAGACGATCAGCAGCGTCTTGCGCGCAACCCAGCGGTTCAACCCGTTGGACAGCAAGCCGCTGGCTGCGCCGATCCACGCATACAACGTCACCGTCAGCCCGACGGTAGACGGCGCTTGATCCAGGTCGTTGGCTATCTGCGACAGCAAACCAATGGGCGCGAACTCGCAAGTCACCATGGTGAACGAGGCAACGCACAGCACACTGACTGCACACCAAATCCGCAAGGCTGAGTTGATCATCGGTAATGTTCGTCCTTGTTCATTGCTGAGTCATTGTGACCCCGCACTTGACCCATGAAGGCTGATGCGGGTGTTTGCGCGTTCAGATGGTGCGGTAAACCGGTGGCCTACTTGCCCGGCTTCCAGATGATAGCCTGCGCCACTACCACGTACTCGCCGTTGAAGGTGGCAGCGGGCGAACCATAAAGCTCGTAGCCCAGCGCCAGGGCTTCTGATACCCGATGACAGAAGGAGGCATCGTCCTTGCCGGTCAGAATGCGATAGAGCGGCAAGCCTTCAGGAGGGGAACTTTGCATGGGAGTACCTGCTGGAAAAGTCATCAGTCGATGATGACATTTGTACCCTGCGCCTTCATACAGGTGAGGTTATCCTTCATCTGCTGCAAACGCTCAGGCGAATGCCCTTGCCACTTCGTCACTTCAGCGACGACCCGCAACGGATTGGCACGGGTGCCGTGAAAGTACTGACGGGTAAACATGCCAGCCGTATTTGACATGGGGTCGCGGCTCCCTGGATGGATAGAGTCGAGAGGTCTATTCATACACCATGGCCAGGTTAACTTAGGTGATCAAACACCCGCTACCCACCCAAGCCGGCTGCGCGCGTCTGCCAGGTCCGTTTGCAGGTCGTGGTTCCATAACCAGTCAAAGCGACTGGCCAGGGTGGTCGACAGAAGGGGTTCGCGGCCTCCAACCTGAAGGTCGCGCAATTCGTAGAGTTCGTCAGCTTCCCATGACGTCCGCTGCACACGGCAGGCGCGCGGCCGACGAATCGCGTCGTACACCTGCAGCACGGTTTGGACATTACCCTCCAGCACCCGGGGGTCTCCCAGCAGGCGTGCGAGCAGCCAGGCATCTTCCAGTCCTTGCCCTGCCCCGGCGCCTTGGTGCGGGAGCATGGCGTGGGCCGCGTCACCGATCAGCCCAACGCGGCCATGGGTATAGCCGGCAAGCTCGTCCAGTTCGTGAAGCGCCCACAGGGTCGGTTCGGGAATGCACTCCAGCAACACGCGAACCGCATCGCCCCACTCAGCGAAGGCCTCCAGCATCTGTGCCTGGCTGGTGCTTTTGACCCACGGCGTGCCTTTGGGCCATACCGGCTTGGGGTCGCTGCGATCAGAGACAAAGGCCACCACGTTGATCAACCGGCCCTGCTTGACCGGGAACGTGAGGATATGGGCATCGAGGCCCAGGTACATTTGCGGGACGTTGATCAGGTGCTCGTCGACGCCCGCAGCGCGATAGGCCTCGCGCAGTTGTTCGCTGTCGATCATGCCACGGTAGGCGCAGGTGCCACTGAACCTGGGCGCGACCAAAGGCTGGCCCAGCCCTTGGAGCACATAGTCGCGAAGCGAGGATTTGATGCCGTCTGCGGCGATCAGCAGGTCACACTCATAGTCCGTGCCATCGGTGAACTGAACGCGGACCCTATCGCCCGTCTCTTGTGCGCTGACCGCACGCTTGTCGAAGCGAGCGATGCCTTCCGGCAGTTGCTTGGCCAGGGCATCAAGGAAATCTGCACGGTGCACGGAGGATTGGCCGACACCCGGGGCGACGCTGGCACCGAGGTAGCCGGCGTCTGCGCCGCGACGCCATTCAAACCAGATGTCTTGCCACGGTTGCGGGGTTCGGTCAGCGATCAGTTCGTAGGGCTTGCCGATGCCCAGTCCTTCGATGGCGCGTACAGCGTTCGCACCGAACGACACCCCGGCACCGACCTCGCCAAAGGCGGCAGCGGCTTCAAATAATGTCACGTCCAGATGGGGGTGACGACAGAGATCAAGTGCCAAGGCGACGCCAGCGATACCGCCGCCAACGATGCCCACTTGCAAGACAGAATGAGGGCCAGTCATGGGAAAACCTTATGTGTTGTTTTTGGAATAGCCCGATCATGACTATTCACCAACCATTGATAAATGCTCTCCAACCCATACAAACTATCACCAACCTGAATAGGCACTAGCGACCTGAACCACACCGAGGGACAAGCCCAAATGAATCTGCGCGAGCTGGACCTGAACCTTCTGGTGATCTTCAACCAGGTGCTGCTGGACCGAAGTGTGTCAGTGGCAGCCGAGGGCCTCGGGCTGACTCAACCCGCTGTCAGCAACGCGCTGAAGCGTTTGCGGACCACGTTCAACGATGAACTGTTTGTACGTACGCCCAAGGGCATGCAGCCCACGCCCTATGCCGCGCAACTGGCAGAGCCCATCTCCCAGGCAATCGGCCTGTTGCATGGCGCGATCAACCGCCATGACGAATTCGACCCGGCAACCAGCCAGAAGCGCTTCGTGGTGGCGATGACCGACATCGGGGAAATTTACTTTGTGCCGCGCTTGATCGAAGCGCTGCTCAAGCAAGCGCCCGGGGTTTCGGTGAGTACCCTGCGCAGCCACGCCGAGCTGTCCGAAAGCCTGGCCAATGGTCAGGTGGATCTGGCAGTCGGGCTGCTGCCAGACCTGCAGGCAGGCTTCTACCAGCGCCGTCTGTTTCATCACCGCTATGTGTGCTTATGCCGAAAGGACCACCCGCTGACTGAGCAGCCGATGACGCGGGAGCGATTCTGCGAGTTCGGCCATGTAAGAATCGTGGCCGCCAGCACCGGCCATGGCGAAATTGACACCCATATGCAGCGCGCAGGCCTGCAGCGTGAGATTCGGCTGGAGGTGCCACACTTTGTTGCGGTGGGTCATATCCTGCAGAACACCGACCTGATCGCCACGGTCCCCGAGCGTTTCGCCAACAGTTGCGCAGGCCCTTTTGGCCTGACGAGCCTGCCGCTGCCGCTGCCCTTGCCCGAGATTGCGATCAACTTGTTCTGGCACGGCAAATACAATCGGGACCCGGCCAATAAATGGTTCCGACAACTGATGTTCGAGCTGTTCAGCGATTAGCCCATCACTGCCAATGCGCGCACAGCTTGACCAGTTCATCCACCACATACCTCACCTTCGGCCGCAGATGCGACACCTTCGGCCATACGGCATGCACATCTACCGCTTCCGGTTCATAGCTGTGCAGCACCTCAACCAAGCGGCCCGCTTCGATATCATCCTGGAACAGGCTGCGCGGCATCTGGCACAGGCCGGTGCCCGCAACCGCCGCAAGAATCATCGCTTCGCCATCGCCAATCTGATGGGTAGAAGGAGGCGCGTAGCGCACGGTTTGCCCTGCCTGCATGACTCGCCACGCCAACGGCTGGCCGCGCCGGTGTCCGACAATGCAACGGTGCTGGTTAAGGTCTTCGAGGGTGTGTGGCACGCCAAACCGTGCCAGGTAGCCAGGTGCTGCACAAATGGCCCAGCGCTGGCGCATCAAGCGCCGCGCGACCAGGCCGCTGGTGTCCTGCAATTCGCCGAAGCGCACCAATAAATCGATCCCTTCCTCGAATGGGTCCACCAGGTGATCGGAAAACGTCAGGTTCAATTGCAACGCCGGGTATTTATTGGCGATCTCGAAGAGCAAGGGCGCAACGACACGACGACCGAAGGCCACCGGAATATCGACGCGCAATCGCCCTGAAGGCTCGCCACCACCAGGCCCCAGGCCACTTTCGGCGGCGCCGATTTCTTCCAGCGCCGTAGAGCACGCCGCGAAATAGGCCTCGCCATCGGCGGTCAGGGAAATACGTCGGGTGGTGCGATGAAACAGCTGCACGCCCAGGCGCTCCTCAAGACGCGCGATGGCTTTGCCCACGGCAGATTTCGACAGCCCCAACCGCTCGGCAGCCTGGGTGAAGCTGGACGAACGAGCGGCGACCACAAAGGTGATAACGCCCTGAAAGGAATCAATGGGGACCATGCCGGGCTCGCTGATTGTAGAGTTTTAGTCTACCCAGATTATAGCTGGAGGCCGTTTATCGCCAGCTTGTTCGCCAGTACGATAGATTCCAGTAAGACAACGGTGCACATCGCGCGCCTCTCCCCGATCAATGTCCCAAGAGGAATACCTTATGCCCGTCGTACGAGTGAGCTGGTTCGAAGGTAAAGAACACGCGCAAAAAGCCGCTGTTGCCGCCGACATCACCCAAAGCATCGTCAACCACACCGGTACTGACGCCAACTACATCTACGTCATTTTTGAAGACGTTGCGGCGTCCGACTGGGCTGGCGCCGGCAAACTGTTCGGGGATGCGCCAGACAAGTCTTGACCCCTCCTACTCAACAGGCGCCGCCTGGCGCCTCTGACGGAAACTCATCATGCACCCCTACATTTCCTGCCTGTTCAACCTCGCGGTAAAACCCGCGGAATTCGCCGAGTTCAAGGCGCTGATCGCCACGATCGTCACGGCCACCCGTGCAGAACCCGGCACACTGGTTTACGAATACAGCGCCAACGAAGACACCAGCACCGTTCATATCCTTGAGCGCTACAACGCCGATGCCGTAGTCAGCCACGTCGACACCACGTTTGCACCGTTCGGCCAGCGGTTCCTGGAGCTATGCACCATCACCAGCCTGGTGGTGTACGGCAGGCCGGATGCTGAAATCCGCAAACGCCTGGACCCATTCGGCGCGGTGTACATGACCCCGTTCGACGGCTTCAGCCGTTGATTTGAACGAAGGCGCCAACCCTTAACGTACAGAGATCACCATGTCCGGTATTGCCGAAGTCATTAAGTCCCGAATTTCCGCCAACAGCTATGACACTGAACGTCAATTGACCGACGAGCAGATCGCTGAGCTGATCAACCTGGCCACCCACGCGCCCTCTGCCTTTAACCTGCAAAACTGGCGGTTCGTGGCGGTACGCAGCACCGAAGCCAAGGCACGCTTGCTGCCATTGGCTTTCGGCCAGCAGAAGGTGGTGGAGGCGGCCGTGACGTTTATCGTCTGCGGCACCCTCAACCCGCACGAAACGCTGCCTGCTGCGCTGAAGCCGTCCGTGGATGCCGGCATCATCGACCAGTCGATTTACGACATGTGGGTGGGTGCCGCGCAAGGCATGTACCAGGAAAACCCGCAGTTGCAGCGCGACGAAGCGATCCGTTCCGGATCCCTGGCCGCGATGACGCTGATGCTGGCCGCCAAGGGCCAAGGGTTGGTTTCGACGCCCATGATCGGCTTCGATCAGTCGGCAGTGACCACAGAGTTTGGCCTGTCGGCCACCGAAGTCCCGGTGATGCTGGTCACCGTTGGCTACCCCGGCACGACCAACTGGCCACAAAAGCCGCGTAAAGCCGTCAATGACGTCTTGCAGTTCGTTTAAGTGCATTGCGCCAGTGATAGCCAGGCGGGTCCCGGCTTCACTGGCGGTCGAGGTGAATTACAACCGCTATGACCCATCCTTCTTCCTCGTTACGAGCAATCCTGACTGCCGCGTGCCTCGGAATTCTTGTTGTACAACTGGACGTCAGCGTCGTGAACGTCGGCCTCGGTGCGCTCAAAAAGGCATTCAATAGCGACCTCACCGGCCTGCAATGGGTCATCAACAGCTATGCGCTGCCCTTTTCTGCGCTGCTGATCCTGGGCGGTGCATGGGGTGATAAATGGGGGGCAAAATCCGTCTTCGCCGTGGGTTTCGCCATATTCACCCTCGCCTCCGTCGGCTGTGGCCTGGCCAACAGCATGACCCTGCTGATCACCATGCGCATGATTCAGGGCATCGGTGCCGCCTTGCTGATACCGACCTCACTGACACTTATCCGCGTGTCTTTTAACGATCCGGACAAACGCCGCTCCGCGGTCGCGCTGTGGGGCGCTTGCGGCGGGATCGCACTGGCGGCCGGCCCAGTGATCGGCGGCCTGATGCTGGTGCTGGGCATTTACGCACGCTGGATTGCCGCGCTGGTGGTTGCACTGTTGGGCGACGCTGCCTTCGCAACGAAGTCTTCCAGCAAAGCCTGATCGACGCTACTGAGGCCACCACGCAAAGCCACCCACGCCGCTCGCCTACCGCAAGCGCCCTCCCAGTGGATACTCGACAGCCAGGCGGATCTGGTTGGCGTCCAGTTCGGCCTGGGCCGCATTGCCACGGTGCACCGCATGGCGCAGGGTAAATGCGAGGTTCTTCACCACGCCAGACTGCACCACGTAGCGCGCTTGCACGTCACGCTCCCAATGCTTGCCACCCTCGCCATAGCCCAGCCACTTGTAGCCGCCGTTGGGGTCCATGTGGCTACCGTCAATACCGCTGCCGCGCACGTACAACGCCCCGAAGGTCAGGCCTGGAACGCCATAGCCGGCCAGATCCAGGTCGTAGCGAGCTTGCCAGGACGCTTCCCGTGGCGCGTTGAAGTCGGACAGCGCAACGGCATTGCTCAGGTAAATCGCCCCGCGGGTGACATAGTCGTAAGGCGTATCGCCCGCAACCTTCTGATAACCGACGCCGAAGCTGTGGGCGCCGAGCCGATAGGTCGACAGCAGGCTCCAGGTGGTGTTGTCGATGCGTCCGGACAAGGCTTTGCCCGTGTCCTGGGTTCGGTACAGGTTGAAGTCCACGGTCAGCGCCTGGCCGGGAACCAGTGGCTGGGTGTAGATGGCGCCCAGGTAGTGCTGGCGCCAGGTGTCTTCGTAGACGGCGCTGAACAGGCTGGCACTCAGGCCCTTGATGGCCGTATTGCGTACCCCCAGCAGGTCAAAGCGGTTGCCCTGTTTGCCATTGGAGTAGTTGACGACAAATCCCTGGTCATGGCTGCTGGCGTTGCGGTCGGTGCTCTCGGTGAAGTGCCCGGCGTACATCGTGGTGGCGGGCAGCTCGCGGCTGGTCAACAGCCATCCGGTGGCCGTTTCGGGTAGCAGGCGGCTGTCGGACGAACCAAATACCGGGGTTTTCACCCGCTGCTCGCCGTAACGCAGTTCCGTCGAGGAAAACCGCAGCTTGGCCACCGCGCCGCCACGGCTGAATTCGTCCTTGGGATGGCCGTCATTGTCCACGCCCAGCAGCCGTGCCTTCCCGGCACGCCCGCCGCCGCTGTCCAGTTTCCAGCCGGAATAAACGTGGGCATCAAGGCCAAAGCCGACGGTACCGGTGGTAAAGCCGGAGGTGTAATCGGCCATTGCGCCATACGCCCATTCTTCTGCGAAATCACTGCGCTGGGCCCGGGGTTTGTAGGCGTTGCGCGCACCATTGCTCAGTGCGCCGTGCTGGTAGTCGCGGCGGTCATAGACGCTGCGGTTGAGGAGGCTCCATTGGCTGTCCTCGACAAAGCCTTTGGCGATGTCTTGTTCCGCGGCCAAGGCGAGCAGGGACTGCCCTCCCAATGCCAATAGCAGGGTGTGGGTCGATAGGGTCTTCACGGTTTGGCTCCAGAATGCTTGAGGCCTGGGTGTTCCGCCGAGCGGGGAACACCGTTGGGCACCTCAGAGGTATTTGAGGATCGCGATGTCGCGACGGCGCTGTTTGAGGTTGGCAAACCAACGCGTCGGGAAGAACAGCAACACCCCAAGGATCACGCTCCACAACCACACCATCGGCAGGTCGTCAAAGCCGTAGTAAGTACCCTGGTTGGCACCCCAGATCGCCAGCGCAACCAGGTACATGGCCTTGAGTACGTAGAGGTGCAGCAAGTAGAAAAACATCGGTGCCCCGCCGTAGATCGCGAGGGTCGCCGTTAACCCGCGGTCCTGCCATTTCTCGAACAGCGCCAACAACAGCAGCGACAGGGCCAGGGTTGGCATCAGGAACATCAGCGACGGCGGGTATTTCTTCGCGCTCATGAAACTCATGAACGTACGCAACGCGTCACCGGTCTGCACCCAAGGCTTCTCGCCGTAGACGTTCAGGTAACGGATAAACACAAACGCCACCAGCAAACCGGCGCCCAGCTTGACCAGCCGGGATATACGCTCGGCGGGCGGCATGTCCTTGCCGAACCAAGGGCCGATGCCCCAGCCCAGCAGGATCACGCCAATCCACGGCAATATCGGGTAGGTGGTGCGCGCCCGGGTGAACTCGGTGATATCGATAAACACCCGCTGATGCAGAATCGACCATGGCACAAAGGACGGCGATTCCGGCCCCACGGTCACGCCATCCAGCAGGTTATGCCCGGCGACAATTGCCACACCCAGCACCACCAGCCAGCTGCGCTTGAAGTGCAGCAACCCGGCCAGCACAATCATGCACAGGCCAATGCACCAGATCACCTGCAACCATAATGTCTTGGGCGGTAGCTCGGCATTCCAGGCAAAGCACACGAAGGTGATTTCCAGGAACACCAGGAACACGCCGCGTTTGAGCAGAAATACCGATGTCTCGCGAGCGCTGTGTTTCTGGCTATAGAGCCAGGCCGACAGCCCGGTGAGGAAGATAAACGCCGGCGCACAGATCTCGCTGAGCATGCGGGTGAAGTACAAGTCTGGGGTAACGCTCAGTGCATCGATCGGGTCGGTGACCTGGCGGTGCAGTAAAAAGGTTTCCCGTACGTGGTCGATGAGCATCAAGAGCATCACGAAACCACGCAAGGCATCGATGGCCAACATCCGCGTGGCGGCCGTGACTTTGCTGCGGGCAAGCGCCGGGGCAACAGTGCCCGCCTGACCGGCCAATCCTGAAGAAAGGGTCATATCAATCACTCATGAAGGAGGCAATGAATCAGGCCTGTTTTTTCAGCCTGGCGACTTCCGATGCCGGCAGTTGCGACGGCGCCCGAGGTAATGGGGGTTGGCCCTGCTGCCGGTAAAACGACAGCGTGGAGCTGAAGCGCTTGACGTCAAACGCCTCGGCCTTGCCCTCAAGGTTCACACGCTCGCCGGGGCTGTAGTCCTGGTATTCCACGGCCACCACGTACGTGCCTTGCCATGGCAATTCAAAGCTGACCTTGCCGGTGGCGTCGCTGCGCTGGCTGAAGACTTCACCGGATGCGGTTTCCAGCACCACGTCCTGGTCCGCCAGCGGCCTGGATGCGTAGAACACCTGGAACTGTGCCCTGCCCGTATCGGCGACGCCGGTAGGCACGATGTCCAGCGTCAGTTCCGGGGTGCGGGCGCGCAAGTCGCCGACCCAGCGGGTGGCAGGCGTCCAATAGGCCTTCAGGGTCTTGCCGGCTTCATGCAGATCAAAAATCGGGTAGTGCAGGTCCCTTGCGAGCAACGAGTCATCGCGACTGGGTTGCTGAGCGAGGGCGAACGCCTGACGCTGCAAGGTCAGGCTCAACGGCGCAGACCTGTCGGCCATCGACCAGGCCTTGAGTTGCTTGAACCGGTCCATTCCCCCCGGCGTCACTTCCAGCACATTCTTGTCATATTCCCCGTAATACAAAGCCAAGGGTTGGCCGGGAAGTTGTTCGTACCAGATCTGATGCGCCTCGCTGGTGGTTGCCAGCATGAACGCACCGTAACCCAACAGTGCTTTTGCGTTGCTCATTCGCATTTTTTTCGCTCCGATTGGTGGTGTTCAACGAAAAGCTGTTGCGGCTTCAACCGAGTTGAAAACACCGCACAACACTCCGCTCCCTCACTCTGGACGCATTACAACGCAGGCACTTTTGCGCGTTGCGCCGAATTACGCGCACACGCCGGGGCAGATGACTGTTTTAAAGGCTCAAAACAGTGCTTTATGCGGCTTGCGTCGATATGAGGCGTTTAGCGCCGCCCATGCATGAGCGTGTCCAATCGGGGTGCAACGCCAAGGCAAGACCACCCGAACCGCCTCTTTTGAGGCAGCGCAGGGGGCTTTATGCGGTGGGGTTTTTTCAGTGGCGCAGCAGTTTGCGCAGAGGGACGCCGTCTTTAAGCACCGGCGACTTGATGACGATGTAGCTGAAGTACTTGGAAATGCCGATGTTCTTGTCCAGCAGGCTTTCGACCACTTCCTGATAATGCTGAATGCTGCGGGTCATGAAGCGCACCAGGTAATCGTAGCCACCGCTGATCAAATGGCATTCGAGCACTTCATCCACCAGGCGAATGTTGGACTCGAACTTGGCGAAGTCTTCCCGCTTGTGGTCGCTGAGGGTGATCTCGGTAAATACCGTAACCGAGTCGGTAATCTTTGCCAGGTTCAAGTGCGCCTTGTAGCTGGAAATATACCCGGCCGACTCCAGCCGCTTGACGCGTTGAAGGCATGGGCTGGCCGATAAGCCAACGGCGTCGGCGAGGCTGACGTTGGTCATCCGGCCGTCCTTTTGCAGCTCGACCAGAATACTGATGTCAATCCGGTCCAGTTTCACTAGCCCTTCCATTGCGTACCTCTTGACTGCCATTTGTAAGACAATCTTCTAGCAAAATCAGCGCCGTAAAGACAGCTGATGCTGCGCCACCAGATCCGCCATGCTGTTGATGCAGTAATCCGCCGCACACGGCGTGGGCTGTTTGGCACGCTGGCGGCCGATCAAACAGCGGTCCAAACCCCCGAATGCGCCGACAGACGCTCGTGTCACATGCAGGACAGGTTCTGCTTGCAGCGCTGGGTGATTGAGCCATTCGGGGTCTTCGGCCAGGGAGATGAAATCCTCCAGCGCAATCCCCAGGCGCTCACACAACAAGGCGCGATCTTCCGCATCGCGGTCGCCGCGCACCAGCAATCGATAGAACTTGCGCAGGTAAAGCATAGCGCCTGGCGCGTCCTCAAACAGTGACCAGTTGGCAGCTGAACGCGCAAAACTCATGCCCTCCTCCCAACTGGCCTGCAAGCCCCAGCCCGCCGCCAGTTGGCGATGGGCAAAGCACAACACACCACTGAAGCCTAGCTCAGCAAAGCGTGGGTAGAGCGCCGCCACCACCGTATTGTATTCGGCCAACACCTGCTCTTTTTGCGGCTGGCCGCCACGGCTGTCGAGCAACGGCTGCAAGGCCGCCCAGACGCCCGAATCCCGGTCCACCAGCACTTCGTCGCAATCAATCAGCAACGCTCGATACGTTGTCAGCCCCATGGTGGGTCAAGCCTCCAATGCTGCATTTTATTCACCCATGCTCCCTAACGGCTCGCGTGGGTACTGGCTCAGTTCAAGACCCGTGCCAAAGCGCCCTCAAGAATCTGCAAGGCTTCGTCGACCTGGGCCTCGGTGGCAACCAGGGGCGCCAGGAAGCGCAATACGTTGCGGTACACGCCGCACTTGATCACCAGCAAACCACCCTTGCGCGCTTCATCGATCAACCGCTGATTGAGGTCAGCGTCTGGTGTGCGCGCCTCGTCGTTCTTGATCAGCTCGATGGCCAGCATGAACCCGGTGCCACGCACGTCACCGATTTGCGGATGACGGCTGCGCAAGCTCAGCAACCCCTGACGCAAACGCTCGCCCAACGTGTCAGCGCGCGCCAGCAATTGTTCTTCCTCGAAGGCATCGATCACCGCCAGCGCCGCCGCGCAAGACAAGGCGTTACCGCCATAGGTCCCACCCAGGCCACCGGGCAACGGCGCGTCCATGATCGCGGCTTTACCGACCACACCGGACAACGGCAAGCCGCCGGCCAGGCTCTTGGCCACAGTGACCAGGTCGGGCTGGATGCCGGCGTGCTGGAAGCCGAACCACTTGCCGGTACGGCCGAAACCGGTCTGGATTTCATCGAGGATCAGCACGATGCCGTGCTTTTCGGTCAAAGCACGCAGGCCTTTGAGGAACTCCACCGGCGCCGCGAGGAAACCACCGTCGCCCTGCACCGGTTCAATAATAATCGCGGCGACCCGCTCTGGTGCCACTTGGGTGGCGAGTAATTCGTCGAGTGCCGCGAGGGCCATGTCACTGGTGACGCCGCGATAGGCATTCGGATACGGCGTATGGAACACCTCCGGTGCGAACGGCCCGAAGTTCTGTTTGTACGGCTGGCTCATGCCGGTCAGCGTAGTGCCGAGCAAGGTGCGACCGTGGAAACCGCCACGAAAGGCAATCACTGCCGAGCGGTTGGTGTGGGCACGTGCAATCTTCACCGCATTTTCCACGGCCTCGGCGCCAGAGGTGAAAAACGCCGCTTTATAGGCCTCCTTGCCACCGATCATTTCGCACAGGCGCTGGGCCAGGTCCAGATAAGGCGTGTAGGCGACCACCTGGAAACAGGCGTGGGAGACCTTTTG
Organism: Pseudomonas sp. K2I15; assembly: GCF_002204795.1. Lineage (GTDB taxonomy): Bacteria > Pseudomonadota > Gammaproteobacteria > Pseudomonadales > Pseudomonadaceae > Aquipseudomonas. The sequence continues at coordinate 33,846 of NZ_NIXO01000002.1, forward strand.
CAATTGCGCCTGCACTGCCGCGACCACTTTCGGGTGGTTATGGCCGATGTTCAGCACGCCGATGCCGCCGACAAAATCCAGGTAGCGCTTGCCGTCCACATCCCACAACTCGGCACCTTGGGCGCGATCGATCACCAAGGGGTGAGCCGTGACCAGCCCACGGGGCACGAATTGATCGCGCTGACGGAGCAAATGAGGGGTTTCGTCGACTTTGCTATTCATGGCATTTCCCATCGTGAGTCCGGCAACCGGAAGGTGGTTGCGATGGTGTTCAGGTTACGACGTGTACGAAACGAACTAAGCCGAACTTGCCCCGTGAGAAATTCGGATCAACTGTTTTGCCCCTGCCTTTCAACAGATCCTGCGCCGGGCTTGAGCGATGATGAACGCTCCCTTTACCCGACAGGAAATGCCCATGGCCTTGCTCTACAAAGCGGATCCGGTGCGCGGCCAACACTGGCAGGCACTGTTCGCCGAACACGCACCGGATATTCAGTGGCGCGCCTGGCCAGACATAGGCGCCCCTGACGAGATCGAGTACCTGGCCGCCTGGCAGGCCCCGGATAATCTCGAACAACTGTTGCCCAATCTAAAAGTGTTGTTTGCCCTGTCGGCCGGGGTTGATCAACTGGACCTCCACCGCTTGCCGGCGCAACTTCCGGTGGTGCGCCTGCTGGACCCGGGCATCACCCAAGGCATGTGCGAATACGCCAGTTGGGCCGTGCTCAGCCTGCACCGGGATATGCTGCTTTACCGCCAGCAGCAGGCAGCACGCTGCTGGCAGGCGCATTTGCTGCAACCGGCGATGAGCCGGCGTGTCGGCGTGATGGGGCTGGGCACCCAGGCGCAGCAGATTCTGGCCACCCTCAAGCCCCTCGGTTTTGCCTTGTCTGGCTGGGCCCGCAGTGCCCATCAAGTGCCAGGCGTGGACTGTTATGCCGGCGAACAGCAACTGCCCGCCTTCCTCAGCCAGTGCGATATTCTGCTGTGCGTGCTGCCGCTGACGGAACAGACCCAAGGCATTCTCGACGCGCAGCTATTCGCCCAACTGCCCCGGGGCGCGGCCCTGATCAACATGGGCCGTGGCGGGCATCTGGTGGAAAACGACTTGCTCGAGGCGCTGGCCAGCGGGCAGCTCAGCGGCGCGGTGCTGGATGTGCTGCAAGAAGAGCCGGCACCGGCAGATCATCCTTTTTGGGCCCACCCGCAGATCGTACTGACACCGCATATTGCAGCGATGACCCAGCCACAAACGGCTTTTGGGGTGTTGTTGGAAAATATCCGGCGCCACCAGCGTGGTGAGCCGATGGTGGGTGAGGTAGATCGGCGCCAAGGGTATTGAGGGAACCGGCGATGCGGGGCATCGCCGGTTTGTGGGTGCCTAGTGCAGCTTCGCGGCAATCGCCAGCCCCACGTCCTGAGTCGAGCCCTTGCCGCCCAGGTCCGGGGTAATCGGCCCCCCGCCAATCACCTCTTCGATCGCCCGCAGAATCCCGTCGTGCGCCGCGCGGTAACGTTCATCCCCGTTACCCAGGAAGTCCAGCATCAGCGCGCCGGACCAGATCATCGCAATCGGGTTGGCAATGTTCTGCCCGTAGATATCCGGTGCCGAGCCATGCACGGGCTCAAACAACGACGGAAACCGCCGCTGCGGATCGAGGTTGGCTGAAGGCGCGATCCCGATGGTCCCGGCACAGGCGGGCCCCAGGTCGGACAGAATGTCGCCAAACAGGTTCGACGCCACCACCACATCAAACCGGTCCGGCTGCAGCACAAACCGTGCGCACAGGATGTCGATGTGCTGCTTGTCCCAGGTCACCTCTGGGTACTTCGCGGCCATCAACGCCGTGCGCTCGTCCCAGTACGGCATGCTGATGGAAATCCCGTTGGATTTGGTCGCCGCCGTCAGCCGTTTGCGCGGCCGGGTCTGTGCCAGGTCGAAGGCGAACTTCAGAATCCGGTCCACGCCACGGCGGGTGAACACCGACTCTTGCAGCACGAACTCATGCTCGGTGCCTTCGAACATTTTGCCGCCGACCGAGGAATACTCACCTTCGGTGTTCTCGCGGATCACCACAAAATCGATGTCTCCCGGTTTGCGCCCGGCCAATGGGCAAGGTACGCCTGGAAACAGCCGAACCGGGCGGATGTTCACATACTGGTCGAAGTCGCGGCGGAACTTGAGCAACGAACCCCACAGGGAAATGTGGTCCGGCACTTTGTCCGGCCAGCCCACGGCGCCGAAGTAGATCGCGTCGAAACCCTTGAGCTGTGCGAACCAGTCGTCGGGCATCATCTGCCCGTGTTCCAGGTAGTAATCGCAGTGCGCCCAGTCGAGCACTTCGATGCTTAAATCCAGCTGCCACTTCTTCGCGGCCTGCTCCAGCACCCGCAAGCCTTCCGGCAGGACTTCCTTACCAATACCATCGCCGGCAATCGCGGCGATTCTGAATACCTTGCTCATCAATCGTGGCTCCCGATGTCTGTGAATTACAGCCCGCCGATGTGGAAGGCTTTGACTTCAAGGTACTCATCCAGGCCGTACTTGCTGCCTTCACGGCCCAGGCCAGACTGCTTGATGCCGCCGAACGGCGCGACTTCCATGGAAATGATGCCGGTATTGAGCCCCACCATGCCGAACTCCAGTGCCTCACCGAACCGCCATGAACGACGCAGGTCCTGAGTGAAATAGTAGGCGCCCAAGCCATATGGCGTAGCGTTGGCCAGCGCAAGGGCTTCGGCCTCGTCGGTGAACCGCATCAACGGTGCGACCGGGCCAAAGGTTTCTTCGTTGGCCAACAGCATGCCGGCGTGGGTGTCGCCAAGGACCGTGGGCTGCACAAATTGGCTGCTGCCGTCGGGAATACCACCACAAAGCAACTGTGCGCCCTGGCTCAGCGCATCATCGATGTGCCGGGTGACTTTGCTGACGGCTGCCAGGTTGATCAACGGGCCGATGGTGACGTCGGTGTCGAGGCCATTGCCCACCTTGAGCTTGCCCACCTCTTCTACCAGCCGTTGAGCGAAGCGTTCGTAAATGCCGTTTTGCACCAGAATCCGGTTGGCACAGACACAGGTTTGGCCGGCGTTGCGGAACTTGCTGAGCATAATCCCGGCCACGGCCTGCTCCAGGTCCGCATCGTCAAACACAATGAACGGGGCATTGCCGCCCAGTTCCAGGCTCAAGCGCTTGATGTGTTCGGCACTCTGGCGCATCAACAAGCGGCCGACGGCAGTCGAACCGGTAAAGGAAATCTTGCGTACCGTCGGGTTGCTGGTCAGCTCTTCGCCAATGCCGGCAGGCATGCCGGTCAACACGTTGAACACACCGGCCGGGATGCCGACGCGCTCGGCCAACACCGCCAGGGCCAATGCCGACAACGGCGTCAGGTCAGACGGCTTGACGATGATCGGACAACCGGCCGCCAGGGCCGGCGCGCACTTGCGGGTGATCATCGCGTTAGGGAAATTCCACGGTGTGATCGCCGCGCAGACGCCCACCGGTTGCTTGAGGGTCAGCAAGCGGCGGTCGCCGCTGGGGGCCGGCATGGTTTCGCCGTAGACCCGCCGGGCCTCTTCGGCGAACCATTTGACGAAGCCGGCGCCATAGCGGATTTCGCCCTTGGCTTCGTTCAGCGGTTTGCCCTGCTCACAGGTCATGATCAACGCCAGGTCGTCGAGGTTGTCGATCATGGCCTGGTACCAGCGCTCCAGCAGCGCTGCGCGTTCGGCTGCCGGGCGTGCGCGCCAGGCGGGCCAGGCCTTGTCGGCGGCCTCTATGGCCCGGCGGGTTTCCCCGCCCTGCATGGCCGGGACCCGGGCGATCAATTGGCCGGTGGCCGGGTCGATGACGTCCAGGGTCGCGGCGTTGTCGGCGCCAATCCACTGCCCATTCACATAGGCGAGTTCTGCCAGCAGGCTGGGGTCTTTCAAACGATTCTTGAGCATGGTCGAGTCCTGATCCGAGACAGCCTCCAGTCTAGGCAGGTGCCGCGGATGAGGATGCTGAAAGCGCGCTTCCAGCAGTGTCGCGTGCTGAAAATCAACCCGGGACGGCAGGCTCTACCAGCACGCGCCTAGCCTTTCAACGAGCCGAGCAAGCCCTGCAAAAATCGCTCGCCGGCCTCCATCTGGCTGATTTCGACAAACTCATCCGGCTTGTGCGCCTGCTCGATGGAACCCGGCCCGCACACCACCACCGGCACATCCAGGCGCTGCTTGAACAAGCCGCCTTCAGTACCGAACGAGACTTTCGAGGTGCCGGTGTCCGGCGCCGCGAATTGCTTGAGGAAGTGCACCGCTTCGACACTGGGATGCGTGTCGAGACCCGGGTAGACGTTGATGGTTTCAATCTCGATAGCCGCCACGCTGGACAGCTTCTGCGCCTCACGCACGATCACTTCGGCGCGCTCGCGCATCTGTTCCAGGAACTGATCGAGGTCGTCGGCCGGCAGGTTGCGCACCTCAAAATCCAGGGTGCACAGGTTGGGCACGATGTTGAGCGCCTTGCCGCCGACAATCTGCCCGACATGCACGGTGCTGTAGGGCACGTCGTAGTCGTTGTCCTGGGCGCCATGGCGTTGCAGCTGTTGTTGGCTCTCGCGCAGGGCGCCGATAAAGTCGCAGGCGACGTGGATCGCATTCACTGAACGCGGCGCCAGCGATGAATGGGCTTCCAGGCCACGGCAGTAAGTGCGGTAAGAGCCTTTGCCCTTGTGGCCCAACACAAACTGCATATTGGTCGGCTCACCGATCATGCACAGAAACGGGCGCACCGGCGCCAGGTGCAGCACGTCAAGCAAGCGCCGCACGCCCACACAACCGATCTCTTCATCATGGGACAACGCCAGTTGTAACGGGCGGCTCAAGCGATGGTCCGCTGCATCCAGCATCGCGTCGATGGCCAGGGCAATAAAACCCTTCATGTCACAACTGCCACGGCCATAGATACGCCCGTCCTGCACGGTGGCGGCGAAGGCGGGAAAGGTCCAGGCCTGCCCCGCCGCCGGCACCACGTCGGTGTGCCCGGACAGCAGCACGCCGGGCTGGTCTTTGGGGCCGGTGCTGGCAAACAGGTTGGCCTTCTTGCCGCTTTCGTCCCGCACGATCAGCGACTCGATACCCTTGGTCAGCAGCAGGTCGCGCACGTAGTCGATCAGGGCCATGTTCGACACCGACGACACGGTGTCGAAGGCCATCAGTTGTTTGAGAATCTCGAGAACGCGGGGTTTCATGAGGCCTGGCTCCGTTGTGCGGCAGGAAGGGCAAAGCGGGTGATGGAGAACGGCTCGATCGGGGTGCTGGTGCTGCCGGTGCTGAGCAACTCGGCCATCACATCGCCGACCCCAGGGCCCAATTGAAAGCCGTGGCCACAAAAACCAAAGGCGTAGAACAGGCCGTCGACGGTTCCGCTAGGCCCCATCACCGGCAACGAGTCCGGCAGGTAGCCTTCGATGCCGCTCCATACGCGGATGATGTTGAGGTTGCCGACACCGGGAAGCAGGCGGCGCATCTGGTTGATCTGGTTGAGAATACTGCGCGGCTCGACCTGAGCGCGACGGTTGAGCATGTCCGGTTTGCTGCGGTAACCGCCGCCGATAACGATATTGCCACGAGGAATCTGGCGGAAGTAAATCACTTCCTCAGGGACCTTGGTGTACACGCCGATCACGGTCGGCAAGGCATACGGCACCGGCTCGGTCACGGCCATTTGCGGGCCATGGGTATCCAGCGGCACCGGTTCGCCGAACTGCGCCGAGAGTTTCTGGCCCCAGGCACCGGCGGTGATCAACAACTGCGCGGCATGGAACTGGCGGCCGTCGGTGGTGGTGACATGAAAATCCCCACCCACCTTCTGTACCTCGGCGACCTCGGTGCGCTCCTCGATCTGTGCACCCAGGCGCCTGGCCGCGCGGGCAAACGCCGGTGCGGCCAAACGCGGGTTCGCGTGGCCGTCGTGGGGCGCGTAGGAGCCGCCCTTGACCTGCGCGCCAAGAAAGCCGAAGCGCTGGCGCAGTTCGGCGCCGCGATAGATTTTCAGGTCCAGTTGCGCCGCTTCAGGTGCGGCGGCGTAGGCCTCAAGTTCAGCGATTTCATCTTCTCGATAACACACGCGCATGTGCCCGCTGGCGATGAATTCCAGGTCGTCGTCGATCAGTTCGGGCAAACGCTTCCACAGCGCCCAGGAACGGTTGGCCAGGGCCAATTGGCCGAGGAAGCGCCCTTGCCGGCGCACGTTGCCGAAGTTCACGCCGCTGGCGTATTGGCCAATCTGATCGCGCTCCAGCAGGATCACCGACTGGCCACGCCTGCGCAGAAAAAAGGCGCTCGCCGCCCCCATCAGGCCACCACCAACAATCACCACGTCTGCTTTTTGCACGCTCATGGAGCGACCTCCTCGGTGAGCATCGACAGCGGTTTAACGGGTGCCTGGCCACGCTGGCGGCCCACCTCCCGAACCTGCACGCCAGCAGCGGCCGCGATCACTTCCGCCCCCGCCTGGGAGCAATATCGGCCCTGGCAACGGCCCATGCCGACCCGACTGAACGCCTTGGCCCGGTTCACTTCGCAGGCGCCTTTCTCACTAACGGTGCGACGCAGATCGCCGGCGCTGATCATCTCGCAGCGGCACACAATCGCGCTGTCAGGCAGGGCCTTGGCCTGTTCGCTGGGCCAGGGGAACGCCTGCGCCAGCCCGAGGCGGAACTGGTCCATCACGTCCAGCGCCTGGCGTTGCGCGTCCCGCAGCCCGGTATCGAAAGGTTGCTTCAAATCTTCCAGCAAGGTCAGCGCCACCAGGCGCCCGGCGTGCTCGGCCGCATCGGCGCCGCGAATTTTCGAACCGTCGCCGGCCGCGTATACACCGTTTACCGAAGTGCGTCCCGCGTCATCCACCGCCAGCCACCATTGGCTTGAAGGCTCATCGAACGCCATCTTGCAGCCGGCCAGGTCGCCCAGTTGGGTTTCCGGGCGCAAGTGATAACCGAGCGCCACGGCGTCGGCCTCCACTGTCAGGGTTCGCCCGTTGGCGGTGCTGAACCGCACACCACTGACGCCGCTTGCGGCATCGCCCAGGACCTGCAACGGCTTGATCCCCAGGTGCACCGCGACTTTGGCCCGGTACAGTTGCGCCAGCAGCTTGATTCCCGTGAACAGTAAACCGGGGCGCGCCAGCAGCTTGGGCAGGGCCTTGATACGCAGGCTCATCGGCGACGTATCCAGCACCGCCGCCACCGTCGCGCCCGCTTTCACGTACTGGCTGGCGACCAGGTACAGCAAAGGCCCGCTGCCCATGAACACCACGTTGTGGCCAATCGACACTGCCTGGTTTTTCAGCGCGATCTGCGAACCACCGAGGCTATAGGTGCCCGCCAGTTGCCAACCTTCGATGGGCATCAGCCGGTCGGTGGCGCCGGTGCAGAGGATCAGCGCGTCGTAATCCACCGTGCTGTGGCGGCCCTGGCTGACGCAGCACAATTGCCCTGGCGTGAGGTTCCACACCAACGTGTCGGGACGGTAATCAATCGCGCCGCGCAGGCGATCGAAACTCTGGTGCAAGTCCTGGGCCTTGGCGGCTTCGCTGCCGTACAAGGTCGTATAGTCGCGGGTAAACCCTTCGGGTTGGCGGCGATAGATTTGCCCGCCGTCGCGGCGATTTTCATCGATCAGGATCGGTGTGATACCAGCGCTCACCAGGGTCTCGGCGCAACGAATGCCCGCCGGCCCGGCGCCCACGATGACTACCCGTGCAGTGGCCATGTCGCCTCCGGTTGTGTGGTGACAATATCCAGGCCCTCGCGGACCTCATTAGAGCAGGCTCGCAAGCGTTCGCCGTTGCGGGTCCACACCCAGCAGTCCTGGCAGGCACCCATCAGGCAGAAGCCTGCGCGACGACCGGTGTCGAACTCCGATTGACGCAACGTACTGCCCTGCGTCAGCAAGGCAACCATCAACGTATCGCCCTGCAACGCCTGGATGGGTGCGCCATCCACGGTCAGGCTGACCGTCGGCCGGCCCTGCTCGGCCAACCTCACAAAACGCCCTTTCATGCATAGGCTCCCAAAGTCATGCTGGTAACGCCCTGCTGAGTGTTCAGCAATTGGGCCGTGTCGTGGTGGCAGAGGATTTCACCGCCGTTCTCCAGGCTGCGGCGGCTCGGCGCGGTGCGGTTGCACAAGCCGTCGACCCGCACCGGGCAGCGATTGAGGAAGGTGCAGAGTTCCGGCACGTTGGCGCGCGCGCCGATGGGGGGCAACGCGCCACCGGTGGCGCCGCAGCTTTCCAGCCAACCCTGGCGCAGCTCAGGCACCGAGTGGATCAACACGTCGGTGTAGGGATGAAACGGCGGCTCGGCAAACGACTGGCGGCTGCCGGCCTGAACCTTATGGCCGCTGTACATCACCACAATGTCGTCGCACAGCGCACGTACCGTGGAGATGTCATGGCTGATAAACAGGTAGGAAACGCCCAGTTCCTGACGCAAGTCGCGCAGCAGTTCGAGAATCGCCGCGCCCACCACGGTGTCCAGGGCCGAGGTCACTTCATCGCACAGGATCAGGTCGGGCTTGGCGGCCAGCGCCCGAGCCAGGTTGACCCGCTGCTTCTGCCCACCCGACAGCTCATTGGGGCGCCGCTCGGCCATTGCGCGTGGCAGGCGCACCAGGTCGAGCAGTTCGCCAATACGCGTTTGCAACGCCGCGCCTTTGAGGCCGAAATACATTTTCAGTGGCCGACTGAGAATGGTCGCCACGCTGTGCATGGGGTTCAGTGCGGTGTCGGCATTTTGAAACACCATTTGAATCCGTCGAAACTGCTCGGGGCTGCGCTCGGACAGGCTGCCGCCCAAGGGTTGGCCATCGAATGTCAGCCCGCCGAGGGCCGGAGTCAGCAGCCCCGCAACCACGCGGGCCAAGGTGGACTTGCCGGAGCCCGACTCGCCGATCACGCCGATGGCCTGCCCGCGTCGCACGGTAAGGTCGATGTCTTCGAGCACTCGAATCGACGGCATTCCATGCAGGTTCTTGTTCCCATACCCGGCGGTCAGGCCCCGGATGGTCAGCAGCGGTACATCTTCGACAATCCCGCACGGCGGGCGGATGGTGGTATCGGGGCGCGCGGCGGCCAGCAGGCTGCGGGTGTACTCATGGGTCGGGGCTTTGAGCAGCGGCGCCGTGGCGCTCTGTTCAAAAATCTGCCCGCCATTGAGTACCACGATCTGGTCGGCCATCTGCGCCACCACGGCCAGGTCGTGAGAGACATACACCGCCGTGGTGCCCCGTTCGCGCACCACACGCTTGAAGGCGCGCAGCACGTCAATCTGGGTGGTCACATCGAGCGCCGTGGTCGGCTCGTCGAGCACCACCAACAGCGGGTCGCTGATCAGCGCCATCGCCGCCATCACCCGTTGCAGTTGCCCGCCAGAGACCTGATGGGGGTAGCGTCGGCCGATGCGCTCCGGGTCTGGCAGCGCCAAGTCGCGGAACAGCCCGATGGCTTTGGCTTGCAACTCGGCCCGGGTGCCCAGGCCGTGGATCAACGCGCCCTCCACTACTTGGTCAATGAGTTTTTTCGCCGGGTTGAACGCCGCCGCCGCGCTTTGCGCGATGTAGGACACGCGGTTGCCACGCAGGCCTTGCAGCTGTTTTTCGCTCAAGGCCAGCATGTCGTGCTCGCCAACCTGCACCACACCGCCGGACAAGCGACAGCCCCGTCGCGCATAACCGAGCAGCGCCAGGGCGATGGTGGTCTTGCCCGAGCCGGATTCACCGATCAACGCCAGCACTTCGCCTTTTTTCAGGGAAAAACTCACCCCTTTGACGATTTCAACCTCGCCACGCTCACCACCGGCGACCACGCGCAGGTCTTCCACACGAATCAATTCAGTCATTTCAATGGCCTCCCATACGTCGACTACGCCGGGACGACAGATGGTCGATCAGCAAATTCACGCCGATAGTCAGCGTGCCAATGGCCAGCGCCGGAATGATGATGGCCAGCGCGCCCTGGTTGAGGCCGCCGATGTTTTCCCGTACCAGGGAGCCAAGGTCAGCGTCTGGCGGTTGCACGCCCAGGCCCAGAAAGCTCATGCCGCTGAGCAACAGCACGATGTAGCCAAAGCGCAGCCCGAGGTCGGTCAATACGGGGTTGAGCATATTCGGCAGGATTTCCATGCACGCCACGTACAACCGGCGCTCGCCTCGGGTACGGGCGACTTGTACGTATTCCAGGGCTTCAATGTTGACCGCCATGCTGCGGGCGACGCGGAACGCGCCCGGGATATAACTGATAACGGCGGTGCAGATCAGCAGCGTCACTGACGATCCGAATGCCGACACCATGATCAGTGCGAGCATTTTGCTGGGGATCGAAATGAACGCGTCCATGATGCGGCTGATGATTTCGTCCAGCCACTTGGGCGCGACCACCGACAACAGCGCAGAACCGGTGCCCAGGGTGCTGGCCAGCAACGCCGCAACCAGCGCCAGCCCGACGGTGAACCGAGCGCCCACCAACACACGGCTAAGCATGTCGCGGCCCAGGTAATCGGTGCCAAACGGGTGTGTGAGGCTAAAGCCTTCGAAGATGTTATCGGACACCACTTCACCCACGGGGTGTGGCGCCAGCCAGGGGCCAAACAGCGCCACCAGCAACCAGGCCACGCACACCACTGCCCCCACCAGCCCCAACCAGGACGGGCCGCTGGAGACTTTGGCGAGTGCCAGGGCAGAGGACACGGGCTTCGCAATGAGATTGTTCATTGGTTTCTCAGCCTCGGGTTGGACAGGATTGCGCAGAGGTCGGCGAGCAACACCAGGCCCAGGTAAGCCGCGCAGAACAACATGGTGCAAGCCTGCACCAGCGCCATGTCGCGGTTGGTCACGGCATCCACCATCAAGCTGGCAATGCCGGGGTAGTTGAAGATGGTTTCGACGATCACCACCCCGCCCAACAGGTACGACAGGCTCAGGGCGATGGCGTTGGCAATCGGCCCGATGGCATTGGGCAAGGCATGGCGCAGCACAATACGGATCGGGCTGACGCCTTTGAGGCGCGCCATTTCCACGTAGGGGCTGTCGAGTTGATCGATCACTGCGGCGCGCGTCATGCGCGCCATTTGCGCGACGATGACGCAACACAGCGTCATCACCGGCAAGGCATAGGTGCGCATGAATTGCAGGGGTGAAGTAATGTCGCTGGCATACGACAGTGCCGACAACCAACCGAGGTTGACCGCGAAAATCAGCACCGCCAGGGTTGCCACCAGAAACTCCGGCACCGCGACCATCGCCAGGGTGACAAAGCTCAGGCAGCTGTCGATGCGCCCACCCCGGCCCATCGCCGAGCCGATGCCCAGCACCAGCGCCAACGGTACCGAGACCAGCGCCGTGGCACCCGCCAACATCAGGGTGTTGGGCACTCGCCCCGCCATCAATTCACCCACCGGCATCGCGTTGGACACCGAAACGCCCATGTCGCCGGTGAGCAGGCTCATCAACCAGTGCAAGTACCGCAACACACCGGGCTGGTCCAACCCCAGCTTCAGGCGCAGTGCCGCCACCTGTTCCGGGGTCGCGAACTGGCCGAGGGATTGTTGCGCCGCATCCCCCGGCAGTACTGCCGTGATCGCAAAAACGACCATGGACACGATCAACAAGGTCACCGCACCGGCGCCGAAGCGCCGGCAGATCAACCACAGTGTATTGCTATTCATCGCACTGCCCTCCTCAAGCGTCCAGCCACACTTGCTCGGCGAACATGTAGCCCATGAAACCACCCAGCGGGTTAGTGTCGTAGCCTTTGACGCGCTGGTCGACGCCATCGATGTTGCTGATGAACACCGGCACGCCGATACCGCAGTGGTCGTGAACCAGGGTCTGCATGTCGCCATACATTTTGGCGCGCTTGGCGTCATCGGTCTCGCCACGTGCCAGCATCAGTAACTGGTCGAACTGATCGTTCTGCCAGCCGGACTCGTTCCACGGTGCCTTGGACTGGAAGAACTGCGAGAACATCACGTCGGCATTCGGCCGAGGGTTGATGTTGCCGAAGCTCAACGGGTGCTTCATCCAGTGGTTGGACCAGTAACCGTCACTGGGCAGGCGATTGACGTCGAGCTTGAGCCCGGCCTGTTTCGCCGATTGCTGCAACAGCACGGCGATGTCCACCGAACCGGTGGCAGCGGGCGACGCCATGACCGGCATGGTGATGCTTTCCATACCGGCTTTCTTCAGCAGGAACTTGGCTTTTTCCGGGTCGTAGACCGTCTGCGGCAAGTCGGTGTTGAAGTAGCGCGAACCCGGCGCAATCGGGTGATCGTTGCCGACCACGGCAAACCCGCGGAACACCGCGGACTTGACCTGCTCACGGTCCAGCAGCAGCTTCATGGCCTGGGTGAATTCCGGGCTTTTGCCGGGCAATTGGTCCTGGCGGATGATCAAGTCAGTGTAGTTGCCAGACGGCGCATCCACGACTCGATGTTTGGCACTGGCGGCGATGCGCGTGGTGGAACGCGGGTTGACCTCGTTGATCATGTGTACGTCGCCCGACAGCAGCGCATTGACCCGCGACGGCTCGTCGGCGATAGCGATAAATTCGATTTCGTCCAGGTACGGCAAGCCCGGCTTCCAGTAGTTCTTGTTGCGCACGGCAATCGAGCGCACCCCCGGCTTGAACTCGCCAACGGTGAACGGCCCGGTGCCAATGCCTTTATTGAAGTCGGTGGTGCCCTCCGGGACGATCAAAAGATGCGACACCGCCAGGATCGACGGCAACTCGGCGTTTGGCGCGCTGAGACGAATCTGCACTTCGTTAGGACCGCTGGCCTTGATCTCTGCAAACTGCTCCATCAACGGCATGACCTTGGAACCGGTGAGCGGGTCCTTGTGCCGGTTCAGGGTGAACACCACGTCAGCGGCGCTCAGGGTCTTGCCGTTGTGGAAGGTCACGTCTTTGCGCAGGGTGATGGTCCACAGGGTGGCGTCGGTATTTTCAATACGCTCGGCCAGCTCCAATTGCGGCACCAGGTGCTTATCGAATCGGGTCAGGCCGTTGTAGAACATGTAGTGGCGCGCATAGTCGGTAGACAGCGCGCCCTTGGCCGGGTCAAGGGTATCGGCGGTGGACGTGGACATGCCGGCGACACGAATCTTGCCCCCCGGCTTGCCTTTGCCGGCGACAGGCGCGTCATCGGCAAACACCTTGCCGGCGGCGCCGAACAGGCTACCCGCACCGGCTGCGGCCACACCGGCAACGCCGAGCATTTGCAAAGCGTTGCGGCGTGACATGCCACGGTTGAGACTTTCGAACACCCGCAGGCTTTCCTGGCCGGAAATGAGCTCGGGTGTATTTTTGTTGTCAGTCATATCAAGGCTACCTGTCGATAATCGGAAGAATCGAGTGCTCACGGTTGTCCGGAGCGTCCTGGAAAAACAAACGACGGTGACGCAACAACGGCAACTCAGTGCAAATAGTCCTGGAAGCGGTAGTAGGCACCCACGAACGGCAGGAACCAGGGTTTGCCGAAGTGCCCGGGAATCGCCGGCCATTCGAGCTCACGCCAGGGGTTGGCCGCTGCGTTGCCAGCCATCACCTCGGCCATCACCTGGCCCATGTGTACCGACATCTGCACGCCATGGCCGCTGTAGCCCATGGAGTGGAACACCCCGCCATGCTGGCCGGCGCGGGGCAGGCGGTCGGACGTCATGTCCACCAAGCCGCCCCAGCAGTAGTCGATCTTCACGCCCGCCAACTGCGGGAACATGTTCAACATCGCCGCTTGCAGCACCTTGCCGCTCTTGGCATCGGAGACGCTGTCCGACATGGCAAACCGCGCCCGACCGCCAAACAGCAAGCGGTTGTCCGGCGTCAGGCGAAAATAGTTACCGATCATGCGGCTGGTCACATAGGCCCGATGCCGGGGCAGCAACTGGTCGATCAGTGCCTGGGGCAAGACTTCGGTGGCGATGACAAAACTGCCCACCGGAACGATCCGCCGGCGGTACCAGCCGAGGTCGCCATGCTGGCAAGCACCGGTGGCCAGCAGGACTTGCCCGGCATGCAGCGAGCCCTTGGCGGTAGTGACTTGATAGCCGCCCGCCTGGGCCTTCCAGTGGTTGACCTGGGTGTGCTCGTAAATCATTGCGCCGCGCCGCGCCGCCGCTTCGGCCAAACCGACGCCAAAACGGCCAACGTGCATTTGCACACCGTTGCGTTGCAGCAAGCCGCCATGGAACTGCGCCGAGTTGACTTCAGCGTGAGTCTGTTCGGCGCTGAGCAACTCGACATCGGCGTCGACTTCCTGGCGAATCAGCTCACAGGTGCGTGCAAGCCCTTCGTAATGCAGGGGCTTGGCCGCCAACTTGAGCTTCCCGTTGCGCACCAGGTCACAGGCGATCCCTTCCTGCTCGACCAGCGAGACCACCGACTGCACCGCACTCTCATAGGCCTGGTAATAAGCGCGCGCCTTGGCGGCACCGAGGCTGGCGTGCAACCCGGCGTAATCCTGGGCCACGCCGGTGTTGCATTGCCCACCGTTGCGTCCCGAGGCTTCGCCGATCACCCGGCCGGCGTCCAGCACGACCACACTGGCGCCATTACGCGCCAACGCCCGCGCCGCCGCCAGGCCGGTGAACCCTCCACCGACCACGGCTACATCGACCTGCTTGGGCAAGTCGCCCAGCTGGGCCCCGGTAAACGCCGGTGCGGTGTCTAGCCAATAGGATTCACTGCCCATGTCTTACCCCTTGGTGTGCAGTTACAGGCCGACCAACGCTGGCAGCCCACCGATATCGGTGATCTGTTGGTAGCCATAGAAGGCATTGCCCGGAACTTCGTGGCCACGGGCAACGAACGCTTTGTTCTTGATCTTCATGTCATGGGCCGGCATCAGGTCATAACGGAAGCTCGAAGACACATGCAAGATGTCTTCCGGGCCGCAGCCGAGGTTGTCGAGCATAAATTCGAAGGCGGCCAGGCGCGGCTTATAGGCCTGGGCCTGTTCGGCAGTGAACACCTTGTGGAACGGCGCGCCGAGCTTGTCGACGTTGGACATGATCTGGCTGTCGCTGGCATTGGAGAAGATCACCAGGGGGATCTTGTCGGCGATCTTCGACAAACCCGCCGGCACGTCCGCATGGGGACCCCAGGTCGGCACGGCGTCGTAATACAGCTGGCCTTCCTCGCGATACTCGATACCCCAGCGCTTGCAGGTACGGGCCAGGGCAGTCTTGAGGATTTCGTCATACGGCCTCCAGTCGCCCATGACCTGGTCGAGGCGGTAGGCCGAGAAATCCTTGACGAACTGGTCCATCTGTTCGGGCTTGATGCGGTCGGCGAAAATCTCGCGGGTCATGGTGCCCATATGAAAGTTGGTCAGCGTACCGTAGCAGTCGAACGTAATGAATTTGGGGCGAAGAAAGCTCATTGAGTGCGGTCCTGAAGTTCGTTGAGTGTGACAAGCGTTCGCTGCCCTGGTGGCACGTCGGCCTCGTTGCAGCACAGCTTCATTACACCACTGTGAAATCAGCATATGACGTCTAAAACGACCTGCGCTCAATACAAACCACCGTTTTGGTGGCTGGCCTCAGCAGAGTTTGCGGTGCGCGCCAGGCTTGGGCAGGCCCCGCTTTTATGCGCTTTTATGGGCCTCTGGGGGTGGCGAGGCTCAAGAAAGGGCATGGCGGGCGGCAGTCACTGTGCTGCAAGCAGTATTTTGTGCGGTTGGCCGATCGCGCGCGTCAGCGAATGGACAGTGCTCTATAGAGAAGAGAGCAAGTCTGCGCCCATACCGGCCGCTGCGGTCATAAATACTGCCCGCCCGCGCCTGGAAAAACGCCTGGCATTTGCTGCTGACCTCGCAGCCCAATTAAGTAGTAACTGTGGTGATGTGGGGTGCCGCACACGGAATCTGCCGAATGTTCCAGGCCCCCTTGCCAGCCTTTATGGCAGGTGGGATACAGACGCTCTCACGATGCAAAAAACAACCTTCCATGGAGACTCGCCATGTCCGCCCTGCCACACCCTGCTTATGTCTACCGTCCGATGACGGTGGCCGACCTACCGGCCGCCCATGCCTTGTCGGTAATGCTGAAATGGCCCCACCGCCTGGAAGACTGGGCGATGTTGCAACGGGTCAGCGACGGCTTCGTGGTGGTGGATGGCGAGCGCCTGATCGGCAGCGCCTTCACCTGCCCTCAGGGTGATTACGCAACCATCGGCCTGGTGATCGTCAGCAATGACTACCAAGGCCAGGGCATTGGGCGCCGCTTGATGGAAAAGGCGCTCGACGCTTGCCAGTCGAGCACCCCGATACTCAACGCCACCCTCGCGGGTGCGCCACTTTATGCAAGCCAGGGGTTTGTCGAATTTGGGCAGGTGCAGCAGCATCAAGGCCAGGTGCTCGTGCCCGCCCTGGAGGGCCTGGGCGCTGGCGAAACCTGCCGTGCGCTACGCGCCGATGACCATGCCGCGCTGCTGGCCCTCGCCAATGCCGGCAGCGGCCTGGACCGCCGTGAAGTGCTACCGGAACTGCAGGTAGAGCATGCCGTGGGGATCGAGCGCGAGGGCAAGTTGCACGGCTTTGCCCTGCTGCGACCCTTTGGTCGTGGGCGCTGCATCGGCCCGGTGGTGGCAGAAAACCTCGAGCAGGCAAAACACCTGATCAGCGAATTATTGGCGCGGGTACCGGACGCCTTCGTACGCATCGATATCCCCGCCGATTGCGGCCTCAGTGACTGGCTCGAACAAGCCGGCTTGAAGCACATCGACACCGTCACACAGATGGCCAAAGGTAAGCCGCCCCAGGCCAGCCAAGGCATACACCCTTTTGCCCTGATCACCCAAGCGATCGGCTGATTTTCCTTCTGGAGCAGTGCCCATGTCATCTCCCCGTATCCTGCTGTTGGCCCGCGCCGACGGTAGCCGCGTTACCACGCCTTTGAACACTGCTGCCCTAAGCGCGCTCGATCCATTCGGCGATGCGCGCCAACTCGCCTGGCTGGGCGACGATGGGGTGTCCGCCGGCTTGGTGCAGTTCAGCGGCGACGCCACGATCGAAGACTTTCCCCACAGCGAGACGCTGGTGGTGCACGCAGGCCATGTCGTGCTGCACACGGCAGACCAGCGCCTGGAACTGAAGGTGGGCGACAGTGCCGTGATCGGCCGTGGCACACGCCTCTCGGTGCAGGCGAGCGCCGGCAGCCGATGGGCATTCTGCGCTGTCGACCTGACCGATGCCCCCCTGCAACACGGCCTGACCTTGCTGGACCCGCGTACCCTACTGAACCCTTCTGCCGCACCCGAACCGCAAATCCTGATCGGCCCTACCCCACAGTGCCGGGCACTCAGCCTGTTTGATGATGCCAGCACCGAGCTGCGCGTCGGCATTTGGGACTCGACGCCGTACGCCCGTCACGGCCGCCCGCACAAACTGAATGAGTTGATGTACCTGCTCGAAGGTAGCGTCACCCTGCAAGATGCCGAGGGTGGCGAGGTGACGATCAACACCGGTGACACGGTGTTCGTGGCAAAAGGCGCGCCGTGCGCCTGGACCAGCACGGTCTATGTACGCAAGGTCTATGCCGTGAAATAGGCAGGCATGCCCAGTCGGTTGTCAGGTTTTCAACGCGTCTTCCAGAAAAGCCACCAATGCCTGCACGCGCGAACTGCGAAGTTTGCGCGAAGGCACCAGCAGGTTGACCGGTGCGCTGTCGAAGCTCCAATCCGGCAGTACCCGTATCAGGCTGCCGCTGGCGATTGCATCACTGACATCCCACTGCGAACGCAGCACCAACCCCAAGCCTTGCTCGGCCCAACGCCGGGCGACGCTTCCATCGTTGCTCAACAATACCGGTTCGATGCGCAGGGTTTTACGCTCCTGCCCCTTACGCATATGCCACAGCGTGACATCCTCATCATTTTCACGGATGCAAATGCAGCGATGGGCAGCGAGCTGGTCCGGCGACGACGGCACACCCTGCTCTTGCAGATAGGCTTCGCTCGCGCATAACCACCGCTCGTTTTGCGTGAGCTGCCTGGCCGTCCACAGGCTGTCGTTGAGGTGACCAATGTGAATCACTGCATCGCTGTCATGGCGATCGGGCCAGGGTGTCTCGCGCAAATCCAGGTGCAGGCAAAGCTGCGGATGCAGCCTTGCAAAACGTGCCAACAGTGGCGCGATGCGCTGTCGCCCATAGCCAAACGGCGCCGCCAACCTCAATGTACCAACCAGCCTTTCGTCCTTTTGCTTGAAAGACTCCGGGAGCGCCTCCAGTTGCTCCAGCAAAAGCGCACTTTCACGCGAGAACCGCTCACCGTCGGCCGTAAGGCTGAGGCGCCGTGCGTCGCGATTAGCCAGGGTCAGCCCCAGCAACGCCTCCAGTTTGCGCAGGCGCATGGAAAGCGCCGGCGGTGAAACATTCAGCACTCTGGCGGCGGCACTCAGCGACTCAGAACGTGCAAGCGTGACGGCCAGCCGCAGGTCTTCGATGGAAATCATTCAATTTTACTTAATGATTGATGAGATCTTATTGAACCATAACTTAACGATAGCTGAGTAGAGTGCAGCCTGTACCCAGCCACTTGAGTTCCGCCATGTCAACGCCGCTTGCCTCTCTCGACACTCCCGTTGCGCTAGTCGATGTCGCGCAAATGCAGCGCAATATCCAGCGCATGCAGCAACGCATGGACACCCTCGGCGTACGTTTGCGCCCGCACATCAAAACCAGCAAGTGCCTGCCCGTTATCAAGGCACAGATGGCTGCAGGTGCCAGCGGTGTCACGGTGTCTACCCTGAAAGAAGCCGAGTACTGTTTTACGCAAGGCATCAGTGACGTGTTCTATGCCGTTGCGATAGCCCCGGGCAAATTACACACGGCACTGGCACTCCGGCGCAAAGGCTGCAATCTGAGCGTACTCACCGACAGCGTCGCAGGGGCTCAAGCGATCGTCGACTTTGCACAGCAGCACGACGAACGCTTCGAGGTGTGGATTGAAATCGATTGCGACGGCCATCGCTCGGGCCTGGCCGTTGAAGACAATGCACTGGTAGACGTCGCGCGCACCCTGAGCGAAGGCGGCATGCAACTGCGCGGCGTGATGACCCACGCCGGGTCCAGTTACGAGCTGGACAGCCTTGAAGCCCTGCAAGCGCTGGCTGAACAGGAACGTTTCCTGTGCGTACGCGCCGCCGAAAGAATCCGCGAAGCCGGCTTGGCATGCCCCGAGGTCAGCATCGGCTCCACCCCCACTGCACTCTCGGCACTGAACCTGCACGGCGTCACTGAAGTGCGCGCAGGCGTCTATGTGTTCTTCGACCTGGTCATGCACAACATCGGCGTGTGCCGGGCAGACGAATTGGCGTTGAGCGTACTGACCACCGTCATCGGCCATCAGCAGGATAAAGGCTGGATCATCACCGACGCAGGCTGGATGGCCATGAGTCGCGACCGTGGCACGCAGCGCCAGCGCCAGGATTTTGGTTATGGCCAAGTGTGTACCGAAGCGGGCGACTGGATCGAAGGCGCGCTGGTCACGGGTGCCAATCAGGAACATGGCATCATCACCCTGGGAGGTGACCAGAGTGCTGACAGTGTCGAGCGCTTTCCCATTGGCAGTCGCCTGCGCATTTTGCCCAATCATGCCTGCGCCACCGGCGCGCAGTTTCCGGATTATCACGCCCTTGACGTCGAGGGCGTCATACACACATGGAGCCGCCTTCATGGTTGGTAGTCTTAAGGTGATTCATACCGCCAATGCTGCGGCACCGGGCGGGCACTATTCACAGGCGGTATCGCACGGCGGCGTCCTGTATGTGTCCGGGCAACTGCCCGTGCGCGCCAATGGTGATCACAGCGCCGATCAACCGTTTGAGGTTCAGGCGTCAATTGCCCTCGACAACCTGGTGGCAATCCTCAGCGCAGCCGGCCGAAGCCCTCGTGACCTGCTTAAAGTGACGGTATATGTGGTTGGGATAGAACACTGGCCCGCCTTTGATCGACTGTATGCAAAGTACCTGGGCGAACACCGGCCGGCCCGGGCCGTGGTGCCGGTTGCGGTCTTGCATCATGGTTACTTGATCGAAATCGAAGCCTTGGCTTGTGCCGGACACAACATCATTGAGGAGCCCTCATGAAACCGCAAAAAAGCGATGTGTTGATTATCGGCGGCGGCATCATGGGTTCGACGTCAGCGTTTTTCCTGAGCCGGCGCGGACACTCAGTCACCCTGCTGGAGCGTGACCAGATTGGCCAGTACGCCAGCGGCGTCAACTTCGGCAATGTGCGGCGCCAGGGGCGTTACCTGGGGCAGTTGCAACTGGCTAACCGCTCCTGGGCCTTGTGGAAGCGCCTGCCGGAGCTGATCGACGACGACCTTGAGTTCATCGCCAGCGGCCATATGCGCGTGTGCTACCGCGAGGACGAGGTCGCTGAGCTGCAAGCCTACGCCGAGGCTCCGGAGGCCCGTGAGCTGGATTTGCAGATCCTTACCGGCAAAGCCTTACATGCCCGCTTTCCGTTCCTGGGCCCGGAAGTCAAGGGCGGCTCCTACGCCCCTCACGATGGTCATGCTAACCCGCGCCTGGCGGCGCCGGCGTTTGCCCGAGCGGCCAGGCGCCTGGGTGCCCGGATCGAAGAGCGCATCGAAGTCGCCGAGGTGCAGAAGGTAGGCGGTGAATTCCACGTCACGACCACCGATGGCCAACTCTTCGTCGCTGAGCAACTGCTGATCACCGCGGGTGCGTGGGCTGCCAAACTGGCTGAGCAATTCGGCGAACCGGTACCGCTGGAACCCAATGGCCCGCAGATGTCGGTGACCGAACCGGTACCGTATGCCTTGCCGACGGTGATCGGTGTATTTACCAAGATCAAGGAAGAGGTGATCTACTTCCGCCAGATCCCGCGCGGCAACATCATCATCGGCGGCGGCAACCGCTGCACACCGGACATGCTCAACCGGCGCGCCTTCTTCAAGCCCGAAAGCCTGCTCAACCAGATGCGACAAATGCGCCGCCTGCTACCGGGTGCCGAGAAGCTGAACATCATCCGGGTGTGGAGCGGCATCGAAAGCTACACGCCGGACTCTTTGCCGGTCATGGGCCCCAGCGGGGCCGTCGATGGCTTATTTTATGCTTTCGGCTTCTGTGGCCATGGTTTCCAGCTTGGCCCGGGCGTCGGCGATGTGATGGCCGAACTGATCAGTACCGGCAGTACCAGCACCTTGATCAGCCCATTCGATATCCGCCGGTTCACGAACCCCAGCGCGATAGAAATGCCTTTGTCTGCAAGCCTCCTCAACACAGGCAAACTTATATGAGCCGCGCACCACAACGCCCTGACTGCTCTACGCAAAACCGTCAACTTCAAGGAGGCTCCATGCCCGCAACGTCAGAGTCCACCTATCTGTACCGTGCTGTTACCGCGGCGGATATGCCCGCAGCACACGCGCTCTCCGTCCACCTGAAATGGCCTCATCGAGAAGAAGACTGGGCCATGGTACAGCGCACTTCGGAAGGCTTTGTCGCGGAGCATAAGGGTCAGCTGGTGGGTGTAGCGTTTACTTGCCATCAAGGTGCTTACTCCTCCATCGGCCTGGTGATCGTGAGTGATGAACACCAAGGAAAGGGGATCGGGCGTCAACTGATGAACCTGTGCCTGGCAGCCACTGCACCACGCACGCCGATTCTCAATGCCACCGAGTCGGGCGCACCGCTCTACGCAAGCATGGGATTCGTCGACTTCGCGCGTATCCAGCAGCATCAAGGCGTGTCACAGACACCTGAGCAGATTCCTTTGATCAACGGCTCGCAGTGTCGTGCATTGCACCCTGCTGATTACCCTCGGCTGATTGAATTGGCCAATGCGGGCAGTGGCCTGGACCGTACAGCGGTGCTCAATGATTTACTCCCGATGGCCGAGTCTGTGGTCGGCATTGACGCGGGCGGGGAACTACAAGGCATTGCCCTGCTCCGTCGCTTTGGCCGTGGCCATATCATTGGTCCGGTTGTTGCGCAGAGCCAGGAGCAGGCGCAACACCTGATTACCCACCTGCTGCAGTTGATACCTGGCGCCTTCGTGCGCTTCGACATTCTTGCCGATTGTGGGTTGGCCGCCTGGCTGGAAAAACTGGGGCTGCAATGCGTGGATAGAGCACCGCGGATGGCTCTGGGCGCGCCCCCGCAAGCAAGCGACGGGATCAGGCAGTTTGCTCTGGTTACCCAAGCAATCGGCTAGCGATCACGACGGGCAGCGAGCGTTTTATCGGGTGCAAAAGGCTCAGTTGCATGAATGCCAAGTAAGCCTGCCCGATACAGCAGATTATCCCTTGCAGACGTGAACAACGGCATATTTTGCAGGGCGGTTTTGTTAGTTTATTGAGACGACACGGCCCCAAGTATTTACGGGGCGCTACGGCGACTCGCAAGTTCGCAGCGCCTATTACCGCTCTAAGGAGCCAGTTGGATGACCACGCACTCTTCGAATAGCCACGGCGTTGATCCGCAAACTTCTCTCATGTTTTATATCAACGGCCGTTGGTCTTACCCGGCGCTCCCGGCCAGTTTGCCGGTGGTCAATCCTGCAAGCGAAGAGGTTGTTGCACAGGTCGCGCGCGGGTCTGCCGAGGATGTCGATCGGGCAGTCGCTGCGGCGCGTGCAGCGTTTCCCGGTTGGTCGGCTTCCTCCACAACATCGCGTGCGCTTGTGCTTGGCAAGATCTACGAGCTGATCCTCGAACGAAAAGAGGTGCTTGCACAGGCCCTCTCTCTAGAAATGGGCGCAGCCATCGGTTTCGCCCGGGCAATGCAAGTGCCATTGGCGGCCGAACACGTGCGTGTCGCCCGTGACCTGCTGTCCAGCTATCGCTTCCAAACGGTTGAAGGCGGCACCGCGATTGAACGCGAACCCATCGGTGTCTGCGGTCTCATCACGCCGTGGAACTGGCCGCTTTATCAAATCACCGCGAAAGTCGCGCCGGCTATCGCCGCCGGATGCACCGTGGTGTTAAAACCCAGCGAACTGTCACCCCTGAGCGCCCTTCTTTTTGCACAACTGGTACACGACGCGGGCCTCCCGCCGGGTGTGTTTAACCTGGTGAACGGAAGCGGTCCCGAGGTCGGCGCCGCCATGGCGGCGCATGCCGATATCGATATGATTTCAATTACCGGCTCTAACCGCGCAGGCGCACTGGTTGCGCAAGCGGCGGCACCCACGGTGAAACGCATCACACAGGAATTGGGAGGCAAGTCCCCGAACCTAATGCTTCCAGACGCCGATTTCGCCAAAGCCGTGCCGCTGGGAGTGATGTCTGCGTTTCGCAACGTAGGGCAATCCTGCAGCGCCCCGACAAGAATGATCGTGCCAAAAAACCGGCTGGCCGAGGTTGAGTCGCTGGCTGCGGCAACCGCCAATGCGATCATCGTTGGTGACCCGCAATCGGAGGAAACGATACTGGGTCCGATTGCCAACGAGGCACAGTTCAATCGCGTTCAAGCCATGATCAAGCTGGGCCTGGACGAGGGTGCCAAACTGGTGTGCGGTGGGCCAGGACGCGTGCCGGGTTTTGAAAAAGGCTTCTATACCCGACCGACTGTTTTCTCCGAGGTGGACTCGGCCATGCGGATCGCCCAAGAGGAAATTTTTGGTCCCGTGTTGTGCATCATTGCGTATGAGACGGTCGATGAGGCGGTCGCTATCGCAAACGATACGATCTATGGGCTGGGCGCCCATGTTCAGGGTCAGGACCTTGATCTAGCGCGGGCTGTTGCCTCTCGCATACGCGCAGGTCAAGTGCACCTGAACTACCCCGCGTGGAACCCAATGGCTCCCTTCGGAGGCTATAAACGATCGGGCAATGGTCGAGAGTACGGTGTACACGGTTTTGAAGAGTACCTTGAAACCAAAGCCATCATTGGATTTGGCGAGCCGTGAATCACCCTGTCGTCTTTTCAACGACGCTTGGCTTTCGCCAGCTCAGCAATCAGGAAATCCCTGAACGCAGAAACCGCCGCCGGTAAATTGCGTCCAGCCATGCTTTGCAGTTCGATGCGCCGTGCCTGCATGCCTTCATCAAGGATCGGCAAACATTGCAACTCCTTGTCCGCCACCTGTTTGTGCAAGGTCATTTCGCTGGCCAGGCTGATACCGCCCTCTTCGCGGACGAAGCTGTAGAGCGCGGCAACGTAATTAGTGGTCAGCACCGGGTCGAACAACAACCCCTGTACACCGCAACAGATGTCGAACAGTTGCCGTATCGTGGTATCGGCCTTGGGTAACGCAATGGGCCAGGGTTGCAACTCGGCGAGGCTGACCGCTTCACGTCCGGCCAAGGGATGGGCATTGGAAACCACGGCAAAAATCGCCCCACTGAGGACATGTTCGACCTTGATTTCCTTTTGCGGCGTCAGGCTGAAGGTCATCGCCAGGTCGGCTTCACCGGAACGAACCTTCTCAGTCGCCTCCGCCGGCGCACAGACCTCCAACGTGAAATGAATGCCCTGATACTCACGCCTGAACGCACCAATGCTCCTGGGCATGTATTCCAATGCAAAACCTTCCGAGCACGCGACATGCACATGGCCCCGTTGCAAGCCATGCAGCTCGGTAATTTCCAGTACCACCTGCTCGGCCTCAAGCTGCGACTTGCGCGCATAAACCGCCAATCGCGCCCCCGCCTCGCTAAGCACCATGCCGCGGGCACGACGCTCAAACAGGCTGGCATCCAGGGCCAACTCAAGCTTGGAAATTTGTCGACTCACCGCTGACGCCGCGACATTCAGCCGCACCGAGGCTTCGCTGATCGATCCGCATCGCGCGACTTCAAGAAAATAGCGCAGTGCCGTGGACTGCACGCCATACAGCTGCATCAGTGCCCCCAAGGATTGCCTTTTCGGCAAAGGAAGTATCGAAATATTGTGCTTGTGGCATTGATAGCCCTTCCCTACATTCGTGTCCAGACCATAAAAAAATAACCTGAGCTTTTCATCCTCCTTTACGCATTTGCGATTCGCTGCCCTTTGATTCAACCACTCTCGCCAACGGAGACGACGGCATGGGCATCAAAGGTTTCGCCTGCAGTATTGCGCTGATGGGCCTTATCAGCAGCTTCCCGGCGCATGCCGGCAAAGCCAACGACACCCTGGTTTACGCTTCCGACAGCGAGCCTGAAAACATCAGCCCCTATCACAACGATTTACGCGAAGGCGTAATTCTCGGCCGGCTGATCTGGGACAACCTGATCTACCGCGATCCCAAAAGCGGCGAATACAAACCCATGCTGGCCACCAGCTGGAAACAGGTCGACGACACCACCATCGACTTTGAGCTGCGCAAAGGCGTCAAATTTCACAACGGCGACGCGTTCACCGCCGACGACGTGGTGTTCACCCTCAACTACGTGGTGTCGCCCGAAGCGAAAGTCGTTACCGTGCAAAACGTAGACTGGATCAAGAGCGCCGAAAAAACCGGTGACTACAGCGTTCGCGTGTATTTGAAGAAGCCTTTCCCTCCGGCACTGGAATACCTGTCCAACGCCGTTCCGATGTTTCCCAAGCAGTATTTCGAGAAGGTCGGCCTGGCCGAATTCAGTCGCAAGCCAATTGGCACCGGGCCGTATAAAGCCGTGTCGGTGGTGGCTGGCGAAGGCGTGACCATGGAGATCAACAAGGACTACTTCCCGGACAGCCCACAAGGCAAGCCGCATATAAGCCACCTCAAGTTCCGGGTGATCCCGGATGCAGAAACCCGCCTGGCCGAGTTGATGACTGATGGTGTCGACTGGACCTGGCGTGTGACCGCGGACCAGGCAGTCGACCTAAAAGGTATGCCGAACCTGACCGTGACCAGCGGCGAAACCATGCGCATCGGCTTCCTGATTCTTGATGCCCGAGGCACGTCCACTGAAAACTCACCGATGAAAAACCTCAAGGTGCGCCAGGCCATCAACCATGCGATCAACCGCGATGCGCTGGCCTCGCAATTGGTGGGTGGCGAAGCCAAACCCTTGCAGGTTGCCTGTTATCCAGGCCAGTTCGGCTGCGATACCAGCGCGGCCACGGTCTACAACTATGACCCGGCCAAGGCCAAGGCGCTGCTCGCCGAAGCCGGTTACCCAAATGGCTTCGAGACCGAAATCTTCGCTTATCGTGACCGTGATTACGTCGAAGCCATCATCGGCAACCTGCGCGCCGTGGGCATCAACGCCAAGCTGCGCTACTTGAAGTACGCCGCCCTGCGCGACCAGCAACGTGGCGGCAAGGTTCCCATGTCGTTTCAGGCCTGGGGCTCGTTCTCGATCCTCGACACCTCGGCGTCGGCCGGTACCTGGCTCAAGGGCAACCCGGACGACAACATCAAGGACCCACAAGTGCAGGGCTGGTTGCAGACCGCCGACAATGCCCTCGACCCGCAAGTGCGCAAGGACAACTACCGCAAGGCGTTGCAGCGCATCAGCGAACAGGCTTACTGGGCGCCGCTGTTCAACTACTCGATGAACTACGCCTACACCTCCGAACTCGCGTTCACGCCGTACCCGGATGAGCTGCCGCGTTTCGTCGAGTCTACGTGGAAGTAATACGCAACCTGGCGGATTGATCGAAAGGTGCCGTGGCGCATGGAGTCTTGCGCGCCACGCACATGTCCTCACACACGCTACCCTTTGGATATGAGGAAACTTGCCATGCTTGGATTCCTTCTGCGCCGCCTGGGCATCGCTATTTGCGTTGCCATTACCGTGTCGGTGATCAGCTTTTCTCTTTTGCATCTGTCCGGCGACCCGGCCACCGCCATTGGCGGGCCGGAAGCCACCAGCGAACAAATCGAACAGATTCGCGTGCAGTACGGTTTGAACAAACCGCTACCGACCCAGTACTTCAACTGGCTGGGCGATTTGCTACGGTTGGACCTGGGCAACTCTTTTTTCTTTCAGGAGTCGGTCTACAACCTCGTCGCCAGCCGCTTGCCGATTACCCTCGGGCTGGGTGCCATGGCGCTGGGTATCGCCTTGCTGGTAGCGATTCCACTGGGCGTGCTGGCCGCGGTCAAACGCGACACCTGGGTTGACCGACTGGCCTTGAGCATTGCGGTGCTGGGCCAGGCAATGCCAAGTTTCTGGTTTGCGCTGATGTTGATCGTGGTGTTCGCGGTGACGCTCAAGTGGCTGCCGGTGTCTGGCAACTCGAGCCTGCTGCACTTTGTCATGCCGGCCATTGCCCTGGGCTACTACGCAACCCCGGCAATCATGCGCCTGACCCGCGCCGGCATGCTGGATGTGCTCAGTTCCGATTACATTCGCACCGCCCGCGCGAAGGGCCTGCGCCCGGCCCGCGTGTTGTTCAAGCATGCACTGCGCAACGCCTTGATTCCGGTAGTCGCGCTGGCGGCGGTGGAGTTCGGCTTCATGCTCGGCGGTTCGGTGGTGATCGAAACCGTGTTCTCCCTGCAAGGCATCGGGCAACTCGCCTGGGACGCCATCGCCCGTGACGACTTTCCGGTGGTGCAGGCCGTGGTCCTGCTGATTGCGGTGATCTACATCATCCTCACCTTGCTGGCCGATGTGCTCAACGCACTGCTCGACCCGCGCATTCGCGTGCGCTAGGAGGCTTACATGAGCACCCCCACTCCCCTCGCGATCAATGACTACCTGCCACCTCCGAGCAGCCTGAGCCGAGTACTTGGCAAGAGCTTTCGTCATCGTGGTTTCGCCATCGGCGCGGTGTTGTTGCTGATCATCTTCGCGGGTGCACTGTTCGCGCCGTGGCTGGCACCTTACGACCCTTATGCGCAAGACGTGATGCTGCGCATGAAACCGCCGGTATGGATGGCCCACGGCACCTGGGAATACGTCCTCGGCACCGACAAACTGGGCCGTGATTACCTGTCGCGACTGCTCTACGGCGCACGTATTTCGCTGTTCATCGGCATTGCGGCGGCGCTGATTTCCGGCTTTATCGGCACCGTCATGGGGCTGTTGGCGGGTTACTACGGCGGCAAGGTCGATGCGTTTATCAGCTACCTGATCACCACCCGGCTGGCGATGCCGGTCGTGATGGTGGCGCTGGCCTCGGCGTCGCTGATGGGCGGCTCACTGAAAGTGGTCATCGTGCTGCTCGGCAGCTTGTTATGGGATCGCTTCGCGGTGGTGGTGAGGGCTTCGGTGCAACAGATTCGCGATGCTGAATATGTGGCGTCAGCCCAGGCGCTTGGCTGCTCGACCCTGCGCATTCTGGTCAGTGAAATCCTGCCCAATCTGGTCGGCGCGCTGATCGTCGTCGCGACGCTGGAAATGGCCCACGCGATCCTGCTGGAGTCAGCACTGTCGTTCCTGGGGGTTGGCGTGCAGCCGCCGACGCCGTCCTGGGGTTTGATGATCGCTGAAGGTAAACCCTACATGTTCTTTTCCCCGTGGGTCATCGCCATTCCCGGCGTCGCCCTGATGATTCTGGTGCTGGGCATCAACCTGGTCGGCGATGGCCTGCGCGATCTGATCCTGCCCGACGGCCGTAACTGATAGACGGCCGTAACTAATAGAGGGTACCGAACATGGCACTACTCCATGTAGAAAACCTGCGCGTGGACATCCCCATGGGCAACAGCCCGACGCCGGATGACATGCTGCATGCCGTGCGTGGCCTGGACTTTGAAGTCGAGCGCGGTGAAATGCTGTGCATCGTCGGCGAATCCGGCTGCGGTAAATCCCTGACCTCGCTGGCGCTGATGGACCTGTTGCCACGCAAGGCCAAACGCACCGCGTCCCGGCTGACGCTGGACGGCATCGACATGCTCGGCCAGAGCGAGCGGCGCATGTGCGACCTGCGTGGCAACCGCCTGGCGATGATCTTCCAGGAACCGATGACCTCACTGAACCCGGCCTACAGCATTGGCGATCAGCTCAGCGAAGTGCTGACTCAGCATCGCAAGGTGTCGCGCAAGGATGCGCTGGCTCGCGCCGCGCAGATGCTGGAGAAAGTCGGGATCAGCAATGCCACCGAGCGCTTGCGTCAGTATCCGCATCAACTTTCTGGCGGTTTGCGCCAGCGGGTAATCATCGCCATGGCGTTGATGTGCGAACCGGACCTGATCATCGCTGATGAGCCAACCACGGCACTGGATGTGACCATTCAAGCGCAGATCCTGCGCTTGATCCGCGACATTCAGAAAGAACTCGGCCTGGCGGTGATTTTCATCACCCACGACCTTGGGCTGGTGGCACGGATCGCCGACCGGGTCGCCGTGATGTATGCCGGGGAAATCGTCGAAACCGCCCCTGCCCTGCAACTGTTCGAGAACCCGCAGCATCCGTATACCCGTGGCCTGCTGGCCAGTATTCCAATCCCTGGCCGGACCAAACCGGGTGAGGCGCTGGGTTCGATTCCAGGCCTGGTGCCGAGCCTGGTCGGCGAACAGCAAGGGTGTGCGTTCCGCAATCGTTGCGGCCTCGCGATACCGGCCTGCGCGCAAGACATCCCCGAAGTCGAACAGGACGGGCACATGGCGCGCTGCCTGTTCGCCGCACCGGCCCCGGCACCGATTCGCCTTCAGGAGCGCGCAAGGTCATGAAAAAAGACATCACGTTGGAGCTGTGTGACATCCGCCGCGAGTTTCGGATCAACAAGGGCTTTTTCAAACCCGCCGCCACCCTGAAGGCCGTGGATGGCGTTTCCCTGCGTCTGATGCGTGGCGAGACCCTCGGCCTGGTGGGCGAGTCCGGTTGCGGCAAAAGTACCCTGGCCAAGATGCTGCTCGGTCTGTTGCCGCCTACCAGCGGCGATGTGCTGGTCAATGGCAAACATCTGGCGGCGACTGACCGCAAGGAAATGTCCCGGCATATTCAACCGATATTCCAAGACCCGTATTCCTCGCTGAACCCACGCAAGACCCTGCGCGAAATCGTTACCCTGCCGCTGATCGTGCATGACATCGGCAGCACCGCCGAGCGGCGCAAGAAGACCGAAGAAATGCTTGATGTGGTCGGCCTGCCCAAGCGGGTGATCGACAGCTACCCGAGCCAGCTGTCGGGCGGGCAACGCCAGCGGGTGGCGATTGCACGGGCGCTGATCATGCGCCCTGATGTGTTGATCTGCGACGAGCCCACCTCAGCGCTGGATGTGTCGGTGCAGGCGCAGATCCTCAATCTGCTGCAAGACCTCAAGCGCGAATTCGGCCTGACCTATCTGCTGATCAGCCATAACCTGGCGGTCATCGAACACCTCGCAGACCGGGTCGCAGTGATGTATCTGGGGCGCATCGTCGAAGAACGCACTCGCGAATCGTTGTTCGCCAACCCCGGCCACCCTTATACCCGCGCCTTGCTGGATTCGGTGCTCACGCCCGATCCGCGCCTGGGCATTCCCGAAATCGGCCTGCACGGCACCTTCCCCAACCCCATGTCACCGCCGTCCGGTTGCGCCTTCCATCCGCGCTGCCCGAGCTGCTACGCCCCCTGCAAAACGGCCTATCCGGCCAATGGTCCGCTTATCGGCGGCAACGTGCGTTGCCACCTTCACGACAATTCTGCCCAAACACTGGAGCTTGTCCACTCATGAGTCGTTCACTGGCTATCAGCAACACCACAGAGCAATTCGACAACGGCGATTTTTTTAATCTACTCGAACGTAGCGTCGCCTTGCACACCGAAAGCCAGGCAGCGGACAGCCAGCCCGAGCTGTATCGCTACCTCAATGACTTCATCACCCCGCATGTCGAGGCGATGGGCTTCAGCGTCAAGGTCTATGACAACCCGGTGGCAGAACGCGGCCCCTTCCTGATCGCCACACGTATTGAACATCCGGAACTGCCGACCGTGCTCAGCTACGGCCACGGTGATGTGGTGCGCGGCTACGAGGCGCAATGGCGTGAAGGCTTGTCGCCGTGGCAAGTCATTGCCGAAGGCGATCGCTGGTACGGCCGCGGCACGGCGGATAACAAAGGCCAGCACCTGATCAACCTGACCGCGCTGGAGCAAACGCTCAAGGCTCGCGACGGCAAGCTGGGTTTCAACGTCAAGCTGCTGTTGGAAATGGGCGAAGAAGAAGGCTCGCCGGGCTTGAATGCGTTCTGTGCCGCACACAGTAAAGAGCTCGCGGCGGATATTTTCATCGCCTCGGATGGCCCGCGCCTGGCGGCATCACGCCCGACGATTTTTCTCGGCTCACGCGGGGTGTTCAACTTCGAGCTGGTGGTCAATTTGCGCGAAGGCGCTCATCACTCCGGCAACTGGGGCGGGTTGCTGGCCAACCCCGGCATCATTCTGGCCAATGCCATCGCGAGCATGGTCGATGAACAC
Source organism: Pseudomonas sp. K2I15 (assembly GCF_002204795.1). Taxonomy (GTDB): domain Bacteria; phylum Pseudomonadota; class Gammaproteobacteria; order Pseudomonadales; family Pseudomonadaceae; genus Aquipseudomonas. Next base: position 65,118 of record NZ_NIXO01000002.1, read on the forward strand.
GGTCGGGTGAAAGTTGCGGGCCTGATGCCCGAGACACTGCCGGAGCCGGTTCGGCAGGCACTGGCCGATATTGACGTCGGTGGCGGACCGGGCGATCCGGAAATCGACGCCAACTGGGGTAACCCGCAGCTCTCGCTGAGCGAAAAGGTGTTCGGCTGGAACACCCTCGACGTCATCGCCTTCAAGACCGGCAACCCGGACGCCCCCGTGCATGCGATTCCCGGCAAGGCTAACGCCCACTGCCATATCCGCTTCGTGGTCAACAGCGACTACACGACTTTTATCCCGGCTGTGCGCACCCACCTGGATGCTCATGGTTTCAGCAATGTCGAGGTCAAGCAAAGCCGCATCGATGTGATGCATGCCACTCGGCTGGATCCGCAAAGCCCGTGGGTCAGCTGGGCGCTCAGCTCCTTGGCACAAACCACCGGCAAAAAACCTGCGCTGCTGCCAAACCTCGGCGGCTCGCTGCCCAACGACGTGTTCGCGGACGTGCTCGGCCTGCCGACATTGTGGGTGCCGCACTCGTACCCGGCATGCTCACAACATGCGCCGAACGAGCACTTGCTGGCACCGGTGGTCAAGGAAAGCCTGCAAATCATGGCCGGGCTGTTCTGGGACCTGGGCAACGACGCGGCACGCCTGACTCAGGAACATCAGTTACGGGAGCAAGCGCAATGAGCGCCACCCCACAACAGGCGCTGGACTGGCTTGCTGACCAGCGCCAAGCCATGGAAACGCTGCTGCAGCGTATCGTCGACACCGATTCCAACAGCTATGACAAGGCGGGCGTCGATGCTGTGGGCGCGCTGCTCGCGGCTGAACTGGAAGCCGACGGCATCCTGCTCAAGCGCATACCGGTCGATGGTTTTGGCGACGTGATGCTCGCCGAAGTGCCAGGCGAATCTGGAAAGCCGGTGTTGCTGCTGGGCCATCGCGACACGGTTTTCCCCAAAGGTACCACCACGACTCGCGGCTACAGCCGCGACGCCAACCTCGCCTTTGGCCCCGGTGTCGCCGACATGAAGGGCGGCCTGGTGCTCAATTGCTTCGCCCTCAAGGCGCTCAAGCGCGCCGGTCGGTTGCCCTATCCGGTGCAGGTTCTGTACACCGGTGACGAAGAAATCGGCTCCGGCAGCGCCAGAACCCATATCGAAAACGCAGCCCTTGCCGCCCGCGCCGTGCTCAATACCGAGCCCGGCCGGGCCAGCGGTAACGTGGTCAGCGCACGCAAGGGCGGTGCCACGCTGATCATCGAAGTCAGCGGCCGCGCGGCACATGCAGGGGTCAACCATGCCGACGGCGCCAGCGCGATCGAAGCCCTGGCACGCAAGATCGTCAAGCTCCATGCCTTGACCGATTACCCGGCAGGCATCACCACGAACGTCGGCCTGATTTCCGGTGGCACCTCCAGCAACACCGTCGCGCCGAGCGCCTGCGCCCGGCTGGACGTGCGCTTTATCGAACTCAAGCACTGGGACCAGATCTTCAGCGCAATCCAGGCCATCGTCGCAGAAGAAGAACTGATCGGCACCCGCGCCATCCTCAAGGAAGCGACGACCTTTCTACCGATGGAAGCCCATCACAGCGAACGGCTGCTGCACATCTACCAGCAAAAAGCGCTGGCGCTGGGTTTCAGCGTCGAAGGCGAGTTCACTGGCGGTTGTGCCGACTCCGGATTCACCGCCAGCCTGGGCATTCCAACCCTGTGTGGCCTGGGGCCCGTGGGTGGCAAGGTCCACACTGATCGTGAATACCTGGAACTGGACACGCTGGTGCCTCGCGCCCTGGCCTTGGTGGCGACTATTTTGGCTGTCGGCGACAGCGCTTGAGGTAATGGGTCTCTATGAATCGTCGGGGTCAGGGTGTCGGACAGGTTCACCGAGCACCCCAAAACAGTTGACGAGGGCATTGGTTAAATCACGCCGCGCGACTGCAACAGGCTTTTCGCCAGACCCCGGGTCGCCGATAACACCTCTTCCACCTGTCGATCCATCGCCGCAGTGGAAGAGGCTATTTTTCCAAGCTCGACAACGCGCAGCGGATGGCCACAGACGGACCCCAGCCAGGTCAGGCCAGGAGCCGTGCCAACTTCGACATCCAGTAAAAAGCTTCCATGAGGGACACAGCGCAACAGTTGGCTGGCATAACACGCGTCGCCCCCAGCAGATTTCTCCGGGCTAGACCCAGCCCGCAACCAGTCGACCCTCAACGCCTCGGATTGCTGGATGGCCAGATGAGCCACTTGGTCCCAGTCATCTATCGCCAGGTGCAGCTTGTCGATCATGTATTGGGGCAATGCGACGCTGGTAACGATGACCACTGCGGCATCCGCCGAAGGTTGCTTGATCCAGACTGCGGATTGCGATATCGCATGCATGGCGGTACTCCCGGCGGTTTGGTAGGAGCCGCTTGCTCCGGACGGCGGTCTGACGATGAGGCCATGACATTCAATATTGATGCCGACTAACCCCACCGCTTCGTGAGCAAGCTCGCGCCTACAGGTTATTGGCGTTAATCAACCGTTGCGGAACAGGAAGCTGTAGGCATTCAGCGCAGGCGCCCCGCCCAAGTGCGCGTAAAGCACTTTCGAGCCTTCGGGGAACTCGCCACGGCGGACCATTTCAATCATCCCGTGCATGGACTTTCCCTCGTACACCGGATCGGTCAGCACGCCTTCGAGGCTCCCGCACAGGCGAATGGCTTCCAGCGTACCTTCGTTAGGCAAACCGTATTCCGGATAGGCGAAGCGTGTGTCGAGCACCACATCCTCTTCGGTGATCTCGCGGCCTAACTCCACCAGTTCTGCGGTGTGCCGGGCGATACGCAGGATCTGTGCCTTGGTTTTCTCGGGCTTGGCCGAGGCATCAATGCCGATAACGTTCTTCGAACGGCCGTCCGCGGCGAAGCCGACGACCATGCCGGCCTGGGTACTGCCAGTCACGGAGCAGACCACGATGTAGTCGAACTTGAACCCCAGTTGTTTTTCCTGCTCCCGCACTTCCTCGGCAAAGCCGACGAACCCGAGGCCGCCGTAGGGATGTTCGGAACACCCCGCAGGGATCGGAAACGGTTTGCCGCCCCGCTCCACCACATCGTTCATGGCCTTCTCCCAGCTGGGCCGGATGCCAATGTCGAACCCGGCGGCGTCCAGTCGTACATCCGCGCCCATGATGCGAGACATCTCGATATTGCCAACGCGGTCATACACCGCATCGGAGTAGTTCACCCAATTTTCCTGGACCAGCACACACTTCATGCCCAGATGGGCAGCGACGGCGGCGACCTGACGGGTCTGGTTCGACTGTATCCCGCCGATGGACACCAGGGTGTCGCAGCCCTGTTCGAGTGCTTCGGGAATCAGGTATTCGAGCTTGCGCGTCTTGTTGCCGCCGAAGGCCAGGCCGCTGTTGCAGTCTTCACGTTTGGCATACAACTCGACCTTGCCGCCCAGGTGTTCGCTGAGGCGTTTCAAGGGCGTGATGGGAGAAGGACCGAAGGTCAGCGGATAACGTTTAAAACGATTCAGGTTCATGACTCTGCTCCTTGTTTATTGGGTATCCAAGCGCCAGGCCGAAAGGCAAAAGAGGCTGCATTGCAGGCTCTTTCAGAGGGGCTTCGATGAGTTCAATATTAAGAACAAAGCTGAAAATATGTGTTGCAAGTTTCAATCATTTAAAGAAACATAAATCATCAAATACTACTTAAAACATATTTTTATTGTGTAGAAACCAATATGAACGCAACAAATAACCACAACAAGCCCGACGCCTCAGGTGCGCAGCCGCACCCGCTGGACCGGACCGACCGCGCCATTCTCAAGACCCTGCAGCGAGACGCCTCACTCTCCAATGTGGCGCTCGCCGAGAAGGTGAAACTGAGCGCGCCGGCCTGCCTGCGACGAGTCGAACGCCTCAAGCAGGCGGGCCTGATCAAGGGCATTGTCGCGTTGCTGGACAATCAAGCGCTCGATGCAGGGATGGTGGTGTTGATCGGCGTGGTGCTGGACCGCTCGACGCCGGAATCCTTCGCAGCCTTCGAAACCGCGGCGCAAAAGGTGTCTGGCTGCATGGAATGCCATGTGGTGACGGGGGAATTCGACTACTTCATGTTGATACGAACCAAGGACAGCAACAGTTTCAACCGGCTACACGCAGAGCAATTGCTTTACCTGCCCGGGGTTCGCCAGATTCGCTCGTTCATGGGGTTGCGCCAGGTCTTGTCGACAACCCACATCCCCCTTTGATGCACAAATCAGCCCGAGCAGGCGTGGGCCTGCATAAACGTTACCTCACCGCGGCAATCGTTTCACAGAGCCCAAGCTGTCGGTCACCTTGTAGATCGGATCGCGTTTACTGTGTGGTAATTGATCGGGAGTGCGGCTTTTAATCCCGCCGCGATTGATAGCGTGTCGTCTTTCATCGTCTCCAGCCTTGCCGGAAACTCTGCAAATGCTCCCTGCAGAAAATCTTTGCTGGCGTCGAAGAGTCAATGTGTTGCCCGGAAGCTCCTGCCCCTCCTACCTCAAGGCCCAATGGATCCACTAAATCCAAAACACAAAAAACATATCCGATGATCGCACAACTAATAGCACTCAAACCAAAAGACACGCTTGACTCCAGCAAACGCGAGCCATTTAATGGATCCATTAAATAAGAACAATCCCTCGCCTGGAGAGTCGCCATGTATCCCAAGAACACCTGGTACGTCGCCTGCACACCCGATGAAATCGCTCAAAAACCGCTGGGTCGGCAGATCTGCGGTGAAAAAATGGCGTTCTATCGTGGCTCGGAAGGCAACGTCGTGGCCATCGAGGACTTCTGCCCCCATCGCGGCGCACCTCTGTCTCTGGGCTATGTCGAAAACGGTAATCTGGTGTGCGGCTACCACGGCCTGGTCATGGGTGGCGACGGCAAGACCGTCGAAATGCCCGGGCAGCGGGTGCGCGGTTTTCCGTGCAACAAGACCTTCGCTGCGGTTGAACGCTACGGCTTCATCTGGGTATGGCCAGGCGATCAGGCCCTGGCCGACCCGGCGCTGATCCATCACCTGGAATGGGCGGTGAGTGATCAGTGGGCCTATGGTGGGGGCTTGTTTGACATCCAGTGCGATTACCGCCTGATGATCGACAACCTGATGGACCTGACCCACGAAACCTACGTTCACGCCTCCAGCATCGGCCAGAAAGAAATCGACGAAGCACCGCCGGTGACCACGGTCGAAGGCGACGAAGTGGTGACCGCCCGGCATATGGAAAACATCTTGGCCCCGCCGTTCTGGCGCATGGCCCTGCGCGGCAATAACCTCGCCGATGACGTGCCGGTAGACCGCTGGCAGATCTGCCGTTTCACCCCGCCCAGCCATGTACTGATCGAAGTCGGCGTGGCCCACGCCGGCAAGGGCGGCTACAACGCCGCGCCCGAGCATAAGGCCGCCAGCATCGTGGTGGACTTCATCACCCCGCAAACCGATACCTCGATCTGGTACTTCTGGGGCATGGCGCGCAGCTTCAATCCACAGGACCAAGCACTGACCGCCAGCATTCGCGAAGGCCAGGGCAAGATTTTCAGCGAAGACCTGGAGATGCTCGAACGCCAGCAACAGAACTTGCTCGCCCACCCCACGCGCAACCTGCTCAAGCTCAATATCGATGCGGGCGGCGTGCAGTCACGCAAGATCCTGGAGCGACTGATCGCCAAGGAACGCGCCCTCGAACCGCAACTGATCGCCACGACCACCGCCTGAACAACGCGCCAATACTGCGAGGACTGAATATGATCGATGTGGTGGTGGTGTCGCGTAACAACGAAGCCCAGGATATTTGCAGCTATGAGCTGGCCGGTGTGAATGGCAACCCACTGCCCGCCTTCAGCGCCGGCGCGCATATTGACGTGCACCTGCCCGATGGCGTGATCCGGCAATATTCCTTGTGCAATCACCCTGAAGAACGCCATCGCTACCTGATCGGCGTCCTCAAGGATCCGGCCTCTCGTGGCGGTTCCCGCAGCCTGCACGAACAGATACACAAGGGCGCCCACCTGAAGATCAGCGAACCGCGCAACCTGTTTCCCCTGGCACACGAAGCCCAGCGCAGCCTGCTGTTTGCCGGCGGTATCGGCATCACGCCGATTCTGTGCATGGCCGAGCGACTGGCCCATGGCGGTGCCGATTTCGAACTGCATTATTGCGCCCGCTCAAGCGAGCGCGCGGCCTTTGTAGAGCGCCTCAAGGGCTCATCGTTTGCCGAACGGGTGTTCCTGCATTTCGACGAGCAGCCCCACACCGCCTTGAATGCAGCCCAGGTGCTGGCGGCGCCTGCAGATAACGTGCATCTCTACGTTTGCGGTCCCGGCGGTTTCATGCAGCATGTGCTCGATAGCGCCCGTGCCCAGGGCTGGCAGGAGGATTGCCTGCATCGCGAATACTTCACGGCGGCACCGGTAGACAGCAGCCTCGACGGGTGTTTTTCGGTGAAGGTCGGCAGCAGCGGCCAGGTATTCGAAATACCGGCCGACAAGAGCGTGGTCCAGGTCCTGGAAAGCCACGGCATCGAGATTGCCGTGTCCTGCGAACAAGGCATTTGCGGCACATGCCTGACTCGTGTGCTGGAAGGCGTACCGGAGCACCGTGATCTGTTCCTCACCGAGCAGGAACAAGCCCTGAACAACCAGTTCACCCCCTGCTGCTCGCGCTCGAAAACCCCACTGCTGGTGCTCGATATCTGAAGCGCGTCACTGCTCGCGCAGAATGACCTTCATGCGCGCGTTGGCAGTGGCTGAACTGAAGATCTCGGCATAACGCAAGGTCGCGTTGGCGTGCTCGCGCATGATCGCCTCGGCCCGCGCGCCCTGGCGATTGACCAGGGCATCGAATACCGAATGGTGTTGCATGTGGGCATAGTTGAAACGCCGGTATTCACGCGCCATGTCCTCGCGATCCACCGCCAGCGCCGTCACCGAAGCGAACGGCAGGTGATCATTGCGTGCCAGCGCGTCGGCGATTGCCGGGTTGTGGCTGCCTTCCACGATGACCTGGTGAAACCGCATGTTCAGGTCGTGATACACCTCAAGGTCGTCCTCGGTCACGTAGCCCTTGTCGAACAGTTGATCACCCTCTACCAGGCAACGTTCCAGCGCAGCGCGTGCCTCGTCGGACAAACCATGCTCGGCGGCTTGACGCGCCGCCAGGCCTTCGAGCACACCGCGCACCTCGACGCCCCCGGCGATGTCGCTGGGGCTGACCGAACGCACTTGATACCCGCGCCCGCCAAACGGGACCAGCAGCCCTTCCTGTTCGAGGGTGCGGAATGCCATGCGCACGGGCATGCGCGACACGCCGAATAACTGTGCCGTGGGAATTTCCATCAGGCGTTCGCCCGCCGCCAACTCCCCGCTGGCAATCATCTTGCGCAGTGCAACCAACACCAATTGACCGGGCTTACTCATCCAGACAACTTCCAGGACACGTGGGCTGCCATAGTACCGCAAGCCTCGCTTCAGCAACCCCCTTTCCTGCATAGCCGCGGAATGCATGGATAGGTTCATTGCTTGTGCTGATGCAGCATCGTCTGAATCTGCTGCGTAGCCTGACGTGTATTCTCCGCCAGCTTTCGCACCTCATCGGCCACCACCGAAAACCCGCGCCCGACATCACCCGCCCGTTTTCACGATTAGGAGCCTGCTGGAGTTCCTCGCGAAACATTTCCAGCGTTTGCCCGCTGCGCTCCCGCCTGGCATTAGAAAAAAACGGCGCCCTCAGGCGCCGTAAACAATCGATGGTTATCAGCAATGACGGATCACAGCCGTGAAGACGGCCGCTGACAAGCATTGATTGGCGGCACCCGACCACGCCAGGGTTGAGCACGCTCAAGCTGTGCGGCAAGACCCAACAACGTACTTTCCTCGCCAAAGCGCCCGGCAAAATGCGCGCCCATCGGCAGGCCGCCGGCGCTCCAATACAACGGCACCGACATCGCCGGCTGACCGCTGGCGTTGAACAGCGCAGTGAACGGTGAGTAACTGTGGAAACGCTCGATCAGTTCTTCAAGGCTCATGCTGTCGTCTTGCAAATCAAGTTCGCCAATGGGTACCGGCTCACGTGTCAGGGTCGGCGTCAGGATCACATCGTAGTTCTGCATGAACACCGCCAACTGCCGGCCCAAGGCATGAATCCACTCAACCGCGCCCGCATATTGCGCGCCGCTGACGTCGCCCTTGCTACGCAAGATAATCCGCGTGCGGGCTTCCAGTTCTTCAGGCTGCACCGCAAACCCGCGCATCTGGCCCAGCACGTCGACATAGTGACGAGTACTCGCGCCAATGATGGTAAAGACCTGATCCAGAAACTGCGGCAACGCCACCGGCAAGCTGACCGGTTCAACACGGTGGCCCAGGGACTGGCACAATCTGGCAGCCTGGCGCACCGCGCCCAGGCTCTCAGTCGAGGTCGACCAGGGCCCTAGTTGCTCAACCAGCCCGATACGCAGTGGACGCGGATCACGCTGCACTGCCGCGACGTAAGGTAGCGTCTGCACTGGCGCAGCGTAAGGCGCGCCCAGATCGATCCCCGCTGTCGCATCGAGCAACGCCGCGCTGTCACGCACCGATAAGGTGACAGCATGCGGTGTACCCATTCCGGCCCAGCCCTCTCCGACCATCGGCCCCGAAGGCAGCAGCCCACGGCTCGGCTTGAGCCCGAATACCCCACAGCAGGAAGCTGGAACCCGCAATGATCCACCGCCGTCGTTGCCGTGGGCGAAAGGCACTACGCGTGCGGCAACCAGTGCGGCTGCCCCGCCGCTGGAGCCACCCGCACTGTGAGCCAGGTTCCAGGGGTTGCGCGTGGCGCCAAAACGGCTTGATTCGGTGGAGTAAGAGGTACCGAACTCCGGGGAGGTGCTGGTCCCGACAATCAAGCAACCCGCACCTCGCAAACGGGTCACGATTTCAGATTCAAAATCTGCCCGAAAACCTCCAAGCGACTGCGAGCCATTGGTCATCGCAGCCCCATTGACCGCAGAGAACAGGTCTTTGATCAGCGTCGGTACGCCGGTGAAAACACCGTCCCTGGACGTCGACTCGCGTGCCGCCTGACGCGCCGAGTCGTAAAGCCGTTCGGCCACCGCGTTAAGTTGCGGCTCAACCAGTTCAATACGATCAATGACCGCTTCAAGTAACTCGCCGGGTTGCACTTCACCGCGCTTGACCCACTCGGCCAGACCTGTGGCGTCTTCACTGTCCAGCAAGTTCTGGATGTCTTGCATACCCATGCTCCTAGTCCCTATAAATTACGAATGACTTGATCCAACAACCGTGACAATGGCTTTGCGTCGCGCCTGCACGCCGGCCAGTGCCCAAACCAAAGCCGAGGCAAAGCTGGCGACCGCTAACCACTGGATCGAATGGCGCAGGTCACCCGCAAAGGCACTGATCAGTGCCACCACCAGCGGGCTGACAAATTGGCCAAAATACAAAAAGGCAGTGAACCCACCCAACCCGCGCCCTCGGGTTTTGGCAGTCAGGGCATTCATTACAGGGGCCATCGCATTGGGCACCAAAAGCCCGGCACCCAGACCGTGGATAAGCACCGCCACCAACACCTCGTTGTAGCTTTGCGCGCGCATCAGCAGCCACAGCCCGAGCCCCAGCATTGCCAGCAACAGCGCATTACAACCGGCGACACCGATGCGTCGGCGCAACAGCGGCCACATCAGCGACCCGCCCAAGGTTGCCAGCAGGCTCAACCCAGCCGACAGCCCGATCAACGTGCTCGAGGTGACGTCCAGACTGACCAACAGAATCGGGGCCTGAATCGGTACGATAAAACTCAACACCATCCCGCTGAGGACCAGCATGTACCCGATGATCAGAGGCAACACAGCGACCGTTCCTGTGTCGGGCTCCTCGAACGGTTGCTTGCCGGTTGCAGGCTCCCATAACACTTTTATCATCACCGGGACCAACAGCAGCGGCAGCAAGTAGAGCAAGAACGGGAGCCGCCAGGAGTGCTCACCCAACGCCCCGCCGACGACAAAAAACAGCGAACCCACAAGGCCAATGGTGACCACTTGGCGATTGACGTAGCGCAGCCGTTCCTCGCCCCGCCAATAGTCTGCAATCAACGTGGCGCAACAGGTCATCACCGCCGCTTCAGCGCAGCCGAACAGCAGGCGTACACCCACAATCGCCGACAAGTTATCCAATACTGCCGGCACCGCTCCCAGCAACGCATACAGCAGGGTTGCAATCACAAGTAACGCCTTGCGTCCAACCCGATCGGCCAGCCACCCGGCCAAGGGGGCGCACAAGGCAATGGCCAGTGCCGGCCCGGTGACGGCCAATGGCACCAGCAAATCCGCCTGGGGATTAAAGGGGCCAAACTCGGCGCCGAGCTTGGGCAGGATCGGTGCAACCATCACCGAGCCCATGATGGTCAGGCTGCTGCCAAGCATCAGTACCAGCCCTTCACGCCGCCCACTGGCTTGACGCGGCGAAGACAGGGTCGCGGGTAAAACAGCGTGTGATTGATTCATAACACCTCCTCAAAAACTTTGAGAAATACGCAACGCCACGGTGTAGCCCTGGGCACGGTTTTGCGCGTCGAACTCCTTGTAGGCGTGCAGCCAGACAGGTGGCAGCCCTGGTTTGAAGTAACTGACTGCGGGGCCGACAGCCAGCACACGCGCGCGGTTACCCGTTTCAAGGTCAGGCGCATTGTCATCGGTGAACTGGCGGTAGTAGTAACCACCCACGCCCAAGGTCCATGGCCCTGCGTGCTGGCCCACCGCAAATTCGTGCCGGTACTCAATACCGCTTTTGTAATCGGTGGCGTTGTTACGTGTATTGATGTCGGCTTCAAAGCTTGAAGACACCTCGAAGCCGCTGTCACTGATATAGGTGGCGTTCAGTATTGGCGAGAAGGTCCAGTGATTCAGGCCCGGGGACACCAGGCGATTCTTGTCGTAGTCACCGGTGGGGGCCTGAATTTGGAACTGCGTATTGATGAACAGATTCGGTGACACGTTCCATTGCAGGATCAATGGCACAAACTGCACGTCGGCCAAACGGAACGGATCGGCTTCCAGGCTCAGCGGCCCTGCGGGCGTGGGTACTTTGATTGAAGCGTCCATTTTGAAGAACGGCACGATAACGCCAAACCCATACTTGGCGCCCAGGACAGTGTTATCCGTCATGCGCATGTAAGCGACGCCGATGGACAGCACATCCAGGGAAAAATGATTATCGACTGAGCGCCCTTCACGGTCCTTCTGAACATTGGCCGAGTAGAACGCGGTTCGCAGACCCAGCGTGCCGAACGGTGTCGCCGGGGGCGACATACCCGCACCAAAATCATAAACGCCGACGGCGGTGGTTGGAGCGCCGCCTTCAGTACCATGAGCGCTGGTGCAAAGACCCACCAGCCCCAAAGTAATCAACGTAAATTGTCTGATGTTTGAGTTGTTTTTATGGTTCATCGAATGCCCTCCCATCCCGTTGGTGTAGGGCCATCCTAGTAAGCAGAACGTTGAGCGGGTTATCCGATTTCAGCAGAGTTCAGTACGGCGTAATGTCTGCGAAGGGCATTCACCGAACAGAGTGCGATAGTCACTGGAAAACCGGCTCAAGTGCCAGAACCCCCACCGTGCGGCGACTTGCTGTACGCCATGCGGTTGAGTGCTCGTACGCAGCTCACGGCGCACCGCATTGAGGCGCAATGCACGCAGATAAGCCACCGGATTGATCCCCAGGGTTTCCTGGAAACAGTACTGGAGTTTGCGGCGACTGGCGCCGATGTGATTACACAGGTCAAGGATCGACAGCGGCTCGTCGATATGAGCCAGCGCATACTCACGCGCCCGATCGACCATGCGCTTGCGCGCCGTGGGACTGAGTGCCGGCGCCGGATCCGGAGCGACCAGTTCAAGCACATGCAGCATCACTGCATCGCGAATACCTCGGCGGATTGAGTCATGGCCCAGCAGTACATCGCATCCTTGTTCACCCTTCGACAGCTCGTCGAACAAGGCAGCGAGCTCCGTTCGAACAGACGAATTGCCCAAGCGGTAACACTTGGGAAGATCGGTAATTTTAAAGTGACTGCCCTGGCACTCCAGCACATGCTCAAGCGCGCGCTCATCAATCGCCACACCCATCAAGTCAAGATGCTGCGGCGTGCTCAGTTCGGGCAGGTTGTCACCGTGAGCAACCAACATGCTGAGCTCTTGAATGGGATGCCCCAAGCAAAAAACCGGGCCATGGGCGCTCAACGGGATGCTGAAGGTAATGGCGCCTTTACAGGCCGCGCCGCTTTTGGTCATGGCCTGATTAGAGCGGTCGCGCACCACCCGCATCCCATCTGCACGAAACTCAATCAGCTCGCCTTCGAAGCGTCCAGGTGTTAACTGATCGTAACGAACCTGCCATCCCTCCATGTTCTGCGCGTGTTCATCAATGTCATTCGTGACAAAACGCCGGATCGGTAGTAGTGGCAAAACAGGTGCTGGGGGCGGTGCTTTCTGCACATTATTATTGTTCATGGGCCCAACCTTTATCAGTTCACCAGGGTGCGTGCCTCTGGTTATGCAAACGTCATTCCGATCATGCCGATGAACTGTCACTTGTGCCGAAATGGGACAGTCCACACGGGGTGGCCTGTCCCTTTTCAGACAAACGCCAGCGTTTCTCGAGCGCCCTCTATCGCCACCCGATGCTGGGCCACCCGGGATGGCAGATAGTTGAAAAAGAACCTGGCACTTTGCAGTTTGCCAGCGCGCAGCGGATCATCTTCGGGTAGCGCCCTGGAGACCCGCGCGGCCCGTGCCCAGGCCAGGGCCAGCAGCGTCACACCGCACAACTGGAGGAAATCCCCAGCGGCCCGATAAGGGTATTCACGGTCCTCGCGGGCACGTTCTCGTATGTCGTCAACCACGGTCGCCAGCACGTCGCACAGGGTGCCCAGCGCAGCGGCAAAGCCAGCGCATTCGGCGCATTCGGCGCATTCGGCCCATTCGCCGCCCTGCCCGGCCTCATCATGCAACTGCGCCAGCAGCAGCCCGAAGGCACGGCCCTCGTCCCCCAAAACCTTGCGCAACAACAGGTCATTGGCCTGAATCTCATTGCTACCCTCGTAGATCATCGCGATGCGGCTGTCGCGCAGGGTCTGTTCGATAGCGAACTCGGCGACGTAGCCGTAACCGCCGAACACCTGCAGGGCATTACTCGCCTGACGAAACCCCTGTTCGGTAAAAAACGCCTTGATGATCGGCGTCAGCAACTGCGCCAGTTGGCTGGCCTGCTGCCGCGCCAGCGGGTCCGGGTCATGCTCGGCTTGATCGAGCAAATGCGCCGCCCAATAGCCGATGGCTCGCATCCCCTCGCTGGTGGTGCGTAACTCCAGTAGCACCCGGCGAATGGCAGGGTGATAAAGAATCGGATCCGCCACCTGAGCCACCACCCCGTCGGGGCGCAGCGGCGCGCGCATCTGCACCCGCCCGGCAGCATACTCACGGGCATTCTGCCAGGCCGCTTCAACGTGCCCCAGGCCTTGCAGGCCCACATGCAGGCGCGCCGAATTCATCATCACAAACATCGCTGCGAGGCCCTGATGGGCATCGCCGATCAGCCAGCCTTGGGCACCGTCGAACACCAGCGAACAGGTGGCGCTGCCCTTGATGCCCATCTTGTGTTCGATGCCGTCGCAACGCACGCTATTGGCGCGGCCATCGTCCAGCTGTTTGGGTACCAGGAACAGCGAAACCCCGCGACTGCCCGGCGGCGCATCGGGCAGGCGCGCCAGCACCAGGTGCAAGATATTGGTCGTGAGGTCGTGCTCACCGCCGGAGATAAACAGCTTGCTGCCACTGAGACGATAGCTGCCGTCCTCTGCAGGTTCGGCGCGACAACGCAGCAAGCCGACATCGCTGCCGGCTTGAGGCTCGGTCAGGCACATGGTGGGCAAGGCCTGGCCACTGACGATTTCGGGCAGGTAGCGTGCCTGCAGCCAAGGGGCGGCGTGGGTCTTGAGGCACAGGTAAGCGCCATGGGAAATGCCGGTGTACATGGCCCAGCCGTGATTGGTGGCGTAGAGCATCTCTTGCAACGCTGCGTCGAGCAGTTGCGGCAAACCTTGCCCGCCCAGTGCCTCGGCGCACGCCAGTGCAGGCCAACCACCGTCGACATAGGCCCGATACGCCTCGGCAAAACCGTCTGGCGTGCAGACCTGGCCCGCCGTCCAACGGCAGCCCTGACGATCACCGCTGCCGTTCAGGGGCGCCAGCACGCCCTGGCTGAAGCGCCCCGCTTCTTCCAGTACCTGCATGGCCAACGGCATGTCCAACGCCTCGAACGCCGGGCTACGGCTCCACGCCTGGGGCGCTTGCAGCCAATGTTCAAGCACAAATTGCATGTCGCGCAGGGGCGCCTGATAGCTCCACATGGGAAACCTCATCGAATAAAAACGAGTAACACCGCTGAAACCTCAGGCGCGATACGCCGGGTTCTCGATCAACAACGCCATGCCCTGCCCGCCGCCCACACACGCAGCGGCAATCCCGTAGCGCAGGTTGTTCTGGCGTAATTGTCGGGCCAGGGTCATGACCAGACGCAAGCCGGTGGCGGCCAGCGGATGCCCGAGCGCGAGGGAGCCTCCCTGGACGTTGAGCCGGGCGCTGTCCAGCTCCAGCTCCTGAGCCACCGCCAGCACCTGGGCCGCCTGGGCTTCATTGATCTCGAAACGGCCGATGTCGCCCAGGCTCAACCCGCTGCGTTGCAACAGCAGGCGGATCGCCGGCGCAGGGCCAATGCCCATGAACTCCGGGGCCACACCCACCACCGCGCTGGCCAGCAAGTGCGCCAGGGCCGGACGCGTGCAGGCCGAAGCCCGCCCCACCAGGGCTGCCGCTGCACCATCAACCACTGCGCAACTGTTGCCGGCGGTTTGCACGCCATCGGCGTGCACCGCGCGCAAGCGTGCCAGGGCCGCAAGGTCCGTGGGCCGTGGGTGGCTGTCCTCGCTGACGGCACCGGCCCGGCGGGCCAGGGTGATGCCCCTAGGCTGATAACCCTCAAGCTCAAACACCTGGTTATCCACCGTCACGACCTCTTCAGCCCAGGCCCCTGCACACTGCGCCTGCAACGCTCGCTGATGGCTGTCACAGGCATAGCGGTCCACCGCCTCGCGACTCAGGCCATAACGCCGTGCAAGGTTGTCGGCGGTGGCAATCATGTCCAGGCCCGGGGCCGGGTCGTACAGCGCCTCCCAAAGAAAATCCTTGAACTGCACTTCGCCGCCGAGGCGAAACCCGTCCCTGTGGGTGTAAGCCGCAATGGGGTTGCGCGACATCGATTCACTCGCCACACACAGGGCCAGTTGCACGTTGTCACGCAGTTGTTCAGCGGCCTGGCGCAACAGCTCGAAACCGGTGGCGCAGATGCGCTGCACACCCAGTGCCGGGACCGATTGCGCCACACCGCTGTACAAGCCGATATGCCGTGGCAGCAAGTAGGCATCGAAGCTGGCCTGGGCCATGGAGCCCGCCAGCACGCTGTCCACCGCCACGGGATCGACGCCCGCCCGGGCCAGCACTTCGCGCCCGACCTTGATTCCCAGGTCGATGGGCGACACCTGGGACAGGGCGCCGCCGAGGTCGACCCAGGGCGTACGAACCGCCTCGAAAATCGCCACATCGGCAAACGCCGAATACTGCCCCGTGCTGCTCAAGGCTTGGGCCCGGCACGCAGGATCGTGGCGTCTTCACCGCGATACAGCGCCTCGACCTTGGCCGCACGCCATTGCAATACGGCGCGCTGGTTGATCGAACCTTTGTCGGTAATTTCCCCACGGTCGATGGACGCCGGCTCATCGAGCAAGGCAATCCACTCCAGGCGACTGGCATTACCGGTGGCCTCGCGATTGAGTCGCTGCAACCAGTTGCCGAACCATTCACGCACCGGCGCGCTGGCCAACACGTCGGCGTCGCTGGCCTCGCTATTCAAGCCCGCCAGCCGGCGGCACTCGTAGAGCCTGGGGAACACGAGCGCGCCCAGGCACTCGCGGTCCGGCGCAGCAATCACCAGGTCCTGAACATAGGGCGAGCCTTCAAGCACCGCGCGATTGCGCAACGGGCCGACGCTGACAAATACCCCGGAGGACAGCTTGAAGTCTTCGGCAATTCGCCCGTCGAACATCAGCCCCAGTTGCGGCTGATGCAGGTCGGCGAGCTTGATCGCGTCCCCCGAACAGTAGAAGCCCTGTTCATCGAACACTTCGGCGGTTTGCTGCGGTGCCCGCCAGTAACCCGGCATGATGTGCGGGCCGCGAAAGCGCCCTTCGAACTTGCCGTCCACCGGCACCAGGCGCACCTCACAGCCTGGCGCCGGCAAACCGATATAACCGGCCATGGACAACGGCCCGGTAGTGAAGGTGCAGGACGGTGCGGCTTCGGTCATGCCCAACCCGGCCATCATGCGGATGC
This sequence comes from Pseudomonas sp. K2I15, assembly GCF_002204795.1. Taxonomy (GTDB): domain Bacteria; phylum Pseudomonadota; class Gammaproteobacteria; order Pseudomonadales; family Pseudomonadaceae; genus Aquipseudomonas. Next base: position 81,589 of record NZ_NIXO01000002.1, read on the forward strand.
GTTCTCCACAGTGCAGCTCGGCCACACGGTCGAGGCGGTCCCAGACACTTTGTGAAAGGCCCGCGGCGGCGAAGAAGAACAATGTCATTCGCGCAAAAAAGCGCTCGCGCAACTCGGTGTCCTGTTCCAGCGCATTGACCAGCTCTTCCCAGCCCTTGGGCACCGTCAAGTAGGCCGTCGGCGAAACCTCCTTGAGGTTGCGCAGGGTCTGGGCAAAACCCTGGGCCGTGGGTTTGCCATCATCGAGATAAAAGGTGCCGCCGTTGTAGAGCACGATGCCAACGTTGTGGCTGCCACCGAAGGTGTGGTTCCACGGCAGCCAGTCCACCAGCACCGGCGGCTCCTCACCAAACACCGGAAACGTCTGCAACAGCATTTGCTGGTTGGCGCAGAGCATGCGCTGGGTAGTAATCACCGCCTTGGGCAATTTGGTCGAGCCGGAGGTAAAGAGAAACTTGGCGATGCTGTCAGGGCCGGTGGCGTTGAACGCCTGCTCGGCCTCAGCACCACCCGGCGTTTGCAGCAGGCTGGCAAAGCTCACTTGAGCGCGCCCCGGCACTTCACCGCGCACGGTAATCAGCGGGGTCTCAGCCGGCAATACGGCGTCGATCGCACGCTGGTAGGCCGCCGCATCGCTGACGAACACCAGCCCCGGTTGCAGCAGATCGCACACATGTCGCAGCTTGGCGAAATCCTGGGACAACAACGAATACGCCGGCGACACCGGGCAATAAGGAATACCGGCGTACATGGCGCCGAGGGCTATCTGCAAGTGCTCGATGTCGTTGCCCGACAGCAGCGCCAATGGCTTGTGTGCAGAGAGCCCGTAACTCAGCAGACTCTGGGCAATCGCACGCACGCTTTCGAGCATCTGTGCATAGCTGACACGGCGCCAGTCACCGTCGGCCTGTCGCGCGGCGATAAACGTCTGGTCGGGCCGCACCTGGGCCCAATGCACCAGACGATCAAGCAAGCGCGCCGGCAACTCGGCCAGGGGCTCCAGGGAGCGCATATGCAGCACGCCGTGCTCTTCAGTGACCGCCACCGGTGCGTGGCCGATGGAGACCTCGCGGTATCGCGGTGCGGGCTGGGGTTGCGGTCTGAATTCGGAACTCACAAGGATGTCCTCCATCAAGGCGGATCACAGCCGCCTTGTTATTGTTATGTCGCAACGCCTGCTCAGATCGGGTAATGCCGTGGCCCGTTCTGCAAGGTCACCCAGCGCAATTGCGTAAAGTGTTCAATCGAGGCCTTGCCGCCAAAACTGCCGTAGCCACTGGACTTGACTCCGCCAAACGGCATCTGCGCCTCGTCATGCACGGTCGGGCCGTTGATATGGCAAATGCCCGATTCCACCTGCTGCGCCAGTGCCAATGCACGCCCGGTGTCGCGACTGAAGATCGCTGCCGACAGACCGAACTCGGAGTCGTTGGCCAGGCGCAGCAGTTCTTCATCACCGTCACCGCGCAGCAGCACCGCCACCGGCCCGAAGGACTCTTCGCGGTACAAGCGCATGCTCGAGTTGACGCCATCGATCAGGGTCGGCTGCAGGATGCTGCCGTCCAGTTGGCCGCCCACCACCAGCCGCGCGCCCTTGGCCAGGGCATCGTCGATCAGGGCCTTGATGCGTGTGCCAGCGCTGGCGTCTACCAGTGAACCCAGTACCGAATCCGCCGCAACGGGATCGCCCGCGCGCAGGGTCGCGACCTTGGCCGCCAGCTTTGCGGTGAACGCATCGGCGACCTTGGCATCGACAATCAGGCGCTCGGTGGACATGCAAATCTGGCCCTGGTTGAAGTAAGCCCCAAAGGCTGCCGCCGCCACCGCAGCATCGAGGTCGGCGTCGTCGAGCACCAGCAACGGCGCCTTGCCGCCCAGCTCCAGCAACGCCGGTTTGAGGTGGCGCGCCGAGAGTTCGCCGACAATCCGCCCCACATGGGTCGAGCCGGTAAAGTTGACGCGACGCACGGCCGGGTTGGCGATCAACCGCTCGACAATCGCAGCAGCATCCGCCGGGGCGTTGCTAATGACGTTGACCACACCATCGCCAAGGCCGGCATCCTGCAGTACCTGGCCAATCAGGCGATGCACCGCCGGGCTTAATTCCGAGGCCTTGAGCACCACGGTATTACCGCAGGCCAACGGCATGGCGATGGCGCGAGTGGCGAGGATCACCGGGGCATTCCACGGCGCAATACCCAGCACCACACCGCAGGGCTGACGCAGGGCCATGGCGAAACTGCCGGGGACGTCTGAGGGAATGACCTCGCCCGTGATCTGGGTGGTCATCGACGCCGCTTCACGCAGGATGTTGGCCGCCAGGCGCACGTTGAAGCCATACCAGTTGGCCATGGCGCCGGTCTCGCCGGCTGCGTCTATGAACTCGGCGCTGCGCGCCTGCAATTGCTCGGCAGCGTTGAGCAAGCGGGTGCGGCGTTCGTTGGGCGCCAGCGCCGCCCACATTGGGAACGCGGCTTGGGCGGCGGCGACGGCAGCGTCGGCATCTTCCAGGGTGGCGGCGGCAACCCGCGAGACCACTTCACCGGTCACCGGGTTGCGGCGCTCAAAGGTTCGACCGTCGCGGGCGGCGCACGACTGGCCGCCGATCAACAGGGGCACGTCCAGCATGGTGATTCCTCTTTATTGTCTTTATCGGGAATGCAGTGCAGCGGTGTAACAGTAGCGCCCGCAGGCGGCAGCGAACAGCGGGATGCGCCCGCTACTCACCTGCGTGCTTCAGCGTTTGTAAGCCTGAAGGCCGGGCTTGATGCTCTTGTCGTCAAGGAACTGCTTCATGCCTTGCTCGCGACCGCCTTCGGTGTCGAGCAGGCGCGACTGATCGAGCTTGGCGTAGAGGTAATCTTCGTTCTGCTCCCAGGTCAGCTCACGGCAACGCTTGAAGCCATGCTTGGCCGCACGCAGCACCACCGGGTTTTTCTCCAACAGGTTGCGCGCCAGTTCGATGGTGACTTCCCGCAGCTGGGCCAGGGGCACGCTCTCGTTGACCAGGCCCATTTCGGCGGCTTTTTGCCCGCCAAAGGTCTTGCCGGTCATGATGTAGTACAGCGACTGGCGATGGCCCACGGTGTCGGCCATGGCCTTGCTCACCAGGTTGCCCGGCGGGATGCCCCAGTTGATTTCCGAGAGGCCGAAGGTGGCTTCGTCGGCGCAGATCGCCAGGTCGCACGCTACCAGCGGGCTGAAGCCACCGCCGAAGCACCAGCCATTAACCATTGCGATAGTGGGCTTGGCGTACATGCGCAACAGTTTCCATTGCCATTGCGAGGCTTCACGACGGATTTTTTCCTGAAGGATTTCCGGGCCGGCATCCACTTCGCGAAAGTATTCCTTGAGGTCCATGCCGGCGGTCCATGCCTCACCCGCACCCGTCAGTACCAGCACGCCAGCCGCCGGATCCTGCTCGAGGGTTTCCAGTACGTCGATCATTTCCCGGTTCAGGGTCGGGCTCATGGCGTTGCGTTTTTCCGGGCGATTGAGAATGACCCAGGCAATGCCTTCCTCGATCTCTACCTTGACGGTGGTCCAGCGGCCTTCGTAATTGCTCATGGTGGTTGCTCTCTTGTTCTTGACGTGAAGATGATTCGAAATTAAACCGCAAATATAGTTATGTCAATTAACTATTAATTCGCATAACCAATATTTTCGTAACGTAAAACCTGCGCTGTCCCGGCGTTGCGAAAAACCGGCATAGCCATGGCTCGCCAACCCCGGCAAACTAGATAGCCTTCTTAACCTCCACCTTTTGAGGATTGCACTGTTAATGGCCAAGCCTTCCAACATCGCCGACGCCAGCCAGGCCCTGCCCGACAACGCCCAGGCACGGGCGCCGCTGGATTCAGCCCTGGACGAATTGATCGGCTACGCCATGCGTCGCGCCCAGCTCAAGCTGTTCCAGAATCTGATCGGCCGGCTGTCGGACCACGACCTGCGCCCCGCTCAGTTCTCGGCCCTGGCGATCATCGACCAGAATCCCGGCCTGATGCAGGCCGACCTGGCACGCGCCCTGGCCATTGAGCCGCCTCAAGTGGTGCCCTTGCTGAACAAGCTGGAAAGCCGCGCCCTCGCGGTGCGGGTACGCTGCAAGCCAGACAAACGCTCCTATGGGATCTTCCTCAGCAAGACCGGCGAAACCCTGCTCAAGACGCTCAAGGAGATCGCCGCCCAGAGCGACCTGGATGCCACCGCAGCCCTGGACCTTCAGGAGCGTGAAGAGCTGCTGCGCTTGCTGAAGAAGGTGTATCAAGACTGATCCGCGCCCATCGCGTGGCGCCTACCAGAGCGCCACGGTGTAGAGCACCAGGAAGCGGGTCTGGTTTTCATCGCGAAACGCCGCACCGCCAGGGAAGTCATTGCGGTAGATCGATTTGCGCGCCATCAGCCCGACGTTCTTCAAGGGGCCGCTCTGGATCACGTAACCCAGTTCCATCTGGAACTCGCGCTCCTTGCGGTCCTCGGCATTGAAAGCCGCCAACTCGATATTGTCGCCGCGCACGTACCGCAACCGGCCCTTCAGGCCCGGTAAACCCGATGCCGCAAAGTCATAGTCGTAGATGGCTTGCCAGGTGCGCTCTTTGGCGTTGAGAAAGTCCGAACTCATGGTCAGTTCGCTCATGCCCATCAGCTCGGTTCCCGAGATATAGGGCGTCGCCGTGTCCCCGCTGGAATGCATGTATCCCAAGCTGAACCGGTGCTCGCCAAGGCGGTAGCCAAACAGTGCCGAGAGGTTGCGGTTATCCACTTTCCCGGCCTTGGCGCTGCCGTCCTCGCGACTGAAGAAACTGCGCAGATCGCTGGTCAACACACCGTCGCCCACTGGCAAGTTATGCAGCAGCGCGAAGGTGTCCTGCTGGTAGAGGTCCGCCACTTCGGCGTGATAGGCGCGCAGGCTGAGGTCCTTGTTGACCTGATAATCGCCCCCGACGTACGCCAAGTGCGAGGTGGTTGCCGTGGCGTTGAAACGCCGGTTGGGCGAGGCAATGGTCATCGCCTGATAGTCAGTGGAATCACGCTTGTTGATACGGTCGATATAGCCGGTATTGAGGGTCAGGCCATCGATGTCCTTGGAACTTAAGGTGGTGCCGCGAAAAGTTTGCGGCAGCAGGCGTGAGGGGCTGGCAAAGGCGAACGGCAGGAAGATCGACACGTCGCCGGTCTTTACCGTGGTTTGTGCAAACCGCAGCTTGGCGGTGGGCGCCAGGCGTGAGTACTCATTGGCGGCGCGCTTGTCGCTGGCCGACACCGGCAATAGCTCGGTGCCGCTGCGGTCCGGCGAAGAGTCGAGTTTGACCCCCATCAGCCCGCGCACATCCAGGCCAAACCCCAGGGGGCCAGGGGTGTATCCCGACTCCATGTTGACGATAAACGCCTGGGCCCATTCCCGCGCAGCGGTCTTCGCACCGTCGTCCTTGTAGTCGCGGTCCAGATAGTAATTGCGCAGGGTCAAGGTGCCGTGGCTATCGTCGATAAAGCCCTCTGCCCATAACTGGGTAGGCAAAGCGCTCAAGGCCAGCAACGCCAGGGCCCAGCCTGGATTGCTGTTCGACACACAGGAAACTGACGCAGCCGCAGCGGCGTCCGCAGGGTGTTTTCGCATGTTCGATGTCCATTTTTTGTTGTTGTTTTTGGGGTGACACACGCTCGGCGCAATCGGCCTGGCGAACAAAGAATGGAAACAGCCGACGGCTCTCGTCAACTGCCAATGACCGATAATCGAACATTAATAAAGCTATCTATTTTTTTATTGCACATTGATCTACATATCAACCAATTGTTTTTATTGATTTTATTCGTATTTTTTTGCCATTCTTATACACCATTCATTTTTTAGTTATCTTTGTTATCTTAATCGCCAGCAGCCGATCAGGCGTGCCACCACAACAAAAACAACAATGAGGTTTGCCCATGAACAGTCCATCGCGTCGTTCGACGCTGACTATCGCGTTGTGCTTTATCGTTGCGCTGATCGAAGGGTTCGATCTGCAGGCCGCCGGAACCGCCGCCGCGGGGTTGCGCCAGAGCTTTGCCCTGGACCCGAAGATGCTCGGCTGGGTATTTAGTGTCGGGATCATCGGCCTGCTGCCCGGCGCGTTCTTCGGCGGCTGGGTTGCCGACCGAATCGGGCGCAAGAAAATCCTGGTCAGCGCCGTGCTGCTGTTCGGGCTGTTCTCCCTGAGCACCGCGTTTGTCGAAAGCTACTCGAGCTTGCTGTTGGTGCGTTTTCTGACCGGCCTGGGCTTGGGTGCGGCGCTGCCCAACCTGATCGCCCTGTGCGCCGAAGCGGTGAGCGAACGCAACCGAGGCACCGCCATCAGCGTCATGTACTGCGGCGTACCGCTGGGTGGCGCATTGGCCGCCGTCGTGGCGATGTTTTCCAGTGAGCACTGGCAGACTACTTTTATTATCGGTGGCCTGGCGCCCTTGCTGGCCGTGCCGCTGATGATCCTGCTGCTGCCTGAATCCAACGCCTTTCGCCAACAACTCGAAAAACCCCTGAGCCTGCGCCCCTCCACCCGCCAAGCATTGTTCGGCGAAGGTCGCGCACGCACCACGCTGGCCTTGTGGCTCAGCTACTTCTTCACCCTGACGGTGATGTACATGCTGCTCAACTGGTTGCCTTCGTTATTGCTGGCACAAGGCTTCAGCAAACCCCAGGCAGGCATTGTGCAGATGCTGTTCAACATCGGCGGCGCGCTGGGTTCGCTGCTCGGCGGCGTGCTGCTGGACCGTTGCAATGCGCTCAAGGTGGTGCTGTTCGTGTATGCCGGGTTGTTGGCGGCGCTGGCCGGCGTCGGCCTGTCGGCCGGCATCGTGCCGATGGCTATTGCCGGCTTCGCCGCCGGGTTGTTTGTCATGGCCGCGCAACTGGTGCTCTATGCTTCGGCGCCGCCCTCCTACCCCACCGCCGTGCGCGCCACCGGCGTCGGTGCAGCCGTGGCCATCGGCCGCTTGGGCTCGGTGGCCGGGCCGTTGGCCGCCGGGCAACTGCTCGCCGCAGGCGCCGGCACCACGGGGGTACTGCTGGCCACTTCCCCCGGGGTGGTGATCGCCGCACTGACCATCATCAGCGTCATGGTGCGTACAGCGCCGCTGAACCTGCCCGGCCTTGGGGCTGCCCGGCACACGAAAGCCTAGAGCTTGTGCAGCCAATTGAGCACCAGCTTGTTGCCCTCGGTGCGGTTTTCGGCCTGCTGCTCAAAGTAAGCGTTCACCGACAGTACGTTTTCCTTGTTGAAGGCGTAGACCAGGCCTGGGCCAATGGCCCAGACCTTTTCCCGACGCCCGCTGACGGCGTGCCCGTCCACCTCGGTGTCAGTGATCTGCTTCAACCAGTACCCATTCAACCCCACGCTCAGTTGTTGGCTGAGGGCGTATTGCACGGTCAGGTTGGCATGCAGCGCCTGCCCGGCCTGTGTCGTGGAGACATCACCGAAGCCCGCTTGCGGGTCATCGTTCTTGCCGTTCCACAGGTACATGAAACGCCCGCTCGCCGACCACTTGGGATTGAACCAGTACGTCGCCGCGTAATACGGGTTGAATGACCAGAAGTTGCTACCCGGATTGATTGAGCGGTTGCGGTCGTAGGCCCCCACCGGAATCGATACATCGGCCTCGACCCGCTGGGTCAGCAGCGGGCTGCCGTCGGCCCGGGTCAGGGTTGGTAATTGCAGGAACGGGCCAACAATCAGATCACCAAAGCCGGCGCGGGAACTGAGTGCTGCGTTGTGCAAACCATCGTCGACATCAACGTGGGCCAGCGACGTATTGATCAGGGTGAAACCCGGCATTGCCCCGTTCGCCAGGGGTTGGCCGACATAGATGATCTGCGTGGTGGGCGCCACGACTTCCAGGTCCTGCTTGGGCAATGCCAGCTTGTTGCCGTTGGCATCATTGAAACGGCTGGCGCGGGAGTACGTCAGGTATTCCTCCAGGTACCAGCCAGGGCCGGCGGGTGCCGGTGAACCGTCGTAGAAACTGGTGCTGCCCAGGTTGAGTCCGGGTAAGTCATAAGCGTAGGCAGTCGATGAGAGTGCGACAAAAGTCATGGCCGCAACTGTCCGCAAGATTGGCTTGAGCATCTTGTAAGTCCTGTATTTTTGTTGTTGTTCAAGACCCCCGGCGCGGTGGGTCCGCGCCGGGGCTTACCGCTGTTGCAACCGCTACACGTAGGTGGCCGCCAAACCGCCGTCCACCGGCAAGTTCACGCCATTGATCCAGCGCGCGGCGTCCGAGCAGAGGAAGGCGATCACGGCTGCCACCTCATCGGCCAATGCCGGACGGGTCATGCGCTGGCTGTCCTGGGCCACCCGCTCCGGCCCGAGCATGCTGACGAAATCGCCGAGAATCGGCGTAAACACCGGCCCCGGCGCGACGCAGTTGATGCGCACCGAATGATCGCGAAACCAGCCCTGGGATTGCTGGAAGCTCCAGACGATCAGCGCTTCCTTGAAGTACTGATAACCCGTGGCCTGCTCAACCGGGTTGGCTGCCAGCCACTGCTGCCCGGCCCCAAAGCTTTCTGTCGCCGCCAGCGCTTTGTGCAGTTCCAGCCGTTGCGGCCACTGCGCGCCCAGCACCGAGGCGACGTTGACGATGCTGCCGCCCGCCGGCATGCGTGGCAGCATCGATTGAGTGAGATGACGCAACCCCAGGTAATTGACCTCAGCCACGGTTTGTACCGGCGCCGTACCGGGCACACCGGCGATATTGCACAGCCCGTCGACCCGCGCCGGCAGGCGCGCCACCAGCGCATCGATGCTCGCGGCATCGCTCAGGTCGGCATGGAAAAAGCCATCCAGGGTCAACTGCGGTTCGTGGCGGTCCACACCGATCACCGTGGCGCCCTGGAAGCGCGCCAACCGCGCCACTTCCGCACCAATGCCCGAAGCCACACCGGTGACGATCAAGGTTTTGTTGTACAGGTTCATGTTCAAGCCCTCTTATTTTTGTATAGGCATGCGTGTATCAAACCCATGAGCCAGGGCTCAGAAGGGATAGATCGGTGGCGTATTTTTCACGGTGACCCATTGCCACTGGCTGTACTCGTCCCAGTCGGCCGGACCACCCACACTGCCGCCATTGCCGGATGCGCCGCGCCCGCCAAAGGGGTTGATGCATTCGTCGGCCACGGTTTGGTCGTTGATGTGCAACAGGCCGCAGTCAAGCCGCTCGCCGATGGCCATGGCGCGCCCAACCGACGGCGAGATAATGCCGGCCGACAGGCCGTACTCCGTGCGATTGGCCAGTTCGATGGCTTCCTCGTCCGTGGCAAAACTGACCACCGTGGCCACCGGGCCGAAAATTTCATCCTCGAACGCGCGCATGCCCGGGCGCACGCCACTGAGTACGGTGGGCTGGTAGAACAGCTGGTCATATTCGCCTCCCGCCTCCAGCCGTGCGCCGGCCTGCAGGCTGTCACTGACGATCTCGTGCACGCGCTGCAATTGGCGCTGGTTGATCAACGGGCCGAGCGCCGCTTCACCCCGAGCGGCATTGCCCACGGTCAGCGCCCGGGCCTTGTCCACCAGCTTGCGCGTGAGGCTTTCGGCGATGGACTCATGGGCCAGAATCAGCCCGGTCGCCATGCAGATTTGCCCCTGGTGCAGCCAGGCGCCCCAGGCTGCGTTGCTCGCGGCCAGGTCCAGGTCGGCGTCTTCGAGAATGATCAACGGGTTCTTGCCGCCCAGTTCCAGCGCGACTTTTTTCAGGTGTCGCCCGGCAACCTCGGCGACTTTGCGCCCCGCCGCCGTGGACCCGGTGAACGCGATCATCCGCACATTGGGATCGCGGCACAGCGCCTCACCGGCCGGCGCGGCGCCGGGCAACACGTGCAGAAGGCCCTTGGGCAAGCCCGCCTCTTCGAATAACCGGGCAATGATGAACCCGCCACTGACCGGGGTCTGCGGATCGGGCTTGAGCACCACCGCATTGCCTGCGGCCAGGGCCGGCGCCACTGAACGCAGCGACAGCACCAACGGGAAATTGAACGGGGAGATCACGCCGACCACGCCATGGGGCCGGCGCCGTGCATAAGACAGGCGCCCTGCCGCACTGGGCAACACCAGCCCATGGGGTTGGGACAACAGGCCTGCCGCCTGGTGCAGCAGCACAATCGCCTCGCGCACTTCGTGTTCGCCCTTGAACAGCGCGCCCCCGGTTTCCCGGGCGACATACAACGCCAGTTCGGCGAATGACTGCTGGGCCAAGTCGGCAGCCTTGCGAAAAACCTCGGCACGCTCCCGTGGGCCGAGTGCGGCCCATGCCGGCTGGGCCAGGGCCGCGCTACGGCAGGCGATAGCGATGTCGGCCGGCTGGGCCATGGCGCAGCGCATCAGGGGTTCGCCGGTGGCGGGTTCGATCACCGGGATCACGGACCCCGAATCGGGTATCCAATCGCCGTTGAACAGGCATTCGGACTCAATGGCCCGTTGTAGAAAGTGGGTGGTTTCAGACACTGACATGGCAACTCCCGGTTCTTGTAATTGTCATCGTCTGCACACTGTGCAAACGCCGCATCAAGCCTTGAGCAAAGGCTGTGCCGCTTGCGTACAGCGGCGCTGACATAAACCGGCGCAAGCTCTGGAACAAGGCCTGCAGCGCGCAGCTCACACGCGGCCCACCGATTGGTTGCAAAAACCGCGGGCGTGCCACTTGTCCAATTGATAAGGTTATGTTTAATAACTATCTCAGCAGTTACTCATATCGTTCACTCGCTTTGCAGGGGCATAACAATGACTAATCCCCACAGCTCGCTGCCCGACGACCGGGCCGCCACCGCGCCCTACCATCCTCGGGGCGACAGCCGCCAACTCAGCGACAGCAGTTCGCCGACGCCGGCGGAACTGACCGACTGCCTGTTCTTTTCTCCCGAAGATGGGCGCATCTGGCTCAACGACCAACGCATGCTGTTGCTGCACAGTTCCTCGTTCGGCGCCCTGCGCGGGGAGGTCATCGAGCGCCTGGGGCTGGAGCAGGCGCGCGGCCTGTTCACGCGCACCGGTTACGCCTCGGGCGCGCGCGACGCGCGGCTGATTCGCGAACGCTGGCCACAGGCCGATGCCGCCGCGGTGTTTCGCGCCGGGACGCACCTGCACACCCTGGAAGGCATGACCAAGGTCGAACCCTTGCACTTCAAGTTCGACGCCGACTCAGGGTTCTACGAAGGCGAGTTTCTGTGGCACCACTCCTGCGAGGCCGACGAACATGTGGGCGCCTATGGCATCGGCCAGGACCCGGTGTGCTGGACTGAGACCGGCTATGCCATCGGTTTCGTCAGTGGCCTGTTCGGGCAAATGGTGATTTTCCGGGAGACGGAATGCCGTGGCATGGGCCACAGAAGCTGCCGGGTCATCGGCAAGACGGCCGAGCAATGGGGCGACGTCGAGCAGGACCTGCGCTACCTGAATGTGTCCCAGGCCGTCACCGGCCCCCTCGTCGCCCCCGCGCCCGACAACCCGCTGAGCCCCAGCGCCAGGGTCAACCAGCCACAGGCGTTGATTGGCGCCAGTGCGGCCTTCAATGCCGCGACACAAGCCTTGCAACGGGTCGCGCAGACCCCGGCAACGGTGCTGATCAGCGGTGAGTCCGGGGTGGGCAAGGAGATGTTTGCGCGCCAGTTACACCAGCTCAGTGATCGGCGCGACAGCCCCTTTGTGGCCCTCAACTGCGCAGCCATCCCGGACAACCTGATTGAGGCTGAGCTTTTCGGCGTCGAACGCGGCGCGTATACCGGCGCGACCCATTCACGACCTGGACGTTTTGAGCGTGCCCAAGGCGGCACACTGTTTCTGGATGAGATCACCAGCCTTAGCCTGGGCGGGCAAAGCAAGTTGCTACGGGCCTTGCAGGAACGGGAAATCGAACGGGTTGGCGGCGTGCGCGGGATCAAGGTGGATGTGCGAGTAGTGGCCGCCACCAACATTGATCTACGCAAAGCTGTTGCCGACGGTACATTTCGCGAAGACCTGTTCTACCGGCTGAACGTCTACCCCATCGCCCTGCCACCGCTGCGCGAACGCAGGGATGACATCCCGCTGCTGATCAACGCCTTCCTGACGCGCTTCTGCCAGGAATACGCGCGAACACCGGTGGGCCTGACCATGCGCGCCCTGAAAGTCTTGCTGCGTTACGACTTCGCGGGCAATGTGCGCGAGCTGCAGAACCTGATCGAGCGCGGCCTGATCGCCAGTGATGAAGGCCAGGCGATTGACCTGGTGCACCTGTTTCGCAACGAACCCATGCCAGCAGATGCCTATGGCCTGGACGACCACGGCAGCCTGTCAAACACCGGGCTTCATGCAGCGCCCTCGGTACCCCGTGCGGCAATGCTGGAAACCCTTAGTCAGTTGGACCAAGGGTTTTCCATCGAAGGCCTTGAATCGCGGCTGATCAATGAAGCGCTGCAACAGAACTCAGGCAATCTGGCTGCCGCGGCCAGGCTCGTGGGGTTGAGCCGTGCTCAATTTGCCTACCGCTTGAAGAAGCATCAGCGGCGCAAATGTTGATCACTACTGGACCAACTGGGACCTGGCTAACATAGGCTCGATGATCGCCATCGGCATCCTGACGGATCGTCGCGACATCTATGAAGAAGCCGTCCTTCGTAAGCGCTCCATGAACCCCACATTCAAAGCCGCCAAGTGATCCCGGATGCGCGACTTGCGCGCCAAGGCTGGTACCGACAAGGCGCAATCCAGCGCAGACACCCTACAAGCGAGGGATCAACTTGGGCACACCACCTTGGTGATGACCGAGAACTACATTCGCAAACGGGTAGGCAAAAAGGTTGCGCCAACCTAGTGAGTTGCGGCGCAACGTTTGAAATTGCGCAGCGGAAACAAAAAGGACCTGCCTGATAAATCATGCAAGTCCTTGAATATGATGGTGCCCGAAGCCGGAATCGAACCGGCACGCCCTTACGAGCGGGGGATTTTAAGTCCCATGCGTCTACCAGTTTCGCCATTCGGGCGGTAGCGCTATACAGCGAGCCAAGCAGCTTCAAAAGCCCTTGAGCGGTGCAGCAGGCTAGGGAATATATAGATCCAGCCCCCTCGATGCAAGGTCGGGCGCGGGCTTTTTCAAACAAACCAGCTGCGCCCCGGCAAACAAAAAAGCTCGCCAGATCAGTGATCTACAGATTTCGGCAGCCACAATGGGCGACAGCGGCGCCGACCGCTTCGCCATGTACAGCAATTAAACCGAGGCACCCTAAGAAAAATAGGTTATTACCGCAATAACCACTGAAACCCAAACCAGGGTCATCAAAAACGACAGCGCAGCCAACGTTTTGCCCATTTGCCTACTCGCCCCGATGAAAACCGCTTCAGTGGATCAACTCTTTTGCCTTCTCCAGGCACTCCGTGGCGCTGTCCAGTGCTTCGGCGGCTTTCGCCGAATCGGCATTGTCATTTTTGCTGCGTTTGCCGGTGATGACAAACAACACATCGATACCTGCCGCGGCAATCAGCGCCAGATAATCTGCGCGCGGAAAACGCACGCCGTTTTCATAACGGCCCTGGGCATTGGTTTCAACGCCCCCGACCTTGCCCAGCGCCGCTTGAGAATAGCCAAGCCTGACACGCTCTGCCTTTAACCTTGCGCCAATATTCATGAAGAACCTCCTTGGTGGGACCGTGAATACGATACTGCGCACAAAAGGTTAGTTCCTTGACTGGTTCAAGCGCCAGCCCCCCTTAGCCATAGCGCCACTGCCCACTGTCTATTCCCTGATACCCGAAAATGATCATCCACGGTTTACCTGCTCCTGCTGCGCCCCGACTCATCTGATACGCTTTTTTCTTGCGCATCTGCCCCTGTATCGGAACTCGCCCTGCCCTGACAATAGACCCACTCCCGACACGCCCGTGGAGCCCGACAGGAACCGTCCTGCCGGCCCGTTCATTTCGGAGGCCTTATGGCTAAGATGGCATTTTTCCTGTTCGGTTTTCTTGCACTGACCATCGCGATTGGTCTGCTTGCCACCATCTCACCGGTCTAGGGATCACCGCCTGGGTTTTGAGGGCGTTTCAGCCCGCAAAAAACATCGGGTACAACGACAGCACCAACAACCCCGCCATCGACCAGTTGAACACCCTCAACCAGCGCGGCTCGCGCAGCACATTGCGCAGGCCGCTGCCACAACCGGCCCATACGCAAACGCTGGGCAGGTTCACCAAGGCGAACACGGCGGCAATCAACAATACGTTGGTGACATAGCCGTCGGCAGGCGTGTAGGTGGTGATCGCGCCCAACGCCATGACCCAGGCTTTGGGGTTGACCCACTGGAATGCCGCCGCACCGAGAAACGTCATGGGTTTGCGCTCGTCATCGGTGTCATCGGACATGGCGCTGGAGGTCGCAATTTTCCAGGCCAGATACAGCAAATACGCCGCCCCCACATAACGCAATACGGTGTAGGCCCAGGGTAACGCCTTGAACACTTCACCGAGCCCAAGGCCCACGGCGATCACCAGCAACATGAAGCCAATGCTGATGCCTAGTGCATGGGGAATCGAACGGATAAAACCGTAGTTCACCCCGGAAGCCAGCAACATGGTGTTGTTGGGGCCAGGAGTGATCGAGGAGACAAAGGCGAACAGCGCAAAGGCTGAAAGCAGGCTTGAAGACATGAACATGGGGCGACATCCGAACGAGATACTGTGGCCATGACAGTAGAACGTTGCGCTGGCACGCGCCCCGTACAGCTACGGATAGATACAGGCATACACTTCGTCAGGCCTACGCTAGCAACAAGCGCCCGCCCCGTGGACAGGTCCACCACACCCAAACCGCACCCAGTACCAGCAAGACGATTATCACGAGCTTCAAGGCTTCTCCGAACACGGGAACGACATACAGGATTCCGGAGTGCGTTAACCGTCGGACAGCGATGAGGTGATCTGCGCAATCGCGTCCTGATCCATCCCGTCCAGCGTGCGGTAGTGGTTGATGATCAACGCTTCCTTGTCGCTCAGCGCGTCATGGTTAATAACCGCCCGCTCCCCTGTCAGCACGTAAAGCACGTCCACGCCCTTGCGCCGCAGGGCAACCAGGTAATCGGACTTGGGCAAACGCGCACCACTCTCGTAGTGAACCTGGGCATTGGCGGCCACACCGCCAATCGCGCCAAATTGCTGTTGAGAGAGCCCAAGAACCTTGCGTTCTTCTTTAAGGCGAGCGCCGAGCTGATCGTCCATGGTGGGTACCTCGATAAGCGTGTTTAACATCCACCATACGCTTATATGCAGGAACAGGGCCCACTCATTCGGATGGGGCCTATTGCGCGCGCATGAAAGCGAACATGTGCGGCACGTAATCGGCCTTTCCGAGCGGCACGCCGTTATGGCGGAGGATGTTGTAAGCGGTCATCAGGTGGAAGTAGAACTGCGGAAGGGCCCAATTGACCGCGTATTCGTGGGCCGTCATATCAAAAATGATGCCGTCGGGAAGCTCGATGGCGACTGGCCGCCCGCTGCTGGCGTCGATAAGCGTGCGATCTGCCGTGGCAAGGGTTTGCAGCGTTTGCTCAATCAACCCCCGCGCCTCGTCCAGGGTGGTGGGCGTGCTCAGCGCTGGCAGCGGCTGGTGAGTGAGACGCTGGATCGCTTCCTGGGCCTGGGTGCACGCAAATCGGATTTGCGTTGCTAGCGGATGCATGTCCGGCGCCAGCCGTGCGTTCAGCAGGTTTTGTGGGTCGTAACCCAACTCGTGGGCGTGGGATTCACCTTTGGAGAGAAGACCCTTGAGCGACCGCAACATCTGCGCAAAGCAGGGGACGGTGATGGCATAAATCGACATCGTTCTTCCTTGACTGGATGCTTGGCGCGGGAGCATGCCATGGCCATGATCCACACAGCTACCCTGCAAGCTTCATCCACCTTCACGTGACGCCGGCGGAGGGCTGACTTACCTTGGCCGCCCGCCTCTCTTTTGGTTTCTAGCATAATGAAGATAGCGACCCTTGCCGCCGGCATTATCTACTTGTCGCTGCAGCCCGCTGCTGCCCAGGCGAGCGATGGGTTCTACGTCAACCCGCAGTCCACCGCCGCACAGTGGGTGCAGCACAACCCCGGCACGCCTGCCACCGCAAGGATCCGCGCAGCGATTGCCAACGTGCCCAGCGCCCTGTGGCTGACCGGCACCAGCCAGGCCACAGGCATGCTGACCGACCGAGTGAGTCGTTACGTATCGGCCGCCGCCGGCACCGATAAAACCCCAACCCTGGTGGCCTACAACCTGCCCGACCGTGATTGCAGCGGCGGCGCCTCGAAGGGTGGCGCGCCGAATGCCACAGAGTACCGGGCCTGGATCAACCATTTGATCGATGGCATTGGAGACCAACCCGCGGTGGTTATCCTGGAGCCGGATGCACTGGCCGATATGCAGTGCCTGGACAAGAACAAACGCTCCCGGCGGCTGGCGCTATTCAACTACGCCGTGTCGGGGTTCAAACAGCGCGCGCCTCATACGGATGTTTACCTGGACGCAGGCAATCCGGGCTGGAAGTCTCCGGGCGTGATGGCTGATGCGCTGAATGCCGCCGGCGTGCAACAGGCGCGGGGGTTTACCTTGAATATCGCGAACTTCTACACCCTTGCCCAGGTGCGCAGTTACGGTGACGCGATCAATGCCAGGTTGTTAAGCGAATACAGCTATACAAAAGCCATCGCGGTGGACACGAGCCGCAACGGCAATGGTGCTAACCCCGGCGACTGGTGCAACCCCGCAGGTCGCAAGCTCGGCATTGCACCGCAAGTGCTTTCGCCACAGTTGCTTGCCCTATGGATCAAACTCCCGGGTAATTCGGACGGAGCGTCTTCACCAAAAACCGATTGTCATGGAGGCCCGGCGGCAGGCAAATTCAGCGCCGAGTTGGCGCTTCGCCTGATTGATGGAAACTAAGGTGCCCCAGGCTATTGAGCCTTGCATCGCCCGGCCTCATTGCTCAGGATAGCGCTCTTCATCTCAACACCGGCAAAAGGCTACTGCATGAAGCTGTTGCGTAAATGGCGTGAACATCAAGCGCGCAAGGCACTGCGCGCACTTCCCCAACTTGAGCGTGCTACGCAAAAGTTGCGCAATCGCTACCCCAAGTACACGTTTGGTGTCGGCACCTACGGCGATTTGAAAGTTCACGACTGGAACGAAGGCACCACGTTACGCGTAGGCGCTTATACGTCCATTGCCGGCAACGTCGAAGTGTTTCTGGGCGGGCATCATCGTACCGACTGGCTGAGTTGCTACCCCTTCCCCGCCAAGATCGAAGAAGCTGCGCATATCACCGACTTCGGCGGCAGCAAAGGTGACGTGGTCATCGGGAATGATTGCTGGATAAGCTCGCGGGCGATCATCCTGTCGGGCATCACCATCGGCGATGGCGCCGTGGTTGCCGCAGGCGCGGTCGTGACCAAGGACGTTGCGCCTTACGCGATTGTGGGCGGCAACCCGGCCAAGCCCATCCGCTGGCGGTTTGATGAGCCTACACGACTGATCCTTGAGCAGTCGGCCTGGTGGAACTGGCCGGTCGCAGAGGTACGTGAAGTGGCGCACTTGCTGTGCAGCACTGACATAAAGCCCTTTGTCGATTATTTGAAGCAGAGGGCCACCAAGGCGAAATAACCATGACGATCCATGAAGAAAATCCATCGGCAATCAACGTGCGTCAGCACCCGCTAGGGTTTTGGCGCTGGTTGCCCATCGGGTTTTTGATGGGTTTTATCGCGATAACATCGGTGATTTTATTGGGCGCGCAGCCACCTGAGTGGATGTTTGTGGCGCTTAACCTTGGCTGGGCGATTGTTGCGTTGGCGCTGTTGGTAAAGCTTTCGGGTGTGTGCTGCGCCAAGTGATGCAACAACGCGCGTCGCGACTCCAGAGGCACCGCCAAAAAACCCGTAAACGCCTCCCTGTTTTTTAAAGGCCAGCAAGGCAAATAGCTTTAGCTTGCGGGACATTTCCTAGAGAATCTTTCGGCCTTGTGCCCGCTGGAATCACTGGCTAGTCTTCGCTCCGTCGCTGCACATCAGCGACCGGGTGTGAGAACCTGGAACCAGTAGGCGCCAAGCGCCACTACCGTCTATAGCATTCTCTATGGCGGCTGTGTGCGGGCAGACTTCGGTCTGGCCGGAGTCCTACTGTCCGGTATTCTCACCCTGCACATAGCTGCCACCTTTTTGTCGAGTGAGACCGACACGAGGCTGGCTCCAGCCTCAGTAGGAGCTTATGCATGGACAATTTCGTTCCAGACCCACCTCGTACCACCCGGGACCGCTAGGCTTTTGATCGCGCGTTGAGCCACTACCTGCAACCCGATCCCCTCCCTCATCCGATATTCACCGTTCACAAAGACGTCAGTTTTGAAGACGCCATCGCCCAAATATCTGAATTACTGCGCTGTGCAGCCGCAACGGCTGAAGGCTCTGTGCAGGGTTCAAACGGGGGAAACCGCGACATGGCGCGCTCCACCGCGCACCTGATCGACATGGCCAGGACCCTGGCGGATCAAGCGCTGGATTGTTTCAAACCGCACTAACGCCGTATGGGGACTGATTCAAATAAATCAGTCCCTTTTACCTTCGCGCACCATCATTGGAGGGAGCAAGGCTGCCCCGGCTACCAACTTCTTTGCGGTGATCTGGCCGCGCATCCAGCATCGATGGAATACCAATAGCAGGGTTTGATTCAGAAATAGTGGCACTATGCCTTATCAAGCGCCACGCAAGGGATGATAATGGCTGCCGTAACAGCGAATACACGTCCAGCGAAGGCGCCGATTTCCCTACCCAAAACGATCAATAATCAACGAGCCACCCTGGTCCTGCGCCTGCAAGCCCAAGGACTGTGGTTGCGCCAATTTCGGCGCAGATACAACTGGGCCGCCGCCCGCGACACTCAAAGGATTGGTCCCCGTGAAACTAGCCTATCTGGCTCTTGCTGCCTGCTTGATCTCTCAGCCCGCATTCGCAAAGGCTAAAACCGATCCCCAACAAGACTTACTGCCTGATGAGTCTCAGTTGATCGAGCATGGATCTTACTTAAATAGCGACGGAAAGACTGTACACAGCCCAGCCCATACTAAATCAGATAGTAAACCAGAGGGGGCGACAGCCAGATGTCGTGACAGCTCCTACAGTTTTAGCCAACATCGGCGTGGCACGTGCTCACGCCATGGAGGCGTAATGGCTTGGCTGTAGATGCACGTGGTTTTTAGGTGGTTTACAGCTATCTTGCGCGTAACACCTACTGTCGGTCACCGCGCATGAAACACCGCATTCACGCGAACGGCATGGGACCAGGAAAACTCCCTATAGGCACCCAATGCGTAATGATGCCGGTATCGGGCTTCCAATGGTGAAGCAGCATGGCTGGTGGCTCAATAAAGGACGCTTCAAGCGCATGTGGATCAAACTGCAAAGCAATGGCTGTAGTAGTACTGGGCGCAGTACACAGCACTGAGCCACCGAACCGTAATTGCATCGACCGATGGATGTGCCCGCACACCACTCGCTCGACTGCAGGAAAGCGTTGTATGACATTCGCCAGGCTTTCACCGTTTTCGCATCCATAAATATCTATATATGGAATACCGCTGAGAAAGGGATGGTGATGCATCATGATCAGCGTGGGCCGTTCTGGCTCTTGCGCTAACGCATTTTCAAGCCACTCCTTCGATCGAGCATCAAAATTGCCGTGATGTTTCCCAGGCACGGTGATGTCCAGACCGATGATTCGAACGGGGCCAAACTCGCAGGCAACAAAATTGAAGGGTTCCAAGTCCACACCATACGACTCAGTCAGGTGTGCGGCTCGAAATTCGCGTCGATCATCGTGGTTGCCTGGGATAATCAGTACGGGCTGCTTTAATTCGGACAGCAGTTTCTTTGCCATGATGTACTCGGCAGGCGAACCTCTATCCACGATGTCTCCCGTCACTATCACGACATCTGGAGCGGGATTAAGAGCGTTCAAATGTGCGATAGCTGCTTCACACATAGCATTAGAATCTACCAAGCCTTGATAAAGCTGGCCCTGAGGCCTGATATGTAGATCCGATAAGTGCGCTATTAACATACCAATCCTCCCAAGATCGCCCCGATAAAGTCCCGATGGAATGTATCGCCGCCCGAAGTGTGGCTACGCACTCCATTGGCGCTGATAGGCCGCGACGTGCTCAGGAAAGACATCACCATAGGCTGGGTACTCGATTCCCAGAACGCTCAGCTCTATTGCGTCTTCCCCACAATCAAACGAGTAGTCAGCAATGGATACGCCAGCAGCTCGAATTTCCTCTGCGCCCACAATACGCACAGTAAACTTGAAATGGCGCTGATCACGCTGAGCGAATGTTCTGACTTGCTCCTGGATTCTGGAATACCCAAGGCCTGGCACAAATACACCGAACGCAACCCCCATGGGCGGATCGCCCAGCTCTAAGTCGGACCAACCGATGTGCTGCCCATCACTAAAAACTTCAAATCGTGGCATGGAAATGACCTGAAAGAGCACAGCTGAATTTCCCGAAGGATAACTCATGAACTTGATAGCCAGCATTTTGGAAAGCGGGCATCGATCTCGCTGATCCAGTCTCGCGCCATCCTGAGAGTCGGTGCGCGCTTGCTTATGGACTTGGCATCCATTCGGACCCGTCAATAATCACCAAGTCTGGCGTGGTAACTGGCATGGATATGCGTGAACACGGCATGCAGAAAAACTATGCAGAGATATCAGCAATTAATGACAAAGCTATGCAAGAGATAAGGGGTGAGCCCGACTCCCCAATTAAAGGATGAGAGGCCCGCGCCCAAAAAATCACAGAGTCTGAGTTTTGCAAAAAATATCTGAGCAGTCTGCAACGAGCCACGGCCAGTCTTGCGAAGCACCTGGCGGCGACCATGAAGGGTGGCCGGATCGGGATGAGGGCTCAGTAATAAGCTCCGCAAATGTGGCAGCCGGTGCAAAACGCGAACGTCGGCGCCTGCCCTTTTCCCGCACCCAATAAAAAACCCCGTAGACGTTAATCTACGGGGTTTCTAAGAGTGGAGGCCGAGGTCGGAATCGAACCGGCGTAGGCGGATTTGCAATCCGCTGCATAACCATTTTGCTACTCGGCCTCAAACGATCAATGCCTTACAACCGACATTCACCGCATACAAACTTGAGTGGGCTATGTGAAGCTTGCCTCTACTCTATCTCATTGAAAACATTGAAGTTTTTAATGCTTCAGTGCGTTCGATGGGCGCAATTATGTACTCATTTGCCAGGGCTTGCAACCCCTTGATTTCAAAAAATATTCTCTCAAGGGGCGGCAATTGCCGGTGGGCCACCCTACCGCCCGGCTTCATCCTTGTCACGGATAACCTGCAATTGATACTGCGGGTCAGCCTTGATCTGCTGCTCGGTAAACGGCAGCGGCCTGAGTTTTTTCTCGGAAAACGCCTGGGTCTGGTCCTTGAAGTATTTCGACGCCGGGTCGCTGGACAACGAGAACGCCAGCACGCCTGCGGCTTGCGGGCCTTTCTCATCGAACGTCACGATCTGCAAGTAGCTGCTGCCGCTGACCACCTCGCGTTTGCCATCGGCCCGGGGCACGCTTTGCATGGCGTTGTACACGCCCAGCTCTTGCGGCCCGCCATGGATTGGCGTTTGGCCCGACACTTGAACGTCACCCCAGCGGCTGTCGGAGGTCAGTCCACGCTTGGCAACGTCGGCGGCGGACGCCAACATCGCTTCACGCAGCGCCTTGGCCACGCCTGCCCGCTCAATTGCCAGCCCACGCGGCGTGGTCAATGGCTGCGCCGGGTCGAAGCCCACCTTCCACGCGTCAGGCGCTTGCGCCAGTTGCTCTGCCAGGTTGATGAAGTGCACCAGGCCCACGCCGCTGTCGAGGTTGGCCCGCTGGTCCCAGCTTTTCAGGCTGTCGCACACCGATTTCACGGCAGCGTCGGCATCCGCGCAGAATTTCAGCAGGTCGGGCATGACCTGGCTCGCGAGATACACCTGGTTGTCCATGACCATGTTCTGCAAGTCGGTGACGGTGATCGGGTGTTTGTCGAGTTCCTGCAAGCGCTGCAAGGCGAAACGGGCACGCGGGCCCAGGCCGATCTTGTCCTGGCTGATCACCGGCGAGAAACCGGTCAACGGTGCCTTGGGGTTGACCATCCACGCCGAGTCGTTGGAGTGCTGCACATAGTCGGTGCGCTCCAGTTGCGGTAATTGATCAGCGGGGAAAATCCCGGCCTGGGCCGCACGCGGGTCCACGTCCCAGGCGCAGGCGCTGCGGGAACCGTCGAGCATGATGAATTGCAGGCCGACGCGCGGATCGCTGCACTGCGCGAGTTTTTTCGCGCTGACGTTGGGCACCACCGACAGGTTCATGTACAGGCTTTGGCCCTGGTCGTCCGCCGCCAGGGTGTTGACCCACGGGATACCTTGCAGGGTGTGCACCGAGGTTTGCAGTTCCTTGAGATTCGCGGCGCGGTTCATTGCGTACCACTGTTGCAGCACACGGTCGTTGCCCAGGTTGGCGTCCCGCAGGCTGAACGCATATTTTTTATCCCAGTCCAGCTTGCCCGGCCATTGCACTACCGGGCCGAACTGCGAGCTGTAGACCGTGCGGGACTCCTCCTTGATGCTGCCGTCGGCGGCTTTTACCGCCACCTTGATGCTGGCTTTATCCATGGGCACAGATTTGCCATCCAGCAGATAGCGAGTTGGGTCCTTCGGGTCCAGGGTCAGGCGGTACAGCGTGAAGTGCTTGGAGGTATCAACGGTGTGCGTCCAGGCCACGTGCTGGTTGAAGCCGATATTGATCACCGGCAGGCCCGGCAAGGCGGCGCCCATCACATCCAGCTGGCCTGGGATGGTCAGGTGCATCTCGTAGAAACGCATGCCGCCGACCCACGGGAAATGCGGGTTGGCCAGCAACATGCCACGGCCATTGAACGAGCGGTCGCGGCCTACTGCCACGGCGTTGCTGCCGCGGTCCAGGGCGAAACGTTGCTGGTTGGCGGCGGCGACCTCAAACGCCTTGGCATCCACCCGCGCGACGGCATTCGGCGGCATGGCGCCCACCACGGCTTCGGCAAACTGCCCGACGCCACCTTCCACCAGCAGCCGACGAGTCAGCTTGACCAAGTCTTCGGCGGTGATCGGCCGTACCCAGGCGGCCTGGCACTGCGCCGGCAAGCCCTGGGCGGTACGCTCCTTGAGGTAACGGTTATAGCCGGCCACATACCCTTCAATGCGCTGCTGCATCGCCGGGGTTTGGGCCTTCCAGAACGCCGCGACAGCTTCGGGCGTGTTCAGCCAGGTGAAGAACACGTCGTTGGCGAGGTTGTTGCGCCCTTCCAGCGTCGCCTGCTCGGGGCCAAAGTACCTGGCGCGCTCGCCGTTAACCGTCACCACCTCATTGGCCAGCAGGCACAGGTTGTCTTGGGCATAGGCGTAACCAATGCCATAACCCAGCCCGCGCTCATCGCTGGCCCGGATATGCGGGACACCAAAACTGGTACGGCGGATCTCGGCCGAAGCCTGTTGTTCCTGTACCCGCGCCGTGGCCGAAAGACTCAGCCCCAGTAACGCCCCAGCCACGCACACCCTGAACAACCCGTTGGAAATAATCACGCAGACTCCACAGCCAAATTAAACACCGTGACGAGGGACAGCTTCGCCAACACCTCAGTTAAGACGTAAAAACCGGGAATAATTTAGCAGCCGCAGACGTTTTTTCGGATATATCGATATGTCTCCAGGGTGTTACCGACAAAATTTCTACATCCCGCGCTTCATGATTTGCGCTGTTCGTACGTCTTATTAGTTAAGAGCGCCATCATTTTCCTGATCAGGCTCTGATAAGGAGTTTTTGCATGTACAACCCGCAACTGCCCACGGAAGGACACTCATCCATGCATGACGCAGGTTTTGCCTCCGGCGACCAGGCGTTCGGCAAGGCGCCGGAACATGGCAACCAGCGCATTCGTCATTTGCTCAAGTGCTTTGGCCTGCGCACCAGCCTGATCCGGCTGAAGGTCATTGACGCGCTGCTGAACGCCGCCGACAACCAGCGCTCCCTCGGGGTACGGGGCGTGCACAGCCATTTGTTGGAGCTGGGCATCCCGTTGTCGTTTCTCAGCGTGCGCGAGGTGCTCAAGCGCTTGTGCACCGAGGGCGTTATCACCCTCAACGCCGACAAGAGCTACAGCCTGCATGAGCAGGCTGCCAAAGTCCTGGAAGGCCGGGACTGACTCAGAGGTTAGGCTTGACCTTGCGGCGCATCACTCCGTTGATCACCACCACGGTCACCGCCACGGCAATGGCTATGGTCTGGAACGTTTTTTCGCTGATGACCCCATTGCCCTGCAGGTAGGACAGGCCAAACATCGTCCCCAGCACTACCAGGGAAATCAGAATCGAGTATTTCAAACGTTGCTTTTGGGTCATGACGGGGTCCTGAAGCTAAAAAATTGTATCCACTTTGTATCGGCTGCCACACCAAGCACATACCCAATGGCGGGGATGGAATGGGGTCGGCAGGGTCTCATGTTACAGGCGATGTAAAACTTTGGCTCGTCCAACGCCTGATAGAACCTGTGAGAACCTTAGAGGATTTGGAAATGCTCCGTCGAATCACACTGCTGATTCCCTTGCTGATCATGCTGAGCATGAGTGGCTGCATCATTTTCCCCCACGGCGGCGGCGGTTGGCACGACCATCGCTACTACGACGGCGGCGGGCCGGGGTATTACCATCGCTGATCAGGCGGCATAAACAACAAACCCGACATCGAGTCGGGTTTGTTATGAAAGGCCAGGCTTAACTGTTTGCCCCATGCACCCAACGCTGATGCAACCACCGCGCAAACGCATCCAGGGCAAACCCCAGCAAGCCGATCAGCAGCACCATCGCCATCAGTTCCGAGTAAGCCAGCCGGTCACGGGTGTCGAGGATGTAGTAACCCAGCCCCGCACTGACCCCGAGCATTTCGCACGGCACCAGCACGATCCACAGAATGCCGATAGCCAGGCGCACGCCGGTCAGCACGTGCCCCATCACCCCGGGAATAATCACCCGGCGCAAGGTTTCCAAGCGCGTGGCGCTCAGGCTTTTGCTCAATTGCAACCAGCGCGGGTCCAACTGCCGCACGCCCGCCGCCGTATTCAGCAAAATCGGCCACACCGCCGCGAACGCCAACAGGAAGTAAATCGGCTGGTCGCCCACGCCCATCAACATCACCACGATGGGCATCCACGACAGCGGCGAAATCATCCGCAAAAACTGGAAAGCCGGCGTGGTCGCCGCTTCCAGCTTGCGCGAACTGCCCACCAGCAAGCCCAACGGCACGCCAATCAGCAACGCCAGGAACAGCCCCACGAAGATCCGCTTGAGGCTGACGGCGATGTTCAGGTACAGCTCGCTGCGCCCCAACAATTCCCACAGACTGGCGAGGGTCGCCGACAGCGAAAACCGCGCAGACAAACCGTCTGCACTGCCAAACACCCTCACCCCCAACCACCAGAGCAACAACAATCCTGCCAGCCCGCTCAAGCCAAGCAACCAGCCCGGCAACGCCAAGGTTTTGCCGTTGTTCAAACGCCAATCTCCTCGGTTCGTTCGAAGCCTTCCGGCAAGCCAAAGGTCTTCATGCCACCCACTGCTGCAATCGCATTGCGTACGAAGCGATCGTCCACCAGATCTTTGGCGACGAAGGCCGGATCCAGGTCGGCGAGGAATTTCTTGTCGCCCTCGATCAGCGTGTCTTTCAGGCGACGCACCAGCTCTTCGGTGTAGCTGGGGAATGGATACGGTTGGAAGTCGATGCGGTGCTCGTCCCAGTTCGCATGCTGGATGGCGCCGTCGGCAAGGTACGCCGCACGGTCGCTGGCAGCAGGCGCCAAGACTTTACGCAGCACCGGTTCTGCATGCGGCGTATAGCGGTTTTCGCCGTCCTTGGACAGCAGCTTCACCGCCTCTTCACGGTTGTCGCGGGTCCAGACCTGCGCCTTGACGATCGCATTCACCACCTTCTGCGACCATTCCGGGCGGTTGGTCAGGTCGTGCTCGTGCATAAACACCACGCAGCATGCGTGATTGCGCCACACGTCACCGGTAAAGCGCTGCACGCGGCCCACGTTAAGGTTTTCGGCCAGGGCGTTGAACGGCTCGGCGACGATGTAGCCGTCGATGCGTTTGCTGGCCAGGGCCGGCGGCATGTCCGAGGGCGGCAACACGATCAGGTTGACCTCGTTGGCGGCAATCGCGCTGCCGGCGGCACGCGCCACCGGCGTCAGGCCGTTGTCGCGGAACAACTGCTGCACCACCACGTTATGGATCGAGTACCAGAACGGAATCGCCACCGACTTGCCGCCCAGTTGCTTCACATCGGTAATGCCTGGCGATACGGTCAAACCCGAGCCGCCTACGTGGTTCCAGGCCACGACCTTGGCCGGGACCTTGCTGCCATAACGCGCCCATACCGTCATCGGCGACAGCAGGTGAATCACGTTGACCTGGCCGGAAATAAACGCCTCGATCACCTGTGCCCAACTGCGCAGCAGCACCGGGCGCTCGGCCTTGATGCCTTCGGCTTCGAACAGGCCATTGTTGTGGGCTACCAGCAACGGCGTGGCGTCGGTGATCGGCAAGTAGCCGATGCGTACCGGTGCGTCCGGCTCACTGGCCGCCCGGGCCTGCAAGCTGCTCAGCAGTGGCAAGGCTCCGGCGGCACTGAGCACGGCCGAGAGTTTGAGAAAATCACGGCGCGAGTGAGTGAGGTCATCCAGACACATGGCAGGGCTCCAGCAGTTCAGTGGGTTGGGGGTCAGTGCGGCTCGCCTGCCGTAGGGTTTTGAGAATCTCGATGCGCAGGGTGCCGATGGCTTCTACCTGTTCTTCCCGCGGTTGCGGCAGGTCGATGCGCCATTCGCCGAGGGTTCGCGCCGGGCGGTTACCCAGTAGCAGAATCCGGTCGCTCAGCAGCAGCGCTTCGTCGATGTCGTGGGTGATCAGCACCGCCGCCGAGCCTTGCTCGCGGTTGACCTTGAGCAGCAGGTGCTGCATGTCGGCACGGGTCACTTCATCCAGGGCGCCGAAGGGTTCGTCCAGCAGCAAAACCTGCGGCTGGCGCGCCAGGCAGCGGGCCAGTGCCGTGCGCTGGGCCATGCCGCCAGACAGCGCCGCCGGGAATTGCTGGCGGGCGTGTTCCAGGCCTACGGCGTGGATCGCGTGGTCGACCCGGTGGCGTCGTTCTTCCGGGCTAAGGTGCGGTTGGCGGGCAAAATCCAGGCCGAAGGCGACGTTCTTTTCCAGGCTCAGCCACGGCAGCAGGCTGGGGTCCTGGAACGCCACCGCCACCCGCGGATGTGGGCCATTCAACGGCTCGCCGAGCAGGCTGATGCTGCCGCCCTGAGGCGCCTGCAAACCGGCAAGCACCCGCAACAGGCTGGATTTGCCAACACCGCTGGGGCCGAGGATCGACACCACTTCACCCGGCTGCAGCTGCAGGTCGAAACCTTCCAGCACCGACTTGCCCGCGTAGCCCAGGCAAATCCCCTGGGCGTGCAATACCGCCTGGCTCATAGATTGGCCTGACGGTTCAACTCGGTGCGCAACTGCACCAGGCTCGGCGTCACGATCGGCACAAACGCCGACTCGCGCCAGCGCCGGGCAAAGCCGCTGCCGTGAGCGGTCAAATAGGCCTTGCCGCCGCTGGCTTGCAACTCAAGTTGAACAGCGCTGGCAGCCGTTTCCGCAAGGGCAATGCGCAGGCGGAACAACGGCACCGGCTCTGTGCCGAAGCGGCCGGCCAGTAAACCTTTCTTGAGCTCGTTGACCGACTGTTCAAGCGAACTGCGCAGCACTTCCAATTCTTCGCGCAACACGGTGCGGCTGGAGCCCAAATGATTGGCCACCTCCGCCAGCGAACGCCGGGCCAGGCCAATGGACATGCCGCATTGCAAACCCAGAAACGCCGGGCGTACTGCCGGCAGGAACTTGCGCGCATCCTCATGCAGCAACCAGTCGCGGCTCAGCTCAACCGCTTCAAAGCCCAGGGCTGCGGTGTTGCTGGATTGCAGGCCCAACAGTTCCAGGTCACGGGAGCGTTGCAAGCCGGCCACCGAATCGGGAATCGCCAGGATAAACGGCGCGCCACCCTGAGCATGCTCGATGGCTGCCGCTACCACAAAACCATTCTTGCGCAGGTTGGTCACCCAATGCAGGCGGCCATTGAGGTTCCAGCCATCATCGGTTGGCTCGGCGCTGATCTGCAACGACTCGATGCCGGAGAGAAATTTCATGGCGTTGGACAGCCCGGTCGCCCCGGCGAGCTTGCCGCTCAGCAGGTCCGGCAGCAGTTGCTCGCGCAAGCGCTGGTTCGGGCTTTGCAACAGATACTCGATAAACGAGCGTTGGCCCCAGAAGACGAACGCTGATGCCAGGGAATGACTGGCCACATCCGCGATGGCTTCTACCGCGCCCGTGACATCGCCGCCCAGGCCACCTAGCTCCTTGGGCACACCGATACGTAATACATTGGCCTCTGCCAGCCGTGGCAGCACTTCCTGCGGATCGCAACTGCCCACGTCCAGGGCCTGCGCTTGAACATCGAGCCAGCGGCTCAAGACTGGGTCAAGCATTCATGTTTCTCCTTGTTACAGCATGTTTACCATCGCGAACGCTTGCGCGCCTTCAGCTTGCCGGTTTTTCCCAACGGTACTGCGCCAGCTCCGGGTTCAACGGGGTGCGGGCGAACACGTTGGCGAAATTGCACAGAGTGGCCAGGCTCACGCCCAGGATAACCTCAAGCGCATGACCGTCGGTGTAGCCAGCCTCACGGAACGCGACATAACCTGCGTCGCTGACATCACCACGGGTGGCGATCACTTCGCGAGTGAACGCGGCGAGTGTCTCATAACGCTCGTTGGGCAATTCACCGCGCTGGCGCAGGGCATCGATCACGTCTTCCGGCAACTTGGCCTTGTTGCGCGCTACGGCAGTGTGCCCGGCGACGCAGAAATCGCAACCGTGGTTGGTGGCGGCAATCAATTGCACCACTTCGCGGTCGGCCAGGCTCAAGTCAGACTTGGCGTTCAGGCCGGAGACGGTGATGTAAGTTTCCAGTGCTGCCGGGGCATTGGCCAACACCGCCAGCAGATTGGGGATGAACCCGGAACCCTTCAGGGCATTTTCCAGAAAGGGTTTGGCCGCTTCAGGGGCGGTTTCCAGGGTTAGCATCGGTACGCGGGACATGGAGTGGTCTCCTCATGGATTCGTGTACCAAGTCTGTTGGTTATAAAAAATCCGCTCAATAGTCTAAAGTAGCGATTACTTGCTCTAGAGTCTTTCCATTAGATGAATTCGTCCAGTTCCCTCGTCGATTGGTTATTAGATAGCCTCGAACTCAACACCAGTCTGTTTCACGTGGGCCGTTACTGCGGCGACTGGCACGCCAGCACCCACGGCCTGGCGAGCGCGAGTTTTCATCTGGTGGTGCAAGGGCAATGCTGGATGCACATCGATGGCGACCCGACCCCCTATCCGCTGAACAACGGCGACGCGGTATTCCTGCTGCGGGATCTGGCGTATCGCCTGTCCAGCGATGGCAGCGCCGCCGGCGCTCAGGAATGCCCGCGCAAGCCGATGCTGGCGCTCGACAGCCAGGCGAGTGACGGCGTGGGCCTGGTGTGCGGGTTCTTCCATTTCCAATCCGGGTTGTCGGCGATGATTGTCGACACCCTGCCCGCCTGGATCATTCTGCGGGCCGGCGACCCTTCGCTGACCGCCGCACGCAACCTGTTCGAATTGATCCTGCAGGAATGCGAGCGCACGCCGGCGCCCTCGCCCGCCCTGCTGGAGCGCCTGTGCCATTTGCTGTTTCTGTATGTGCTGCGCCAACAAGTGCTGGACAACACCGACCTCGGCGGCCTCCCGGCCCTGGCCCGGCAACCGGCCTTTGCCAGCCTGCTGGAACAGTTGATCGCGCGCCCGGCCGAGCCCTGGACCCTGGAAAGCATGGCGGCCTGCACCGGCTTGTCGCGCTCGGCGTTCTTCAAGCGCTTCAATGAACTGTGCGGCCAGTCGCCGGGGCAAGTGCTGCTGATGATGCGCGTGCGCCACGCCTGCCAGTTGTTCAAGCAGGACCAGACCGTCGCGGATGTGTCCCTGGCCGTGGGTTATCAATCGGTCGCCGCGTTTACCCGGGCCTTCCATAAAGTCACCGGCTTCCAGCCCGGCGCCTATCGCAAGGCTCAAGGCTGACGCTGCAACCCGTTGCCCGGCCGGGCGCAAAGCTCCACCAGCCAATCGACAAATACCCGCACCCGTTGCGACAGCTGGCGGTGCGGCGGGTACAGCGCGGTCAGCGGCAATTTGGGCGGTCGCAAATCCGCCAGCACCTCCACCAGCGTGCCCGCTTCCAGCTGGCGAACGGCGTGGTAGTAAGGCGTCTGCACCAATCCATAACCCGCTTCACACGCCGCCAGGTAACCATCAGCGCTGTTGACCGCGACCTGTTTGGGCAGGTCCACCAAACGTATGTCCTTGCCGATCTGGAACTCCAGGCCATACCGTTTGCCGCTGGTGCTGGAGAAGTACTCGACCACTTGATGGCCAGCCAGGTCATCCAGCGTTGATGGCATACCGAACTGCTGCACGTAACCGGGGCTGGCGCAGGTCACCTGATCCATCATCGCCAGCGGCCGGGCCACCAGTGACTCGTCCAGCGCCAGGCCGCCGCGCAACACGCAGTCCACGCCTTCGCGGATCAGGTCCACCGGGCGGTCGTTGAGGCCGATTTCCAGGTCGATCTGCGGGTAACGCGTGGTGAACTCGGGCAATGCCGGAATCACCAGAAAACGCCCGATCCCCGACGGCATATCAATACGCAACGTGCCGCGCGGGTTGCGGCGACTGGTGGAGAACACCGCCTCGGTTTCTTCAAGATCAGCCAATAGGCTCACGCAACGCTGATAGTAGGCGGCGCCGTCCAGCGTCGGGCTGACCTGGCGCGTGGTGCGCTGCAACAGCTGCACGCCCAGGTGTGCCTCCAACTGCTTGATCAGGATCGTCACCGAGGCGCGCGGCAGTTGCAGGCTGTCGGCCGCCTTGGCAAAGCCGCCCAATTCGACGATCCGCACGAACACACGCATGGCGTTAAAACGATCCATTGGGCGGATTCCTTCAAGGATTATTTAGAATTTCATAATAGTGATAGTGGTTTTAGCCGGTTTATCCCGCTTTTGTCGAGGGCAACAATGGAGCCCTTCCCACACAGGAGCTGGACCCATGCACACTCGTCAACTCGGCAAAAACGGCCCTCAGGTTTCCGCCATCGGCCTCGGCTGCATGGGCATGACCGATTTCTACACCACCGGCACCGACACCACCGAAGCCATCAATACCTTGCACCGCGCGCTGGAGCTGGGGATCAACCTGCTGGACACCGCCGACATGTACGGCCCCCACACCAATGAAGAACTGATCGGCAAGGCCATCGCCGGCAAGCGCGAGCAGGTTTTTCTCGCCAGCAAATTCGGCATTGTGCGTGACCCGGCGAACCCGACGCTGCGTGGGGTGAATGGCCGGCCGGAGTACATCCGCGCGTCCATCGACGGCACCTTGAAACGCCTGGGCGTGGAAACCCTCGACCTGTATTACCAGCACCGCATCGACCCTGAGGTGACGATTGAAGAAACCGTCGGCGCCATGGCCGAGTTGGTCAAGCAAGGCAAGGTGCGTTACCTGGGCTTGAGTGAAGCGTCGGCCGCCACTCTGGAGCGGGCGCACAAGGTGCACCCCATCAGCGCGCTGCAAAGCGAATATTCGCTGTGGAGCCGCGACCAGGAAGACAACGGCTGCCTCGCCGCCTGCCAGCGCCTGGGGATTGCGTTTGTGCCTTACAGCCCGCTGGGCCGTGGCTTCCTGACCGGTGCGCTGAAAAGCCCGGATGATTTTGCAGCAGACGACTACCGCCGGTTCAGCCCGCGCTTTCAGGGTGAGAACTTTGCGAAGAACCTGTTGCTGGTGGAGCAGGTGCAAGTGCTGGCCGCCGACAAGGGCGTGACAGCCGGGCAGTTGGCGTTGGCTTGGGTGCTGGCGCAAGGGGATTACCTGATCCCGATCCCTGGGACCAAACAGCGTAAGTACCTGGAAGAGAACGTCGCGGCACTAGAGGTCAAGCTGAGCCAGGCTGAGTTGGCAGCGCTGGAGGCGATCTTCCCGGCCAATGCAACGGCAGGCTTGCGTTACCCGGAAGCGGTCATGCAGATGCTGGATAAATAGCCCCACTCAGCTGCGCTTGCGAAAATCCGACAGGATGAATGGCGTGTGCGCTCTCAGCCAGGTATCAACCTCATCGAGCGAACGCAGAAGCCCGCTGTGGGACTCGACACTGTTGCGCGTGACGCTGGCGGTAAACCCGTCGGCGTCCTGGCGCAGGGTGCCCGTGCACTTGACCGATTGGCCGTGTTCCTCGGTAAACGAGGTGGCGGTCAACGGCGCCGAGGTTAACGCCTGGGTGGTTCGCGCCTTGAGTGCCTTGCGCTTGGCGGCCAGTTCCTTGGCAACAACCACACTGCCAATCGCCATTGCCAGGTAAAAAAACGCCATGAAGTTGTAGGTGGTGCCTCTGACCGTGTGGTGCTGGATGCCCAGCCACTTGACGACCTGGTAGATGATTTCGTCCATGTTTTACCGTGCAATCCGTTAAGGCCGTTGGAGATTCAGGCCCGCATCAAACACCCCTGCATCACAAAATAGAAGCCTCGCGCAGGCGTTTTTTTACTTCACCATGACGTTAGCGCCGAATCTACTGAGGCTCGCCACAGCGAGTTTCCCTAGGGAGCAAGCGGGTCGTGCATCATTGGTCTGTACTTTTTGCTGAAGCCACCCGGACGATCAGCTTGCCGCTGTTGCGACCATCGAAGAGCGGCAAAAAGGCGTCCGGAATATTTTCGAAGCCATCGACGAAGTGTTCGTTGAAGGTACAGTTCGGGCAGCCGATTTGGTCCGTCGGGCAGGGCCCTTGCGAATGATCTCCGGTTGGCGCTCCTTCTATCGTCACTAGGCCATCGCTGCGATGCGCGCGGCCAGGAATTCAACCACCGCCCTCACTTTCGGCGACGGCCGTGGTCCTTGCGGAAACACGGCGTGCACGTCCACCGGCGACATCTCATAGTCTTGGAGCAAACGCACCAGCGTTCCATTTCGCATCGCTTCGGCAGCGGCAAGATCAGTGCTCAACGCCACACCCAATCCCGCAATCGCCGACGCAATTACACCAGGGCCTGAGTGCGTCTGCACACGCCCGCGCACCTTGACCGACGTGACTGTGGCTCTTCTCGTGAACTCCCACGTATGTGCCCCGAAACCACCGGGGCCGAAGATGCAATCATGCTCAGCCAATTCGGCTGGAGTATGCGCAACGCCGCGTTTGGCAAGGTAAGCGGGGGCGGCCACCACATAGCGCTGGAGTTCATCCAACCTGCACGCCCCCATTGAAGAGTCGGCAAGCTTGCCCATGCGGATGGCAACATCTGCGCCGTCCGCAATCAGGTCTTGATAGTGGTCTGTGATCGTCAGATTGATACGCAGGCCGGGATGCAGATCCATGAGCAATGGTAGATGCGGAATGATACGTAGCGTGCCGTAGAGCACAGGGGCGGCGAGCCGCACCAGACCTTGCAGGGAATCTACGCCGCGTGCGGCGTGCTCCGCCTCATCGAGATCAGCCAGGATCTGCCGCGCACGATCGAGGAAGGTAGAACCCGCGTCCGTCAGCGTGACCTGCCGCGTCGTGCGCAGGAACAGCTTCACGCCCAGCCGTGTCTCAAGCTCGGACACGACCCGCGACACCGATGGTTGCGTAAGTCCCAGCTCCCGGGCTGCGCGCGAAAAACCGCCGCTCTCTGCTGCTCGAACGAAAACCAGCAACTCCTGAAGTCGATCATTCATTTGTTTTCCAAATATATGCTGTTAGCTCAGGCAGTCTAGCGCCTATTTTACAAATATATAAACTCCTAGCCAATGCAACGACCTGGGAAGCCACATGCCCCCGTCAATGTCGTTCTTGTAGGAAAAAATTGAGAATCTGGGGTGGGCCGCCCATTCACGGGCCCGAACCGAAAGGAACAGTTATGACAATCAAGATCTATGGTGACGCAGGCTCGGGCAGCTTACGTCGCGTGACCACGGCTGCGAAGATCATGGGCATTGAGATCGAACGCATCGATGTTGACCTTTTCAAGGGCGAGAGCCAGACCGACGAGTTCAAATCGCGCCTCAACCCCCATGGCCTGACGCCGGTTATGGAAGATGGAGACACCATCCTCTGGGAATCTTCTGCGATCAATCTGTACCTCGCTAACAAGGTGAATTCGCCCCTGGTCGGAACTACGCAGGAGGAGCGCCTCCAGGTCCTTCAGTGGATGTTCTGGTCGGGCGAGCATTGGCGCACCTACACCACCACCCTCTTCAATGAACGCGTGGCAAAGACGGTCATGGGGGTACCGAAGGACGAGTCGCTCATCACGTTCGCTGAGGGCAATATCCGCGCCGGAGCAAAGGTACTTGATAAGCATCTTGAAGGCCGTAAGTTCATGGTTGGCGATGCGTTGACCTTGGCCGATATCGATATTGCTGCGCCCTTCTCCCAGGCCGATCGTTCAAAGTTGCCGTTTAAGGAACATTCAAACCTGATCGCTTGGCACGACAACCTTCTGCAGTCGTTCCCCGCGTGGGCGCAGACGAAGGCGGAGGTTGACAACCGTATGGAAAGCTTCCTGGCAAGCGTCGGCGTAAAACTTTAATTGGCAAGCGGTTCCCGGCTAGCGGTCGCATGAAAATGGTGCGCGCGGGTCGGGATTATCCTTATGTTTCCTGTCCTGGCACGCCAAGAGTGGACATTTTTTATTAGCGCCACTTTCTTGCACGACAGTGCCTAAAGCTCGCCCTTTCCAAGCCGATAGCCCTTCGAAGCTCTAAAAAAGCCGCGTCGCACAATAAACGCTTCGTAAGGACGACCCCATGCCCTCATTACGCTCTATCCAAGCCCGTTACACCCTGTTTCTGGTGCTGTTCGTCCTGTTGTTATTCATATTGACGGTCGTGGGCATCGGACAGTTGGTGGCGCCCACGCTGCGCCATACCGAAGAACAGGTGGTGCTCAATCGCATTGCCGAAGTGGCCGAGCAGATCCAGGGCGAACTGAACAAGGTTCAGGCCCAGCAACGCAGCATCACCCAAACCATCCCCCTGCTGGACAGCGACGCCATCGACAAGGTGCTGCCAGGCCTGGTGGACCAGTACGGCGAATTGAAAGTGTTCGGTGGCGGCATCTGGCCCCTGCCCAACCAGCGCACACCGGGGCGCAACAAGCACAGCACCTTCTGGCACCGCGACGCCTCGGGCAAGCTGGCGGTCAATACCTTCTGGAACAGCGACGCGGCCCCCAACTATTACGACCAGAGCTGGTACAAGGGCGGCCTCGCCTCGCCGCGCGGCCAGTGCGCCTGGGCAGCGGCCTACAAGGATGATGCCAGCCAGGAGCCTCGCACCAATTGCGCCATGGCGATCCAGCGTGACGGCGCGGCGTATGGCGTGGCCACCATCGACGTGACCCTGGGTTTCTTCAATGACCTGGTGGCCAGCAAGGAAAAAGACCTCGGCGGGCAAATGCTGATCGTCGAAGCTGACGGCAAGATCATCAGCAACAGCACGCGCATCAGCGGCCCGGTAGTGTTGAAGAACATCAGCGAACTGGCCGGCACTTCCGCGTTTGCTGCTCAGGTCAGCGCCGGCCTGGCCCATCGTGACCAAACCCTGCAGCGCAGTGAGTTCGACAACCAGGGCGTGGCCAGCACCTTCTTCATGCGCCCGATCCAGGGCACACCGTGGTTCCTCGCCACCGCGCTGCCGACCTCGCTGATCACTGCCCAGCGTGATGACGTGCTGGGCACCCTGGCGATGCTGCAAATCCCGATGATTCTGCTGTTGGTGCTGTTGCAGGTGTATGCCATCCGCCAGTTGATAAAACGCATGACCGCGCTGAAGACCAATATCGACGCGCTGTCCAACGGCGATGCCGACCTGACCCGGCGCATCACCATCCGCGCCGAGGATGAACTGGGCGCGATTGGTCATTCGGTGAACCGCTTTATCGTCTACCTGCAAAACATGATCGGTGAAGTCACCCTGGCCACCGGCGCCATGTCGTCGAGCCTGGCGCAGTTGCAGCAAACGTCGGCCCAGACCAACCAGATCCTGGTGCGCCATGCCTCGGAAACCGACCAGACCGTCACCGCCATCACCGAAATGAGCTCCACCGCCGACACCGTGGCCGAGAACGCCGCCGAAACCGCCGCGTTCACCCAGCGCGCCAACGAGCACGCCGACCGTTCGCGGGTGGTGGTCGGGGAAGCTTCGCGCAGCGTCAGCGCGTTGATCGGTGAAGTCTCCAGCGCCACCCACACCGTGGAAAACATGCGCCAGGACGCCGCGCGCATCACCGAAACCCTCGGTGTGATCGGCGCCATCGCCGGCCAGACCAACCTGCTGGCACTCAATGCGGCCATCGAAGCCGCCCGGGCCGGCGAACAAGGCCGGGGGTTTGCGGTGGTCGCCGACGAAGTCCGCGCCCTCGCCGCCCGTACCCAGGCCAGCACCTCGCAGATCAACGAGATGCTCGCGCGCCTGACCACCGGCGTGAGTTCCTCGGTGACCGCCATGGAAGCCACCCAGGCCAGTTGCCAGTCCGCAGCTGATGCCACAGCGCGGGTTAACACCGGGCTGGACGAAATGGCCGGCTCCGTCAGCCATATCAATAACCTCAGCACCCAGATCGCCACCGCCGCCGAACAGCAAAGCGCGGTGACCGAGGAAATCAACCGCAGCATGGTGCACATCCGCCACATGGTTGAGGAATTGGTGCAAAGCGGGCATGCCACGGAACACAACACCCAGAGCCTGCTGGATGCGAATGGCCGGGTAATTGCATTGATGGGGCGCTTCAAGGTGCGTTGAAAAAATAGCCTGAAAGCTCCCGTGCAATGCGCGGGAGCCAGACTATTCTGACAGCTCGCACTCGCCACACAGGAGGTGTGTCATGCACGCTGTTGAGCACCCGCTCCGTCTGGAGCGGATCAGTCAGGAACGCTATATCCAGGCCCCAATCGACGCCGTTTACGATTACGTCACCCAGCCGGATCGCTGGCATGAATGGCATCCGACGTCCCTGGGCGCCGACACCGGCATCACCGGTTCACTACCCGCCGGCCATCGTTTTACCGAAACCATCGACCTGCTGGGTGTGCGGGTACCCCTGAGCTATCGCGTGCAGATTGCACTGCGACCGCGGGAGTTCAAGACCGCATTCACTTCGCTGGCGGTCGACGGCTGTATCCACTATCTGCTGCAAGTAGAGGGCAGTGGCACGCTATTCAAGCGCATCCTGACCTACGAAACCGAGCTGCAACTGACCACCCTGCATGAACGCATGATCACACTGTCCAACCAGGCCCTTGATCAGCTCAAGCAGCGCCTGGAATCCCCGCCGGCCTGACAAAACCGTCATCTCCCCCTCAGTTTCCCGACCGCGCCAGGCCGTTATTCGGGTGCTGTCGGTTTTTCGTAAAACTTCGTAACACTCTCGGAAAACCCTGTTGTAAAAAGCAGGGAGAATGCCCGGCTGTTGCCCTTTATCTGACGAGATGACGATGAAAACCACCCTGCGACTGGCCGCGCTGTCGGCCCTGCTCATGAGCCCTTTGGCCCAGGCGGCCGAACTGATCCCGATTGATGTGCACCGCGATGCTAACTGCGGTTGCTGCAAAAAGTGGATAGCCCACCTGGAAAGCAACGGGTTCAAGGTCAACGACCATGTTGAAACCAACATGAGTGAGGTCAAGCAACGCCTGGGCGTGGCGCCACGCCTGGCGTCGTGCCATACCGGGGTGATCGACGGCAAGTTCGTCGAGGGCCATGTGCCAGCTGATCAGGTATTGGCCCTGCGCAAGCGTGACGATTTGCTGGGCGTTGCGGCACCGGGTATGCCCATGGGCTCGCCGGGCATGGAGATGGACGGTAGCCGTGATACGTATCAGGTGATCGGCCTGACCCGTGAAGGCAAAGACGTGGTAGTAGCCGACTACCCGGCACGCTGATAGATGCTCGCCGGTTACCTGGGGCTGTTTTTCGCTGCTTTCGGCGCCGCCACGTTGTTGCCAATGCAGTCGGAGGCGGTGCTGGTGGGGTTGTTGATCAGCGGGCATTACAGCCTGTGGGGGCTGCTCGCGGTTGCAACGGTTGGCAACGTTTTGGGCTCGGTAGTGAATTGGCTGCTGGGGCGCTCGGTTGAGCGCTTCAAGGCGCGGCGCTGGTTTCCCGTAAGCCCAAAGCACCTGGAAAAGGCCCGCACCCACTATCAACGCTGGGGGCATTGGTCGTTGCTGCTCAGTTGGGTGCCGATCATTGGTGATCCACTGACGTTGGTGGCCGGGGTGATGCGCGAGCCGTTCTGGCGTTTCCTGCTGCTGGTGACCCTGGCCAAAGGTGCGCGCTACGGGGTATTGGCCATGCTCACCCTGCACTGGATTTAATCTCCCGTTAATCCCCCCGCCACAGCATCCGGGCACTGTTTCCGGAGCCTATCCCAATGTCCAAAATCCGCTCATTCTGCGTCGCGAGCCTGCTGCTCGGCAGCGCCCTTCCCGCCTTCGCCGCCACAGAAGGCCCGACCTACGGCCCCGAACTGCAAGGCTTCAAATACCCTTACCCGGTGGAACACTTCACCTTCCAGTCCCAAGGCAAATCCCTGCAAATGGGCTACATGGACGTGCCGGCCAAGGGCAAGGCCAATGGCCGCAGCATCGTGCTGATGCACGGCAAGAATTTCTGCGGCGCCACCTGGGATGACTCGATCAAGGCCCTGAGCGACGCCGGTTACCGGGTGATCGCCCCCGATCAGGTCGGTTTCTGCACCTCCAGCAAGCCGGACAATTACCAGTACAGCTTCCAGCAATTGGCGATCAACACTCACCAACTGCTGGAAAAGCTCGGCATTCAAAAGGCCACGCTCCTCGGCCATTCCACCGGCGGTATGCTAGCCACGCGCTACGCGCTGCTGTACCCCGAGCAAACCGAGCAGCTTGCTCTTGTGAACCCTATCGGCCTGGAAGACTGGAAGGCCATTGGCGTGCCCTATCGCAGCGTTGACCAATGGTACGAGCGCGAGCTGAAACTGACCGCCGACGGCATCCGCAACTACGAACGCGACACCTACTACGCCGGGCACTGGAAGCCTGAATACGAGCGCTGGGTGCAGATGCTCGCCGGCATGAACAAGGGCCCAGGCCACACCCAGGTGGCATGGAACTCGGCGCTGATTTACGACATGATCTTCACCCAGCCGGTGTACTACGAGTTCAAGGACCTGCAGATGCCCACCCTGCTGCTGATCGGCACCGCCGACAACACCGCCATTGGCAAAGACATCGCGCCACCGGCGGTCAAGGCGAAGATCGGCAACTACGCCATGTTGGGCAAGCAAGTGGCCAAGCTGATTCCCCACGCAACCCTGGTGGAGTTCCCAGGCCTGGGCCATGCACCGCAAATGGAAGAACCGGCACAGTTTCACAAGGCGCTGTTGCAAGGGCTGAACGCCCTTTAATCCAACCTTTTCGAGGCATGCGTGAATGTCGGTACAGATCGCAGTGATTGATGATTGGCAGAATGTGGCCAGTGGCGTGGTGGACTGGTCAGTCCTGGCGTCGGTCGGCCAGGTGCATTTCCTCCACGACTACCCGGCGGACACCGCCACGTTGATCGAACGTTTGCAGGGCTTCGAGGTGATCTGCGTGATGCGCGAGCGCACCACTTTCGACCAGGCGCTGCTGCAAGGCTTGCCCAAGCTCAAGCTGCTGGTGACCGGCGGCATGCGCAATGCCGCCATCGACATTCCTGCGGCCAAGGCCTTGGGTATCCAGGTGTGCGGCACCGACAGTTACAAGCACGCCGCCCCGGAACTGACCTGGGCGCTGATCATGGCGTCCACCCGCAACCTGCTGGCCGAAGCAAACTCCCTGCGCGATGGCGGTTGGCAAGTCGGCCTGGGCGGCGATCTTTACGGCAAGACACTGGGGGTTCTCGGGCTGGGCAGCATTGGCCAGAAGATCGCCAGGTATGGCCAAGTATTCGGCATGCGCGTGATTGCCTGGAGTGAGAACCTCACGCCGGAACGCGCCGCTGAAGCAGGCGTAACGTGGGTCAGCAAGCGCGAGTTGTTTGAGCAGGCGGATGTGTTGTCGATTCACCTGGTACTCAGTGACCGCAGCCGCGGGCTGGTGGACGCCGAGGCGCTGGGCTGGATGAAGCCTACGGCGCAGTTGGTGAACACGGCGCGCGGGCCGATTGTCGATGAAGCGGCCTTGGTTGATGCCTTGGCCAATGGCCGGCTGGCAGGCGCGGCACTCGATGTATACGCCCAGGAGCCGCTGCCTGCCGGGCATCCGTTCCGCCAGTTGCCCAATGTATTGGCCACGCCACACGTCGGGTATGTCAGCGAGCAGAACTACCGCCAGTTCTACGAACAGATGATCGAAGACATTCAAGCGTGGGCCAAAGGAGTGCCCGTTCGCCCACTGTCTTGATGGCTGACCGCACCAATTAAGAGCGCGTGTGCTGTTGTGGTGAGGGGGGTTGCCCTCCTCATCACAGCAAGCTCCCTCCCCATTGGGAACAGCACTTCCCACATGAAAAAATTTTTGTCCTACAAAAACACCTCACAGACCCCACAGGCTCTGGGATCTGTCCTAGACTGATGACCGATGGGTCCGATTCAAAACAAAAACCCCGCAAAAAATCGAAACTTTCCAACTCTGCCGTAGGTCAGGTTTAAGGTAAGGCGAGCGCTGACGGTTCACACCGAACGCCCGTCCATCCACTCTATTTAAGACTCCAGCACAACTGGCATAAGCCTTGCCAGTCTGTGTAGCGCTTGTGCGCCTGGCCGCAGGATGCGGTCAACCTTCGCTGAAGGCCATATGCCATCAGCCGACCAAAACATGGGAGAGAGCTATGATCAGTGCCGCTTTAGATACTCAGGGAGAGCGTTTTAGTCAGCCGGTTGGCGGGCCGACCTCATTGGCCGACCTTCCCAACACGCTGCGGCCGGTCCCAAGTCAAAATCCCAATCGCAAGAAAGTGCTGTTTGTTACCTCGGAACTGGCTGACCTGGTGAAAACCGGCGGCCTGGGTGACGTGTCCGCCGCCCTGCCCCGCGCCATGGCGCACCTGCACGATGTGCGCGTGCTGATCCCCGGCTACCCGCAGGTGCTGGACAGCGACAACCCCATTCATATCATCGGTGAGCTGGGTGGCCACGCCGCGTTGCCACCGTGCAAGATCGGGCGCATGGACCTAAAGGACGGCCTGGTCATCTACGTGCTGATCTGCCCCGAGCTCTACGAGCGCGAAGGCACGCCCTACGGCGCCAACAACGGCCGTGACTGGCCCGACAACCATATTCGCTTCGCCCGCCTGGGCCTGGCCGCCGCCGATATTGCCGCCAACCTGGCGCAAATCCACTGGTGCCCGGACCTGGTGCACGCCCATGACTGGCCCGCCGGCCTGGCCCCTGCCTATATGCACTGGCGTGGGTCACGCACCCCGACACTGTTCACCATTCATAACCTGGCCTACCAGGGCGTGGTCAGCCTGGCCTCGTGCCCGGAACTGGGGATTCCCGAACACGCCTTGCAACAAGAAGGCATGGAGTTCTACGGCAAGCTGTCATTCCTGAAGGCCGGTATGGCGTATTCCAGCCATATCACCACGGTCAGCGCGACCTACGCCCAGGAAATCACCACCCCCGAATTCGGCTGCGGTCTGGATGGCTTTCTCGCCAGCAAGACCCAGCAAGGCCTGCTCAGCGGCATTCCCAACGGCATTGATGAAAGCTGGGAAGCGTCCACCGACCCACACCTGACTCACCCCTTCAACATCGGTGACTGGGAAGGCAAAGCACTGAACGCCACCCATGTACGCAACCTGTTCGGCCTGGAAGATTCCACCGGCCCGCTGTTCGCTGTGGTGTCGCGCCTGGTCTATCAAAAAGGCCTCGACCTGACTGAAGCGGTCGCAAGCTTTATTGTCGAAAATGGCGGCCAAATCGCGATTATCGGTCGCGGCGAGCCAGAAGAAGAGCAAGCCATGCGCACCCTGGCCCTGCGTTTTCCCGGCCAGATCGGCGTACGCATCGGCTTCAACGAGACCGATGCCCGACGCATGTTCGCCGGCAGCGACTTCCTGCTGATGCCATCCCGTTACGAACCCTGCGGCCTGAGCCAGATGTACGCCCAGCGCTTCGGTTCGTTGCCGGTAGCCCGCAACACCGGCGGCCTGGCTGACACCATCGAAAATGGCGTCACCGGCTTCCTGTTCAACGAATCCACCGTCGAAAGCTACGAAGCGGCCCTGAGCCGTGCGTTCAAGGTCTTCGCCTTCCCAGGCTTGCTCAACGCCATGCGTTGCCGGGCTATGGCCGCACCGTTCAACTGGTGCCAGGCAGTGGAACCCTACGCCGAACTTTATGAGCAACTGGTGGCGAAAGCGCTGGGAAGATCGGGGAAACAGTAAAAAAGAGGTCTTCATAGATGCCGTCAAGGACTCTGGAAACCTGGCCCCACGGCGCGATCATGCTGGATGCGGAACACACCCGTTTCGCCTTGTGGGCGCCAGACGCGTTTTATGTCAGCGTTGAATTTGAAGAAGGTAAATCGGTAGCGATGCTGCCCCAGGCCGATGGCTGGTTTGTGGTGCAGTTGCAATGCCCACCGGGCACACGCTACCGCTACAACATCGACGGTGAACAGGACGTTCCCGACCCGGCTTCCCGGGCACAGGCCACGGACGTTCACGGCTTCAGCGTGGTGGTCGACCCCTTGGCCTATCAGTGGCGCCACAGCCACTGGCAAGGTCGGCCCTGGCACGAAGCCGTGATCTACGAGCTGCATGTGGGCGTGCTGGGGGGCTACGCCGAGGTCGAGAAACAACTGCCGCGCCTCGCAGAGCTGGGGGTCACCGCCATTGAGCTGATGCCCATCGCGCAGTTCCCCGGCGAACGCAACTGGGGCTACGACGGTGTCCTGCCCTACGCGCCACAATCCTCCTATGGTTCGCCCGAACAGCTGAAACAGTTGATCGACAGTGCGCACCACCATGGCCTCGCGGTGATCCTCGATGTGGTCTACAACCACTTCGGCCCCGACGGCAACTACCTCGGCACCTACGCCAAGGGCTTCTTTCGCGAAGACGTGCATACGCCCTGGGGCGCCGGCATCGATTTTGATCGCCGGGAAGTCCGGGACTTCTTCATCGATAACGCGCTGATGTGGCTGCTGGAGTACCGCTTCGACGGCCTGCGCCTGGACGCCGTGCACGCGATCAACGACCCCGAGTTCCTTGAAGAGTTGGCCGCGCGCGTGCGCCAGCAAGTCGATGAAGGGCGCCATGTGTGGCTTGTGCTCGAAAACGAATTCAACCAGGCCAACCTGCTGGAGCGCGGTTTCGATGCGCAGTGGAACGACGACGGCCACAACGCCCTGCACGTGCTGCTCACCGGTGAAACCGACGCCTACTACACCGACTTCGCCGAAGACCCCACCGGCAAACTGGCCCGCTGCCTGAGCGAAGGGTTTATCTATCAGGGCCACACCACGCGCCATGGCCACTCACGCGGCGAGGCCAGCGGGCACCTGCCCCCCAGCGCCTTTGTGCTGTTCCTGCAGAACCACGACCAGATCGGCAATCGCGCCCTGGGTGAGCGCCTGCATCAACTGTGTTCGCCACAGGCCTTGAGCGCCGCGACCACCTTGCTGCTGATGTCGCCGATGATCCCCTTGATGTTCATGGGCGATGAAGTCAACGCCGAGGAGCCGTTCCTGTTCTTCACCGACCACCACGGCGAACTGGCCGAGGCGGTACGCGAAGGCCGGCGCAACGAATTTGCCGACTTTGCCGCGTTCAGCGACCCCGAGCGCCGCGAGCGAATCCCCGACCCCAACTCCCTGCAAACCTTCCGCCGCTCGGCACCTACCCTCGCCGACTGCGGCGACTCGCAGCTCTACCGCCAGCTACTGAGCCTGCGCCACCAACATATCGTGCCGCACCTGCCGGGCAGCGTGGCCCTGGGTGCGCACGTGCTGGCGGTGGGCGCAGTCACGGCGCGTTGGCGCCTGGGCAATGGCAGCCTGCTGCAGATCGACCTCAACCTGAGCGCCGATTCTCTGAACTACCCGGCCGCCGAGCACCTCCTATTTGTGACGC
This sequence comes from Pseudomonas sp. K2I15, assembly GCF_002204795.1. Lineage (GTDB taxonomy): Bacteria > Pseudomonadota > Gammaproteobacteria > Pseudomonadales > Pseudomonadaceae > Aquipseudomonas. Next base: position 125,914 of record NZ_NIXO01000002.1, read on the forward strand.
AGGCCAGTGGGGCCCAACAACTGGCCCCCTTCAGCGCCCGCGTCAGCCTGACCTATTCCCCTGTTGGAGAGCACCCTTGAGCGACGCGCAATTGGAAATACTCGCCAGCCGAGCAGGCCTGGCCGTCGATTGGATCGACGCTAACGGCCGCCCGCAACATGTAAAACCCGACGCCCTGCGCGCCGTACTCAAAGGCCTGGGCCACCCGGCCGACACCGATGCCGCCATCGAAGCCAGCCTGCTGGACCTGGAACGCGTGCAGCAAGACAAGCACCTGCCACCGCTGATGACCGTCGACAGCGGCGCCGGCCTGGACCTGGCGCGCTACTTCGCCCCCGGCACGCCGTGCCAAATTCACCTCGAAGATTCCAGCGTGCTGGACCTGAGCCTGGACGATGACGCCGTGTTGCCCGGGTTGATTCCCGTTGGCTACCAACAAGTGCACATTGCCGACCAGCATTTCACCCTGGCCGTCGCACCGACCCACTGCTACACCGTCGCCGAAGCGGTCGACACCCAAACCGCCCGTGCCTGGGGCCTGAGTGCCCAACTGTATTCGCTGCGCCGCAGCGGCGACGGCGGCTTTGGCGACACCCAGGCGCTGGAACAACTGGCCCGCGCCGCCGCCGAACGTGGCGCCGATGCCTTGGCCATCAGCCCGATGCACGCGATGTTCAGCGCCGACACCGGGCGCTTCAGCCCTTATTCGCCGTCCAGTCGCCTGTTCCTCAACAGTTTGTACGCCTCCCCCGGCTGCATCCTCGGCGAGCGCGCCGTAGAGATCGCCATCGAAGCCTGTGGCCTGGCGGATGAGTTGCACGACCTTGAGCAGCAAACCCTGATCGACTGGCCGGCCGCCGCCAAAGCCAAGCAGCGCCTGCTGCGCACCCTGTATGAAGATTTCCGCCAGGGCGGCCATCCCCAACACGCCGACTTCCTGAGCTTCCGCCAGGCCGGTGGCGAAGCACTCGAAAACCACTGCCGCTTCGAAGCCGTGCAAGCCGAACGTGCGGCCAACGGCGAGAGCCTCGACTGGCGCCACTGGCCCGAGGACTGGCACAGCCCGCAAAGCCCGACACTGGCGCAGTTCGCCGAAGCCAATCGGGATGAAATCGGCTTCTACGCCTTCAACCAATGGCTGATCGCCCGTTGCCTGGAACGCGCGCAACAAGCGGCGCGCGGCAGTGGCATGGGCGTAGGCCTGATCGCCGACCTCGCAGTGGGCGCCGACGGCGGCGGCAGCCAGGCCTGGAGCCGCCAGGACGAACTATTGGCGGACCTCACCGTGGGCGCGCCACCGGATATTCTCAACCGCGCCGGCCAGGGTTGGGGCATCTCCGCCTTTTCCCCCGAAGGCCTCAAGCGCAATGGCTTTCGCGCATTCATCGAAATGCTGCGGGCCAACTTCGCGCATGCCGGCGGCTTGCGCATCGACCATGTGATGGGCCTGCAACGCCTGTGGGTGATCCCGATGGACGCCTCACCGCGCGAAGGCGCCTACCTGTATTACCCGGTGGACGACCTGCTACGGCTATTGGCGCTGGAATCGAGCCGCCACCAGGCGATCGTCCTCGGCGAAGACCTCGGCACCGTGCCCGACGGCCTGCGGGAAAAACTTATCGCCCGCTCGATCCTCGGCATGCGCGTGCTGCTGTTCGAGCAAGACCACAGCGGCCAGTTCAAGCCGATCCTGGATTGGCCGGACAACGCGCTGGCTACCACCAGCACCCACGACCTGCCGACCCTCAACGGCTGGTGGCACAGCCGCGATATCGACTGGAATATCCAGCTGGGTCTGATCGATGCACCCACCGTCGAGCAATGGAGCGAACACCGCCTGCGGGAACGCCAGGCGCTGCGCCAGGCCTTGAGCCAGGACCCGCAGAACTTCACCGACGAGGTGCGCAACGAAACCGACCACGTCATCGACGCCAGCGTGCGCTACCTGGGCCACACCCGTGCGCCCTTGGTATTGCTGCCGCTGGAAGATGCACTGGGCGTTGAAGAACAGGCCAACCTGCCCGGCACCACCGACACCCACCCGAATTGGCGGCGCCGCCTGCCGGGCGATGCAGCCACCCTGCTCGACGATGAAAATGCCGCACGCCGCCTCGAGCTGCTGGCCGTGGCGCGCATCCAGGCCCAAGAGCGTGACCGATGAAGCCGTTGACCCTGCGGGCCACCCAGCGCCTGCAATTTCATAAAGGCTTTACCCTCGACGATGCGGTGCCGCTGGTGCCGTACTTCGCCGAACTGGGCATCAGCCACCTCTATGCCTCGCCGCTGCTGAGCGCCCGCGCCGGCTCGATGCACGGCTATGACGTGGTCGACCCCACTACCGTCAACCCCGAGCTGGGCGGAGAACCTGCACTGCGTCGGCTGGTGGCGGCCCTGCGCGAACATGACATGGGGCTGATCCTCGATATCGTCTCCAACCATATGGCCGTCGGCGGTGGCGATAATCCGTGGTGGCTGGACCTGCTGGAGTGGGGCCGACTGAGTCCCTACAGCGAATTCTTCGACATTCAATGGCACTCGCCAGACCCGTTGCTCAAGGGCCAGTTGCTGATGCCGTTCCTCGGCAGCGACTACGGTGAAGCCCTGCAATCCGGCGCCCTGCCGCTGCGCTTCGACCCACAGCACGGCAGCTTCTACGTCGAGCATTACGAACACCGCTTTCCGATCTGCCCACGGGAATACGGCGAGTTGGTGCCCATCAAGGCGCTGGCCGATCGTTTCAGCAGCCTGGCCTACCAGCCGGACGCCTACCCCCAGGCCGCCGCGCTGAAACACGAGCTGGTCGAAGCGGCCCACGATCCCGAAACCCTGAAGGCCATCGAAGAGAACCTCAGCCTCTACGACGCGCGTCAGCCCGAAGGTTTTGCCCGCCTGCACAACCTGCTGGAACAACAAAGCTATCGCCTGGCCAGCTGGCGCACGGCGGCGGACGATATCAACTGGCGGCGCTTCTTCGACGTCAACGAGCTGGGCGGCCTGCGGGTCGAACGCAGCGCGGTGTTCGAAGCCACCCACGGCAAGATCTTCCAACTGATCAGCGAGGGCTTGATCGACGGCCTGCGCATCGACCATATCGACGGCCTCGCCGACCCGCGCGGTTACTGCCGCAAACTGCGGCGCCGGGTGGACTCGCTGGCGGGCGGGCGGCACTTGCCGATCTTTGTCGAGAAGATCCTCGGCGAAGGCGAAACCTTGCGCGAAGACTGGCGCGTAGACGGCACCACCGGCTACGAATTCATGAACCAGCTGTCGTTGCTGCAACATGACCCCAAAGGCTTCGAGCCGCTGGCCGAGTTATGGACCCGCCACACCGAGCGCCCGTCTTCGTTTATCGAAGAAGCCTGGCTGGCCCGCCAGCAGATCCTCAACGGTTCCCTGGCCGGCGACTTTGAAAGCGTGGCCCAGGCCCTGCTGCAAGTGGCTCGCGATGATGTGATGAGCCGCGACCTGACCCTGGGTGCAATTCGCCGCGCGTTACAGGAACTGATCGTGCACTTCCCGGTGTACCGCACCTATATCAGCGCCCGGGGCCGCAGCGAACTGGATGACGTGTTTTTCCTGCAAGCCCTGGCCGGTGCCCGCAGCACCTTGAGCGAAGCCGACTGGCCCGTGCTCGACTACCTGGAAAAATGGCTTGGCGGCCAACCCTGGCGCGACCGCCCGTTGGGGCGTGAACGCAAGATGCTCAAGCACGCCTGCGTGCGCTTCCAGCAACTGACCTCACCGGCGGCGGCCAAGGCGGTGGAAGACACCGCGTTCTATCGCTCCGGCGTGTTGCTGTCGCGCAATGACGTGGGCTTCAGCACCGAGCAATTCAGCGCACCGCTGCAAGACTTCCACGCCGTCAATCAGCAGCGCCTGCGCACCTTCCCCGACAACCTGTTGGCCACCGCCACCCACGACCACAAGCGCGGCGAAGACACCCGCGCGCGCCTGGCCGTGCTCAGCGAGTGCGCCGAGTGGTACGCCGAACAGGTGGAGCAATGGCGCCCTCTCGCCGCCCGCCTGCGCAGCGATGCACATACCCCTTCGGCGGGTGACGAACTGATCCTCTATCAGGTGCTGCTGGGCAGTTGGCCGCTGGACCTGCACCGCGACGATGCCGAGGGCCTGGCGGACTATCACCAGCGCCTCTGGCAGTGGCAGCAAAAAGCTTTGCGCGAAGCCAAGTTGAACAGCAGCTGGAGCGCGCCCAACGAGCTGTATGAACAAGGGGTCGAAGCGTTCCTGTCACGACTGCTGCTGGAGGACTCAGGCAAGGCCCTGCGCAACGCCATCGGCGCAGCCGCCCAGGCCATCGCTCCAGCGGGCGCGGTAAACGGACTGGCGCAATCCTTGCTTCGCCTCACCGTGCCGGGCGTGCCGGATTTGTATCAGGGCGATGAGTTCTGGGACTTCACTCTGGTAGACCCTGATAACCGCCGGCCGGTGGACTTTCACGCGCGAGAACAGGGCCTGCACACGCCGCCGGACATCGGCGAGCTGATGTTCAACTGGCATGACGGGCGCATCAAGCAAGCGTTGATCGGCCAGGCCCTGGCGCTGCGCAAGGCGCATCCGCAGCTGTTTCGCCAGGGCACTTACGAGCCTCTGGAAGTGGTGGGCGAACACGCCGAACGGGTGGTCGCCTTCTACCGTGAATACCAGGGCAAACAGTTGCTGGTGGTGGTGCCGCGTTGGCCTCACCGGCTGCTTGAAAACGGTGTGTATCCCCTGATCAACGCGCAGATTTGGGGCGATACGCGGGTCAAATTACCGTTCGCCGCTCCAACCCAAAATTGGAAGGGACTTTTCCGAACAGGCGCAGTCACACCCAACAAGGAGCTCATGATCAGCGCTGCCCTGGGGGATTTCCCGGTCAATGTCTTTATCAATCCTGATGATCAAGAAAGCTGAAATTTTCTGTGAGGAGCATTGCGATGAGTACTGAAGACAAACGCATACGCGAATTAGCGCATCAGATCTGGGAGTCTGAAGGTAAACCCCACGGCGAAGACGCGCGACACTGGGAGATGGCGCGCAAACTGGCGGAAGCCGAAGCGCTGACGCCATCCAAAACGCCGAAGGCCCCCGCCAAGGCCAAGCCTAAAGCCAAGCCGGCAGCGTCTGCTGCGGCCAAGCCGCCAGCGCCTGCCAAGCCAGGCGCAGCGCCGGCGGCGAAGAAACCAGCCGCGGCGAAGAAGCCCAAGGCACCCTGACCCAAAGATCCTCCTGTGAGTGCACCCGCACCGCAGGAGGCCATCCAATCACCGATATTTACCTGGCTTTACGTCAGCAGGGCCCCGTTCGGCCTGGAAAAACTACTTGCAGGAGCATCTCAATGAGCAAACCCAACAAGCCCAAATCGACGCCGGAAAACGAGCCGTCGCGGATTCGTGAAGGTTTGCCCTTCCCCCTCGGCGCGACCTGGGATGGTCTGGGGGTCAACTTTGCGCTGTTCTCGGCCAACGCCACCAAAGTCGAACTGTGCATTTTCGACGACAGCGGCGAAGTCGAGCTGGAACGCATTGAACTGCCGGAATACACCGACGAGACCTTCCACGGCTACCTGCCCGACGCCCATCCAGGGCTGATTTACGGCTATCGCGTGTACGGTCCTTATGACCCCGCCAACGGTCATCGCTTTAACCACAACAAATTGCTGATCGACCCCTACGCCAAGCAGCTGGTGGGCGAACTCAAATGGTCCGAGGCGCTGTTCGGCTACACCATCGGGCACCCCGACGCCGACCTCAGCTTTGACGAACGCGACAGCGCGCCCTTCGTGCCCAAGTGCAAAGTCATCGACCCGGCCCACACCTGGGGCAACGACCAGCCGGTGCGCACGCCGTGGGATCGCACGATCATTTATGAAACCCACTTGCGCGGCATCACCATGCGCCACCCTTCGGTGCCTGAAGAAGTGCGCGGCACCTGCGCCGGGCTGATGGTGGACGATGTGCTCAAGCACATTCGCCAGTTGGGTGTGTCGTCGGTGGAGCTGCTGCCGGTACACGCCTTTGTCAACGACCAGCACCTGCTGCAAAAGGGCATGACCAACTACTGGGGCTACAACAGCATTGCCTTCTTCGCGCCAGACCCGCGCTACCTGGCCAGCGGCAAGATCGCCGAGTTCAAGGAGATGGTTGCGCACCTGCATGAAGCCAAGCTGGAAGTGATTCTGGACGTGGTCTACAACCACACCGCCGAAGGCAACGAGCAAGGCCCTACCCTGTCCATGCGCGGCATCGACAACGCCTCGTACTACCGGCTGATGCCGGATGACAAGCGCTTCTACATCAACGACTCCGGCACCGGCAACACGCTGGACCTGAGCCACCCTTGCGTACTGCAAATGGTCACTGACTCGTTGCGCTACTGGGCCACCGAGATGCACGTCGACGGTTTCCGCTTCGACCTGGCGACCATCCTCGGCCGCTACCGCGACGGGTTTGACGAGCGCCACAGCTTCCTCGTGGCCTGCCGCCAGGACCCGGTGCTGCGCCAGGTAAAAATGATTGCCGAGCCCTGGGACTGCGGCCCCGGTGGCTATCAGGTCGGCGGCTTCCCGCCGGGCTGGGTGGAATGGAACGACCGCTTCCGCGACACCGTGCGCTCGTTCTGGAAAGGCGACGACGGCCAGTTAGCGGATTTTGCCGGGCGCATGACTGCCTCGGGCGAGATGTTCAACCAACGTGGTCGCCGGCCGTACAGCTCGGTGAACTTCATCACCGCCCACGACGGTTTCACCCTGCACGACCTGGTGTCCTACAACGACAAGCACAACGAAGCCAACGACGAGAACAACCAGGACGGCAGCAACAACAACCTGTCGTGGAACCACGGTGTCGAAGGCCCCACCGACGACCCGGAAATCAACGCGCTGCGCCTGCGCCAGATGCGTAACTTCTTCGCCACCTTGCTGCTGGCCCAAGGCACTCCGATGCTGGTGGCCGGCGATGAATTCGCCCGTACTCAGCACGGCAATAACAACGCCTACTGCCAGGACAGCGAGATCGGCTGGATCAACTGGGAATTGGATGAAGATGGCAAGGCCCTGCTCAAGTTCGTCAAGCGCCTGATCAAGTTGCGCCTGGCCTACCCGATCCTGCGTCGCGGGCGCTTCCTGGTGGGCGACTACAACGAAGACATCGGCGTCAAGGACGTCACCTGGCTCGCGCCAAGCGGTGATGAAATGACCATCGAGCAATGGCAAGACGGCCACGGCCGCTGCCTGGGCATGCTGATGGATGGCCGCGCCCAGGAAACCGGGATTCGCCGCCCAGGGGCCGATGCCACGTTGTTGCTGGTGGTCAACGCACACCACGACATGGTCAATTTCCGCCTGCCGCCGGTGCCGGACGGTGGTTTCTGGACCTGCATGCTCGACACTAACCAACCGTCGGTGCGAGGCCAGGAGCGCTTCGATTTCGATCACGAATACGCCGTTACCGGGCGCTCGCTGTTGCTGTTTGAACTGCAGCATGAGGACGAGGTGTGAAATGGATTTGCACGACTTCCTGCAACAGACCCCAGGCTACCCGGACACGGCGGCACTGGGCCGGGCGCTGAGCACGCTGGTAGACAGCGGCCTGGATCAACTGCCCCGGCCCGGCAGCGGCGAGACCCTGCAACGGTTCAGCCGCCTGGCCCAAGTGGCGGGCCATGACTTGGGGCTGTGCAAGTTGTTCGAGGGGCATACCGATGCCCTGGCGATCCTCACTGAGTTGGGCAGCCCGCTGCCGCCGCTCGGCAGCACCTGGGGGATGTGGGCCGCCGAGCCGCCCACGGCCAAGGTGCGAGTGCGGCGCAACGGACAGCGCCTGGTACTGGAAGGCCGCAAGGCCTGGTGCTCCGGCGCGGCGGTGGTCAGCCATGGTTTGCTGACGGCCTGGGATGACGAGGATCGTCAACAGTTGGTGGCGGTGCAAATGGATCAGCCTGGCGTAACCGTCACCGATGATGGCTGGCGTGCGGTGGGCATGGCGGCGACGGGCAGCGTTGAGGTGTTGTTCGACCGGGCCACCGGGCTGGCCGTTGGCGGCCCGGGGGATTACCTGGAACGGCCCGGTTTCTGGCAAGGCGGGATCGGCATCGCCGCGTGCTGGTACGGCGCTGCGCAACGCCTGGCCGAAGCCCTGCGTGAGCACTGCGCACGCAGCAAGGAGCCCCATGCGCTGGCCCATTTGGGGGCCGTCGACAGCGCCCTGCACAGCGCCGCCTGCGTACTGCGCAACAGTGCCGTACAGATCGACAGGCACCCCAAGGCCAATGCCCAACTGCTGGCCCAACGAGCGCGGGCCTGTATCGAAGAGTCCGCCGACCAGGTGATACACCATGTCGGCCGCGCGCTGGGTGCCGGCCCTTATTGCAAGGACGCCCATTTCGCCCAACTGATGGCGGACTTGCCGGTGTACCTGCGTCAAAGCCATGCCGAGCGGGACCTGGGCGCCCTCGGCCAACAAATTGCTGAACAAACCACAGGGCAGTGGCAATTATGAAAACCAACCCTATCGTCGGCCAGGGCACGCCGTTGCACCTGTGGCAAACCTCGTCGCGACTGGCGGAGCTGGCGTGTGTCGACATCGCCGACCTGGTGCCCGAAGGCAGCCGCGCCGTCATCATCGCGCCCCACCCGGACGATGAAGTGCTGGGTTGCGGCGGCCTGTTGCAAGGTCTAGCCGCCCTTGACCGGCCCATGCTGCTGATCTCCGTTACCGATGGCAGCGCCAGCCACCCGGGCTCCCGCCGCTGGCCGGTGGAGCGCCTGAGCGTGGTGCGGCCACAAGAATCGGCGCAGGCGCTGCATCGGCTGGGGTTGCCGTTGCATAGCCTGAAATGGCTGCGGGCAGGTTTTCGTGACAGCCAGGTAGCGGCGGGCGAAGAGGACTTGAGTCAATTCATCGAACGCTATCTCAAGCCCGGCGACGTGGTCTTCACCACCTGGCGCGAAGACGGCCATTGCGACCATGAAGCCGTAGGCCGCGCCAGTGCCAAGGCGGCCCGGGCCGTGGGCGCGACCTTGCTGGAGCTGCCCGTGTGGACCTGGCACTGGGCAACCCCCGAAGACAGCCAGGTGCCTTGGCACCGTGCACGCAAAATTCTCCTTACGCCGCAAGCTGTGGCCCGTAAACGGCACGCTATCCACGCGTTCGCCAGCCAGCTGGAAGGCGATCCGCAGATCGGCCTGCCGCCGGTGCTCGCACCCTATGTGCTGGAGCGCCTGCTGCAACCGTTTGAAGTGGTGTTTGTATGAGCGTCACCACGCCCTATTTCGACCAATTGTTTGCCGGCAACGACGATCCCTGGGCCTTTCGCCAACGCTGGTACGAGCGGCGCAAACGGGCACTGACCCTCGCGTTGCTGACCCGACCACTCTACGCCTCGATCTTTGAACCCGGCTGCGCCAATGGCGAGCTGAGCTTTGAGCTGGCCGCACGCTGCGACCGCTTGTTGTGCTGTGACACCGCGCAGGCCGCCGTCAGCCTGGCGCAGGCTCGGCTCAGCTGTTTCAGCCACGCCAAGGTGCAGCAGAGACGCCTGCCGGAGCAGTGGCCCACCGAGACCTTCGAGCTGATTGTGCTGAGCGAGCTTTGCTACTACCTGGACCCGAGGGACTTCGATGGGCTGATCGATCACGCCCTCGCCTCCCTCACGGCTGACGGACAAATCCTCGCCTGCCATTGGCGCCCGCCCATCGAAGGCTGCCCGCAGACGGCCGAACAGGTGCACGCGCGCCTCGGTCAACGCCTGGGCATGCCCCATCTGGTGCAGCATCACGAAAGCGATTTTCTACTGGACCTGTGGAGCCTCGACGGCACCACAGTTGCGACCCTGGAGGGACTGCGATGATCGGCATCCTGATACCCGTGCACAACGAAGAAACACTGCTGCCCGACTGCCTGAAAGCCGCGATGGTCGCGGCCAGTCATCCGGGGTTGCAGGGTGAAGAGGTGCAGATTCTGGCAGTGCTCGACAGTTGCAGCGATCGCAGCGCCGTCATCGCCCGCGAATACCAGGTACACAGCCTGGAAGTGCAGGCGCGTAACGTGGGCCACGTGCGCGGCGTGGGTGCGCGGTACTTGCTCAACAACGGCGCCCGCTGGATTTCCTGCACCGACGCCGACAGCCGCGTCGCCCCGGATTGGCTGGTGGCGCAGTTGGCCTTGGGCGTGGATGCGGTGTGCGGCACGGTGACGGTGGATGCCTGGAGCGAAGGCTTCGACCCGGCGGCGCAAATTCGCTATCACCAGGCCTATGAGGCCCGGGACGGGCATCGGCATATCCATGGCGCCAACCTCGGCGTCAGCGCCGGGGCCTACGTGCGTGCCGGCGGCTTTGAGCCTTTGCCCTGCCATGAAGATGTGGAGCTGGTGCGCCAACTGGAGCGCTGCGGTGCTTCGATTGCCTGGAGTCACTCGCCCCAGGTGATCACCAGCGCCCGTCTGGATTGCCGGGCACAAGGCGGCTTTGGTGATTACCTGAAAAGCCTGATGCAGGCCTCCTGAAAAAATAGCGACATTGAACGGTGTGAAAGCAACGATTCGTAACTATCATCAGTACTCCTAGCACGGCAATCCAGGGTTGGAACGCCGTCGCGCCGCGAGCGTCGGTTGCATGACGCTCGTGTACCAACAAGAGCCGTCCCGTCAACGGGGTACGGCCTGCACCACCGATGAACAAGGACGTGACACCCATGAGACCTGCACCGTTAAATGACAACCGCCGGGGCCCCGCGCAAATCTGGAACAGCGCCCCGCAACTCGCGCAAATTCCTGCTATCAATCCTGCAACCCTGGTGCCCGAAGGCGCCCGAGTGGTGGTGATCGCCCCACACCCTGGCGACGAAGTGATCGCCTGTGGCGGCCTGCTGCAATTGCTCAGCACCCGTGAATACGCCCTGCAACTGATCTCCATCACCGACGGCAGCGCCAGTCATCCGGGCTCTACCGTGTGGCCGGCCAAACGCCTGAGCGTGGTGCGCCCCCAGGAAAGTGTCGAGGCCCTGCGCCGCCTGGGTGTGCCCTTGCACAGCCTGAAATGGATTCGCGGCGGCTTTGCCGACAACGCCCTGGCGGCGCGGGAACAGCAAATGAGCCAGTTCATTGCCCGCTACCTGCAACCCGGCGACGTGGTCTTCACCACTTGGCGCAACGACGGTAACAACGACCATGACGCCGTAGGCCGCGCCGCCGCCAAAGCCTGCGCGCTCAAAGGCGTGCACCTGCACGAGCTGCCGATTTGGGCGTGGCACTGGCCCGTTCGCGAGACGGCCGCCATCCCCTGGCAGCGTGCACGCAAAGTACGGCTCGACACCTGGAGCGTCGCCCGCAAGCTGCATGCCGCCCATGCCTATGCCAGCCAATTGGCAGGTGACCCGGAAATCGGCCTGGCGCCGATACTGGCGCAGGTGCTGCTGGAGCGCATGCGTGAGCCCTATGAGATTGTGTTTTTGTAGCCCCGGCTACCCTCGTCTATACCTGTTATTTCTCACAGTAGCGGCGCTGCCTATGCAGCGCTAACGTGATAGCCCGCGCTTGCCCCTCAGGCGTCCAGCGAGGGCGAATCATGACCCCACGGCTTGCAACCCTGATGCACTTGGGAATCTTCTCTTCAGCCTTGCTGGCGGGATGGCCGCTGGCTGCTTTCGCCGATTGCGTCCTGACGCCCACCACCGGCGATGACACATTCACCTGCAGCAGCGGCACCAGCGCGGGGGTTGTCGACACGGCAGGCAACAACACACTGCTGTTCCCCCCTTCCGGCACTGGCGTGATCAATGGCGACGTGACGTTCGGGCCGGGCCGTGACCTCATCACCATGAACTCAGGCACCCTCGATGGTTCGGTGAACATGGGCGACGGTGCCAATATCTTCCAGCTCTTCGGCGGCACGATAACCGGCAGCGTCATCCAGGGCACTGGCAACGGTATTGTGCAAATCAGCCAGGGCAGCGCCGGGGCCGTCATCCAGGGGTTGGGCAACAATAATTTTTCCATGAGCGGCGGCACCATTGCGTCCGTGACCCAAGGCGATGGAAACAACGAGGCGAACCTGAGCACCGGCCGGATCATCGGCGACATGACCGCCGGGGATGGCAACAACACCGTCACCGTTTCCAATGGCGCCATTGGCGGCAAGATCAGTGTTGGCAATGGCGACAACCAGATTCTGATCAAGGGCGGCGATATCGCCGAGGGCGTCTTTACCGGAAACGGCAACAACGTGTTCACCTGGAACACTGCCGGGCTGATTCACGGCCCGATCGTGACCGGCAGCGGCACCGACCGGGCGTTCCTCTACAACCTGACTGAAACCACCTTGTCGTCCACGCCTCTGCTGGATGGCGGCCTGGACAACGACTCGCTGACGTTCGACAACACGAAATCCGCCACGCCGCAGCGTTACGTCGACTGGGAAACTGTCACCCTCAACAATGGCTCGGTGTTTACCCTGGGCAGCGGCACATTCACCCTTGGCGACGCCGGTACTCACACCGGGACGATGGACATCAACGTCGGCACGTTAGTGGTCACCCAAGGCAGCATCAGCCCCTTTACCACCGGCCAGCTCACCACCGTGAACAATGGCGGGCTGATCGACATGACCAGCGCGAGCAGCACCGCCACCGATAGCCTGACCATCAACGGCAACTACACCGGCAACAATGGCCGGCTGGCGTTGCAAAGCGTGCTTGGCGGCGACGGTTCTCCCAGCGACAAACTGATTGTCAGCCAGGGCAGCATTCAGGGTACGACAGGCATCAGCATCACCAACCTGGGTGGCCCCGGTGGCCAGACCGTGCAGAACGGTATCCAGGTGGTGCAGGCCATCAATGGCGCCACCGGCAGTGACCTGGCTTTTTCCCTGCCAAACGGTTCGGTCTCCGCCGGGGCCTTCGAGTACTACCTGTACAAGGGCGGCGTCACACCCGGCACCGCGCAAAACTGGTACTTGCGCTCGTCAGTTGAGGCCCCACCGCTGCCCAATCCACAAGACCCTGGCGGCCCTGTAGGCATTTTCCCACCTGTCCCTGCCGACGGTACACCGGGAACGCCAGGGATTTTCCCGGGGGAGGAACCCATTCCGATTTACCGCCCGGAAGTGGCGGACTATTCGGTGTTGTTCCCCGCCGTGCAGCAACTGGTCCAGGGCATGATGAGCACGTATCACGAGCGCATGGGTGACCAAGGCCCGCCACAACAGAGCGGCGCGATACCTGCGGGATGGGCCAGGGTGTTTGGCAGCAGCACGCGCCAGTCCTTTTCCGGCACCGTCAGCCCAAGCCTGGACAGCTCGCTGTCGGGCTTCCAGGTGGGCACCGACCTTTATGCCTGGACCTCGGACAATGGCCTGACGCAGCGTGTGGGGTTCTTTGTCGGCCACAGCCGCTTGACCGGCAACGTGGCAGGGTTTTCCGGTGGTTTCCAGAACACCGACACGGGCGACATCACCTTGCGCGCCGACAGCCTGGGCACCTACTGGACCCTGATCGGCGCCAACCGCGCGTACCTGGACCTGGTGCTGATGGGCACCCGGTTCGATGGCCACGACGAATCCAGCCGGGGCGTCAAACTGCAAACCAGAGGGCACAACGTGGCGGGTTCGGCAGAGGTTGGCATGCCCTTCGCGGTTTCCGAGCATTGGGAGGTGGAGCCGCAGGCCCAGGTGATCCTTGATCGTACCTGGCTGGACAGTCAGAACGACGGCATCGCGGATATCTCGTTCAACGCCGACACTCATGTCACCACTCGCGTCGGGGTTCGTTTGCGCGGCGACTACAAGGTCAGCGGGATGCCGATGCAACCTTACCTGCGGGCCAATGTGTGGCATGCCGGGGCCGGGAGCAACACCGTTACGTTCAATGAATCGACGGCTATCAATACCGAACAGCAATCCACCACGATGGACGTCAGCGCCGGGGCGACGCTGCAGGTTTCGAATACCGTGAGGGTGTATGGCGAGGTGGGGTACAACCAGAATCTGGACAGTAACCAGCTCAATGGGCGGGAAGGCACGATTGGCCTAAAGGTCGACTTCTAACCTGTAGGAGCGAGCTTGCTCGCGAAGGTCGTCAACGATAACGCGCCAAATCTGAATAAACGCGGTGTCTTGACGTTTTTCGCGAGCAAGCTCGCTCCTACAAGGGCGGCGGTCAGCCTTCGGGTCGCAGGATCAACACACCCAACGGCGGCAGGTTCAACGACAGCGACAAGGGCTGCCCATGCTTGGGCTCCTCCTCGGTAAACGCTCCACCTCCGTTGCCGAAGTTGGACCCGGCATAGGTATCAGCGTCGCTGTTGATCACCTCGCTCCAACGCCCGGCAAACGGCACGCCGACCTTGTAGGCTTCCCTCGGCACAGGGGTAAAGTTGGCCACCACCAGCACCGGCCGACCGTCCTTGCTCCAGCGCAGCCAGGCATAGACGCTGTTGATCGCATCATCCCCAATCAGCCACTGGAAGCCCTGTGGCGCGTCGTCCTGGTCGTGCAGCGCAGGCTCTTCGCGGTACAGGCGGTTGAGGTCGCCCACCAGCTTCTGCACGCCCCGGTGTTCCGGGTATTGCAGCAGGTACCAGTCCAGTTGCTGGTCGTGGTTCCACTCGCGCCATTGGCCGAATTCGCAACCCATGAACAGCAGTTTCTTGCCCGGGTGCATCCACATGAAGCTCAGGTAGGCCCGCAGGTTGGCAAATTTCTGCCAGCGGTCACCGGGCATCTTGTCGATCAGCGAGTGTTTGCCGTGCACCACTTCATCGTGGGAAATCGGCAGGATAAAGCGCTCGGACCAGGCATACACCAGGCCAAAACTCAGCTCGTTGTGATGATGAGCGCGGTACACCGGGTCTTGCTGAATGTAGTGCAGCGAATCGTGCATCCAGCCCATGTTCCACTTGTAGTTGAAACCCAGGCCGCCCTGTTGGGTCGGCTGGCTCACGCCCGGCCAGGCGGTGGATTCCTCGGCGATCACCAGGGCGCCGGGGGCTTCCAGGGCCACCACGTCGTTGAGGTGACGCAGGAAGTCGATGGCTTCAAGGTTTTCACGCCCGCCGTGGCGGTTCGGCACCCACTCACCGGCCTTGCGCGAATAGTCGCGATAGAGCATCGACGCCACGGCATCCACCCGCAGGCCGTCGATATGGAAATGCTTGAGCCAGTGCAACGCCGAGGCCAGCATAAAGCCGTGGACTTCGGTGCGCCCGAGGTTGTAGATCAGGGTGTCCCAATCCTGGTGGAAGCCTTCCAGCGGGTTGGCGTATTCGTACAATGCAGTGCCGTCGAATTGCGCCAGGCCGTGGGTGTCAGTGGGGAAGTGCGCCGGTACCCAATCGAGGATCACGCCGATATCAGCCTGGTGACAGGCGTTGACGAAAAACGCGAAATCGTCCGGCGAACCGAAGCGCGCCGTCGGGGCAAATTGCGAGAGCGCCTGATAGCCCCACGAGCCGCCAAACGGGTGCTCCATGATCGGCATCAGTTCGATGTGAGTGAAGCCCAGTTGCTGCACGTACGGGATCAACCGCTCGGCCATTTCACGCCAACCGTACTGGCGCGACACTTCGCCGACTTCGTCCAACTCGCACTGCCAGGAGCCGGCATGCAGCTCGTAGATCGACAAGGGTGCGCTGGGCTTTTGCCGCTCGCCGCGCGACTGCATCCAGTCGTGGTCCTGCCAGTCAACCTGCAACGGCGAGGCGACTTTGGAGGCGGTATCCGGCGGCATCTGCGTGGCCAGGGCCATCGGGTCAGCCTTGAGCGGCAGAATGCCGTGGGCACCGAGTATTTCGTATTTGTAGGCGGCGCCCGGTTGCAGGCGCGGGATGAAAATTTCCCAGACCCCGGACGGATGACGCAGGCGCATCGGATGACGGCGCCCGTCCCATATATTGAAGTCGCCTACCACCGACACCCGGCGGGCATTCGGTGCCCACACGGCAAAGCGCACACCCTGAATGCCGTCGACGCTGGTTACTTGTGCGCCCAGGCAACTGCTCAAGTCGCGGTGATTGCCTTCGGCGAACAAGTACAAATCCATCTCGCCCAGCAGCAACTGGCTGAAGCTGTAAGGGTCTTCGGTGATCTGTTCGCCACCGGCCCACTGGATCTTCAGCAGATACGCCTGGCGGCTGCCGAAATGCCCGACAAACAAGCCAGGCACCTGGGTCGCATCGAGGCTGCCGATGGGCTCGCCACTGTCCTTGGCCAGCACCTGGACACTCAAGGCTTCAGGCAGGAAAGCCCGAATGAATTGGCCGCCCTGCTCGTCATCATGGGGCCCGAGGATCGAGAACGGATCATGGTGTTCGGCCCTTACCAGGGCTTCGATATCAGCAGGCTTGGGCATCACACTCAACTTTTCCTGCAGCGGTTCTTTGCTTGTAAAACTCATGACGTCTCCCCACCGCGTGCAGTTTTGGATATTGGTTTCAACCCGCTGAGCAGCCCGTGCAAACCTTGCAACGGCACCGGCAACCAGCTCGGGCGATTTTCTGCTTCGTAGGCCACTTCGTACGCGGCCTTCTCCAGGCTGAACAATGCCAGCGCTGCGTCCTGGCCTTTGGCATCCTGCCAGTCATGGCCCAGTGTAGTCGTGGCTGCGTGATAGGCCTGGATAAATGCCTGTTTGGCCTCATGCAAGTAGCGATCCGCGACCCGCTGGCGTGACGCATTGGCTTCAGGCGACTGGTCAACGCCCTGCACATTCACCGCCATGGCCGCCGCGTAATCAAACGATCGCAGCACCCCGCTCACATCCTTGTACGGGCTGCTTTTGCCGCGACGTTCATGCAGCGGCCGCGCGGGTTCGCCCTCGAAGTCGATCAAGTAGGCATCGCCCTTGACCACCAATACCTGGCCCAGGTGCAGGTCGCCATGCACGCGAATGCGCAACCCGCCCACCGTGGCTTTCGCCAGGTCCTGAACATGAGTGGCGATGGCTTTTTTCTGATCCAGTAAAGCACTGACCAACGCCTGATCGGCAGGGTTCAACTGGGTTTGATGCTGTTTAAGCAACTGCAACGCACGATCGATTTGTGCGCCCACTTGCTTGGCCCAGCCCTGGCTGTCCTTGACGGAGGTAGCCTCAGGCTTAAACGCTTTGTTGGTGGTCGGTGCCGCCAGCACCAGGTGCATCTCACCCAGGCGCTGGCCGAACAAACCGGCGAAATCCGCCAGTTCGCCGAGGGCGTTGTAGTGCTGTTCCTGCTCGGACATGGCTTCGGCGAGTTCGTCGCGAATCGCCCGCTCCAGGTTGTTCTGGGTCCAGCCCCAGGCATCGCCCTGGTTGCTCAGGTAACCCTGGGCGATCATCAACAGGTTGTCCTGGCCGTCGGTGTCGTGGCGGATCACCGAGCCCAGCAGCGGTGAAATATGTTCGTAGCCGGCTTCTGTCAGGTAGGCGCCCATTTCAAGTTCCGGGTGAACCCCGGCGCTGACCTTACGGATCAGCTTGAGTACGAGGCTGCCGCCCACCACCACCGAACTGTTGGACTGTTCGGCGGCGAGGTAGCGCACTTGCGATTCATCGTTCAACTCCAGCCTGGCCAACTGCGCCGTCGGCTCGAAGCGAATATCGCCATCGGTAGAGCTGAGCACGGTGTTGGCCTGCAAGCCGTGGATCACTGCGCGGATATACGTATCGAGGCTGAAGGCGTCAGTCACCAGGCCGACCTGACGCACTCGCCGCACACGGGCCAGCGCCAGTTGTTGCGGCAAGGCGCTGGTGAACTGGTCTTCGCCGAGGAAGCCAAACGGCAGTTGATAGCGGCTGACCTGCCCGGCGCTGGTGACTTCAATCTCACTGAGCAACACCGGGTGCTGCGGGTCGCCAAAGCGTACGCCGTAGGCGATGTGCACGCTGTCGATCGCCGTGTCCTTGCTGGCAAACCAGCGGCGCTTGGGCAGCCACGCCGGCAAGGCGTTCTGTTCCAGGGTGGTGCGGCACGGGGCTTCGAGCAGTTCTTCCAGGCGCTTTTTAAGCACCAGGGTGGTGAAGTCCGGGATGCTTTGCGCCGGTTCCACGTGCCAGCTTGGCATCTGGTTTTCCGCCGCGAGCACAAACCAATAGAAGCCATACGGCGCCAGGGTCAGCAGGAAATTCAGCTGGCCAATCGGCGGGAATGCATTGCCGCCGAGCATTTCCACCGGAACCATGCCGGCAAACGCCGAGAGGTCCAGCTCTGCCGCCTGGGCGCTGCGGGACACGTTGGCCACGCACAGGATGATTTCAGTCTTGCCGTCGGCGCCCGCGTATTCGCGGGTATACGCCAGGATTCGGCGGTTGGTGGGCGAGAGCATTTTCAGGCTGCCGCGACCAAAGGCCTTGGACTGTTTACGCACCGCCAACATGCGCCGGGTCCAATTCAGCAGCGAGTGCGGGTCTTGGGTCTGGGTTTCGACGTTGACCGACTGGTAGCCGTACTGCGGGTCCATGATCGGCGGCAGCACCAGGCTGGCCGGGTCGGCGCGGGAGAAGCCGCCGTTGCGGTCGATGGACCATTGCATCGGCGTGCGCACGCCGTCGCGGTCGCCGAGGTAGATGTTGTCGCCCATGCCGATTTCATCGCCGTAGTACAGGGTCGGCGTGCCGGGCATCGACAGCAGCAGGCTGTTGAGCAGTTCGATGCGCCGGCGATCACGCTCCATTAACGGCGCGAGGCGGCGACGAATGCCGAGGTTGATCCGCGCGCGCCGGTCGGCGGCGTAGTAATTCCAGAGGTAGTCGCGCTCTTTGTCGGTGACCATTTCCAGGGTCAGTTCATCGTGGTTGCGCAGGAAGATCGCCCATTGGCAATTGGCCGGAATTTCCGGGGTCTGGCGCAGGATGTCAGTGATCGGAAAACGGTCTTCCTGGGCCAGCGCCATGTACATGCGCGGCATCAGCGGGAAGTGGAACGCCATGTGGCACTCGTCGCCGTCATCGCCTTTCTTGTCACCGAAGTACAGCTGGGTGTCTTCCGGCCATTGGTTGGCTTCGGCCAGCAGCATGCGGTCCGGGTAGTTGGCGTCGATCTCGGCGCGGATCTGCTTGAGCACGTCGTGGGTTTCGGGGAGGTTTTCGTTGTTGGTGCCGTCGCGTTCGATCAGGTACGGGATGGCGTCCAGGCGCAGGCCGTCGATGCCCATGTCGAGCCAGTAGCGCATCACCGACAGCACGGCTTTCATGACCTGCGGGTTGTCGAAGTTGAGGTCTGGCTGGTGGGAATAGAAACGGTGCCAGAAGTATTGGCCGGCGACCGGGTCCCAGGTCCAGTTGGACTTTTCGGTGTCGAGAAAAATGATGCGGGTGCCGTCGTATTTCTGGTCGTCATCGGACCATACGTAAAAGTCCCGCGCTGCCGAGCCGGGTTTGGCCTTGCGGGCGCGCTGGAACCACGGGTGCTGGTCGGAGGTGTGATTGATGACCAGTTCGGTGATTACCCGCAGCCCGCGTTTGTGGGCTTCGGCGATAAAGCGCTTGGCGTCGGCCAGGGTCCCGTAGTCGCTGTGCACGCCACGGTATTCGGCGATGTCGTAGCCGTCATCACGGCGTGGCGAGGGGTAGAACGGCAGCAGCCAGATGGTGTTCACACCGAGGTCGGCGATGTAGTCGAGCTTGGCGATCAGCCCGGGAAAGTCACCGATGCCGTCGTTGTTGGAGTCGAAATAAGATTTGACGTGAACCTGATAAATCACCGCGTCCTTGTACCAGAGCGGGTCTTTGATAAAGGTGGCAGCCTTGGGTTTCTTCGCCATTGGAAACTCCTGGGAATTCTGAAAAATCTGCCTGAAGGAACTCGGTCAATGTGGGAGCGGGCTTGCTCGCTCCCACATTTGATCTCCAGTGGTTTGGAGATCGGTGCTCGGCTTCAGGAAACGGTAATGCGCCAGATACCAAACGGCTGATGCCACGGCTCGATTCGCATCCACTGGGTCTTGCCGTACCAGGTCCAGCGGTGGCCGGTCATCAGGTCTTCACCTTGGGTCTGGGCATCGTCCGGCAGGCCCATCTCCCACAGCGGCAACTCGAAGTTCGCCTCCTGTGCATTGAACGGGTCGAGACTCACGGCCACCAGAATGAAGTTGCTGCCATCCTCGCTGCGCTTGCCGAAGTACAGGATGTTGTCGTTCCACGCGTTGTAGAGCGTTAAGCCCAGGTGCGTCTGCAAGGCCGGGTTTTGCCGGCGGATGCGGTTGAGCTGGGCGATCTCGGCAATGATGTTGCCCGGCGCCGTAAAGTCGCGTGGGCGGATCTCGTACTTCTCCGAGTCCAGGTACTCTTCCTTGCCCGGCACCGGCGCCGCTTCGCACAGCTCAAAGCCGGAATACATGCCCCACAGGCCCGAGCCCATGGTGGCCAGTGCGGCCCGGATCAAGAAGCCGGCCCGACCGGATTCATGCAGGAAGCCCGGGTTGATGTCTGGCGTGTTGACGAAGAAATTGGGCCTGAAGCATTCGCGCAACGGTGACTCATTCAACTCGCTCAGGTACTCACTCAACTCGGCCTTGGTGTTGCGCCAGGTGAAGTAGGTGTAGCTCTGGGAGTAACCGACCTTGCCCAAACGCGCCATCATCGCCGGGGTGGTGAAGGCTTCGGCGAGGAAGATCACTTCGGGGTATTTGGAGCGCACGTCGCTGATCAGCCATTGCCAGAACGGCAGCGGCTTGGTGTGGGGGTTGTCGACGCGAAAGGTCTTCACGCCCTCTTCCACCCAGCCGACCACAATGTCGCGCAACTCGACCCACAGGCTGGGAATGGCATCCGCCGCGTAGAAGTCGACGTTGACGATGTCCTGGTATTTTTTCGGCGGGTTCTCGGCGTATTTGATCGAGCCGTCGGGCCGCCAGTTGAACCAGCCCGGATGCTGCTTGAGCCACGGGTGGTCCTGGGAGCACTGGATGGCGAAATCCAGGGCGATTTCCAGGCCATGCTCGGCGGCGGCCTTGACCAGGTTGCGGAAGTCTTCACGGCTGCCCAGTTGCGAATGGATAGCCTCGTGGCCACCCTCTTCGCTGCCGATGGCATACGGGCTGCCCGGGTCGTCGGGCCCGGCGGTCAGGGAGTTGTTCTTGCCCTTGCGATGGCTGCGGCCGATCGGATGGATCGGCGGAAAATACAGCACGTCAAAACCCATGTCATGGATCATCGACAGCCGTGAGTGCACATCGTTAAAGGTGCCATGGCGCGCAGGATCGTCGGTGATCGAGCGGGGAAACAGCTCGTACCAGCTGGCAAACTGCGCAGCCTCACGCTCCACATCAATCGGGAATACGGGGCTGATGCTCAAATAGGCGCGGTGGTCGGCCTGGGTCATCAGGTGTGCACTGTCTTCGTGCAGAAACAGCGCGACCTGCTCGGTTTCCAGCAGGCCGGAGAGCTCGTGGTGCAGCAGCATCAGGCGGTCGCGCAGTTCGTTGTCGCTGCGCTCGGCGGCTTGGAGCACCTGGCTGCGACCTTCCTGCAATTCCAGGCTGACCGGCACGCCGGCCTCGTGTTTCTTGCTCAATTCGTAACGGAAGCTGGCGAACGTGTCGATCCAGGCCTCGATGCAATACTCATGCGGGCCCTGGACGGCCACGGTGAACGCGCCTTCCCAGCCGTTGTTGCCGACATCGGTCATCACCACGCTGTGCCAGCTTTCTTCGCTCAGCGGGCGCCAGCGGATCATCACCGCGAGCTTGTCGTGGCCGTCGGCGAATACCTTGCTGGCGACCTGGACGCGCTGGCCCACCACAGCCTTGACCGCAAACTCGCCGCCATCGATCACCGGGGTGGTGCTTTCAATCGCAATCCGTGGCAGCAACAGTGCCTGGGACAGCGGTAACGTGGAGGTTAAATCGTCTTGTGTCAGTGTTTCAGCAGTCATCGAGCATCTCCCCTTAACGCCCAGTGGACGCTCTTGTGCCTGATCCAAATTCTGAAACGACGCCGCTCTCCCTGAGCAGGGCCGTATAGGTTCCGAGCATGCCGGCGGGTGAAAAGTTCAGGTGGATATGCCGCCATCGGGCGGGGAATCAAATCCACCGGACGATTGTCCACCGGTAGAGCAAAGCACAAAGGAGGCCACACCGATGAATATCCCGATCCCGGCTGAAACCCCGGACCCGAACATTGACAAGCCCACCCTGCCGCCCACCGAGCCGGACCCGGTTCCCGAGCAGGAACCGCCTGGCACCCAGCCACCACCGGTGGAAGAACCACCAACGACGATGCCACCGGTGATTGTCTGAATCGAAGGTTACAGTTACGGTTTTGACGATCCTGAACCGACCGTCAAAACCGAAACCTCCTACCGGCAACAGAGATGGCTCTTAGATCCAACGCCTACACGAACCTTGAGACTTGACTCGCGCGAACGCAAACCCTCGTCCCTGGGAGGTAGCGTTTATTCCATATCCCGCGAGGAAACATCATGTCGACGATCAATAGCCAACGGAGTGCGTACAACCCATTCCTGCAAAATGAACAGCCCCCGAACGGAGCGCGGGTAGGACAAAGCCTTACCGATCTGAAAGCACTGCTGACCCAGGACAATATTGACCGGTTGTTGCGCAATCCCGACGCTGCAGAAACCACCAAGACCCTGGGCAAGATCCGTGATTTATTGACCCCGGAGAATCTCAACGCCCTGCTGCGCGGCCCCGATGCCAAGGCGAACGCCAAAACCCTCATGGATCTAGGCACGCAGTTGGGCGAAAACACCATCAACCCCAGGCTGAACGCTGCCACGGGCGAGTTGGCCAAAGCCGTAAGGGAGGAGAATGAGAACAGAAGAAACGACCTGCTTTATCAGATCGCCACTGCCGACCCAGACAACGACACGGCTATGTGGGACGCAATATCAAACTGGCAGCAATCCATAAGTAAATTCCAGAAGCGTGGCCAGCAATGCAAGGCGACGGCTAACACCTTCACAGAGATCGGCTCCCGCTTGAGCAAGAGCAACATCAATGTAAGGCTGGGTTCCAGCTAATCCTTTTCCAGCAGCCTGACGATCCTGGGCATCACACTGAACACCATCAACGCCAGCACCGTACTCAACACCGCCGTCGATTCACGCCCCATCCCCGCCGCCACGCCAATGGCGGCGGTCATCCAAAGGCCGGCGGCGGTGGTCAGGCCCTTGACGTGCTGACCCTCTTCGTCTTCCTTGCCCTTGAGGATGGTACCGGCGCCGAGAAAACCGATGCCCGCAATCACGCCTTGCAACACCCGGCTCATGGCGTCGGCCTGGGAGCCCGACAAACTCGGCACCAGCACAAACAACGCGGCGCCCATGGCCACCAACATATGGGTACGCACCCCGGCCGCCTTGCCTTTCTGCTCGCGCTCATAGCCCAGGATCCCGCCGAGTATCGCGGCAATCAGCAACCGCACGGTGATTTGCGTCAGCTGCCGGGCATCGCCGATGTCCGCAAATTCCGCTTGCAGGGTTTCCCATACTTCATGCCACCAGGCGTCCATGGACGTGTCCTTTTCATGGGTCGATACGGGATGGACAGCGCCGACCGTCAGTCAGTTGCGCAGAACGATTCATCCACGCGCAACGCCTAACGATCAGTAACCCCGGAAAAGGACAGCACCATGCCCGTACGTATTGAAAACCAGACCTGTTACTTCAAGGTCGACGAGAACGGCGACGAAAAAAGCCTCGCCGCCACCGATGTGACCGTGATTACCGACAGCGCCAAATCCATGTCGGCCGTTGAGCTGAACGGCGAGCGGGTCTACATCACCGAAGCAGAAGCCGATGCATTGACCGTAGCAGGCGCCACCGACGGTCGTAAGCACCTGAAGGCCACCGACGGTGATTCGGTGATTTGATTGACCTGGATCATCACTGCCTGAAAACTGCTGCACCCCACGGCCCACAGGGTGCAGCACATTGTCGCAGGCGCGCACCGCAGGCTCATCTGATCCGCTTTTTATCGCCCTACCTGAGTCTGTTATGCAAACAGAGCGCCGGTCATAGTTCATCCGCCTGATGGAGGCTGATGAGCGAAAGACCATGAGCGATAGAATCCCCGTCCGAACCGTAGAAGTGTATGAGCCTGCGCATTCGAAGAAGATGAAGGCCACATCCAGCGACAACCTGATTCATACCCGCAGTTTCACCGGGCTGTTCCGTACCTTGCGTGTGGTGGGCGCGGGCTTTCTGTTCCTGGCGTTTTTCGGCACCGTGTGGCTGAACTGGGGCGGACGCCAAGCGGTGTTGTGGGACCTGGCTGAAAGCAAATTCCATATCTTTGGTGCAACGTTCTGGCCCCAGGACTTCATTCTGCTGTCGGCGCTGTTGATCATCTGTGCGTTCGGCCTGTTCGCCATTACCGTATTCGCGGGCCGTGTGTGGTGCGGTTATACCTGCCCGCAAAGCTCGTTTACCTGGCTGTTCATGTGGTGCGAAAAGGTCACCGAAGGCGAGCGAAACCAGCGCATCAAGCTGCAAGCCGCGCCCTGGGGCTTGAACAAGCTGGCAAGGCGCTCGGCCAAGCACACGCTGTGGCTGGGTATCAGCGTGCTGACCGGGCTGACATTTGTCGGCTATTTCACGCCGATCCGCCCGTTGGCCGAGGAACTGCTGACCTGGCAAATGGGTGGCGCTAGCCTGTTCTGGGTGCTGTTTTTCACCGGCGCCACCTACATCAACGCGGGCTGGCTGCGCGAAGCAGTGTGCATGCACATGTGCCCGTATGCGCGGTTCCAGAGTGTGATGTTCGACAAAGACACCCTGACCATTTCCTACGACGTGGCCCGTGGCGAAAACCGTGGCCCGCGCAAACGCGACCTGCAACCGGCGGACGTCGGCCTGGGTGACTGCATCGACTGCCAGCTGTGCGTGCAGGTGTGCCCCACCGGCATCGACATTCGCGATGGCCTGCAAATGGAATGCATCGGCTGCGCCGCGTGTATCGATGCCTGTGATTCGATCATGGACAAAATGGGCTATGCCCGCGGCCTGGTCAGCTATACCTCGGAGCATCAGTTGCAAGGTGGCAAGACGCACCTGCTCAGGCCCCGGCTGATCGGCTACAGTGCCGTGTTGCTGGTGATGATCGGTGCGCTGGTGGTGGCGCTGGTGGAGCGGCCGATGGTGTCGCTGGACGTGACCAAGGACCGTGGGATGTTTCGCGAGAACAGCGAAGGCTTGATCGAGAACATCTACAGCCTCAAGGTCATCAACAAGACCCAGCAGCCTCAGGATTATCGCCTGGAGCTGGTGGACGGTATCGGCTTCCAGTTGCAGGGCAAGACCGAAATCAGCCTGGCACCGGGGGAGATTACCGACGTGCCCGTTTCGGTGGCGATGACGGCAGAGAAGCCGGCCAGCAGTTCCCAGACCATCCGTTTCAAGGTAACGGACGTGGATGAGCCGTGGGTTTATAGCGCGGCGGATAGCCGGTTTGTGGCGCCGTTGAATCGCTGAACACCGAGTTTTGAGAAACACTGGAGATCAAATGTGGGAGCGGGCTTGCTCGCGAAAGCGGTGTACCAGTCAACGGGTGCATCAACTGAAAGACTGCATTCGCGAGCAAGCCCGCTCCCACATTTTGATCTACGTTCAATCAGCAAAATCTGTTCAAAGCACTGAGCCCCAATGAAACGCTACGAAAAATTCGCCGACGACATCGCAGAACTGATCCGCTCCGGCGTCCTCGGCCCCGGCCAACGGGTGCCGTCGGTGCGCTACGCCAGCCAGACCTACGGCGTCAGCCCGTCCACCGTGTTCCAGGCCTACTACCTGCTGGAACGTCGTGGGCTGATCCGCGCCCGGCCGCGTTCCGGGTACTTCGTCAACACCCATGCGCCGAGCCCGTTTTCCGAGCCGGTGGTGAGTGCCCACGTGCACGAATCCACCGAAGTGGACGTCAGCGAGTTGGTGTTCTCTGTGCTCGACTCCATCAAGGACCCGCAAACCGTGCCCTTCGGCTCGGCCTTCCCCAGCCCGACGTTATTCCCGCTGCAACGCCTGTCCCGCTCCCTGGCCAGCGCCAGCCGGGAAATGGACCCGCGCATGGTGGTCACCGACATGTCGCCGGGCAACCCGCAACTGCGCCGGCAGATCGCCCTGCGCTACATGGTCGGCGGGCTGATGCTGCCGATGGAAGAACTGCTGATCACCAACGGCGCCCTTGAGGCGCTGAACCTGTGCCTGCAGGCCGTGACCGAACCCGGCGACCTGGTGGCCATCGAAGCCCCGGCGTTCTATGCCAGCCTGCAAATACTCGAACGCCTGAAACTCAAGGCCGTGGAAATTCCCGTACACCCGCGCGATGGCATTGACCTCAAGGTGCTGGCGCAAAGCCTGGAACGCTACCCGATCAAGGCCTGCTGGTGCATGACCAGCTTCCAGAACCCGATGGGCGCGACCATGCCCGAGGCCAGGAAGCAGGAGCTGGTGCAATTGCTGCGCAGCCATCAGGTGCCACTGATCGAAGACGACGTGTACGCCGAACTGTACTACGGCCAGCAGGCACCCAAACCGGCCAAGGCTTTCGACACCGAAGGCCTGGTGATGCATTGCGGCTCTTTCGCCAAAAGCCTGGCCCCTGGCTACCGCATTGGCTGGGTGGCTGCCGGGCGCTATGCGCAGAAGATCGAGCGGTTGAAGTTGATGACATCGCTGTGCGCCTCGATGCCGGCCCAGGCGGCGATTGCCGATTACCTGCAACACGGCGGCTACGATCGGCACCTGCGTAAATTGCGGTATGCGCTGGAGGAACAGCAAAGCGCCATGCTTGCCGCTATCGCGCGCTATTTCCCGGCACAGACACGGGTCAGCCAGCCGGCAGGCGGATATTTCCTGTGGCTGGAGCTGCCGGAGCAGACCGACTCGTTGAAGTTATTCCAGATGGCGCTGGCCCAGGGCATCAGCATCGCGCCGGGGCCTATCTTCTCGCCGACCCAGCGTTTCAGGAACTGCATTCGCCTGAATTACGGCAGCCCGTGGGATGAGTCGTGTGAAAAGGCAATGGAGACGCTGGGGAAGATTGTGCGTTCGTTTTAAAGCGCTGGAACCAAACCGGGTGCTGGACCACACAGGAGGGCGACATTTCTCTCGAAGAAATGTCCTTTCCCTGGTTCAAATCAAAGGTACCCGATGACTATTTCTCCCCCGGCGGGCCTGAAGCCCCTACCCGTCCCGCCCAACTACATGCGTGCAGCAGAACAGGACCAAGTTCGTGAGATGACCGGGCCAATGGGCCGGCCCGACGGCGACCATCGTACGGCTGAAAGGATCATCGAACAGAGTCCGGTGCTAAGCCGTTTCCTTGGGGGTTACGATCATCTTGCGATAGGTGATGACCTCAAGCGGCAAGTCGGCGACTGGACCGAAGCCAATCCGGATCCGGACTCTCGCGCCAATGCCGCCTACGACCTGGACAAGGTGCTGCGGTTCATTGACAACCTCGACGACCGTAAGCTGAACGCCAGTCACACTCGAAATGGTGTGGTAGATGGCTTCTCTGACTCAGGCTACAACACTCAGGACAACTCGGAGGCCCGGCTGCTCAGCCGGTTCTCCCAACAGGGCTATCAGGTGTTGCGTCGGGCCTGAGGCGGGACCTGTGGCGAGGGATTAGTCCCTCGCCACAGTCCGAAACCACCCTAGCGACCGCCCGCCAGGTCAATAAAGGTCCCAGTGGCATAGGACGCCTTGTCCGACAGCAACCAGATAATCCCTTCCGCGACTTCTTCGGCGCGCCCGCCACGGGCCATGGGAATCCCGGGCTCCAGCTTGCTGACCCGATCAGGGTCGCCGCTCAGGGCATGGAAATCGGTAAAAATGAAGCCCGGACGCACACCATTGACCCGAATCCCCTCACCCGCCACTTCCTTGGAAAGCCCGATGGTGAAGGTATCCAGCGCGCCCTTGGACGCAGCGTAGTCGACATATTCCCCCGGCGAGCCCAAACGCGCGGCGGCCGACGAAACGTTGACGATGCTGCCGCCCTGCCCGCCATGCTTGGGCGACATGCGCAGCACCGCATGCTTGGCACACAGGATAGGCCCCAATACGTTGGTCTTGAGCGTCTTTAAGATACGGAACTCGGACATTTCATCGACCCGCGACTTGTGCCCTACGGTACCGGCGTTGTTGACCAGCGCCGTCACCCGACCCAGTTCGGTATCGACCCGGTGGAACAGGCCGATCACTTCGTCTTCGATGCTGACATCGGCCCGCACGGCAATCGCCTGGGCGCCAAGGGCGCGCACTTGCTCAAGCACCCGGTGGGCGGCGTCCTCATCGGCCTGGTAGTTGATGCAGAGGCGATAGCCCTGGGCGGCGGCCAACAGCGCCGTGGCGGCGCCGATCCCACGGCTGCCACCGGTGATGATGACGACTTTGTCCATGTGTACGGTCTCCTGGTTCAACGTGAGCTGATGGATCCAATACTACCTGCGCCCTGCAGGTTTTGCATGGGCTCACATCACCGACTGCGCACTCACCACCTGCTCGGCGCGCTGGATGTCGGCCATGAAGCCGTCGGCCGGCAGCGGATGCCCCAGCAGATAACCCTGCAGCGAATCGCAGCCCAGCCGCGTGAGGAAACTCTGCTGGACGTCGGTCTCCACGCCTTCGGCCACAATACGCAGGCCCAGGGCCTGGCCGAGGGCGACGATGGCCGAGACGATGGCGGCGTCATCGCTGTCGTGCTCCAGGTCGCGGACAAACCCCCGATCGATTTTCAACTCGTTGGCTGGCAGGCGCTTGAGGTACATCAGGCTCGAATAGCCGGTGCCGAAGTCGTCGATGGACAGGTCGACGCCCATGTCCGAGAGTTTCTGCAACACCGTCATGCTCGCATCGGCATCGCTCATGGCGGTGGTTTCGGTGATTTCCAGGGTCAGGCTGTTGGCCGGCAACCGGTGGCGTTCCAGCGCATTGGCAACGCTCTTGACCAAGCCTGCGTGGCAGAACTGCAACGCCGAGAGATTCACCGCGATACGCCAGTCGCGATAGCCCTGGGCATACCACACCTGCATCTGGCGGCAGGCTTCGTTGAGCACCCATTCGCCGATGGGGATGATCAACCCGGTCTTTTCCGCCAGCTCGATAAACTTGTCCGGCAACAACAAGCCTTGTTGCGGGTGCTCCCAGCGCAACAGCGCCTCGGCACCAACCGGGCGGCCGCTGATGGCGTCGAACTTGGGCTGGTAATACAGCCGGAATTGTTCGTGCTCCACGGCGTTGCGCAAGTCCTGCAGCAGTTGCAATTGTTTGCGCGCATTGGTGTTCATCGATACATCGAAAAAGCTGTAGCCGTTCTTGCCCATGCCCTTGGCGTGATACATCGCCGCATCGGCATTCATCAGCAGTTCCTGGGGCGTGGCGCCGTTGCCGGGGAACAGCGCGATGCCGATGCTCGCGGAGATTTTCAGCTCATGCTCGGCGACGTGGAACGCCTGGTTGATCAGGCCCACCTGGCGCTCGGCCAGGCGCAACGCATCGTCGGGCTGGCTCAACTGCACCAGCAACACAAACTCATCACCGCCAATGCGGGCCAGGGTGTCCTGGCTGCGCAAATCTTCCCGCAGGCGCAGGCCGACTTGCTGCAACAGTTGGTCGCCCATGTGGTGGCCGAAGGCGTCGTTGACCGGCTTGAAGCCGTCCAGGTCGATAAACATCAGCGCAAAGCAACTGCCCTCCTCGCTCACCCGCTGTATCGCCTGTTGAATCCGGTCGGCGAGCAAGGTGCGGTTGGGCAAGCCGGTGAGCATGTCGTGCAGGGCCAGGTGAGTAAGTTCCTGGTTGGCCTGGGTCAGGGAGTCGGCCAGCACCGCCGTACGGGCTTCCAGGCGGGCATCGGCCAGGGAGGTCAGCAGCGCGATGACCAACACCGCCAGGGTGGTGACCAGCACCAGGTTATCCAGGCCTTTGCCGCTGAGGCCGGTCAATGCCGCGCCGCAAAAACTGCCATCGGCGAAACGCGCAGCGGCCATGCCGGTGTAGTGCATGCCGACGATTGCCATGCCCATCACCATCGCCGCCCCGCCCCGGGCCAGGCGCACGTAAGGCGTGTTGCGCCGCAGGTTGAAGGCGATCCACAAGGCTGCCGCCGAGGCACCGACGGCAATCAGCAACGAGGCGGTGAACAGCGTGGGGTCGTAGTCGATGCCGGGCGTCATGCGCATGGCGGCCATGCCGGTGTAATGCATGGCGCTAATGCCTGCGCCCATGATCAAGGCGCCAAACCCGAGCTGCCACTCCGGCAAACGCGGCTGACTGACCAGCCACAAGGCAAAACCGCTGGAAAGGACTGCGATCAGCAATGACAGCAGCGTGATGCCGACGTCATAGCCCAGGCTGATGGGTAAGCGAAAGGCGAGCATGCCGATAAAGTGCATCGACCAGATGCCCACGCCCATCGCCAGCGCGCCGCCGCCCATCCACAGGTACACCGCGCGGCCTTTGGCCGTGGCAATACGCCCGGTCATGTCCAGCGCGGTATAGGACGCGAGGATCGCGACGAACAGAGAAATCAGGACGAGGGCGGGGGAATAGCTACCGGTGAGCATGGGACTTCTCGTGACCAAGGGGCCGAACGGCATCCGTGCAGGGCTGAAAAGTCAGGGATTGTAGCGACAATAATTCTTGTACACCTGAATTATTATCGTATAGCCATTAGTGGCAATTTGACGCCAATCTACTGACTCAAAAAACCCGCAAAACCACTGTGGAAGCGGGCTTGCTCGCGAAAGCGCAGTGCCAGTCAACAATGCATCAACTGACCCGCTGCCTTCGCGAGCAAGCCCGCTCCCACACAAGCCCGCACACCCATCGGATCGTTGTTTACTTCTTATCGCTCAGTTGCATCTGCCCATCCCAACCACCACCCAGCGCGGCGATCAATTGCACACTGGCAACCAGCCGGGTTTGCAGCAGGGTCAGCACCGTGCGCTCGTTGCTCAGGGCAGTTGCTTGCACGGTGACCACATCGAGATACGCGATCAAACCGGCCTTGTACTGGTTCTGGGTCAGGCGCAGGGATTCCCGGGCAGATTCGAGGGCCTCGTTGCTGACGACCGCCTCGTCTTCCAGGACCTTGAGCTGAACCATGTAGTTTTCCACCTCGCGGAAACCGTCGAGTACGGTCTGGCGGTACTTGGCCACGGTTTCGTCATAGGACGCTTCGGCACGGTCGACTTCCGCCGAGCGCTGGCCGCCGTCAAACAGGGTCATCGCCAGTTTCGGCCCCACCGACCAGAAGCGGTTCGGCAGGCTGATCCAGTCGGCGTAAGTGCTGCTGGAATACCCGCCGGCCAGGCTCAGGGTCAGGTCCGGGTAGTAAGCGGTTTTGGCCACACCGATATTGGCGTTGGCGGCAATCACCGAGCGCTCAGCCTGGGAAATATCCGGGCGGCGCTCCAGCAGTTGCGAGGGCAGGCTCACCGGAATCTGCGGCAGCGCCGGAATGTCCTTGCTCACCGCCAGGTTGAAGTTGGCCGGCGGCACACCGGTCAGCACGGCAATCGCGTTTTCAAGCTGCGCGCGCTGCCAGATCAGGTCGATCATGCTGGCCTGGGTGCTTTTCAGCTGGGTCTGGGCCTGGGCGATGGCGTCCTTGCCCGAGACACCGGCGCGGTATTGGTTCTGGGTCATTTGCAGGGAGCGCTGATAAGCGTCCACCGTGGCTTGCAGCAAACGGGTCTGTTCATCCATGACCCGCAGTTGCAGGTAATCCTGCACCAATTCCGATTGCTGGCTGAGGCGCATCGCCGCCAGGTCCGCAGCGCTGGCTTCGGCACTGGCTTCGTTGGCTTCCAGGCCCCGGCGCAATTTGCCCCAGATATCGGCTTCCCAGCTCACGCCCACCTGAGCATTCAAGGTGTTGCGGATACCGCTGCTGGAACTGCTCAGGCTGGCGTTACTGCTGCCGGTACCCTGGCTGGCCCGGCTTTTGTCGGCACTCAGGTCGACGGTCGGGAAGAACGCCCCACGGGCACTGCGCACCTGCGATGCAGCCTGGCGATAACGCGCCTCGGCCTGGGCCACGGTCTGGTTGGAGCTGTTGAGTTTCTCTACCAGTTCATTGAGTTGTTTGTCGCCGTACAGCTCCCACCAGGCACCCCGGGCCAACGAGTCGCTGGGCGAGGCCTGGCGCCAGCCCTGGGCTTCTTTGTACTGGGCCGGCTCGGTCAATTCGGGGCGTTTGTAATCCGGGCCGACGGCGCAGGCGCTGAGCATCAGCACGAGGCCCACTGTAGGAGCGAGCTTGCTCGCGAAAAGCCTGAGAACACCAAGTTCATTCAGGATGTCAGCGTTATCGTTGACGCCCTTCGCGAGCAAGCTCGCTCCTACAGGGGAACGCGTTGAGTCGGTCATAGCGCAGTGTCCAGGGCAGCATCGGTACGCACTCCGCGCCAGCCGTTGAAACGGTGGCGCAGGCGGTCGAGATAAAGGTAAACCACAGGCGTGGTGTAAAGGGTCAGGATCTGGCTGACTATCAGGCCGCCGATAATCGTCAGGCCCAAAGGCTGGCGCATTTCTGCGCCTTCGGCGGTGCTGAGCAGCAATGGCAAGGCGCCGAGGATCGCCGCCAGGGTGGTCATCAGGATCGGCCGCAGCCGCACAAGGCAGGCGGCGCGAATCGATTCCAGCGGGGTCATGCCGTCGTGGCGCTCCAGTTGCAGCGCAAGGTCGATCATCAGGATCGCGTTTTTCTTCACGACCCCGATCAACAGGAACAACCCCAACAGCGAGATCAAGCTGAACTCGCCCCCCAGCACATAGATCGACAACAACGCGCCGACGCCCGCCGAGGGCAAGGTCGACAGGATGGTCAGCGGGTGGATGTAGCTCTCGTACAGAATACCCAGCACCAGGTACACCGCCACCAGTGCGCCGAGGATCATGAACGGCTGGCCTTTCTGGGTGGCCGCGAACGCATCGGCGGTGCCGGACATCTTCGCAATCACATCTTCCGGCAAGCCGACCTTGGCAATCGCCCGCTCGATGGCACCCGTGCCCTGCTCCACCGTCACGCCGGGGGCCATGTCGAACGCAATGTTTTCCGACGCAAACTGCCCTTCATGGCGGACCGTGTCGTCGGCCAGGCTGTTTTCATAGTGGGCAATGGTCGACAGCGGCACCCGCGCACCGGTCGATGTGATGACCTGCATCTGATTCAGGGTAATCGGGTCCTGGGCGTATTTCGGGTTGACCTCCATCACAACCTGATACTGGTTGAGGCTGTCATAGATGGTCGAAATCTGCCGCTGGCTGTAGGCGTTGTTCAGTACCGCCGTGACCATGCTCATGTCGATGCCCAGGCGTTTGGCCTGGTCGCGGTCGACAATCAGCGTGACCTGCGCCGCACCGCGACCCTCACGGGCGTCGATGGCGGTCAGTTCGGGCAGCTCACGCAACGCGGCGACCACTTTCGGGTACCACAGGCGCAAGGCCGCCAGGTCGCCGCTTTGCAGAATGTAGGAATACTGCGCGGTGGTCTGGTCGCGGCTGCCACCAAACTGCAGGTCCTGGTCGGCCATCAGGAACAGACGCCCACCCGGCACCAGCGGCACGTCTTTACGCAAGCGCTCGATCACACCCTGGGCGGAAATCTTGCGCTCGCTGATGGGTTTGAGTCGCACCAGCATCACCGCGTTGTTGGTGCCGTTGTTGCCGCCAATAAAGCCGGCCACGCTAAGCACCGCCGGGTCCTTGAGCACGGCCTGGCGGAAGATTTCCATCTTCGGCTGCATCACGCCAAACGACAGCCCGTCATCACCGCGCACAAAACCGATCAACTGGCCGGTGTCTTGCTGGGGCATGAAGGTTTTCGGCACCACCACGTACAGGGCAACGTTGACGCCAATGGTGATCAACAGACTAAGCAGGGTCAGGCGCCGATGGCGCAGCACCCAGTCGAGGCTGCGGGCGTAGCCGGCGACCATGCGCGCGTGAACCTTCTCGCTCCAGCGCTGCAAACCGGTCTCCTGCCCCGGGATGTGCGGCTTGAGCCAGCGGGCACAGAGCATCGGGGTCAGGGTCAGCGACACCACCAGCGAGACGATAATGGACGCCGCCAGGGTGATCGAAAACTCGCGGAACAAACTGGTGACGATCCCGCCCATAAACAGGATGGAGAGGAACACCGCCACCAGCGAAACGTTCATCGACAGCAAGGTAAAGCCAACTTCCTTGGCCCCAAGATACGCCGCCTTCATCGGCGGCACGCCCTCGTCGATATGCCGGGAAATGTTCTCCAGCACCACGATGGCATCGTCCACCACCAGGCCGGTGGCGAGGATCAACGCCATCAGCGAGAGGTTATTCAGGGAAAAGCCGAACAGGTACATCACGGCAAAGGTACCCACCAAGGACACCGGCACTGCCAGGGTAGGAATCAACGACGCACGGAAGTTACCGAGGAACAGGTACACCACCAGGATCACCAAGGCCACGGCGATCAACAAGGTCATCTCGGCCTCGTGCAGCGTAGCGGTGATGACAGGCGAGCGGTCCATGGCCAGGTTCAGCTTGACGCTGGACGGCAACACCGCCTGCAACGCCGGCAACTGGGCCTTGATCTGCTTGACCGTCTCGATGATGTTGGCATCCGACTGGCGGTTGATCACAAGCAGCACCGCAGAGTCATTGTTGAAGAAGCCGCTGTTGTAGCGGTCTTCCACGCCGTCGCTGATCTTGGCCACGTCACCCAGGCGCAGGGCAGCGCCGTTCTGGTAGCGAATCAGCAGTGGTTCGTAGTCCTTGGCTTTTTCCAGCTGGTCGTTGGCCTGGATCTGCCAGTTGCGCTCACTGTCTTCCAGCGAACCCTTGGGCCGTCGCACGTTGGCATTGGCGATAGTGTTGCGCACATCGTCCAGGGCTACGCCGTACTGGTCCAGGGCCTTGGGCTCAAGTTCGATACGCACGGCGGGCAAGGAGCTGCCGCCGATCTGTACTTCACCCACGCCCGGCACCTGGGACAGGCTTTGGGACAGGATGGTCGAGGCCAGGTCGTACAGCTGACCCTTGGGCAACACGTCCGACGTCAGTGACAGCACCATGATCGGCGCCTGGGACGGGTTGATCTTCTTATAGGTGGGCATGCTGCGCATGCCGCTGGGCAGCAGGTTGCGCGAGGCGTTGATGGCCGCTTGCACTTCCCGCGCCGCACCGTTGATGTCGCGATTGGAGTCGAACGCAAGGATCACCCGGGTCGAGCCCTGGCTCGACGAACTGCTCATGGTGGTGATGCCGGAAATCGCGCCGAAGGATCGCTCAAGCGGCGTTGCCACCGTGGAGGCCATGACCTCGGGGCTGGCGCCGGGCAGGCTGGCCGATACCACGATCACCGGAAAGTTGATCTGCGGCAGCGGCGACACCGGCAGCAAGTTGAAGGCCACGCCGCCCAACAACATGATCGCCAGGCTCAGCAGCATGGTCGCTACCGGCCGGCGAATGAAAGGTCCGGACAGGTTCATGACTCAACCGGCTCCAGGCGCACAGGCTCTTTGCGCCAGCGCCGACCCAGGCGGTCGAAATACAGGTAGATCACCGGGGTGGTGAACAGGGTCAACACCTGGCTCACCAGCAGCCCGCCGACCATCACCAGGCCCAGCGGCTGACGCAACTCCGCACCGGAACCGGTGGCGAGCATCAATGGCACGGCACCGAACAACGCGGCCAGGGTGGTCATGAGGATCGGGCGGAAACGCAACAGCGCTGCCTGATAGATCGCGGTTTGCGGGTCCAGGCCCTGGTTGCGTTCAGCGTCGAGGGCGAAGTCGATCATCATGATCGCGTTCTTCTTCACGATACCGATCAACAGGATGATGCCGATGATCGCGATCATCCCCAGGTCGTTGCCACTGAGCAACAAGGCCAGCAAGGCCCCCACCGCCGCCGACGGTAAGGTCGAGAGAATGGTGATCGGGTGGATGTAGCTCTCGTAGAGCACACCCAGCACGATGTACATGGTCACCACCGCCGCCAGGATCAGCAGCAAGGTGCTCGACAGCGAAGCCTCGAATGCCTGGGCCGCGCCCTGGAATTGAGTCTGTACGCCCACCGGCATGCCGATGTCTTTCTGGGCCTGGTTGATCAGCTCCACGCCCTTGCCCAGCGCCACACCAGGGGCCAGGTTGAACGACATCATCACCGCCGGGAACTGGCCGATATGCGCGATCGCCAATTGGGCCTGGCGCTGTTCCACATGGGCCAGGCTCGACAGCCGTACCTGGCCGCCGTCGGTGGTTTTCACGTGGATCTGGTTCAGGGCGGCCGGGCCGAGGGTTTCCCCCGACTGGGCCTGCAACACCACGCGGTATTGGCTGGCCTGGGTGTAGATGGTGGAAATCTGCCGCTGGCCGAAGGCGTCGTACAGCGCATCGGTGATGGTCGACACCGACACGCCAAGCCGCGAAGCGGCGTCGCGGTCGATCACCAGGTACACCTGCAAGCCTTTGTCCTGCAGGTCGCTGGCGACGTCAGAGAGTTCCGGCAACTGGCTGAGGGCGTGTACCAGCTTGTCGCTCCACAGGGCCAGCAGCTCGGCGTCCGGCGAGGACATGCTGAACTGGTACTGGGTGCGGCTGACACGGTCTTCGATGGTCAGGTCCTGCACCGGCTGCATGAAAAGGCGGATACCCACCAGCTTGTCCAGCTGCGGCTGCAGACGCGTGATGATTTGCGCTGCGCTCAGGTCCCTTTCGCCGTGGGGCTTGAGGTTGATCAGCAGGCGACCACTGTTAAGGGTGGCGTTATCACCGTCCACCCCGATATAGGAGGACAGGCTCTCCACCGCTGGGTCTTGGAGGATGATCTTCGCCAGCTCCTGCTGGCGCTGGCTCATGGCCGCAAAGGAGATCGACTGCGGCGCTTCGGAAATGCCCTGGATCACGCCGGTGTCCTGCACCGGGAAGAAGCCCTTGGGCACCGCCAGGTACAGCACCACGGTCAGGCCCAGGGTAGCGATGGCTACCAGCAAGGTCAGCGGCTGGTGCTTGAGCACCCACTGCAATTTGCGCCCGTAGGCTTCGATCAGCCAATCGATCCAGGCGCCGCTGGCCTTGTAGAAACGCCCTTGCTCTTCTTCCTTGGGTTCGCGCTTGAGCAAACGCGCGCACATCATCGGCGTCAGGGTCAGGGACACCACCAGGGAAATCAGGATCGCCACCGCCAGGGTGATGGCGAATTCACGGAACAAACGCCCGACCACATCGGCCATGAACAGCAGCGGTATCAATACCGCGATCAGCGACAGGGTCAGGGAAATCAGGGTGAAGCCGATTTGCTTGGCGCCCTTGAGCGCGGCGGCCATCGGCGTCTCGCCTTCCTCGATATAGCGGGAAATGTTCTCCAGCATCACGATGGCGTCGTCCACCACAAAACCGGTGGCGATGGTCAGCGCCATCAGTGTCAGGTTGTTGATGGAGAAACCGGCCAGGTACATCACGCCGAAGGTACCCACCAGTGACAGCGGCACAGCGATGGACGGAATGATGGTGGCACTGAAACGGCGCAGGAACAGGAACGTCACCATCACCACCAGAGCAACGGCGAGCAGCAATTCGTATTGTACGTCCTTGACCGAGGCACGGATGGTCTGGGTACGGTCGGTCAGCACCGTCACGTCCAGGCCGGCCGGCAGGTTGTCGGTGATGCTCGGCAGCAGCGCCTTGATCCGGTCCACCACCTCGATAACGTTGGCCCCAGGCTGGCGCTGGATGTTCAGCAGCACCGCCTGGTTTTCATTGGCCCAGGCCGCGAGGCGTTCGTTCTCGGCGCCGTCGACGATCTGCGCCACATCCTTGAGCCGCAACGGCGCGCCGTTTTTGTAGGCCAGGATCAGCTCGGCGTATTCCTTGGGTGAGACCAACTGGTCGTTGGCGTCGAGCATCGACACCCGCGTGGGGCCGTCGAAGTTACCCTTGGGCTGGTTGACGTTGGAGGCGGCGATCAGGGTGCGCACGTCCGACAGGTTCAAGCCGTTGGCCGCGAGCGCCTCGGGGTTGACCTTGATCCGCACTGCCTGGCGCTGGCCGCCGGCGATGCTGACCATGCCCACGCCGCTGATCTGCGCGATTTTTTGCGCCATGCGCGTATCGACCAAGTCGTTAAGCTTGGGCAGCAGCATGGTCTTGGAGGTGATGGCCAGGGTCAGCACCGGGGTGTCCGCCGGGTTGACCTTGTTGTACACCGGCGGCGCCGGCAAATCCTTGGGCAGCAGGTTGGTGGCGGCGTTGATCGCGGCCTGCACCTGTTGCTCGGCGACATCCATGTTGATGTCGAGGTTGAAACGCAGGGTCAGCACCGAGGCGCCCCCGGAGCTGGTGGACGCCATTTGGGTCAGGCCGGGCATTTGCCCGAACTGACGCTCCAGGGGCGCCGTCACCGCGCTGGTCATCACATCCGGGCTGGCACCGGGGTACAGGGTCATCACCCGGATGGTCGGGTAATCCACCTGGGGCAAGGCCGAGACCGGCAACAAGCGGTAAGCGATCGCACCGGCCAAAACAATGGCCAGCATGCTCAGGGTGGTGGCTACCGGGCGAAGGATGAACAGCCGCGAGAGGTTCATTTGCCGCCCTTTTGCGCCTTGCCGGCATCAGCCGGGCCTTGCTGGGTCTTGGCTGCCGGTTGGCCCTGCAGGTGTTCGGTCGGGGTGGTCGGCACTTCACTGCTGTCGTTGACCACTTCGATTTCACTGCCGTCTTTCAGGCGGTCGGTGCCTTCCAGTACCACGCGGTCGCCGGCGGCCAGGCCTTCTTTGATCACGGTGTTGTCGCCGTCGGAATCACCGATCACCAGCGGACGTACCTTGACCTTCTTGTCACCATCGAGCACGTAGACAAAGGTGCCGGTGTTGCCGAACTGAATCGCAGCCGACGGTGCCAGCACCACGTTATGCAGGGTGTCGGCCAGCAAGTGCACATTGACGAACTGGTTGGGGAACAGCGCCAGGTCCTTGTTATCGAACCGCGCCTTGAATTTCAGGGTGCCGGTGGTGACGTCGATCTGGTTGTCGAGGCTCTGCAACACGCCGCTGGCCTTGAGGGCCGCATCGCCACGGTCCCAGGCTTCCACTGGCAGCTTGTTACCGGCGTGATAACGCGCCAGCACGGTTTCCAGGGTGTTTTCCGGCAGCGTGAAGACCACGCTGATCGGTTGGGTCTGGGTGATCACCGCCAAAAAGGTGGTGTCGTTGGCGGCCACAAGGTTACCCACGTCCACCTGACGCAGGCCGACACGCCCGGTAATCGGGGCGCGGATCTTGGTGAATTCGAGGTTGAGCTTGGCGTCATCCACCGCGCCCTGGTTGGTCTTGACCGTGCCCTGGTACTGCAACACCAGCGCTTCGGCGGTGTCCAGGGTTTGCTTGGCAATACTGTCTTGCGCATACAGGTCGCGATAACGCTGCACATCGACCTGGGCGTTTTTCAGCTGGGCCTGGTTCTGCAAGAGCGTGCCCTGGGCCTGGAGCAAGGCATTCTGGTAGCTGCGCGGGTCGATTTCTGCCAGCAGGTCACCGGCCTTGACCATCTGCCCTTCTTCGAAGGCGATCTTGACCAGCTCTCCGCCTACCCGGCTGCGCACATTAATAGTGTTCAACGCAGTGACCGTGCCCAGTGCCTTGTAGTACACCGGGAATTCACCCTGCACCGCAGGCGCCACACGTACCGGCACCGGGCCGGTCGAGCCACCAAAGCCCGGGCGCATCATGCCCGACTTGCCGGCATGCCCGGCGGGCTTCTTCTCGGCGCTGTCTTTGTGACTGCCGGGCCAGAACTTCCAGCACAGGCCGGCAATAACCAGCAGCACGAGCAGGCCGAACAGCCAGCGGCGGGAGTGACGAGGGGTGGATTGCATGGAGTGATCAACCATTGGGCGCGAGAGCTTCTTCTTTGGGAGGCTGAAAGATAAGCACTGGAGCGCGTTAAGAAAAGCGCCTTTACCGGCTATTTACCTTGGATTACAACTTTTAACTTCTGTGCTTAGTCCATTCGCTATCTGGCTAAGCATCTGAAGCACAAATAAAAACGGCCTGGACTAGGCCAGGCCGTAATACTGCATCACGCGTGTTACTGCAAAACGACAGTAATGCGTAGTAACAGTTACTTCAAAACAGCCAGGGCTGCTTCGTAGTTCGGCTCTTGGCCGATTTCGCTGACCAGTTCGCTGTGCAGCACGTTGTCATTTTCGTCCAGCACTACGACGGCACGGGCGGTCAGGCCTTTGAGCGGGCCGTCAGCAATCGCAACACCGTAATCAACAGCGAAGGCTGCGTCACGGAAGTCCGACAGGTTCTTCACGTTTTCCAGGCCTTCGGCGCCGCAGAAGCGCGCTTGGGCAAATGGCAGGTCAGTGGAAACGCACAACACCACGGTGTTGTTCACGTCGTTGACCTGGGCGTTGAACTTGCGAACCGATGTGGCGCAGGTCGGGGTATCAACGCTTGGGAAGATGTTCAGCACTTTGCGCTTGCCGGCAAAGGTAGCCAGGGTTGCGTCAGACAGATCGCCGGCAGTCAGGGTAAAGGCTGGCGCCTTGGCGCCGACTTTCGGCAACTCGCCGTCGACCTGGACAGGGTTGCCACGGAGGGTAACTTGAGCCATGAACGGAATCCTTCTAGTGGTGGTAGTGAAACGAATTTCAGGTGCCGAAGTTAAACACAAAGTTCGATTGGCACCTATGGCTGGACGCAAATTGTCATGGAGCGCAGCTCAACGCCCCGCCGCCACGAACCCCTGCTGCAAGTCCTCGATCAACGCTTCCACATCTTCCAGCCCCACATGCAGGCGCACCACTGGGTTCAGTCCACGGTCGACAGCACTCTCGCGATCCTGCGTATCGCCCAGGGTGACCAGGCTTTCAAAGCCACCCCAGGACGCGCCCAGGCCGAATAGCTGCAAACCGTCGATAAACCGTTCGACGTAACCGGCATCTGCGCTGCTGAGTTCAAACGACAGCAAGCCGTTACTGCCGCTGAAGTCACGCTTCCACAGCGCATGGCCAGGATGCTCTGCCAGTGCCGGATGGAACACTCGCTTGACCTGCGGCTGCACCTGCAACCAATGGGCGATCGCCAGCGCCTGGCGCTCGTGCACATCCAGCCGGGAAGCCAGGGTGCGCGCACCACGCAGGATCAGGTACGCATCATCGGCGCTGACCGCGTTGCCAAAGGCGTCGCTCATTTTTGCCAGGGCCGGCCATACCGCTTGCGTGGTGCAGACGCTGCCCATCATCACGTCGCTGTGGCCGCCGAGGTATTTGGTCAGGGCCATGATCGAGATATCCGCGCCCAATGCCAGCGGGCGGTACAGGTAGGCCGAGCCCCAGGTATTGTCCACCGCCAGCAAGATGCCACGCGGTTTGCACAGCGCGGCAATCGCGGGCAGGTCACACAGTTCATACAGCAAGGACCCGGGTGCTTCGGCGTAGACCATTTTGGTGTTGGCTTGCAGTTGCGCTTCCAGGCCGCTGCCGTCCGGGCTGAAGTAGCTGACTTCGATGCCGAACGGCTTAAGAAACTCGCGGGCCAGCTTGCGCACCGGCGAATACACCGCGTCGGTGATCAGCACGTGGTCGCCGGGCCGCAAGTAGGCCAGGAATGTCTGCGCCGCGGCGCCCAGGCCGGTGCCATACAACCGTGTGCGGTAGCCGCCTTCAAGTTCGGTGACCAGGTCTTCCAGGGCAAACGCGGTGGGATTGCCGCGTGCACCGTAACTCAGGACGCGCTCGCTGTCGCGTCGGGAGCGGGCGTCGCGCATCTGGGCCAGGTTGTCGAACAGCACGGTGCTCAACCGGGTGATAGGTACGTTCACCGCCCGGCCGCCGCTGCCACCTTCAGTGCGCGCGGCATGAATCAGCCGGGTGCGCACGCGTGACGCTGGCGCCAATGGTTTGAGGCTGGTGATCTCCGCCTCGCTCATCTGCGCCAACAGGCCGATTTCCCAGGCCAGGTATTGGCGGGCGGCGTCCTTGTTGCCGCTGTGGCGATCGTGGGTGAAGAACAGGAAGTCGATGCACTGATTATCCGGTGGCGTTTGCGCATCTTCGATCACCGGCAAACCAGCCGCGACCCAGGCTGCGTAGCCGCCGTCGAGCAGATGCACGTCATCGCCCAATTCCAGCCCGGCAAAAGCGGCCAGCGCCGGGTCATCTGCCAGCAGTACCAAGGGGCGCGTACCGGTGGCCAACAGCGAACGGATCGACCAGCGCGAACCGGCAATGCGGCCCTTGCGATGGGCCATGCTCGGGCGCAGGTCCACCAGGTCCACGGCGTTGTCTTTCAGGGCATCG
Organism: Pseudomonas sp. K2I15; assembly: GCF_002204795.1. Taxonomy (GTDB): domain Bacteria; phylum Pseudomonadota; class Gammaproteobacteria; order Pseudomonadales; family Pseudomonadaceae; genus Aquipseudomonas. The sequence goes on from NZ_NIXO01000002.1 coordinate 168,141, forward strand.
GCCAGCGCCTGTACCGAGATCAATGGCAGTGCCTTGAACGGCGCAGCCTGCTTGACCGGCAACGCCAGGCCACTCTGGATGCCCTCCTCCAGCACATACGCCTCATGCCCCAGCTGCCTCAGCCAACTGGCAACGATCGGCGCGCGCACGCCGTCGCTGTCCACCAGCACCACCCGCGCCTGACGCACGCCGATGTAAAGGTCGGTGGACTGGATCAACTGCCCGCCCGGCGTATGCTGCGCCCCCGGCAGACTGCCGGCGGCAAACTCTTCGGCAGTGCGCACATCACACAGGAACAGGCTACGGGCCGTATCTGCCACCCATTGCCGAACCTGATCCGCCTTGACGCCGACTACCCCGGCGCGCTCTGCCAGTTGCCGGGCAGCCTGGCGCTGCTGGCCCAGGTCCGTCGAAACCTGGTCGGCATAACGCCGGGTACTGCCATGTTCCAGCTTGAAATCGGCCAGGTACCAACCCTGGGTACCGTTTTCCAGGGCATAAACCGGGTTCTTCACGCCGAGGTTGATCAACGTCTGGGCGCCAATAATGCTGCGGGTACGACCCGCGCAGTTGACCACGATCGGCGTCGTCTCATCCGGCACCAGGTCATGCACGCGGTAGCCCAGCTCGCCGTTGGGGCAGCAGATGGAACCGGGAATGGTCATCTTGCGGTATTCATCGAACGGCCTGCCGTCCAGCACCACCAGCGGCTCGCCCGTGGCCTGCCAGTCCGCCAATTGTTGCGCGGTGACGTGGGGCGTGTGGCTGGCCTCTTCCACCAACTCGCCAAAAGCTTTTGACGGCACATGCACCCCGGCAAACAACTGCAAACCCGCTGCCTGCCAACCGTCAGCGCCACCTTGCAGCACATGCACATGGCCGTAGCCCAGCGCCTGTAAGCGCTGCGCCGTGCGCGCAGCCACATCGCCGCCGTCCTGGTCGTAAATCACCAGGCGCACCTGCGGATTCGGTGCCAGGCGCTGCACCTCAAGCTCCAGGCGGCTATAGGGCAGGTTTACCCCATGGAACAGGTGGGCCGCGCCGTACTGGCCGTGCTCGCGTACGTCGAACAGGGCGATTTCCTGGCCGTCGAACAGCCATTGTTGCAATTGCCCGGGTGTGATGGTCTGGCTCATGAAAGTCCCGCAAAAAAGAGATGAGTTACTGCAAGGCCAACGAACGCTCGCCGGCGGCGACTTCACGCCCCTTGGCGTAGGCCCGCTGGACTGCCGGGCGCGCCTTGATGCGCAGACGCCAAGCCTGGATGTTCGGGTAGTTCGCCAGGTCCTGGCCTTGGCGCAGGGGCTGGATCCACGGGAAAATCGCCATATCGGCCACCGAGTATTCACCCGCCACATACGGCACCTCGGCCAGGCGCTGCTCCAGCACCCGATACAGGCGCGTGGCTTCGGCGTTCAGCAAGTCCAGGGCAAAGGGAATCGGCACCGGGGCCTTCTCCTTGAATAGCTGCAACTGGCTCAGGTACGGGGTGATATGCCCCACCTGCCAGAACAGCCATTCCTGGACCTTCTGGCGCTCGGCGGTGCCGGCAGGCGGCAGGAAACGCCCGGCCTTGTCGGCCAGGTAATTCAAGATCGCGCCAGATTCGAACAGGCTCAGGGGCACTTCAAGGCTGTAGTCCACAATCGCCGGAATCCGCCCGTTGGCGCTGATGCGCTGGAAGCTTTCCTGCTTCTGCGCGCCTTCTCGGATGTTCACGGGAATCAGGCGATACTCTGCCTCCAGCTCTTCCAGCAGGATGCCGACTTTCAAGCCGTTGCCCGTAGGCCAGTAATACAGATCGATCATGCGTAGGCCTTGATCGACGGGGCCATCTGCGAGGCGTTGTAGTTGAGGATCCGCCCGTCTGCTTCAACGCCATAACGGCCATTGAGGGACTCCAGCGGCAAGCCGTACAGGTGGAAGTGCAAGGTCGCCTGCTCACCTTCAACGCGAATCCCGTGCAGGTCTTCACCGAGGAATGAGATGGAGGTGCCCGGCTGCACGATGACTTCTTTCTCCAGGGTCAGGGTGGTGAAGCCTTCCTCACGCCCTTCATCGTTGCGGCCATACACGTAGTTGATCTCCTGGCCTTCCACGGCACTGATGATCGCCCAGGTTTCATGGTTGTGGGGGATGGTGCTTTTGCCCGGCAGCAGCGAATTCAGGTACAGGGTCGGGGTGTCGCCATCATCGTTCAGGCGATAACGGAAGGCAGTGCTGCCCTGCCCCGGCACCGGCGCGGGGAATTCGGTGAAGTTGAACAAGTCCCGGCGCTCGGCCAGGGTTTCCAGCAGCCCGACGATTTCCACCAGGGCCGCGCGGTCTACGCCACGCTGGTTGATGACGCGGATCTGCTGCAGAAAGTCTTCGATAACGGCGGCACGGTTTACGGTACTCATGACGAGGGTCCTCTTGTTAGACAGACAGGCTGTAACGGCTCAAATTGGTCAACAGGTACGGATCGTGGGCAATCGGCGGCCGGCGGCCGGGATCGCCCAATGCATGGCGCAAAAACTCCTGGGTACGTTCACTGGTGGGACGCTGGAAGATCTGCTCGGCGCTGCCGTGCTCGACGATCACGCCGTTCTCGGTGAAATAGACGATGTCGCTGATCTCTTCGGCGAAGCGCATTTCATGGGTCACCAGCACGCAGGTCATGCCCTCTTCGGTCAGCTCGCGAATTACCGTCAGCACTTCGCCGACGGTTTCCGGGTCCAGCGCCGAGGTCACTTCATCGAACAGAATCAGTTCCGGGCGCATGGCCAATGCCCGGGCAATCGCCACCCGCTGCTGCTGGCCGCCGGAGAGTTGGCCGGGATAAGCATCGGCCTTGTGCTCCATGCGCACCTTGGCCAACAGCGCCCGCGCGTCTTTCTCGGCGTCGGCACGGTTGCGGCCGAGTACCTTGCGCGGGGCAATCACCAGGTTTTCCAGCACGGATAAATGCGGGAACAGGTTGTATTGCTGGAACACAAACCCGACGCGCTTGCGCAGCTCGATGCGCTGGGCTTCCTGGGTCAGGGTATCGACCCGGGTTTCGCCGACGCGGATGGTGCCGCGCTGGGGCTGCAACAGGCCGGTGATGCAGCGCAGGATGGTCGACTTGCCCGAGCCCGACGGGCCGATGATCGACACCGCCTGGCCGCGATGCACGTCGAGGTCGATGCCCTTGAGCACCCGGTTATCACCGAACGACAGCTGCAAGTCCCGCAGGCTGACCAGGGGTTCAATAGAAGGCATAACGGCGCTCCAGGCGTTGGGTCAAACGGGAAATCGGGTAGCAATAGGCGAAGAACAGCACCAGCAGGCTCAGGTAGATCACCACGGTAAAACCGGTCATGTTCACGGTGTTGCTGGCGATCTGCGCGGTATCGATCACGTCGTGCACGCCCACCAGCGAGGCCAGGGCGGTGCCCATGGTGACCACCGCGTAGAGGTTCATCCACGGCGGCAACATGCGCTTGAAACACTGGGGCAAGATGATCGAGCGGAAGATCTGGCCACGGGTGAACGCCAGTGAACGCGCAGCTTCCCACTGGGTGCTGGGGATCGAGCCGATGGCGCCGCGAAAGATCTCCGCCACGTTGGCACTGGCCGGCAATGCCAGGCCGATGGTCACCTTGACCCAGTCCGGGAACGACACATAAGAGCTGCCGATATGGATCTCGAACGGGAACACATAGGTGGTGAAATAGATCAGCACCAGCCACGGCGCATTGCGAAAGATCTGCACCCAGATCCGCGCCGGCAACCGCAGCAGGCGCAAGGGCGACATGGCCAACGCGCCTACCATCAGGCCCAACACGGAGCCGAGGGCAATCGCCACCAGGCTGATCATGATGTTCTGGCCGAAACCGCTGACCAGCGCCGGCGACCATTGCAGCAACGCCGACAGCACCGGGAATGAATCAATGGCCATAGCCGGGCATCCTCAGGCGCGCTTCCAGCCAGCGCCCCACACAATTGACGGTAAAACTCAGCAAGCCGAAAAAGCTCAGGATCAAAATCATCAGCTCCAACACGTTATCGCTCTGGGTCCAGATCATGATCGAGGCGTAGGTGATATCGCCCACCGCAATGGCCGAGGCCACGGCGGTCATTTTCACCAGGTCGATCAGGTTGTTGATCAGCGACGGCAGCGCAAAGCGCAGCGCCAATGGCAACTGCACATTCCACAGCAATTGCCGGCTGCTGAAGGCCAGGGAGCTCGCGGCTTCCAGGGTCACGGCGGGCACCGCTTCGATGCCGGCGCGCAGGGCTTCAGCGTGGAATGCGCCCTTGTGCAGCGAGATCACGATCACCACCCAGGCAAACGGCGTCAGCGGGTTGGCTGCGCCCACGGCCTGGGTCAGCAGCATGTTCAGTACCAGGAACGCGCAGTACAGCTGCACCAGGGTCGGGGTGTTGCGGGTGACTTCGATAAACACCCGCGCAGGCCGGGCCAGCCACGGGTTGCCCGAGGTCAGCAGCGCCGCCAGGCTGATCCCCGCCAGCAAACTGCCGACGATGGTGAACAGGCACAACAGCACGGTGGTCAGCGCGCCCTGCTCCAGGGTGCCGCGCTGATACGCATCCAGAAGGAAGCTGTAGTTCAGGCCGATACCGGCGGCCCAGTGCACAAAAATCTCCAGCCAATGACTCATTCGGCGCCCCGCAGTTTGCCGCAGGCGACGGCGATACGGCGCCCGGCCTCGGCCACACTGTCGGTCGCCGTGGCGATGGACAGGCGAAACCACGGCGACAGGCCGTAGGCACTGCCGGCTACACCGGCTACGCCCTCCTCCAACAAATAAGCCACCACATCACCATCATCCTTCAGGCGTTGACCATCCGGACGATAACGGCCGAGCAAACCGGCGCAGCGCACAAATACGAAGAAGCCGCCCTGGGGTTCGAGCACTTCCAGCCCGTCGACGGTACCCAGCGCCATCATCAGCAGGTCCCGGCGCAGTTGATAGGCCGCCACCTGTTCGGCCAAAAAGCCCAGCCCGCCGGTGAATGCGGCCAATGCGGCGGCCTGCCCGACGGAAGACGCACCGGAGGTGGATTGCGATTGCACCACCGCCATTGCGTTGGTCAGGGTTTGCGGCCCGGCACCGAAACCGATGCGCCAGCCGGTCATGGCGTAGGTCTTGGACACGCCGCCCACCAGCAGGCAACGGTCCTGCAAATCCGGCGTGACGTTCAGCAGGTTCTGGGCCGGGCGACCGTCGAAGCGAATGTGTTCGTAGAGTTCATCCAGCAGCACAAGTACCTGCGGGTGGCGACGCAGCACCTCGGCCAGCGCCTGTAATTCAGCCTCGCTATAGACGGCGCCGCTCGGGTTACCCGGACCGTTAAGGATCAGCCAGCGGGTGCGTTCATTGATGTGTTGCTCCAGTTGGGCCGGCAGCAGCTTGCAGCCCTGCGCCAACCCGCACTCGATAAACACCGGTTCGCCACCGTTGAAACGTACGCTGTCGGGAAATGACGGCCAGTACGGCGTCGGCACCAGCACTTGATCGCCGTCGTCGAGGGTGGCGGCGAAGGCGTTGAAGATGATCTGTTTCGCACCGTTGGCAATCACGATGTTGGGCAGCGAATAGTCCAGGTGGTTTTCTTCGGCCAGCTTGCGCTGCACCGCCACGCGCAAGGCTTTTACCCCGGGTGTCGGCGTGTATTTGGTGGCGCCCGCGGCGATGGCTGCGTAGGCGGCTTGCTTGATGTGGTCCGGGGTGTCGAAGTCCGGCTCGCCGGTGGTCAGGTCAAGAATGTCGCGGCCAGCGTCACGCAGCTCCGTGGCGCGGGATTTGGCGGCGGCGTTGGCCGACAGCGACACGCGCTGCACGCGCTTGGACAGGCGAACGGTCATGGCTGCACCTCCAGGACTTTGCCCGGGTTGAGCAGGTTTTTAGGGTCGAGGGCACGCTTGATGCGGCGCATCAGGTCCAGCTCCACCGGGCTTTTGTAGCGGCCCAGCAGGCCAACCTTGCGCTGGCCAATCCCGTGTTCGGCGCTGATGGAGCCGCCGTGGACGTGGGCGCTGTCGTGCACCAGCAAACTCAGTTCGGCGTAGTTACGCATGTGCTCATCCACCGAGGAGCCCAGCGGATGAGCGACGTTGTAATGCAGGTTGCCGTCCCCCAAGTGCCCGAACGTGAAGTTGCGCACCCCGGGAAAATTCACCTGCAACAGCGCATCGGTATGGGCCACGAAGGCGACGACCTGCGAGATCGGCACCGAGATATCGTGCTTCATATTGCGCCCGGCGCGCTTCTGCGCCTCGCTCATGTTTTCGCGCAGCAGCCACAGGGCTTCGCTTTGCGCCAGGCTTTCGGCGATCAGGGCGTCGGCCAGCAATGACTGTTCGAAGGCTTCACCGAGGACGGTTTCGAAGGCTTCGCGGGCGTGGGTTTCGCCGTGGTTATCCGACAGCTCCAGCAAGGCAAACCAGGGCTGGCTGGCCTTCAGGAACGGTTGCGGGCCTTCGGGAAATTGCTCGCGCAATAACGCCAGGCAATCGGCGCTGAGCAATTCGAATGCGGTGAGGTTGGCGCCAAAACCGGCGCGGGCGTGGGACAGGAACGCCACCGCCTGGGCCAGCTCATCAAACGCCAGCAACGCGGTGGCCTGGGCCTTGGGCAGCGGGAACAGCTTCAGGGTCGCGGCGGTGATAATGCCGAGGGTGCCTTCACTGCCGACGTACAAATCCCGCAGGTCGTAGCCGGTGTTGTCCTTGCGCAAACCGCGCAGGCCGTTCCAGATTTCGCCTTCGGCGGTGACCACTTCCAGGCCCAGGGTCAGCTCGCGGGTATTGCCATAACGCAGTACGGCAGTACCGCCGGCATTGGTGCCGAGGTTACCGCCAATGGTGCAACTGCCTTCGGCGCCGAGGCTCAGCGGAAACAGGCGACCGGCTTCGCGGGCCACGTCCTGGATGTTTTGCAGGATGCAGCCGGCTTCGACGGTCAGGGTGTCGTTGTCGGTATCGATCACGCGTACCCGGTTCATTCGGTCGAGCAACAGCAATACCGCACGGCCACTGGCATCCGGCGTCGCACCTGCCATCAAGCCGGTGTTGCCGCCCTGGACGACAATGGGTGCCTCGAGGGCCACACACGCACGCACCACGGCGGCGACTTCTTCGGTAGTGGCCGGGTGCACCACGGCGATCACCTGGCCGGTGTAGCGGCCTTGTTTGTCGGTGAGGTACTGGGCCGCCTCGTCACTGCGCTGCACATGGGCGGCGCCGAGCAGTTGTTGCAGGGTGGCGAATAGCGGTTCACTCATGGCTGTACTGCTCGTGCAGATCACGCAGGGCTTGGGACGGCGGCATGCCGGTGCGTTCGCCCAAGGCGATCAACCAGCCGCTGCGATGCCAGTCGCGCACGATGGCGTCGAGTTTGGCCTGGGTGTCGTGCTCGCCCTTGCGGACCCAGATCACGGATTTGGACGGGATCAAATCCCCCGGCAACGGGATCTCGTAACCGGACCATTCGGCATCGTCCAGCAGCGCGTGCATGGTCGGGCTGACGTGCACTGCCGCCACGCAGCCATTGCCGCGCAACGACAGCAAAGATTCGGATTGGCTGCGGAACGCCTTGATCTGCGCGCCGTAGGTTTCCTGCAGCGGCTTGATGAAGTTGCTGCCCTGGGACACGTACACCGGCTTGTCTTTAAGGTCGGCCCACTGGGTGATGCCGGCGCCCTTACGGATCAGCGCCGCGCCGCCGACTTCTTCATAGGGCGTGGGTACATAGTCGAGAATCTCGGCGCGCTCGTCGGTGTACTGCATATTGGCGATCAGCACGTCGACCTTGCCCTGTTGCAGGAACTGCACGCGGTTCGGCGCCAGTACCGAGACGGTCTTGGTCTCCACACCCAGCGCCTGGCCGAGGCCCTTGGCCAGTTCGACGTTATAGCCCAGGTGTTCGCCGGTCTTGGGGTCGAGGGTGCCAAACGGCGGGCCGCTGAGAATCACGCCGACGCTGATGGCGTGGCGTTGCTGGATCTTGTCGAGGGTAGCGTCGGCGTGGGCCAGGCTTGCGCACAAGGCCAGGCCGAGAACGCTCAGGGTGTTCAATCTCATGCTCAGGCGCCCTTGAACTGTTTCTGCAATTCCACCAGCGCCGGGGAAGCCGGGGTGATGTGGTTGCGGGTCTGGGCTTCGATCAGCCAGCCGCTGCGGTGCAGCTCCTTGACGATCGGGTCGAGTTTGGCCTGGGTGTCACCCTCGCCGCGACGGGTCCAGATCACCGACGGTGCCGGGTTCAGTTCGGGGCTGATGGTGCGGTAGTCTTTCCATTCAGCGCTGTCGTTGATCAGCGGGTTGACCAGGGTTGAGTCATGCACGGCGGCGACGCAGTTGTTGCCGCGCAGGGCCAGCAGGGATTCGGAGGAGCTTTTGAACGCTTTGATCTGCGCGCCCAGTTCGGTCAGCGGCTTCACGTAGCTGCTGCCTTGGGAGGTGCACACCGGCTGGTCCTTGAGGTCTGCCCAACGGGTGATCTTGCTGTCCTTGAGTACCGCTGCGGTGCCGCCGACCCTGTAGAACGGTGTTGGCACGAAGCCGAGGATCTCGCCGCGCTCGACGGTCCATTCCATATTGGCGATCAGCAGGTCGACCTTGCCCTGTTGCAGGAACTGCACGCGGTTGGCCGGCAGTACCGGCACCAATTGCACTTCGGCACCCAACTGACGGCCCAGCTCGTTGGCCAGGTCGACGTTCAAGCCCTTGGGCTTCTGGGTGGTGGGGTCGATGCCGCCAAACGGCCCGCCGGAGAGCAGCACGCCGACCACCAGCACATGGCGCTGCTGGATCTTGTCCAGGGTCGCATCGGCCTGAGCCACCGCGCTGCCGCCCAGGGCGATCAACGCGCCCAGGACCACAGGCAACCTTCGTTTTACCGCCGCGCGCACAAAACCCATGGAACTCCCCCTCATTAGTGATCGGCGTACCCCGACCTGATGTGGGGGCATGCTAGGGAGAGTGCCGGGCTAACGGAAATTCAAATATCTCATATCGTTATAACTTCCCGTATATGGACGACCTCGTTTTTGGCCATATACTCGCAATCATTAGCTCCCGCAAAAATCCGGCGCGACAACACATAAATATATGTAATGTTTATCTTCGCACCCTTGATATAAAAATTGCCCTGGAATGGCCATGTCGACCCTCGATCTTGAACTGCTCCGCACCTTTATCGCCGTGGTCGACCACCACAGCTTCGCCGAAGCCGGCACCCACCTGGCCCGCACACAATCCTCTGTCACCCAGCATATGCAGCGCCTGGAGCAACAAGTGGGCGTCAGCCTGTTTGAAAAACGCGGCCGGCAAAAACAGCTGACGGAGCCGGGCTTGCAGCTGTTGCGGCATGCGCGGCAGATGCTGTCACTGAATGACGATGCGCTTAACTCCCTGCGCGAAAGCAGCCTCAGCGGCGTGCTGCGCATCGGCTCGCCCCACGACATCGCCGACACCATCCTGCCGCCGATCCTCAGCCACATCGCCCGCTCGGCGCCGCGCCTACGCCTGGAAATCGACGTGGGCCGCAGCCCGTTCCTGATGGATGATTTGCACCGAGGCAAGGTCGACATGGTGATTTCCACCCGCGCAGACGCCAACCTTGAAGGCTTTGCGTTGCGCACCTCGCCGGTGTGGTGGATTTGTTCGGCGCAATACATTCACTCGCCGAGCGAGCCGCTGCCATTGATTCTGGTGGATGAGCCGAGCATCTATCGGCGTTATGCGCTGGAGGCGCTGGAACGCGCGAACATCCCATGGAGGCAGGCGTATCTGGCGTCGAACCTGATCGGGATCAAGGCGGCAACCCGCGCAGGGCTGGGCGTGACCCCACGGAGCATGGAAATGCTCGGGCCGGACATGCGGGTATTGGGGGAGAACGATGGGCTGCCGAGGATGCCGGAGGTGACGTATTACCTGTGGATCCGCCCGAACACGGCGAACCCGATTGCGCGCAAGGCTTATGATTTGATCAGGGCCAGCCAGGGGCTGGCACTGGGGTAACGGTTATTGCTGGGTCAATTGGGTCCACAGCGCCGGGGCACCGGCAGATTTTGCGATCGCCTCAAGGCGCTCCGCATGTTCGATCATGTCCTGCTCGCTGGCACGAATGATCGCCGTCGGCTGCCGATCCGCTGGCAGGCGGCGGATTTCCGAAGGACGATTGCCCGAGCCTTCTGCCGAACCGTTGCCGTCCGAGGCGTTGCCGGCCAGGGAGAGGCTGGTCTGGCCGCCGGTCATGGTCAGGTAAACGTCGGCGAGAATCTCGGAGTCGAGCAAGGCGCCGTGGAGTTCACGGCCGGAGTTGTCGACGCCATAGCGTTTGCACAAGGCATCGAGGCTGTTGCGCTGGCCCGGGTGACGCTCACGGGCCATCATCAAGGTATCGAGGATCGAGCAGTGCCGGGTGATGTCAGCCCGGTCAGTTGCGCCCATCAGTGCGAATTCGTTGTTGATGAAGCCAACGTCGAACGCCGCGTTATGGATGATCAGTTGTGCGCCGTTGATGAACTCGAAGAACTCATCGGCCACTTCGGCAAAACGCGGCTTGCCCACCAGGAATTCGTTGGTGATGCCGTGGACGCCGATGGCGCCTTCGTCACTTTCCCGATCCGGTTGCAGGTAGACGTGGAAGTGCCGGCCGGTGAGGCGGCGCCCCATCAGTTCGACACAGCCGATTTCAATGATCCGGTGGCCGTCGGTCACCGGCATGCCGGTGGTTTCGGTATCGAGTACAACAGATCGGATGGCCATCAGGGTTCAGCTCTCAACGGTTTGGTACATTTCAAGGGGCGGGATCTTAACACGTCAACCGGCATCAGCTCTGCTTGTAGCCGCGCACTTCATCCACACCGCGGTTGGCCAGTTGGTCGGCCCGCTCGTTGCCGTGATGGCCGATATGCCCGCGCACCCATTTCCAGGTGATGTTGTGGCGGTTGCATTGCTCATCGAGCAACTGCCACAGGTCGGCGTTTTTCACCGGCTCCTTGGCGGCGGTTTTCCAGCCGCGCTTCTTCCAATTGACCATCCACTCGTTGATGCCCTTCATCACGTATTGGGAGTCGGTTACCAGCAACACGTCGCAACGACGCTTGAGCTCTTCAAGGCCACGGATCGCGCCCATCAGCTCCATGCGGTTGTTGGTGGTGTTGGCTTCGCCGCCCCACAGCTCCTTCTCCACGCCCTTGCACACCAGCAAAGCGCCCCATCCGCCGGGGCCCGGGTTGCCCTTGCAGGCGCCATCGGTGAAGAGTTCTACGCTATCGGTCATTTCACTATCCATTAAAGCGGGATCCATCAAAGCGGGTTGCCGATAATCGACCGACAAAGGCCCGAGGTCGAGAGGCTCGACCTGAAATCAAAAAGGTATTTTTTACTGTTCGCTCTGCTTGCGATTGACCTTGGCCATCGGCATCGGCACCAGCTTGCCCATCGGCTCGCGGCGTACCTGACGCACCGGGCGCAGGCCAACGACGATCTTGCGCGCCACCAACAAGTAGAAACCACCGCCAGACAATTGCCAGGCACCGGCCCTGCGTTCCCAGCCGGCCAGGCGGCCCTGCCACTTGGCGGACGCAAGCGGCGGACGATAGCACCCGAAGCGGCGTTTCTCCAGCGCAAAGCCCAGCAGGTTCAACCAGTCGCCCACGCGCGACGGCGAGATACAGCGCGCCTGGCGCAGCGCGTCATGGGCGAACACATGGCGCAAACCCCAACTGCTCCAGGGGTTGATGCCGATGATCAGCAAATGGCCACCTGGGCGCACACTGCTCGCGGCTTCGCGCAGCAACCCATGGGGCGACAGGCAGAAATCCAGGCCATGCTGCAACACCACCACGTCGGCGGCATGCTCGCTCAACGGCCAGGCCTGCTCCTCGCAAACAATCTCCACCCCCGGCAACGGCGCCCCCAGGCGCACATTGCGTTGCACCTGAGGTGCCGACGGCGGGGTTTGTGCCGACGGGCCGTAATGCACCAGGTAACCACCAAAGAACCGGCCCAGCTCGTCTTCGAGCATGCGCCGTTCTTCATCCAGCAAAAATTGCCCGATAGGCCCGGACAGCCATTCACGGGCGGCACTGATCAGTGCCAGCCACTCGGGATCGGCCTGGGCGAACGCTTTATCAGTCATTGCATTCTCCAACTCGCCAAGAAGTTCTAAGATGCACCAATGTGTTCAGCTTGGCGAATCAAAGAATGATACAGATCAGTGCCCTGCCCGCCTTCACCGATAACTACATCTGGTTGTTACAGGATCAGCCGAACAAGCGCTGCGCAGTGGTCGATCCCGGCGATGCCGCGCCCGTGCTGGCCTGGCTCCAGCAGCACCCCGACTGGAGCCTCAGCGACATCCTGGTGACTCACCATCACCATGATCATGTCGGCGGCGTCGAGCAACTTAAAAGTGTTTCAGGCGCCAGGGTCTACGGCCCGGCGAATGAAAAGATCCCGGCGCGCGATGTTGCCCTCCAGGATAACGACCGCATCAATGTGCTGGGCTGGGACTTCGAGGTGTTTGCCGTACCCGGTCACACCCTCGGCCATATCGCCTTTTATCACCAGGGCGTGCTGTTTTGTGGCGACACCCTGTTCGCCGCCGGTTGTGGCCGGCTGTTCGAAGGCACTCCACAACAAATGCACACCTCGCTGGAACGCCTGGCGGCACTGCCGGCGAACACGCTGGTGTACTGCACCCATGAATACACACAAAGCAACCTGAAATTCGCCCAGGCCGTGGAACCGCATAACGCGGATATCGCCGAACGGGTAGAGAACGTGCGGCAACTGCGGGCCAACGGCGAGATTACGTTGCCTTCGACCCTGGCCCTGGAAAAACTCACAAATCCTTTTCTGCGGACCTCTGAAACATCCGTTAAAGAAAAAGCGGACGAACGGAATGGTCGGGATAACAGGGCCGGGAGCGAGGTATTTGCTAGCTTGAGGTCGTGGAAAGATACGTTCTAAGCGCGCGAAATTTAGTACGTAATTTCTGAATGGTTGACCGCAACCAAAGCGCTTTCTAGAATCGCCCGACATTTTTGCCCGGAACTTACTTCCAGCCAATGTCGTCATCTATTCGTAAAACCAACCATTCAGACGCATTGACCCGCCTGGCTCAAGCCGTGGCGGTGGCTGTGTCCGCTACTCTGGCGGGCTGCCAATCGACTAATTTTGCCGCACAATCCACCGTGCAACCCAAACCAAACCTTACCGCCAAGATCAAGCAAAAACCCATTTGGCTATCAGAGAAGCCGAGCCCGGAAGTGCCCCAGGATGTCTGGGAACGCATGCGCCGGGGCTTTCAATTGCAGGACGGGCTGGGCGTCAACCCGCGCATTGAACAGCAACGATTGTGGTTTGCCAGTAACCCCTCCTTCCTCGAGAACGCCGGCGAACGCGGCAGCCTCTACATTCATTACATCGTCGAACGCCTTGAAGAACGCAACATGCCCCTGGAGCTGGCGCTGCTGCCAGTGATTGAAAGTGCCTACAACCCAATGGCCTATTCGCGCAGCGACGCGGTCGGCCTCTGGCAGTTCGTTCCCGCCACCGGGCGCTACTTCAACCTGCGCCAGACCCGCGCCTACGACGGCCGCCGCGACATCACCGCCTCCACCACCGCCGCCCTGGACTATCTGACACGTCTGCATGACATGTTCAACGGCGACTGGCTGCTGGCCCTGGCGGCTTACAACGCAGGTGAAGGCACGGTCAGCCGGGCCATCGAGCGTAACGAGAAGCTCGGCTTGCCGACGGACTACTGGAACCTGCCACTGCCCCAGGAAACCAAAGACTACGTGCCCAAGTTCCTGGCGCTGTCCCAGGTGGTGCTGGCCCCCGAGGCGTACGGCGTCAACCTGAACCCGATTGCCAACACGCCGTACTTTGAAGTGGTAGAAATCAAAACGAGCATGGACCTGTCACGGGTCGCCGCGCTGGCCGAGATCGACGAAGACGAACTGTTCCAGCTCAACCCGGCCTTGAAGCAGCGCACCACCCTGGACGGCCCGCAGCATTTGCTGGTGCCCACCTCCAAGGCGCAGTTGCTGGCCAGCAGCCTTTCGGCAATGAAGCCGGAAGAATTGCTAAGCATGCGCCCGAAAAAGCCGGTGTTCGACGACGTTGAGCACAAGACCATTGCCGGTCGCACACGCAACTACAAGGTCCGCAGCGGCGACAACCTGACGCTGATTGCCAAGGCCAACAAGGTCGACGTGCATGATTTGCAGCGCTGGAACAAGCTCAATGGCCAGGCGCTGAAGGTTGGCCAGACCCTGGTGATGCAGGACACCCGCAAGCTGGTGGCCAAGGCTGACAGCAAGAAGCCGGTGCAATACAAGGTCAAGAAAGGCGACTCGCTGTACATCGTCGCCAAGCGCTTCAACGTTGAGATGCAACATCTCAAGCGCTGGAACCCGCGCACGGGCCAGGCGCTGAAGCCTGGCCAGATGCTGGTGGTTTCAGGCCCGAGATAACACCGCAAACCCTGTAGGAGCGAGCGTGCTCGCGAAAAACGCAAGCACGCCGCGTTAATTCAGAATGCCAGCGTTATCGTTGGCGTCCTTCGCGAGCAAGCTCGCTCCTACAGGTATCCCACCCCACTTCAACAGCCTTTTTCCAATCGGAACAAGCTGTTACTGTACCGATCATAAAGCCCAAGCCGCCTGGATCGGATCTCTGACTTGAAGCGTCCCCTCCTTCTACTAATAAGTCTGGCCTTGAGCTTTTCCGCGAACGCGACCATTACCGAGAGCCACGGTTATGCGCAGTTCGGCACGCTCAAGTACCCGGCCAAATTCACCCACTTCGACTGGGTAAACCCCGCAGCGCCCAAGGGCGGCACCTTGCGGGTCATGGCGTTTGGCACGTTCGACACCCTCAACCCCTATACCTTCAAGGGTTCCAGCCCGGTTTCCACCGCCAACTTCCTGCAATACGGGGTCAACGAGCTCAATGAGCCGCTGATGGTCGGCACCGGCCAGTACGCGCCTTCCGGCGACGAACCAACCTCCAGCTACGGCCTGATTGCCCAATCGGTGGAATACAGCGAGGACCGCAGTTGGGTGGTATTCAACCTTCGCCCTGAAGCACGCTTCCACGATGGCAAGCCGATTACCGCCTACGACGTGGCGTTTTCCTATCGTACTCTGCTGACCGAAGGCCATCCGCAATACCGCACCAACCTGCAGGAAGTGGCCCGGGTCGACATTCTTAACCGGCATCGCATTCGTTTTGTGTTCAAGCGCGCCGGTAATCCGCTGCTGATCCTGCGCCTGGGCGAGCTGCCAGTATTGCCCCAGCATTACTGGAAAAACCGTGATTTCAAGGCCACCACCTTCGAGCCGCCGCTGGGCAGCGGGCCTTACCGCATCACCAAGGTCAGCCCGGGGCGGCAACTGGTGTTCGAGCGGGTCAAGGATTACTGGGGCAAGGACCTGGCGGTCAACCGTGGTTTCTATAACTACGACAAAGTCGAGGTGGAGTTCTACCGCGACAGCGACGTGGCCTTCGAAGCGTTCAAGGCCGGCGAATTCGATATCTATATCGAGCACCAGGCGAAGAACTGGGCCAACGGCTACAACTTCCCGGCGGTCAACCGTGGCGATGTGATCAAGGCGCAGATCGCCCACCAGATCCCGACCCAAAGCCAGGGCCTATTCATGAACAGCCGGCGCCCGGCCTTCAGCCAGGCAAAGGTCCGCGAGGCCTTGGGCTTGATGTTCGATTTCGAGTGGACCAACCGCACCCTGTTCAGCGGAGCCTATAAGCGCACCCTCAGTTACTACCCCAACAGCGAATTTTCCGCCACCGGCGTGCCGACCGGCCATGAATGGCTGATGCTGTCACCGTATCGCGATCAACTGCCGGCCAACCTGTTGACCCAGCCTTTCAGCCTGCCCCAGACCGACGGTCGCGGCATCCCCCGGGAAACCCTGCGCCGCGCCCTCGCCTTGCTGGCCGAAGCCGGCTGGAAGCTGTCCGGGCAACGCCTGCTCAACAGTGACGGGCAGCCGCTGCGCCTGGAGATTCTGCTGGTGAATCCGAACCTGGAGCGCATCCTGCAGCCTTATGTCGAGAATCTGACAAGCATTGGCGTCGACGCCCGCTTGCGCACGGTAGACCGCGCACAGTACAAACAACGCCTCGATCAATTCGACTTCGACATGATTCTGATGACCCTCAACCAGACCCTCAGCCCCGGCCTTGAGCAGTGGCAGTACTTTCACTCCAGCCAGGCGGGGATCAAGGGCAGCAAAAACTACGCAGGCATCGCCAACCCGGTGGTCGACCATCTGCTGGAACAGCTGCTGGCGGCGCAAACCCGTGAAGAACAATTGGCCGCCGGCCGGGCGCTCGACCGCGTGCTGCTGTGGCAGCACTACAGTATTCCCAACTGGTACCTCAACTATCATCGCCTGGCGTACCGCAACCGGTTCGCCTTCGTCACCACGCCGCCCTACAGCCTGGGCCTGAGCGCATGGTGGCTGAAAGCTTCGGAGAAAGCCCAATGATACCTTTGCGTACTGCATTCCTTGGCGGCCTGCTGTTTTGCGCTGCGGCCAGTGCGGCCCCGCAACACGCCCTGACCCTCTACAACGAACCACCCAAGTACCCCGCCGATTTCAAACATGTCGACTACGTAAACCCGCAGGCGCCCAAGGGTGGCACCTTCCGCGAGTCCAGCATGGGCGGCTTCGACAGCCTCAACCCGTTCATCAGCAAGGGCGTGCCGGCAGACAATATCGGCCTGATCTACGACACCCTCGCCCAGCAAAGCCTGGACGAACCCATCACCGAATACGGCCTGGTGGCCGGCAAGATCGAAAAGGCCCCGGACAATAGTTGGGTGCGCTTCTACATTCGCCCCGAAGCACGCTTCCACGACGGCCACCCGATCCGCGCCGAAGACGTGGTGTTCAGCTTCCAGACGCTGATGAAAGACGGTTCGCCGATCTACAAAACCTACTACGCCGACGTCGATGAAGTGGTCGCCGAAGACCCGCTGCGCGTGCTGTTCAAGTTCAAGCGCACCAACAACCGCGAGTTGCCGCTGATCCTCGGACAACTGACGGTATTGCCCAAGCATTACTGGGAGACCCGCGACTTCTCCAAGGGCAACCTGGAGATTCCATTGGGCAGCGGCCCGTACAAGGTGGCCGAGGTCAAGGCCGGACGGTCGATCCGCTACGAGCGGGTCAAGGACTACTGGGCCAAGGACCTGCCGATCAACAAGGGCTTTTACAACTTCGATTACCGCGTCACCGATTACTACCGCGACAACACGGTAGCGCTTGAAGCGCTCAAGGCCGGGCAGTTCGATTACTGGCTGGAAATCAGCGCGAAAAACTGGGCCAACGCCTACAACACCCCCGCCGTTGCCCAGGGCCGCCTGATCAAGGAAGAAATCCCCAACGGTAATCCCACCGGGATGCAGGGCTTCGTGTTCAACATCCGCAAGCCGATGTTCCAGGACGTACGCGTGCGCAAGGCCATCAGCCTGCTGCTGGACTTCGAATGGAGCAACAAGCAACTGTTCAATGGCGCCTACACCCGCAGCCGCAGCTATTTCGAAAACTCCGAGATGGCCGCCACCGGCCTGCCCGGGCCGGCCGAGCTGGCGATTCTGGAACCGCTGCGGGACAAGATCCCGCCCCAGGTGTTTACCGAAGCCTTCGAGCCAGCCAAGACCGACGCCAGCGGCATGATCCGCACCCAGCAGCGCGAGGCCTACCAGTTACTGCAAGAGGCCGGCTGGAAAATCGTCGACGACAAGATGGTCGACACCACCGGCAAACCGGTAACCATCGAGTTTCTGCTGGCCCAGACCGAGTTCGAACGTATCCTGTTGCCGTTCAAGCGCAACCTGGCGGACTTGGGGATAGACCTGGTGATTCGCCGGGTCGACGTCTCGCAGTACATCAACCGCATTCGCTCGCGGGATTTCGACATGGTGGTGGGCAGCTTCCCGCAGTCCTCTTCACCCGGTAATGAACAGCGCGAGTTCTGGAAGTCGTCCAGTGCCGACAAGCCCGGCAGCCGCAACTACATCGGCCTGAAAGACCCGGCCATCGACCAACTGGTGGAAGAACTCATCGACTCCGACTCGCGCAAGAGCCTGGTGGCCCACGCCAAGGCCCTGGACCGCGTGCTGCAGTTCGGCTACTACGTGATCCCGAACTGGCACATCAAGACCTTCCGCGTGGCGTATTGGGACCACCTCGGCCATCCGAACGTCTCACCGCGCTATGACGTCGGCACCGCCACCTGGTGGAGCAAACCCGACGCCAAGCCTGCGGTAACCCTGGACACCAACCAAAGCGCCGATCCGGCGAGCGGGGGCGACTGAGATGCTGGCCTATATTTTTCGCCGACTGCTGCTGATCATCCCGACCCTGTTCGGCATTTTGCTGATCAACTTTGTGATCATCCAGGCCGCGCCCGGTGGCCCGGTGGAGCAAATGATCGCCAAGCTAGAAGGCTTTGAAGGCGCCACCAGCCGCATCGCCGGTGGCGGCGCCGAAGTCTCGGTGGCCGGCTCCAGCTACCGCGGCGCCCAAGGCCTGGACCCGGCGCTGGTGAAGGAAATCGAGAAGATGTACGGCTTCGACAAGTCAGCACCGGAACGCTTGTGGATCATGGTCAAGAACTACGCCAGGCTGGACTTTGGCGACAGCTTCTTCCGCGATGCCAAGGTCATCGACCTGATCAAGGAGAAGATGCCGGTGTCCATTTCCCTGGGGTTATGGAGCACGCTGATCATGTACCTGGTGTCGATCCCACTGGGGATCGCCAAAGCCACACGACACGGTAGCCATTTTGACGTGTGGACCAGTTCGGCCATCATCGTCGGCTATGCGATCCCGGCGTTCCTGTTTGCGATCCTGCTGATCGTGGTGTTCGCCGGTGGCAGTTACTTCGACTGGTTTCCGTTACGCGGGCTCACGTCCAACAACTTCGACGAGTTGAGCTGGGGCGGCAAGATCCTCGATTACTTCTGGCACCTTGCCCTGCCCGTCACCGCCCTGGTGATCGGCAACTTCGCGACCATGACGCTGCTCACCAAAAACAGCTTCCTCGACGAGATCAACAAGCAATACGTGGTCACCGCCAAAGCGAAGGGCCTGACCAACCACCGCGTGCTCTACGGCCATGTGTTTCGCAACGCAATGCTGCTGGTGATTGCCGGCTTCCCGTCGGCCTTTATCGGCATCTTCTTTACCGGATCGTTGCTGGTGGAAGTGATCTTCTCCCTCGACGGCCTGGGCTTGATGAGCTTTGAAGCGGCGATCAACCGCGACTACCCGGTGGTGTTTGGCACGCTGTTTATCTTCACCCTGCTGGGGCTGGTGGTGAAACTGATCGGTGACCTCACCTACACCCTGGTCGATCCGCGCATCGACTTCTCCAGCCGGGAGCATTGAGATGAATCTATCCCCCCTCAATCGTCGCCGGTTCGAGCGCTTCAAGGCCAACAAGCGTGGCTGGTGGTCGCTGTGGCTGTTCCTGATCCTGTTCGGCCTGAGCCTGGGCGCCGAGTTGATCGCCAACGACAAGCCGCTGGCGGTGCATTACGACGGCGACTGGTATTTCCCGGCACTCAAGCGTTACCCCGAGACCACCTTCGGCGGCGAATTCCCGCTGGAGGCCAACTACAAAAGCCCCTATATCCAGGAGCTGCTCAAGGCCAAGGATGCCTGGACGTTGTGGGCGCCGATCCCGTTCAGCTACCAGAGCATCAACTATGACCTGAAGGTGCCGGCCCCGGCCCCGCCGTCGCGGGACAACCTGCTGGGCACCGATGACCAGGGCCGCGATGTGCTGGCGCGGGTGATCTACGGCTTCAGGATTTCCGTGCTGTTTGCGCTGACGCTCACCGTGCTCAGTTCGATCATCGGCGTGATCGCCGGTGCCTTGCAGGGCTTCTACGGCGGCTGGGTCGACCTGGCCGGCCAGCGCTTCCTGGAGATCTGGTCCGGCTTGCCGGTGCTGTACCTGCTGATCATCCTTGCCAGTTTTGTGCAGCCCAATTTCTGGTGGCTGCTGGGCATCATGCTGCTGTTTTCCTGGATGAGCCTGGTGGACGTGGTGCGCGCCGAGTTCCTGCGCGGGCGCAACCTGGAATACGTGCGCGCGGCACGGGCGCTGGGGATGCAGAACGGCGCGATCATGTTCCGCCATATCCTGCCCAACGCCATGGTCTCCACCATGACCTTCATGCCGTTCATCCTCACCGGCGCGATCGGCACCCTTACGGCCCTGGACTTCCTGGGCTTTGGCCTGCCCGCTGGTTCGCCGTCCCTGGGTGAACTGGTGGCGCAGGGCAAATCCAACCTGCAAGCGCCGTGGCTGGGCATGAGTGCCTTCGCCGTGCTGGCGATCATGTTGAGTTTGCTGGTGTTTATCGGCGAGTCCGCTCGCGATGCCTTCGACCCGAGGAAATGAGATGAATCAGGACAATCTGATCGAAGTCCGCGACCTCTCCGTCGAGTTCGTCGTAGGCAACACCCACCAGCGTGTGGTGAACAACGTCAGTTTCGACATCAAGCGCGGGGAAACCCTGGCGCTGGTGGGCGAAAGCGGCTCCGGCAAGTCGGTCACAGCGCACTCGATTCTGCGCCTGCTGCCCTACCCGCTGGCGCGTCACCCATCGGGGACAATCCAGTACGCCAACCACGACCTGCTGACGCTGAAAGAAAAGACCATCCGGCATATTCGCGGCAACCGGATTGCGATGATTTTCCAGGAGCCGATGACCTCGTTGAACCCGCTGCATTCCATCGAAAAGCAGATCAACGAAGTGCTCGGCCTGCACAAGGGGCTGACCGGCAAGGTCGCCACCAAACGCACCCTCGAATTGCTCGAACTGGTGGGCATCCCCGAACCCCACAAACGCCTCAAGGCCCTGCCCCACGAGCTCTCGGGCGGCCAGCGCCAGCGGGTGATGATCGCCATGGCCCTGGCCAATGAGCCAGAGCTGTTGATTGCGGACGAGCCGACCACGGCGCTCGACGTCACCGTGCAGCTGAAGATTCTGGAGTTGCTCAAGGAGTTGCAGGCGCGACTGGGCATGGCCCTGCTGTTGATCAGTCACGACTTGAACCTGGTAAGGCGGATTGCCCACCGAGTATGTGTGATGCAAAAAGGCTGCATCGTCGAGCAGGCCGAATGCGAAACCCTGTTCCAGTCGCCACAACACCCTTACACCCAGGAACTGTTGGCAGCCGAACCCAGCGGTGGGCCTGCTACCAATGAAATCGGCCCGCCGTTGCTGGAAGTCGAGGACCTGAAAGTCTGGTTCCCGATCAAGAAAGGTTTCCTGCGCAACACCGTCGATTACGTCAAGGCGGTGGATGGCATCAACTTCAGCCTGCCCCAGGGCCAGACACTGGGCATCGTCGGTGAAAGCGGCTCGGGCAAATCCACCCTGGGCCTGGCGATTCTGCGGCTGATTGCGAGTAAAGGCGGCATCCGCTTCGAAGGCCATCAGATGGACAAACTCAGCCAGCAGCAGGTGCGACCGCTGCGCCGGGAAATGCAGGTGGTGTTCCAGGACCCGTTCGGCAGCCTGAGCCCACGCATGTGCGTGAGCGAGATCGTCGGCGAAGGCCTGCGCATCCACAAGATGGGCACTGCGGCCGAGCAGGAAGTGGCGGTTATCGCAGCGCTGAAGGAAGTGGGCCTGGACCCCGAAACCCGCCATCGCTACCCCCACGAATTCTCCGGCGGCCAACGCCAGCGCATTGCTATCGCCCGCGCACTGGTGCTCAAGCCCCGGTTGATCCTGCTGGATGAACCGACCTCGGCTCTTGACCGCACCGTGCAGCGCCAGGTGGTGGAATTGCTGCGTAACCTGCAGGCCAAATATAACCTGACCTACCTGTTCATCAGCCACGATCTGGCGGTGGTCAAGGCCTTGAGTCACCAGTTGATGGTGATCAAGCATGGGCAGGTGGTGGAACAAGGCGATGCCTCCGCGATCTTCGCCAACCCCCAACATGCCTATACCCGGCAATTGCTCGAGGCGGCGTTTCTGGTGCCCGGCCCCGAGCCCCTCTAATCGAACTTCCTGTGTGGCCGCGATAGCCGTTCAGCGCATGGCTGTGTAATGATCCCTGCTCGACCTTGCTCGAGATGGAGCTGCAGACATGTCGCTGAACGCCACGGACCAACTGTCACCGGCGCCGTATTTCTGGCGAGACGAGGCGCTGCCGTTTATCGAGGCACGGACCATCGCCGACGGGCGCAAGGTCTGCTACACACGGCACTCCCACGAACATTTCTCGATCGGTGCGATCACAGCCGGCAAAAGCCTGTATATCCACGGCGCGTCCACCTTCCAGATCAGCGCCGGCACCGTGGTGCTGATGAACCCTGGCGATGTTCACGCCTGCAATCCCCTTTACGACCAGCCCTGGTCGTATCACATGCTCTACATCGACACCGCCTGGTTGACTGACTTGCAGCATCAACTGGGCTTCAGCACCGAGCTGGGTTTTCGCCCGTTCACTGCCACTCATACCCGTGATGTCGTGCTGTATAGCGGCTTGATCGAGCTGTACGAGGTGTTGGTGGACGAACAGGCCGAGCACCTGCACAAGCAGAGCGCCGCAGTGAGCTTTTTCACCGAGGTGCAGCAACGGCTCAACCCGTCGACGACGCCGGTACGTGAGGTGAATCACAAGCTGGAACGGGCCGCCGAATACATTCGTGAACACTGCACCGAGGCCCTGAAGCTGGAAGCTATCTGCCAGGCCGCCGAGCTGTCGCCGTCGTACCTGATCCGTGCGTTCAAGCAGTATTACGGCATGACGCCCCATGCGTTCCTGGTCAATCGCCGCATCCAGTTTGCGCGCACACAATTGCGCAATGGCGAACTGATTGCCGACGTGGCGCTGGCTGCCGGTTTTGCCGATCAGGCGCACTTCCAGCGCACGTTCAAACAACATCTGGCGGCCACGCCCGGCCAATACCGCGGCTGACTCACGCCAGCAATAAATAACCCACGCTTGCCACCAGCAACGCGGCCATCGAACGATTGAACAGGCGCATTCCCTGAGGGTTGCTCAGGTAGCGCCGCAGGAAGGTCCCGGCGTAGGCCCAGCACGCCACAGACAGGTAGCAAATCACCAGGTAGATCGTCGCAAACAGCCAGACTTGCTGCGCGTCGCCATCGGCCACAAACAGCCCCATGCCCGCCACACACGCCAGCCAGGCCTTGGGGTTGAGCCACTGCATGATCGCGCCGTAGAGCATCGATGGCGCCGTGACCGTGCCGTCGGCCTCCAGACGGCCGTCGTCCACCGCGAGCTTCCAGGCCATGTACAGCAGGAACGCTACCCCGCCCCATTGAATCAACTGGGTCAGCAGCGGCCAGCGCACCAATACCTCATGCAACCCCAGGCCAATCAGCACCAGCAGCAGGGTAAATCCCAGCGCCGCCCCGGCCACGTGCTTTTGGCTGGCAGCAAACCCAAAGCGCGCCCCTGAACTGATGGCCACCACATTCACCGGGCCCGGCGTGATGGACGTGGCCAGGGCGAAGGCGGCCATGGAAATGATCAAGCTCATTGCGGTTCCCTTTTCTTGTGATGAATAGGGGCACCTTAAAGGGAAGGCCAATTCGGGTATTGAAGAAAATGCCCCTGCACAGCTGAACGGAAAACCCCTGGGCTACTCGCCGGTCATTCGTTCCAGGCTGTTGCTCAGATGCAGCAGCATGGCGGCACGCGCGGCGTCTGGGTCCTGGCGGCGGATGGCCTTCAAGATCGCCTCATGCTCAAGGTTCGCCAGCCGCCCCAGCTCCATCAAATCGGCGTCACCGCGCTCCTCGGCATTGATTCGGGTGCGCGGGATCACCGAGTTGCCCAAGTGATAAATCACGTCGGTGAAATAGGTGTTGCCGGTGGCCTGGGCGATCAGGCGATGGAAGCGCACATCGGGCTCAACGGCACTGTCGTTGTTGGCCAGTGAATCCTGGTAATCATCCAGCGCATGGCGCATCTGCTGCAGTTGTTCATCGGTACGGCGCAAGGCCGCCAGCGCGGCCGCCTGGGTTTCCAGGCCCATGCGCAACTCGAGAATGCCGCGCACGCTGGCGGCGGTGTCGTGGGTCAGGTGCAGGCCCTGGCGCTCATCGCGCGCCAGCACAAAGGTGCCGACACCGTGGCGGGTTTCCACCAGCCCGGCGGCCTGCAATTTGGAGAGTGCTTCGCGTACCACGGTGCGACTGACGCCGTACTCGCCGACGATGGCGGACTCGGACGGCAGCTTCTCACCTGGCGCCATTTGCCCCAGGAGAATCTGCTGGGTCAACGCGGTGACGATGTCGTGCGCAAGGCCCGGGGAGCGTTTGCGTTGAGGTGCCGAACTGGGGTTTTGCATCAGGAGTTCCATTCAGGGGCGCCTGCCAATACTACCATTCTTATAACCCCCTACTTGTATGACAACAAACAAATACCTGTAGGAGCAAGCTTGCTCGCGAAAAACCTGAAAGCATCGCGACCTTTCAATATACCCGCGTAATCGTTGACGTTTTTCGCGAGCAAGCTCGCTCCTACAAAGGGTTGCTATCTCTGAAATTGCAGTTGTATGATGTCTATCAAGTTGTCAGACAACTCCGGCAACCCGAGCCTATCCCCCGCACAACAATAATCAGTGGGAGTTTTACCTCGTGACCCCTTCAAGCCCTGCGACAGCTGCGCCTGCCACCGACCCGGTCCTGGCCCGCGCGATCAAGAAAGTGAAGAGCCATGTGCTGCCGCTCTTCGTGATCATGTTCATCGTCAACTACATCGACCGCGTCAACATCGGCTTTGTGCGTACCCATATGGAGCACGACCTGGGCATTGGTGCAGCGGCCTACGGCTTCGGCGCCGGGTTGTTTTTCATCGGCTACGCGCTGTTCGAAGTGCCGTCCAACATGCTTCTGCAAAAAGTCGGCGCGCGTATCTGGCTGACCCGCATCATGTTCACCTGGGGCATCACCGCCACGCTGATGGCCTTTATCCAGAACGAAACCCACTTCTACATCCTGCGCTTCCTGCTGGGCGTGGCCGAAGCCGGGTTCTTCCCCGGGGTGATCTACTACTTCACCCGCTGGTTGCCGGGTGTCGAACGTGGCAAGGCGATTGCGATTTTCCTCAGCGGCTCGGCCCTTGCCTCGCTGATCTCCGGTCCCTTGTCTGGCGTGCTGCTGCAAATCAACGGCTTTGGCCTGCATGGCTGGCAGTGGATGTACATCATCGAAGGCATGGCCTCGGTGCTGCTGTGCTTTTTCGTGTGGTTCTGGCTCGACTCCAAACCCCACGACGCCAAGTGGCTCAGCCTTGAAGAAAAGGATGCGCTGGTGGGCGAGATCGACCGCGAACAGCGCGAGCGTGACGCCGCTACCACGGTCAAGCCGACCCTGGGCAAGTTGCTCAAGGACCGCCAGATCATGCTGTTCTGCGCCTTATATTTCTGCATCCAGCTGACGATCTACGCCGCCACCTTCTGGCTGCCGAGCATCATCAAAAAGATGGGCGACCTGAGCGACATCCAGGTGGGTTTCTACAACTCGATCCCCTGGCTGATTTCGATCATCGCGATGTACGCCTTCGCCGCGCTGGCGGGCAAGTTCAAGTTCCAGCAAGCGTGGGTCGCCGTCGCCCTGTTGATCGCCGCGGTCGGCATGTTCCTGTCCACCACCGGCGGGCCGATCTTTGCCTTTATCGCCATCTGCTTTGCGGCAATTGGCTTCAAATCGGCTTCCTCGCTGTTCTGGCCGATTCCCCAGGGCTACCTGGATGCCCGCATCGCCGCGGCAGTGATCGCGCTGATCAACTCCATCGGCAACCTCGGCGGGTTTGTCGCGCCCACAACCTTTGGTTTCCTGGAACAGACCACCGGTTCGATCCAAGGCGGTTTGTATGGCCTGGCGGGCACTTCGATCCTGGCGGCGATCCTGGTGTTTTTCGCCAGGACATTGCCCGCGCCGACCACCAGCAGCGTGCTGCAACCCGCACCCGTCTTGAGCAAATAAGGAATACCCAATGAACACAGAACACCAGCACCACGCCAACGGCGCCCCGGTCGTCACCGGCCTGCAGGTCATCCCGGTCGCCGGCCACGACAGCATGCTGCTCAACCTCAGCGGCGCCCACGGGCCGTTTTTCACGCGCAATATCGTGATCCTCACCGACAGCGCCGGCCGCACCGGCGTCGGTGAAGTGCCCGGTGGCGAACGCATCCGCGAGACCCTGGAAGACGCCCGCAGCCTGGTGATCGGCAAGCCTATCGGCCAGTACCAAAGCATCCTCAATGCGATGCGCCAAACCTTCGCCGCGCGGGATTCGGCGGGCAGGGGTTTGCAGACGTTCGACCTGCGCATCACCATCCACGCCGTTACGGCGATGGAAGCAGCACTCCTGGATCTGCTCGGCCAATTCCTCGAGGTCCCGGTGGCCGCTCTGTTGGGTGAAGGCCAGCAACGGGACGCGGTGAAGATGCTCGGCTATCTGTTTTACATCGGTGATCGCCAGCAAACCGACCTGGCGTATCGCAGTGAAGAGCATGCCGAGGACTGGTTCCGCCTGCGTCATGAACAAGCCATGACGCCCGAAGCTATCGTGCGCCTGGCAGAGGCAGCCAAGGCGCAATATGGCTTCAATGACTTCAAACTCAAGGGCGGCGTGCTGCGCGGTGCCGAAGAAATCGAGGCGGTCACTGCGCTCGCCGAACGCTTCCCGGATGCTCGTATCACCCTGGACCCCAACGGCGCCTGGTCGCTGAAAGAAGCCATCGCCCTGTGCCGCGACCAGCATCACGTATTGGCCTACGCCGAAGACCCTTGCGGTGCGGAAAACGGCTACTCCGGTCGCGAAGTCATGGCCGAATTCCGCCGTGCCACCGGGCTGCCCACCGCCACCAACATGATCGCCACCGACTGGCGCGAAATGGGGCACGCGATCCAGTTGCAGTCCGTGGATATCCCCCTCGCCGACCCGCATTTCTGGACCATGCAGGGCTCGGTGCGCGTGGCACAGATGTGCCACGAATGGGGCCTGACCTGGGGCTCGCATTCCAACAATCACTTCGACATTTCCCTGGCGATGTTCACCCAGGTGGCTGCCGCCGCGCCGGGGGAAATCACCGCCATCGACACGCACTGGATCTGGCAGGACGGCCAGCGGCTGACCAAGGCGCCGCTGAAGATTGTCGACGGTCATATCAAGGTCCCGGCCAAACCGGGCCTGGGTGTAGACATCGACATGGACGCCGTGGCCCACGCCCATGAGCTGTACAAAGGCATGGGCCTGGGTGCACGCAATGACAGCGTGGCGATGCAGTTCATGATTCCGGGCTGGACGTTCGATAACAAACGGCCGTGCCTGGTGCGCTGACCTCAGCTGAAGATCAATGAAAAGTGCGCGCCCACCCCGGCGCGCACGCCCTCGCCTACCGCCAATGCCACCGAGCCGCCGGCCAGGTTTGCATCACCGCAAGCAAACACGCCCGGTACCGTGGTTTGGCGCGTATCGTTTGTCAGCAGATAGGGCCCGGTCGGCCCTTCGACAAACTCGCACCCCAATTGCTCAGCCAACGGGCTGGCCATGCGCGTGCGGGACAGGGTGAATATGCCGTCCAGCGCGATGACCCGGCCGTCTGCCAATTCCACATCCGCCCGCTCACCGACAATCCTTCGCACCGCCTGGCTTTCGACGCGGACTCCACGCCGACCCAGTTGCGCCTGTTGCTCGGCGTCCGGCACAAATACGCCGTTGGTAAACAGTGTGGTGGTGCCCCAGTCCGGCAGCATCATGGCGTGATGCATCGCCAGCGGTGAGGTCGCCAGCACGCCGATGCGGCCTTGATCCAGTTCATAGCCGTGGCAATAGGGGCAGTGGAACACATGCTTGCCCCAGCGCTCTTGCAGGCCTTCGACCTCGGGCAATTCGTCGACCACGCCAGTGGCGAGAATCAGCCGCTGAGTGGAAAACCCACCGTTGTGCCGGGTTTGCACGAAGAAACCCGCCGGAGTTTGCGTCGCTTCAACGGCGGTGTCTTGCACCCAGGTCACCGTCGGGTATTCCATCAACTGCCCGCGCCCTTCGGCGGCGATCAATTCCGGCGGCTGGCCGTCCTGGCTGAGGAAACCATGGGAGCTGGCCGCAAAACGGTTGCGCCGCTGCCCGGCATCAATCACCAGCACCTTGCGCCGGGCCCGTGCCAGTTGCAGGCCGGCCGACATTCCGGCGTAGCTGCCGCCCACGATAATCACGTCGTAAACCATGAAGATGACCTCTCTGGTGGCCCCTGCATCGGTTGCCGGGCACTTACGACACACCATAAGTTACATAAAAATACTTCGTCAAGAGTCTCGCAACTTCAATCGTTACGAACGATACTTTCGGGCAGGAATTCCTGAGGCTTGCAGATGAGAAACGACACCCGGCTTTCGCGCATGCTCCACGTGCTGATCCACATGGGCCGCCACGAGGAACGCGCCACCTCCGAGACTATTGCGCAGATGCTCGGCACCAATGCGGTGGTGGTGCGCCGCACCTTGGGGCTGCTCAAGGAAAAGGGCTATGTGCGCTCGGAAAAAGGCCATCAGGGCGGCTGGATGCTGGGCAAGCCGCTGGGCGAAATTACCTTGCTGGACATCCACAACGCCCTCGGCACGTCGTCGATCTTTGCCGTCGGGCTGTCTACCGATCACCCGCAATGCCTGGTTGAACAGGCCGTCAACGCGGCGCTGAACCAGGCCTTTGATGACGCCCAGGCGTTGCTGCTGCAGCGTTTGGGCGAGGTGACGCTGGCGCAGTTGGCGGATGATTTTGACGAGCGCTATCGGGTGGCGACGACGTCGGCACCTTGTGCGTGATGGTTGTTGGTGGGGGCTGTGGGTGGGGGCATATCCGTTGTTTTTGTGATGGCTGATATGGGTTCCGCTCTTACAGCGGCTCACTTTTGAACAGCGCAAAAGTAAGCAAAACGCTCTTGCCCCACCACTCGGCACCTCGCTTAGGCTCGGTGTGCCCTCAGCTCCGGTAGTACTACGCGGGCCGCCGCGACGGGGCGTCCCTGCCCCGTCGCGGGTAAACCGGCGTCCTGCCGGTTTACCCGCTCCGTACTACCTGCGTTCGGCCAGCGTGGTTTAACGGGGCGCCTAAGATCAAAAGCAACAGCACAGCGGCCTACCGGCCGGCTTGAGTGTGGTGAAGCAACAGCAAAATCAAAAGCTAAAGCGGGCACGGTCAAATGTGGGAGCTGGCTTGCCTGCGATGGCATCAACTGGGTGTACCTGACGTACCGAGGTGTCTGCATCGCAGGCAAGCCAGCTCCCACAGAAAAGCAGCTCTGCTTTCGCTCTGGACCTTGCCCTTGCTTCTAACACTCAGGTCGGCTTTCAGGCCGCCGTGCTCTTGATCTGCTGTTGATCTTGATCTGCGGGCCCCGTCAACCACGATGGCCGCAAGTAGGCACACCGAGCCTAAGCGAGGTGCCGAGTGGTGGGGCAAAGACCTTTTGGTTACTTTTGGCTGGGCCGGCATTCCGGGCATTTGCCAAAAGTGACCCGCTGTAAGAGCGGAACCTTATTCAGCCGTTACCGCAGCAACGGATATGCACCCAAAACTCAGCCCCCACAATTCCCAACAATCACCTCCCCCGCAAACGCCTTGCGCACAAACGGCGCCGAATCCACCAGCGAACCATTCACCGTGGCCGAATGATCAAGCTGCGGATAAAAATGCCATTCAATCCGGTCACCCGCCTTGCACGCATCCCTGACCAACGCTTTCTGCCCCGGCACAAACACATCCCGATCCTGCCCACCCGTCCCGACAAAAACCGGAATATCGGTCTTCAGCGTCGGATACGCCGACTCACGATAAACCCTGTCGAGGGCCACTTTCGGCGAGCGTTTGAAGCTGTCGTTGAACGTAAGCCCATCCGCCACCACCCGCTGCTCAATAGCCTGCAAGCAATCACGCTGGCTGCTCTCAAACGCAGGCATCGCGCGCTCGTTCAAGTACTCACCAGGAACAACCGATGGATCAAACAACGTGGCAGTACCCAACCGCAACAGGTTGTAGGCAAAGGTCGGCACCACCGAACTGCGGGCCTTTTCCAGCTCGGCACTGTCTCCCGTTTTATGCGTTGCGGTGTACGGCGTACCCGTCGCTACCACACCGACAATGTTCAATTCGGGCGCGTAATCTTTCGCATACACCGCCGTGGCAAACGCCGCACGCCCGCCCTGGGACTGGCCGAACACCACGACGCGTTTGGAGAGGTCAAAACCACCCGCCATCACCGCACGGATGCTGTCGAGCACACCATAAGCCAGCGGACTGCTCAGCCCATACGGATGCAGGCCAGGTGTCCCGAGCCCCTGATAATCGGTGGCGACGATTGCATACCCTTGGGCCAGCCAATAATTGAGATAACGCGTGTCCCGCGGGCTGCGACCGGCGAACGACGGCGCGCAGATATCGGCGCTGCCCACCGTGCCATGGGCCCACGCCATCAGCGGCCAGCCACCCGGCGGCGGCGTGCCTTTGGGCAGGAACAACGCACCGGAAACAATCACCCGCTGGCCAGTGTCAAGGCCGTCAGTGGAGGTGTACAGGATCCGAATGTTCTGCCCGGCATCAGCAAGGCTTTGCCGGGCCGTCAACGGCTCGCTACGCAGCATCGTCCCGGGTGATGCGGGTACCTTGTCAGCCCAGGTATAGAACGCGGGAACACCACCGTCGCCGACGGGCGTTTGCGCAGCACTCACACCACTGCAGCCCGCCAGCAATACCGCCAGCGCAAGCGACAACCGAGGCGACATCACCAGCCCTCTTTCAACATCCGCAATTCAAGATACTGCAACAGCATGATGGTCTTGCCGTCGACGATCTCGCCACTTTGCACCATGGACAGCGCGGCCTCAAACCCCAGCTCCAGCACTTCGATGTCCTCACCTTCTTCTTCCAGCCCGCCGCCATCACTCACCCGATCACCCGGTGAATATTCGCCGATAAAAAAGTGAATGCGCTCGGTCACCGAGCCCGGGCTCATGAAGGCCGAGTAGATTTTTTCTACATGGCCCACACGGTAGCCCGTCTCTTCTTCCGCCTCCAGGCGAATGCGCTCCTCGGGGCTGGCGTTGTCCAGCAGGCCGGCGGCGGATTCGATCAGGTAGCCGTGGTAACCGTTGACGAAGGTGGGCATGCGGAACTGGCGAATCAGCAACACCGTACGCCGCTCGCGGTTGTATAGCAGGATCGTCGCGCCATTGCCCCGGTCATAGATTTCGCGGGTCTGGGACTGCCAACTGCCGTCGCGGCGGCGCAGGTCGAAGGTGTACTTTTTCAGTACGTACCAGTTGTCCGAGAGCAGTTCTTCGGTGTGGATGCGAATGGGGCTGTTTTCCATGGCAGGGCCTTTTTGTCTTGTGTTATTCAGCATGTCGTGCAAAATCGTGCACAGTCAAGAAAAAACGTGCAGGAAGCCACTGATGCTGACCCAACAACGCAAACAACACCTGCTGGAAACGCTGCACCGCGACGGCCGGCTGATTGCCAAGGAATTGAGCCAGGCGCTGGACGTTTCCGAGGACACGATCCGCCGCGACCTGCGGGAGATGGCCAAGGAAGGTTTGTTGCTGCGGGTGCACGGCGGCGCGTTGCCGGCTTCGCCCGCGATGGCTGATTTTTCGGTGCGGGAACACCTGGTGCCCGAGGAGAAAATCG
This sequence comes from Pseudomonas sp. K2I15, assembly GCF_002204795.1. GTDB lineage: Bacteria > Pseudomonadota > Gammaproteobacteria > Pseudomonadales > Pseudomonadaceae > Aquipseudomonas. Next base: position 199,875 of record NZ_NIXO01000002.1, read on the forward strand.
CCATTGGCCGCGCAGCTGCACAACGTGTACAGCCCGGCCAGGTGGTGTTTATCGATGGGGGTACCACCTGCCTGCAACTGGCCCGCCACTTGCCGACGGACCTCAACGCTACCGTGGTCACCCACAGCCCGTCGATTGCCATGGCGCTGGTGGATCATCCGCAGATTGAAGTGATCATGCTCGGCGGGCGCTTGTTTCGCCATTCACTGGTGGGCGTTGGCGCGGCCACGCTGGAGGCCATCGGCCGGGTAAACGCCGACCTGTATTTCATGGGGGTGTGCAGCGTGCACCCGAGTGCCGGCCTGTCCACCGGCGATTATGAAGAAGCGGTGGTCAAGCGCGCGTTGTGCCACGCTGCCGCAGAAACCATCGTGTTGGCCACCTCTGAAAAGCTCAACACCGCATCGCCCTTCCAAGTGGTGGAACTGGCTCACGTCAGCGCGATTGTTGCATTGGCCAGTACGCCTCGTGCATTGCTGGCCCCTTATGAAGCTCAGGGCCTGACGCTTTATCTCGCGTGACCCGCTAACAGTCCTTGATGGCCTCCCACAACGCGGCGACTTGCGTAGCGTCCGAGGCTTTGACCCGCGCCAGGTCCACCGGATACTCAACGCCCGGGTTTTCAGCAAAACGCGTGGCAGTAAACTGGCCGTTACTGGCCCGCAGGATGTAGCCGCTGCCTTGGCACAGCGCCGAGGCCAGGAAGATCACCCCAGGGGTGACCCATTCCGGCTTGAGGTTGTGCGGCTCGCCGGTCACGCCCCACATGCGAGTCTTGGCTACGGGCGAGATAGCATTGACCAGGATGCCAGCCTCGGCCCCTTCCCCGCTCAACGCATTCATGATCCCCAATTGCGCCATCTTGCCGGCGCTGTAGGCCACCAGGCCCGGCTGGGCGTATTGCGTGTACATCGCACGGTCCGAGGTGGTCAGCACGATGCGTGGTGCGGCGGATTGCTTCAGGTAGCGCCAGGCATGTTTGCACAGCCAGATCGGCGCGTAGACATTGATGCCCATTGCCCGCCGGATAAACGCTTCGCCGGCTGCCTCAATCGGCTGATAACCCACCCAACCGGCATTGTGGATCAGGATATCGAGCTGCCCGAAATGCGTGATAGCGCACTCGATCAGTGCTCGGCACCCCGCTTCATGGGACAGGTCGCCCGCATGGCCGACCACCTGTAAACCTTCGCCCTGAAGCGCCAGCGCAGTCGCCTGAACCACCTGCGAATCAGCCCCATCGCCTAGCGTGTCTGCACCGATATCACTGATCACCACCTGCGCGCCGAGGCGCGCCAACTCGCGCGCATAACTCAACCCCAAGCCGCGAGCGGCACCGGTGACGATTGCGGTTTTACCTGTAAAGTCCATTGTTGCGTTCTCCTGTCAGGCACTCCACCCTAACAACCCGTGACCGCCCTGTTTAATACTGAAAAACAGCGATGTTGATACCCGCGCCGTATCAAGCCCCACAGGCTCCATCTACCTGAAGGAACAGCCCAGATGATCGAAACCCGCCTGCTGCGCCAGTTCATTGCCGTCGCCGAAGAACTGCACTTTCACAAGGCCGCGCTGCGCCTGCATATGGCGCAGCCCGCATTGAGCCAGGCGATCAATCGGTTGGAGGAGAAGTTGGGGGTTGCCCTGCTGGAACGTGACCGGCGCGGCGTGCGGTTGCTGCCGGCCGGGGCGGCGTTTTTGGAGACGGCGTACACGGTCCTCGGGCAATTGCAGCAAGGCATCGAACACGCCCTGCAGGTGTCCCAGGGCATCAAAGGCACACTCACCATCACCTCGGTGTCGATTGCCGGTTATCCATGGCTGCTTGATACCCTCAGGCAGTTTCGCCTGGCGTTTCCCAAGGTTCAGTTGGTGATCAAGGAAATGCCCTCCGCGACCCAGGCCAAAGCCCTGATAGGCGGCGATGCCGATATCGCGTTTTTGCGCTACCTGCCAGGCCAGGCAGATAACATCGAATCCCGTCTGCTGCTGGATGAACCGATCCTGATGGCGCTGTCCGTGGACCATGCCAATGCCCACGAGGCCGCTATCGAACTGAAGGATTTCGCCGATGCCGACTTTGTGTTCACCCCACAGGTATTGGGCAGTGGCTATCACCACCAGTTGATCGCCTTGTGCGAGGCCGCAGGCTTCTATCCGCGCGTGGTCCAGGAAGCCGATCAATTGCACACCCTGATCGGCCTGGTGGCTTGCGGGTTTGGCGTGGCGCTGGTGCCGGCGTCCATGGCCCGTTCAATGAGCAGCGACAAGGTGGTGTTTCGCCCTCTCACCGGCGTGTCTTCCAGCATCGGGCTCTACCTCAATTGGAACACCGACAATCCCTCGCCGTTGCCAGGCAACTTCTTCGCATTGCTCGAACGCGCGCTGTAACACTTTGCAAGCAAAGCCCGGTGACGACTGTCTAAATTTTTCCTGCGCGGCCAAGGCATCTGTTAAAACCCGTGCTTCGCCCTTGTCCTGGAACCTTCATGCCTTCACGTTTTTTGTCTCGCCTCGGCCTGCGCTGGTTTCCGCTGCTGTGCATGGCCGCCGTGATCATCGGCCTGCCAGTGGGTTGCGCGGTGCTGCAACACAAGGAGCGCGAGCTGCTGTTTCGCGTCGAACCGGGCACTGCCAGTTGGTACAGCGGGTTGCCGCGGGATGTGCAGGAATTCGACCTGAAACCTTCGAGCTTCAAGTCAGGGCAAAATATTCATGGTTGGTGGTGGCCGGCTGCGCAGAAGGACGCCCCGGCGATTCTTTATCTGCACGGCGTGCGCTGGAACCTCACCGGCCAACTGTTTCGCATTGAACAACTGCGGGCCCTGGGCTTCTCGGTGCTGGCGATCGACTATCGCGGCTTCGGCCAGAGCCAGGGCGATTTGCCTTCCGAAACCAGCGTGTACGAAGACGCGCGCATCGCCTGGGAACGCTTCCAGGTGCTGCAACCCGACCCCGCCAAACGCCTGATCTACGGGCACTCCCTGGGTGGCGCGGTGGCCATCGATCTTGCGGCGGAGTTGGGCAAGCAGGCGGCGGATAACCATGTGCCACCACCGGTGCGCGGGCTGGTGATCGAGTCCACGTTTACTTCGCTGGCGGATGTGGCCACGGCGGTGGCCAACACCTCGCTGCCGGTGCGCTGGCTGCTGTCGCAGAAGTTCGATTCCATCGACAAGATCGCCGACATCCACATGCCGCTGCTGGTGGTCCACGGGCTCGCCGACGCCTTTGTGCCACCGCGTTTCAGCCAGCAATTGTTTGATGCCGCACAAGAGCCCAAACACCTGTTGCTGGTGCCCGGTGCCAGCCATAACGACAGCATGCGACTGGGGGGCAGTAGCTATCGCCAGGCGCTGGACAGCCTGATGCAAACGAAGCGGCCCGCACAGATCGCCGGCCCCTCGACCGTGCGCCCCAACAACTCGTAAATTTGCATTTCGGCACCGGTTTCGCCGGTGCCTGTCAAGGCGAAAAGCCTGCCCATACTGGCCATAAGCAGCGACTGATCAAATATTAACCGCAGGTTAAATCGCCATACCCGCCGGGCTCAAGGGAAGTTATCCACAGAGATACCCACGGTTTTCGTGGACAACTCTTTTTACTTTTTTACGATTTTTTTGCTCCGTAACTTGCTGCTGGAAAGATCCCGGGCAGCAAAAACTCCTGCGTTATCTCGCTTCACCAAACACCTCCAGGCCGCACAAATGCGACCACCCATTGCGTTTAGTCCTCCGGCTGATTAATCTCGCACAAACACGCAATAAAGAGCATAAACATGCACAACACCCATGCCTCCATCGATCTGCCCTCCCTGCGCAAACAAAAAATCCTGTTGCTGCTGGAGCGCGATGGCAAAGTCACCGCCTCGGATCTGGTGGAGCATTTCGCCGTGTCCCAGGACACCATCCGCCGCGACCTTGGCGAGCTCGCCTCCGCCGGCCTGCTGCAACGCGTGCATGGCGGCGCGTTGCCAAGGCCCAAGGACACCGGCAAGGACTTCTTCACCCGTTTTGGCGAAACCACGGCGACCAAGCGCCACTTGGCGCAGCTCGCGGCCGACCGCGTAGAAGACGGCCAGATCGTGCTGTTCGACTCCGGGACCACCACCCTGCAAATCGCCCAGTCCTTGCCGCACTCCATCAGGCTGACTGCCGTCACCCACTCACCGATGATTGCCATCGCGCTGTCCGAACACCCGAACGTGACGGTGATTCTCGCCGGTGGCCAACTCAACCCCGTGACCATGGCCGCCAGCGGGCACGAGGCGCTGCGACTGATCCAGGGCATCAAGGCGGACCTGCTGTTCACAGGCGTATGCGCACTGCATCCACAAGTCGGCATCAGCTCGCTGCACTTTGAGGAGGTGGCGGTGAAACAGGCTATGCTCGACAGCGCCTCCCACGTTGTAGCAGTCACACTGGCCGACAAGCTGGGCGCCGTGGAGCCGTTTGTAGTAGCACCGTGCAGCCGCATTCACACGCTGATTACCGAATGGCATGTGCCGCCGGGCAGTGTCGAGGCTTATGAATGCCTGGGGCTGGAGGTGATGCAAGTGGATGCCTGACAAACCGCCCCATAACAGGCTTGGCCCAGTAGCCCTTTGCAGAGGAATACATCCATGGCGTTTCCCGTCCTGATCCTGGATGCCCCCAACCCGCCCTTACTTCATGACGAAATCGAACGGTCCCTGGCATATGGGTTGGACATCACCCTCAACCTGCACTACTTCGCCGACCAGGCCAGCATCAAAACGCACTACGCCGGGCGCATTCGGTTCGTGGACGTTAATTGCCACGACACACCTTCGCTGATTGATGCCGTGGTAAAGGCCGGTGGCTACAGCGTACTCAAGACCCGTTTGAACATTCCGCTGGGGGCGGCGCTGATCAACGCCGCCGCGTCGCCTGATCTAGGCAGCCCTTTACAAGCGATCGCCCAGGCAGGTGTCGGGGTCAACCATATCGACTTGCAGGCAGCCGCCGAGCGTGGCGTGGCCGTACTCAATACCCCTGGCTCCAACGCGACGGCAGTGGCTGAATATGTGCTGGCACAAACGCTGTTTCTGTCTCGTGACCTTGATCTCTACAGCGCCAAAACCCATCAGGGCCAGTGGTCAAAAGGCCTGCTCGCTCCCGCGTTGCAAATCGCCGAGTTGACGCTGGGGCTGGTGGGCTCGGGCAGGATCGCCCAGGCGCTCGCCCATAAGGCCCAGGCCCTGGGCATGAAAGTGATCGCCACTGGCTCCGAGCGGTTCACCCAACAGGCCGCGGCGAACCTGGGCCTGCAGTGGCGCGCCACACTCGGCGAGTTGCTGGATGAGGCTGACGTCGTGTCCATTCACACACCACTCACCGCGCAGACCAAGGGCTTGTTCGACAGCACCGTATTCACGCGGATGAAACAGGGGTCGATCCTGATCAACACAGCCCGTGGCGGCATCATCAACGAGGGCGAGTTGGCAACGTTCATGAGGCGCTTTCCCAGCCATATCAAGGGGGTCGCTATCGATACCTTTGCCCGGGAAAAAGATCAGTTCGACTCGCCTTTGATTGGCATTGCCAACGCGATACTGACGCCACACATCGCCGGCAACACACGCACCGCAATCCTTGAGGCGTCCACGCAGATCATTGACCACATTCATGCCTTTCACCAAGCAACGCTTGAAGGCTGAGGGCATAGGTATCAGAACAACACCGACGCTGCATCCCTCATGAAAATCTCCACCGTCTTCGGCCCGACGCCCTCGAACTCATTCAGGCGCTGTTCAAATTCCCCACGGTCGGCGCTGGCATGGTGTATCCGGCTGATCTTGCCCGCGTACTCCGCATTCAGTTTGCTGCTGAGATCCAGCAGGCGTTGCGCGGTAGTTTCGTCGTAACGCACGTAATGCGCCTCACCAAGCATCGCTACCAACTCGCGGGAGGTGCAATGCTGCAATTTGCGCGGCGTGTCCCGCCCATGCTTCACCACAATCACCTGATAAGCCTGCGCCGCGATCTGTGCCTGAATGCGCTTGCCCATCAGGAAGCTGGCGATAAACCACTTGAACAAAGCGCTGTCATCGCCGGGCCTGAGTTCAATACCCAACTCCCCGGCGCTGATGGATCGCCCCATAACCGCCTCCGCCCTTCACTGGCCCAGCTTGCGTTCGACCTTGGCGGCCTGCTCATTGATCCGGTCGGTTTGCCGTTGTGTGTCCTTGATGGACGTCGGCGTAATCAGCTTGTCGACGGTTTCTGTCTTGGGGTTGGGCCGCTGCAAGGCACTGTCCTCATCATCAACGCGGCGACCTTTCTGCGCCTGTTCGGAGCTGATCGCATCGGGGGTTTTATCGGCGGTTTTTTGAATGCCCATAGGGGTTCTCCTGCAGTAGAAAGGTTGCGCTCCAGCACGGAACCGTTATTCAGCAGAGCCCATGGCTTTTCAATAGTTCAAGGAAACTGTCCCGGGTGCGGTCGCGAGAAATAAGCGCAAATTAATTTAAACCTTTTGCTCAGGCGCCCCCTCAACAGTCAGGTAACGGCATCGCGCCACTCCTCAGGAGAAGCATCATGAACCACCTGCTGATGAAACAAATGGGACTGACCTTCGCGCTGGTCGCGGGCTCGATTGGCGCGGCCATGGCGGCCACTTCCAATGACTTCGTCGACGCTGCCGCCCAAGGCGGCATCACCGAAGTAGAGGCCGGCAAACTGGCGCTGGAAAAGAGCGGTGCCGCGGACGTCAAAGCCTTTGCCCAACACATGATTACCGACCATTCCAAGGCCAATCAGGAACTGACGGCCCTGGCGACAAAGCTCGACATCAAGGTTCCGGACGACGCCAGCCTGACCGACAAGGCCAAGAAAATGATCCTGGAGATTCGTGAAGAGTCTTTCGACAAGGCTTACGCCAACAACCAGGTGAAGGCCCACGAAGACACCGTGGCGCTGTTCAAAAAAGAAGCCGCCTCCTCGGACAACGCAGAACTGAAGGCTTTCGCCGAGAAGACCCTGCCTACGCTCGAAGCCCATTTGAAGATGGCCAAGGAGCTGCAGTCCCAGCACGCCAATTAATCATCTACCCACTCAGGAGACACTCGACCATGAGTTCGCAACTGCACGGCAAGAAGATTCTGATCATCACCTCCAACACCGGCATCGAGCGCGACGAGTTGCTCAAGCCGCTGGAAACCCTGCGCGGTTTCGGCGCCACGGTGACCCACGGTTCCAGTAAAGGTGGCAGCACCCAGACCTTTCTCAAGGACACCGAGAAAGACAAGACAGTGGAATCCGATGCCAAGCTTTCAGACCTGAGCGACGGTGATTTCGATGCGTTGGTCATACCTGGTGGCACCGTCAATGCCGACACCCTGCGCCAAGACGCCGACGCCCTTCGGCTGATCAAAGATTTCGTCAAGGCCGGAAAAACCGTAGCCGCCATCTGCCACGGCCCCTGGGCCCTGATCGATGCCGGCGTGATCGTCGGCAAGACCCTCACGTCTTACAAAAGCGTTCGCACCGACCTGGTCAATGCCGGGGCGGAAAACTGGGTGGATACTGAGGTGAAGGAGTGCCCGGCCAATGGCTGGACACTGATCACTTCACGCACCCCCGATGACTTGCCAGCGTTCAACCAGGCTGTTGCCAAGGTGTTGGCGGCTTAACGCGAGCCAATAAAAACAGGCGCCCCCCAGGAGCCTGTTTTGTTTCGATTCTGTATCAGCCTTTGCCGTGCCCGGTGGCATGCGTCGCGCGGTTTACACCCTTGGGTCCAAAAAACGCCCAGAGTATCAGCCCCAGCAGCGGCATAAAGATCAGTACCACCAGCCACAAGCCTTTGGTTTCCCAGCCACTGCCACTGCGCAGCACGCTGTTGATCGCCCACAGTTCCAGCAGTACCAGAATCACCGCCAAGCCAATCCAGACATATTCGATTTGCATGATTCATCCTCCTGAGGTCGTATGCGTTAGGTCAAGCGACACGCCCGAGGGTTCATTAAAATTGCAAAGGCGTCAGGCATTGGAAAGTCAGCGGCGGCAGGGCATGGCCATTCGTCGCATGCGTGAAAACTTTTTCAAACTTCGCTTTGGCTGGCGGATTCACAATTAGGCAACACCATTGATTCGCTCATTATTAAGGCGTCACCGAAGGCTGAGATGCTCCAGGCTTCGGCCCCACCGCCAAGAGGGATTGAGTCATGAAGACCAGCATTTCCCAAAGGATCGTACTTGTTGCCTGCTTCACGCTCGTACTGAGCGCCCCTGCATACGCGGCTTTCGGCGACGACACCGCCCCCGAGGCGCGCGCCTTGAGCGGTAACAGCCTCCCAGGCTCCGCACTCCCGCCCGGCACCTATCCCAGCAGCCCATCCGGGGCCGATAGCAGTGGCAGCAAAGACGCTGAGACCAAAGCGCCCGCACCGTCAAAAAGCGTAAAAGGCACTGGCCACAAGAGCCCTTCAACCCCACGTCCCGCCAGAAAATCCGATAAGAAAGCCGTTCCTCAATCGGGCAGTTGAGGCGCCGATTTCAACGCCAGCTCATGCTCAATCTGTTCAATACTGGGCAGACTGGTTTGCAGCTCTGCCGGCAGTGATTCCACCCGTTGATACTCGGCAACACCAATGGGGCGCGAGCTGTCACGCAGGGCGTATTCGGCCACGACTTCGTTCTTGCTCTTGCACAACAGCAGGCCGATGGTGGGGCTGTCTTGGGGGTGCTTGAGCTGGGCGTCTACCGCCGCGAGGTAGAAACCCAACTGCCCCAGATGGTCGGGCTTGAATTTGCCGGCCTTGAGTTCGATCACCACGTAGCAGCGCAGCTTGAATGCTTTCGATACAAACCAGCTGGAAACGTGCGTTCATGCGGATCAAGACGTGCCCCAACTCGCGTGCTGTGGTCAAATGAGCCGGTCACTTCCATGGTTATTCCCGATCTATGAACGCCACACCCACCGACGACCGCCAGGCATCCACCGGGGACCGCATCCTGCTCCTGCTCAAGACCCGTGGCCCACTGAAAACCACGGACCTGGCTGCCCTGTTGGAAATCACCTCCGAAGCCGCCCGCCAGCAGATCCAGAAGTTGCAGGTCGCGGAGCTGATCGTCGGAGTATCGGCCCCCATTTCAGGTGCCGGCCGGCCTTCGTTGAAGTGGACATTAACGGAAACCGCCCAGAGCAAATTTCCGGACTCCCACAGCGTGTTGACATTGCACCTGATCGAGTCCATCGAAGGGATTTTTGGCAGCGAAGGCGTGGAAAAAGTCATTTCCAGCATGGAGGCGACCGCCAAGCACGAATACATCCAGGCCTGCTCCGCCGCGCCGACGTTGCAGGAGAAAGTCGAGATCCTGGTGCAGATTCGCGAACGTGCCGGGTACATGGCGCAAATGGAGCCGCTGGACGATGGCTGGCTATTGGTGGAGAACCACTGCCCGATCTGCGTGGCCGCCCGCAAGTGCCAGGGGTTCTGCCGTTCGGAGTTGCAGATTTTCCAGGCAGCGCTCGGCGATGAGAATGTGGTGGAACGACGCGAGCATTTGATTTCCGGGGATCGGCGCTGCGCCTACAGCATCCAGCCCCGCAAGTAAGACAGAGGCTGCGATGGGCTGCGCAGCAACCGCAACTCCCTCACCGCAGTGTCCCGGATACACCAACGGTTCAGGACTCACACCTGCTGCGCAGTCCATCGCAGCCTTGGCCTCAAGCCTCAGTCAGGCCCATTGCAGATTGAACAGTGCAAACGCCAACAGCGCCCAGACCGACAGCACCAAGTGCGTCAGCTGCAAGCCCTCCTGGCGAATCCAGTAGCCAAACCACAAGCCACCCAGCAGCATCGCGAAAACGAAGGCAGAGAAGCCGCTGAGCGCGAGGTTGAGCCATGGCCGGGCGGCCGACAGACCCTCGCCGAGGATCAACTGGTAGCTGCCGGCCCACGCCACCACTGCTGCGACGACTTGCAGGGCCAGCACCACCAGCAGTGCCAACCGATGCAGGCGCGGGGAGCGCACGGCACGCCTCAACAACGGCGTGTCGATGGTCGGGTTCTGGTGCAACGGCGCCATGGCCATCGTCGCGCCCACCGCACCAACCGAGCTGCGAAAAGCCTGCCCGTTATTGACCACGGCGAGGGTCAGCCAAACGCTCAAGCCAAGGGCCTGAGTGCCCAGGAACAGCCCGACTGAACCACCCTGCAGCAATGCCTCCACGCTCATCCAAACCTCCTTATTTGCTGAAAAGGAAAATCAGGTCTTGGATATTTCCAAGAACATATTTGGATAATACGTTGGGCACTTTTAATTAAACAAGCAAATACTTTCTTAAATGGCAGTACCAAGTACTTGGGCCGCGCTTGGTTGCGGCCAACCACGGCCGCCTTGCAGGCAGATCAGCTTCATCAGCGTTGCCGAGTGGATCAGGCAGAACCTCAAGGCACCGGCAACCACCCGCTGAACCGCCCCTGATCATCCAGCGCGCACCAGGCAAACTCCCACGGCAGTGGCGGCAACGTTTGCAGGGGTGCGCCACTGCCCTGCTTCCAGTCCACCACTTGCAGCGGTGAGCCTTGCCAAGCCAGGACCACGCCCCTGGCATTGCTGGTGTCATCGCTGACCCAACGGGCCGCCGCCGCCGTCATGAACGCTTCGATGGGCTCCTCATCGATCTGCGCGCGATACACCGAACCGAGCAACCAACGGCACACGCTCACGTGGTAGGTCCAGTTCAGGGAGGGACGGTTGCGGTAAGCCCACGTCATGAAACTGCGGAACAGGTTCAAGCCCTCCGGCGGGTCGAGCTTGAGCAAACCGGGGCAGATGTCGAACAAGGTGTGCCAGTACGGCAGCAACCGCGCATCCAGGTGGACGAAACAACGGGCGTTACTCGGGTATTCGACAGATGGCAACACCCCTTCGCCGCGCGACGGACGGCGGGACGCCTTGCTGACAAGACGGCCTGCGCCGGAAGGCAAAACATGGCTCATGGAACACACTCACACTCGTGACGATAGAACGCCTCCTGGTATCAGGAAGCCCAGGGCACACGTCAGAATGCAGGGGAAGCGCGAGGGTTGGCCGAGGGCCAGGAGTAACGCGGAGGGGCCTTGTTGCGCCGCTCATGGGCCGGGCGCGGCTTTTGCCCAAGGCCCAACAGCCAGGCCAGGCAAAACAGGAAGACGATGCCCAGGGTCACGGCGGAGCATACCGGGCAGGCGAAGAAGTTCGACCAACTGCTGGCCGTGGGGTTGCCAAGGCCTGTGTCCGAGGCCGGTGCCTTGGTACCCAGGCTTGAGCAGAACTGCCCGCCCAGGCCGCTGAGCTCCAGGCCCATCATCTGCCCATGGCCCAAACCGCAGACGAACACATTGAACAGGACGCAAAAATACAGGGTCCAGGCAATAAGTGAACGGTCCGGGCGGGAGAGTTTCATGGCGGCGACTTTACCACCGAATATCCGGGCGCATGAAGCCTGCCCATGCCTGTGACAGAACGTCGCAGATTACGTGCGCAGGTCGGGGTTGTTAGAATGCCACGCTCTCCTCGCCTGATTTAACGCTTCGTGGTACCCAGGCGCTTCACAGGATGCACAGTTGATGAGTACGTTATTCACCCGCCGCAAGGTCCTCACCGGCATGGGAATGCTGGGCCTGGGCCTGCTGGCCGGCTGTGACAACAGCCCGAAACTGAACTTCAAGTACGGCAAGGATCTGAGCGACAAGATCATGGGCCGTACCTTCAAGCTCAAGAACACTGACGGCGAAACCGTCACCTTGAGTTCCTTCCGTGGCCTGATGCCGGTGGTGTTCTTCGGCTTCACCCAATGCCCGGCCGTGTGCCCGACCACCCTGGCGCGCATGGCCCAGGCGAAAAAGCTGATGGGCCGCGACGGCAAGATCATGCAGGTGGTTTTTATCACCCTCGACCCGGAACGCGACACACCCAAGATTCTCGACGCCTACGTCAAGGCCTTCGACCCCAGCTTCGAAGCGCTGTACGGCACCCCGGAAGAAATCGCCGTGGCCGCCAAGGAGTTCGGGATCTTTTATGAAAAGATCCCCGCCGGCGACAGCTACACCCTCTCCCACACCGCCACCAGCTTTGTGTTCGACACCCGGGGCACCCTGCGCCTGGGCCTGTCGGCCTCGCTTAACGCCAAAGAGTGCGCAGAAGACCTGCTCACCGTCATGGAGGTCTGCTAATGACTGCCGTTCAACACCTCAAGCGCATCGCCCTCGGTCTCTCCCTGCTGGGCCTCGCGGCACACGCCAGTGCACAGGCGCTGGTCACCGACGCCTGGGTACGCGCCTCGGTACCGGGCCAGCCGTCCAGCGGCGCGTTCATGACCGTTACCGCCGACAGCGACAGCAAACTGCTCAGCGTGGCCTCGCCGATCGCCAAGACCGTGCAGATCCATGAAATGACCATGAAGGACGACGTGATGCGCATGGGCCCGGTGGAGTCGGTTCCGTTGCCTGCGGGCAAGGCCGTCAAGCTCGACCCGGACGGTTATCACGTGATGCTGATCGACCTCACGGCGCAGATCAAGGAAGGCGACCAGGTGCCGCTGACGGTCACTGTGGAAAATGCCAAGGGTGAAAAGCAGTCGATTGAAGTCAAGGCCGAGGCCCGTGCGTTGAATGCGATGGAGCCGATGGATCACAGCAAGATGCATTGATCGCCGTTACCTGTGGCGAGGGGGCTTGTCCCCCGTTGGGCTGCGTAGCGGCCCCAAAAAAAGCGGGAGCGCTGCGCACTCCAACGGGGGACAAGCCCCCTCGCCACAGGACAAGCGCCCTCACCACAGACAAACCCCCTCGCCACAACGAAATACCCTCATATCTAAAACCTCTCGTTTCAACACTTTCTATATATTTTCAATCTGCAAACCAACTCGTTAGCCTGCGAATGCCGGACGCGTCTCCCTGTCGCCGTCCGGCCAGATAATTCTAAAAATAAGCAGCAGACAACGGGAATAACAATGAACAAATCCCCTATTACCCTGGGCCTGACTTCGGCCACCCTCGGTTTGACCCTCGCCTTCCCAACCTTTGCCGAAGCTGACTTCTTCGAAGACAGCAAGGCCGACCTCGAATTTCGCAATTTCTACTTCAACAGCGACTACCGCCAGGACAACGCCAGCCAATCCAAACGGGATGAGTGGGCCCAAGGGCTGATACTCAATTACCAGTCGGGTTACACCGAAGGCTTGGTGGGTTTTGGCCTCGATGCCATCGGCCTGCAGGGCCTGAAACTGGACTCCAGCCCCGACCGGCAAAACACCGGCCTGCTCCCTGTAGGCGATGACGGCGCCCCGGACAGCTATAGCCGGATGGGTGCCACCGCCAAGGCGCGGATTTCCAAAAGCGTGCTGAAATTCGGCACGCTGATCCCCAAGCTGCCGACCGTACTGCCCAACGACGGCAGGCTGCTGCCCCAGACCTTTCGCGGCACCCAACTGACCAGCCAGGACATCGCCGGCCTGACCTTCGACGCCGGGCGCCTGACCAGCAACACCCTGCGTAACGACAGCGGCCATGCAGACATTGAAGTCGACGGCAAAGGCATCAAGGGCGCCGTGCCCAGCGATAAATTCGACTTCGCCAGTGCCAGCTACAGCTGGACCAAAACCCTCGTCACGGGCTACCACTACGCCAACCTCGAGAACAACTACAAGCAACACATCTTCAACCTGGTCCACACCCTGCCATTGGGTGATGCCCAGTCGTTCAAGTCTGACCTGCGTTACGCCGACTCCAGCAAGGAAGGCAACAGCAACATCGACAACCAAGCCTTCGGCGCCAAATTCACCTACAGCCTCCAGGGCCACTCGTTCGGTGCCGCCTACCAGCGCATGAAAGGCACCACCGGTTTCCCCCACCTGGACGGCACAGACTCCTACCTCGTCAACTACGTGATGATCTCGCCAGACTTCGCCAACCCCGAGGAAAAGTCCTGGCAGGCCCGCTACGACTATGACTTCGCAGCCCTCGGCATCCCCGGCCTGACCTTCATGACCCGCTACCTCAAAGGCGACAACTTCGTGCGCACCCGTAACGTGGAAGGCACCGAGTGGGAGCGCAACACCGATATCGGCTACGTGTTCCAGAGCGGCGCCCTGAAGGACCTTGAAGTGAAATGGCGCAATGGCACGTATCGCAGCAATGGCAGCGGCAGCGATATCGACCAGAACCGCTTTATCGTCAGCTACACCCTGCCCTTGCTGTGATTTTTTCCGGAGCGTTGCACATGAATACCAACAAAAGCCTGATCCACCTGGCAGTGGCTTTCGCCCTGTTCAGCAGTTACGGCGCCTATGCCGCCGACACCGGTGCGCTGCCCTGCAACACCACCGAAGAATGCGCGGCCCAGGCGGCCAAAGTCGGCGCCACACCGGGCTCCTCGCAAACGGCCCACAAGGCCAAGGGTGACCCGACCCAAACCCAGTTCGCCTGGCTGAACCGCATCAACAAAGCCTCGATTGTGATGCTCACCGAAGAAGGCATCGTCAAGCCGGACATGGGCCACAAGATCGCCGGCGGTGTACGTTTTGCCATCGACCAGGCCGACCAGCCCGACGGCAAACGCCCGGAAGACGTGCTGCAACTGGAAAAAATCATGACCGACAAGATCGGTCCCGAAGCGTCCCTGATCCACTCCGGCCGCAGCCGCCAAGACATGCTTGCTACCTACCGCCTGGCCAGGTTGCGCTCACAGGTACTGGCCTACAGCGACGCGCTGAACGCCACCCGCCAACGTATTCTGAACATCGCCGACAAGAACATCGACACGCTGGTGCCCGCCTACACCAACGGCGTGCAGGCCATGCCCATCAGCTATGCACACTACCTGCTGGCGTTCGAAGCCGCGTTTGATCGCGACGGCCAGCGCATTCGCGAACTCTACACCCGCCTCAACCTGAGCCCGATGGGGACCGCGGTACTGGCGAACTCTGCCTACCCGCTGAACCGTGAACGCCTCGCCGAATTGCTGGGCTTTGACGGCGTGCGGGAAAACTCACTGGATTCAAGCCAGGTGTCGACCTACGACATTCCGATCGAAGCGGCCAACCTGGCGGCGTCTTCGGCGATCCGCATCGGCGCGATGATTGGCGATATCCATACCCAGTACCATCAGATCCGCCCCTGGTTGCTGCTGGACGAAGAGTCCACCTACACCAGCAGCGCGATGCCGCAAAAGCGTAACCCGGGGTTGTTGATGCGTACCCGCGAAGCGGCCTCGGATGTGGTTGGCCTGGCGCAGACCGTGACGTTGCGCGCACATAACGTCACCACCGGCATGACCGACTACAAGTTCGCGTTTGATTCATTGGGGCTGTTCCAGTCCACCGACGAGATGTTCAAAAGCATGGACGCGGTGCTGGATGCGCTGCAGATCAACCCGCAGCGTGCACTGGACGAGCTGGAGTCGGAGTGGACCACGTCCATGGAACTGGCCGACACGCTGGAGCGCCAGTTCAAGGTGCCGTTCCGCATTGGGCACAGCTTTGCCTCACTGATTGTCACCGAGGCGCGCAACAACGGCACCACGCCGAAGACGTTCCCGTATGCGGACGCGCAGAAGCTCTACACCCTGGCGGCGGACAAATACAAATGGACGCCGAATACCTTGCCGCTGGATGAGGCTGGCTTCCGTGCGGCGCTGTCGCCGACGACGATGGTCAAGACCCGTAAAGGCACCGGTGGGCCGCAGCCGGAAGAGGTCAAGCGCATGTTGGTGGAAGCGCGAAAGACCCTCGACGCGGACCAGAGCTGGTTGAAGGAACGCCGTGAGAAGTTGAAAGGTGCGGAAGGCAACCTGGACAAGGCATTCGACAAGTTGCTGAACGCCAAGGGCTAACGGCTTCCTGTAGGAGCGAGCTTGCTCGCGAAAAACCAGAGAACGGCGCGGGGTGTCAGATACCCCGCGTCAGCATTAACGTCCTTCGCGAGCAAGCTCGCGCCTACAGGTTTGATGATCCAGGGATCTTTGCCACCCGCAAATCGCCAGGCACGCCACGCAGTTGCCCAACACATTGGTCAACGACCGACACTTCATCAGCCGCTCCACGCCCAGCAACAAACCCACCCCTTCCAGCGGCACCAATTGCAGGATGTTCAAGGTGGCAATCAAGGTAAACAGCGCCGAACCCGCGACACTCGTGGACCCGAGCGAGGTGAACAGGCAGATCACCAGCACCGCCAGCAACTCGGGCACGGCAATCTCGACCCCGGCCAAATGCGCCAGGAACATGATCGCAGTGGTCAGGTAAATGTTGGTGCCCGCCAAGTTGAAGGTGTAGCCGGTGGTCAGTACCAGCCGCACTAATTGGCGATCACAGCCCAGCGCCTCAAGTTTGCTGATACAGCCAGGAAGTGCGGCCACTGACGAGCCGGTAAACGTCACCAACAACAATTCTTCTTTCAAGTAAACAATTAGCCGAGTTAAGTTAACGCCGACCAGGCGTGCAATCGTAGCGAACACTAAAATGACGAAAACCGCGCACGCCAGATAAATAACAAGAATAAACTTAAACAGTGGCAATACAGAACTTACACCGTACTTTCCCACCACAAATGCCATCGCGCCAAACGCCGCCAGCGGTGCGAATTTCAAGATAAAGCGCAGCAGCCAGAACAAGCCGGCGACGGCTGCTTCCAGCCAACCAAGGCAGCGGTTGCCGACCTTGCCGCCACGCCCCAGCAACAGCCCGCACAGCACCGCCACCAACATCACCTGCAGCACCAGGCTTTGGGTGAAGACCCTGTAGAGACTGGATGAAATAGCGGTCGCGGACAGTTCGCGCAAGAGTTTTTCTGGCGCGACGGGCGCTGTCAGGTGATCAAAATCCAGGCTGGTCAACACCACATGATCGAGGTTGAACAACAACCCCATCGCCATCCCAAGCAACAGTGCGGCGAGGGACATCAGCTGAAAATAGATGACAATCCGTCCCACTACATGCCGATGATGGGGTTCGCGCTTGATACCGGCGACACCGGTCGACACCAGCACAAACAACAGAAACGGCATCAGTAACCCGACCACTTTTATAAAGGCGTCACTGAGCAGTTTCATCTCAACCGCGACGCCCGGATAAAGCAGCCCCAACACCATACCAAGTGCAATAGCAATCAAAATGGGCAGAGTGGCATTATTGAAGAGTCGTGCAGGCATCAATACTCCATGGTCTTTTTATTTATTGTTATTGTCGTATCAGGCCACTTTCGGCATATTGGTCGCCAAGGCGCATTCGGGCCACAAATAATAAAGTCTTGTCACGGGATATACCACCATGGAACTTCGCCATTTACGTTATTTCATCATGGTGGCCGAAGAGCGACATTTCACCCGCGCCGCTGCTCGCCTGAACATGCAGCAACCGCCCCTCAGCCAACAGATTCGCGCCCTGGAACAAGAGCTGGGGTTCGACCTGTTCAAGCGCCACCCCAAGGGCGTCGACCTGACCGCCGGGGGCCGGGTGTTTCTCGATGAAGCGCGGATCATCCTCGCCCGCGTCGAACAAGGTTCCCTCAAGGCCGCCCGCGCCGCGCAGGGCATCGAAGGCACGCTGGTCATCGCTTTCACCAGCTCCGCCGCCGCCCACCCGCTGATCCCGCGAATCATCCGCGCCTACCGCGAGCAATACCCGGGCGTGGAACTCTCGATCAACGAAGGCAGCGCCCGGGAAGTCACCGAAGACACCATCGAAAAGCGCATCGACATCGGCATCGTCCGCGCCCCGGTCAGCGGCCATCAGAGCCTGACCTTCCACCGCCTGCTCAACGAAGAAATGCTGCTGACCCTGCCCGTCGGGCACCCGCTGCTCAAGGGCCACACGCCTAAGATCACCATGGCCGACCTTAAAAACGAACGCTTCATCCTGGTCCGCCGCCCCGGCGCGCCCGGGATGTACGCCAACTTGATCAAGGCCTGCCAGAACGCAGGTTTTGAACCCAAGATTGCCTTTGAAGTGGAACGCATGCTGACCAACGTCAGCCTGGTGGCGGCCGGTGAAGGCATCTCGGTGGTGCCGGCGTCGATGCGCGATGTGCATCGCGAGAGCGTGGTGTATTGCCGGATCAGCGATGCGCGGCCAAGGCTGCTGGCGCCGATCACGCTGGTGCGGCGCACGTTCAATCCGTCGGCGCCGTTGCAGAATTTTATTGAGTTGGCGCGGGAGTTGGCGGGGGTTTATCGCAAGGGGTGAGTCATCGCGTGAAAACTCCCGGTGAGCAGTTCCACTGCCGCACGGATGCTGTCGCTTTGGCGTGGTACGGCGAACAACCCGTAGTTGACGCTCAAGACCGGCCCGCCGCTTTCGGCCAATGAGATAACACGCATGGTTTCAGGCCGAATATTCTCCGCCGGCAGCAAGGCCACACCTAATCCACCTTCAACCGCTGCGGTAATCACACCCACGTTCGGGCTGGTCACCGTGACCCGAAAATCCCGCCCGGCATTCAGCAAGGCATCAAACATCAAGCGCCGCCAGGCGCACGGTTCGGCGTACACGATCACGTCCAGCGGCAGGGCCGGATCGATTTCGTCATCAATCGCGCACACCCAGTACAGCTCGACGTTCCAGGCGTGCACAGGGTCGGCGTTGAACGATGCGCTGACGCCAATGGCCACGTCCAACTCGCCTTCATGCCACCGTTCGGCTAACGCGTCGCCGTGATCCACGACGACCTCCAGGTGCACATGCGGGCAGGCGCGCCGCAGCCGGCCGAGCGCCGCCGGCAACGCCGATACCGCCACGTCTTCCGAGAGCCCAACGCGCACGTTGCCCATCACCGTGCGCTCTTTCAGGCGTGCCGCTACCGTCTCGCCCAGGGCGAGAATGCGCGTCGCGTAGGTCAGCAGCAGTTCGCCTTCGGTGGTGGGCACCACGCCCCGGCCCGTCCTGCGTAACAGGCGCTGGCCGAGCAACTTCTCCAGCCGACGGATTTGCGCGCTGAGGGCCGATTGCGCCCTGCCCGCCTGTTGGGCCGCGCCACTCAGGCTGCCGTGCTGGCACACACAGATGAAGGTTCGTAGCAAATAGGGCTCAAACGCATCGGATATCATGTTTGGATTAACTCTGAATCAACAGCTATCACCCTACCTCGATAGCCGGGGCATGACTACTCTGCTGACACGTTATCAATCAGGAAGAACGTCATGACCCAATTGCAGAACCAACGCATCGTGCTCGCCGCCCGCCCCGACGGGCGCCCGCAATCAAGCGATTTTCGCCTGGAGTACAGCGAGATTCCCGAGCCTGGCGAAGGGGAAGTGCTGCTTGAAAACCTCTACCTTTCCCTCGACCCCTACATGCGCTGGCGCATGAGCGCGGCCAAGTCCTATGCCGAACCGGTGGGCATCGGCGAGGTGATGGTGGGTGGCACAGTGGCGCGAATCAAACATTCACGGAATCCGTTGTGGCAAGAGGGAGACATCGTGCTTGCCTATGCAGGCTGGCAGCGTTTTGCGCTCTCGGATGGCCTTGATCTGCGGCTTCTGGACCCGGGCGTCACTCACCCCAGCACCGCATTGGGGGTTCTAGGGATGCCGGGCTTCACCGCTTATGCGGGGCTGCTCAATATCGGCCAGCCAAAGCCGGGAGACACGGTGGTAGTCGCGGCGGCCAGCGGCGCTGTGGGCTCGGTGGTTGGCCAGATCGCACGCATCAAGGGCGCACGCGCCGTGGGTATCGCGGGTGGGCCGGAGAAATGCGCGTTTGTGAAAAACGAACTGGGTTTTGATGCGGTCATCGACCATCGCGCACCGGACTTTGCCCGGCAGTTGGCCGAAGCGTGCCCGAACGGCATTGACGTGTATTTCGAGAATGTCTCGGGGGCCGTTTGGGATGCCGTCAGGCCGCTGCTCAATGACTTCGCGAGGGTGCCGGTGTGTGGGCTGATCGCACATTACAACGACAGCTCGGTGGTTGGGGAAGGCGTTGACCGGTTGCCGGCGACGATGCATGACATCCTCGCCAAAAGCCTGACGGTGCGCGGGTTTATCCAGACCGAGTTTGTTGAGCAGCAGCAGGACGACTTCTTGCAGGAAGCCGCACAATGGATTGCCCAGGGCAAGCTGAAGTGGCGCGAAGACATTGTCGAGGGCCTGGAACAGGCGCCAGAGGCGTTTATCGGGCTGCTGGAGGGGCGTAATTTCGGCAAGTTGATCGTGCGACTGGCTTAATAAAATCCTGTGGCGAGGGAGCTTGCTCCCGTTGGGCTGCGAAGCGGCCCTGAAATCTTTGGGAGAGCTTCGCTCTCCAGCGGGAGCAAGCTCCCTCGCCACAGGTGTTGCTTCTTCAATCCACCACAAACAACTTAGCCCCGATGGCGGTGGACGACCGATGCCCTTCCATGTCATTGCCCACCTGATAACTCATCCCGGGGGTCAGCGTGAACTGGCGCCCGTCCTCCAGCTCCGTGTGCAACTCACCTTCCAGGCACAGCAGGATATGCCCTCGCCAGCACCAGTGATCGGCCAGGTAACCCGCGCTGTATTCGACCATGCGCACGCGGGTTGAACCGAACTGGCAGGTGCGCCAATACGCACTTCCAGTTTCGCCGGGATGCAGAACTGGCTCGACGGTCGACCAGTCGGTGGTGCCAAAGGGAACAGCAGTCAGGTCCATGATTGTCTCGGCGGTAAATTCGTGTGGATAGACCGTACCGGTCAGGTGCCCGAAGCGATAGAGACAGATCCGCTGCATTTGCGGGATACAGGCCAGCGACTCTTGATATCCTGCCAACCCTCCCCGCATGGAAGCCCGCCGATGAAGATTGATCCATCCTTTGTTGTGCACGAGACCGAGCATTGGCTGCTCAATCATCACCTGTCATCCGCGCTCCCGGGCTACCTGATGCTGGGTGCCAAGGCGCCTATACACTCGCTGGCTGACATGCCCGAAGCGGCGCTGGCAGAGTTGGGCGGGTTGCTGGCCAAAACCCAGCGGGTCATGGAGGCGCAACTGAAGCCGAAGTGGCTTTACATCAGCCGGTTCGGGCATATGCCGGGCTTGCCGCTGCACTTTCATTTCATTCCGGTTTACGGGTGGGTGGAGACGCTGTTTTGGCAGGATGAACGCTATCGGGTTCTGGAGAATTTCGGCGCGCAGCAGAATGCTACCGACGGTGCCGAGCTGACGCTTTTTATCTGGCGGGAGTTTGGTGAGAGCCCCACTCCACCGGAGGTGCAAGGGCCCTCGGTAAGCGAGGTGATCCAATGTTTACGTACGGCACTCAATACCTGAGGCAGCACATAACCTGTGGCAAGGGGGCTTGCTGTGGCGAGGGAGCTTGCTGTGGCGAGGGAGCTTGCTCCCGCTGGGCTGCGCAGCAGCCCCAAGAAGGTCAGCGAGTTCTTTCAGTCAGATTGCGATAGCTTTATTGGGGTCGCTTCGCGACCCAGCGGGAGCAAGCTCCCTCGCCACAGCAAGCTCCCTCGCCACAGCAAGCGCCCTCGCCACAGGTTTTTTGGTGTGTCAGCGCAAACTGTTTAGGTGTTTGCGCATAGGAATACAGGCCAGCTGCAATCCCGACGGCGAATGGTAGATCGCCTGCTCGCTCCCGACATACCCACACCGCCGATAAAAATCCGCCGCATTCAACGTCGCATCCAAAATCACGTCCTCAATCCCCAACTCCCGCGCCAACGCCTCCAGATACGCCAGTACCTGCTTGCCGATCCCGCGTCCGGTAAACCCGGGCAGCACAAACAGCGCGCCGATTTCGTTGTTCGCCAGATCCAGCATGCCCGTGGCAACAGGTTCACCATCAACGCATCCCAGGTAAAAATGCTTGTCTATCAGCGCGTCGTAGCCGTCCTCTGCAGCGCCTCGGGTCCACAGCATCATCTGCTCCGTCGTGTACGCACCGATACATCGGCTGCGTATGGCCAACAAGCGAATATCAAAAGCGGTTTGTGCATCTGCCAGCGTGGCGCGTCTTATCTCAAACATTCAGTCCTCCCTGGACTTCAGGCGTTGTCGTCACCCTGTCGGGTAAACGAATAGCGGTCAATATCGGTCCTCAACTGCCAGCCCTGGCCCTGCCAATAGCGGGCGGCACTCTCGTTGGTCTTGAACACATCCAGGTGGCATTTACGGATGCCCAGTTGCGCAAGGCTGGTGAGGCAGCGCTCCACCAGCGCGTTCGCAACGCCCTGGCGCCGATACGCGGGCAGCACCAACAAATGCTGCAAATAGCCCCGGCGACCATCGTGCCCGCACATCATACACGCCACCAGCACCCCACCCACCTCAGCCACGAAACTCATGCCGGGATTGCGCTCCAGGTAACGCGCGGTGGCTTCGCGAGAGTCGGCATCGCGCAGGGAAATGCCGGGGGTGTTGCGCATAAGGTCGGTGACGGCGTCGTAGTCGTCGAGGGTCATGATGCGAATGTTGGGCATGGGCTTGAACCTGGATGTGTGTGTGGGCCGGAGTGTTGCTGCGGTCACCGCTACTTTGATTTGATTGCCTTGATAGCATCCATGTAGGCGCTGTTACCTATACCGACTTGAGCCCAGACAGGCCTGGTTTCTTCACCTTGCCGGTCGTACTGTTCATCAGCGTCCCA
This sequence comes from Pseudomonas sp. K2I15, assembly GCF_002204795.1. GTDB lineage: Bacteria > Pseudomonadota > Gammaproteobacteria > Pseudomonadales > Pseudomonadaceae > Aquipseudomonas. The sequence goes on from NZ_NIXO01000002.1 coordinate 222,436, forward strand.
CAAGGTGATTATTTGGTTGGGGAACAGGTATTGGTAGGTGTTGTAGACGTGAGGGCCAGACGCATCATGGTCGGCAATAAACGAAAACAGCTCTGGCGCTGCAAGCGAATAAACATCCAGCCCTTTGTAGCTAACAGTGATTTCCGGGCTGGATGAAATGCCAATAAATTCGACATTCCCGTCGGCGCCACATTCGGTTTGGATACAAGAATGATGGAAATAATCGAGAGACTCTCGGGCGTTTTCAAGAGGGAAGCCGATGGCGTGCATTGCTTCCCTGGCCTCTGCGCGGGCTGCCCCAAGTTTCAAAGGGCCGATGGAATCCAGAGGGATGATTTCAAAGGTAAGCACTACGATATGTCCTTATAAATGGCCGGGCATTTTTTCGCTGTCGATGAAAGTCAGACAGTAGCAAAAATTGGTTGCCGGCGGTGGCACCGTGTTACTACCGCCTCACGATCTGAAAAGAGAGAAGGAATTTACCTAAGCGGCCCAGAGAGTAAGCGTACCGCTCATAACCACATAACCGAGCAATCTCGCTGGGAGACCGTGTGGCAGAAGCGCTGCGATCTCCACGCGTGTGTCAGTGAACGCCTAAACGCCGCCATCAAAGACCTCCACCTGATGGCCTGTTCCAACGTTTCTGATTTCGGCGAGCAAGACATCAATACTGCCGCCGAAACCGCACGAATCCTGGTTCAGGATGTGGCGGATGTGTTTGGGGTGATTGAGCGGCGTGGGATGCATACGCCTGTAGCCAGCTGATTTATTTCCAGCGTTGAGAAAACCCGTATTTGCGGGTTTTCTAGTTACAGCGCTTGGCGAATCTTGGTGGTGTCAGGGAGGCCGCCATCGCGGCCTCGCTAAAGCTCGACGGCTCCCACAGGGGATTGGGGTGTTTTTTTGGGTTTTGCGTTCGGCGGTGCTGTTGGGGCGTTCTTTCTCTATCATGTGGGCTTTCGTTTAACTGACTTGCTCCAGGAAACCCAATGCCCACCCTCACCTTGCGCAACGCCAACCCCGCAGACGCCGCCCGTTGCTACGAGATCGAAATCACCGCCTATGAAGGCGACGAAGCCGCCACCCAGGCAAAGATCGCCACGCGCATTGCGCTGTACCCGGAAGGTTTTCTGATTCTGGAGGCGGATGGCGTTGTTGTGGGTTTCATCAACTGCGGTTGCGCCGATGAAGTGGTGATGTCGGATGAGGCCTTCAAGGAGTTGGTCGGGCATTCAGCCGACGCACCGAATGTGGTGATCATGTCGGTGGTGGTGGATCCGGCTCACCAGGGCAAGGGTTACTCGACGCGGTTGATGGCGGAATTTATCCAGCGCATGCAGGCGATGGGCAAGAAGACCATTCACCTGATGTGCAAGGACCGCCATGTGGAACTGTATAAGCGCATGGGCTATCGCTATGTGCAGCCGTCGGCGTCGGACCACGGCGGGATGGCGTGGCATGAGATGGTGATGGATATCTAATACTGGGGGCCTCAAGAAAAGGATTTTGCGTATGTTCATCGGACGACTCGCCAAGCTGACAGGCTGCACACCAAAAGCTATCCGGCTGTATGAGCAATTGGGGTTGATCAATGAACCCCAGCGTGAAGGTCGGTACCGGATTTATAACGCGCACCATCTGGAAATCGTCCACCTTATCCGCAAGGCGCAGGTGGCCGGTTTCAAGCTGGCGGAGATGGGGCCGCTGATCACCGCCAAGAATCGGCTGAAGGCGTTTCCATTAGTGCTGGCACATGAAACAGTGGATTTGAAGCGCCAGCAAGTCCAGGAAAAGATCGCGCAGTTGCAGGCGCTGGATCTGCATCTGGTCGCGCTCAAAGGTGAGATGAACGCACTGTTCGGTGCGGCTCCGAGGACCGCACCGCCCAAGCCAAGCGAACGCTGAACCTGTGGCGAGGGAGCTTGCTCCCGTTGGGTTGCGCAGCAGCCCCAATCACAGCACCGCGGTTCTCCAGATGTAAACCGCAGGCAGGTTTTGGGGCCGCTTCGCAGCCCAGCGGGAGCAAGCTCCCTCGCCACACGTTATTTGCTAGTGGGTAGCTCGCGTTTGGTCCGCTCGACTTTGAAGGTAGCCGAACGCCGAGCGCAACACCTCTTCAGGCGGCCGAGGGTTGAAACCCAACTCGGTTTTTGCCTTGAGGATGCTGTACTCCTGACGAACACCCCAGAACATACGAACCTGGCTGAGCAGCAACTGCGCGGGCGTTCCCGTCCATTGCGCCCACCGCTCCTGAAACCATGCAACCGCCAGCAGTAGCCATCGCGGCGCGGGTGGCGGTTGGCGATAATCTCCCGCAAGCACATCAAGCAGATCGGCCAGCGACGATGAGTGCTCGTTGGCCAGGATATAGCGCTCGCCCGGGCGCCCCTTCTCCGCCGCCAGGATCAACCCGTCGGCCACGTCTCGCACATCCACGAAGTTGAAATGAAAGCCCGGATCAAGCGGCAGTTTGCGTTGCTGTACCGACTGCAAAAAACCCATGGTATCGGTCAGCTGTGCAGCGTTCGGCCCGACCATCGCAGACGGCAATACCGAGACCATCCACACGCCCAATGCTTCAGCTGTTTTCCACGCCATTTGCTCGGAGAGAATCTTGGACAGGTAGTAGGCATTGTGCGCCTCGTCATTCCAGCACGCCTCGTCCAGCGCACTGCCGTCATGCCCAACCGCCGCGACAGAACTGAAATACACCACGCGTTTGATGCCCGCCCGGGCAGCCGTCTCCACTACGCACCGCGTGCCCTGCACGTTGGGCTCGATGATCTCGGCTTCAGGGTTCCTGGCCCAATGCTTGAACACCGCCGCGACTTGAAACAACACCTCGACACCTTCCAATGCCTTGAGCATCGCGGCGGGATCCAGCAACTCGGCATAGACCAACTCGCAATCCAGCCCGGCGAATGGTGCGCGATTGTTTGTGTCGCGCACGCCGGCGCGCACCGTATGGCCCTGCTCCAGCAGCGCCCTGACCAGATTATTCCCCAGGTGCCCATTCGCCCCCGTCACCAGACATAACATGCCGATTCTCCTTTTCGCAGGAAGAAAACCTTCCTCCTTCGCAGGGGAAAAAGCATAAAGTCTGCCCCTCGGGACAGAGTCAATCAGGTAAGCCTCAGTGATAGGGAACAGAACGTAATGACGCAGCAGTTGATTGAAGTCGGCGACCCGCCGAATGCCGACGCCGAGCGCATCCTTGGCAGCGGCCTCGTGTTCCTGAGCAAAACGCTCTGACGACTACGCGTGCAGCATCTTTCCAAACAGGCGGTTTTCATGGGTTTCATTCTGAAACGTGTAAGTCGGCTCGCCCAGCAACTCATAGCCACAGCGCGGATAAAACCCCAGCGCCCGCTCGTTGCCAACCCACACCGTCGCCCACAACAACGACGCACCACCCAGCCCGGCGCACTGTTCAGCCGTTTGCAGCAAACGGTAACCGAGGCCCAGCCCGGTAAACCGTTCCTGGATGTACAGCCGCTGCAACTCAGCCGCTTTCGGCGTTGAGATCAGTGCATGGCCAGCGTCCATCGCAACCTGGGCAAAACCCACAAGGTGCCCATTGATTTCGGCGACGATAATGGCGGTGCCCGGCTGTGCGATCAGCGCAGAGATCGCTTGCGGCGAAAACGCTTGCAGCGCCTCGGCGGCAATTGAATCGCGAATACCTTCGGTGGCGTAGGTATCAAGAAAAACCTGCATGCCCAGCACGCCAATACATAACGCATCTTCGGGCAGCGCATCGCGGATAAGAATGTCTGAAGTGTTGGTGGGGAGCATTCGATGGGCGCTCTTAAATTCAGGAAGGCCAACGTTTTAACACAACGGCACATCTCTGCGATTGCCAGCCTGAATTCGCCCCAGCAGGTGGCGGCGGGTGTTGCCGGGAGCACCATTGATTGAGGCGCATCACAGCGTTCCCCATTACGCGGGCTTCAGCTTCAAGGGCTGGATTGCTTACAAGCCCGCCTAGCCCGGATTACTTCTGGCGATACTCGCGAGGCGTGGCGCCGGTATGGCGCCTGAATACCTGGGCAAAGTGGCTCGGGCTGCCGTACCCCACTTCCAGCGCGATGTCCACGATGCTCAGGGTTGATTCCAGCAGCAGCTGGCGTGCCATTTTCATCCGCATCTGGATGAAATACTGCGACGGCGACAACCCGGTGGCCCGGCGGAACAGGCGACTGAAATGGAAGTCGCTCATGCCGGCCGCCTTGGCCAGTGACGACAAGCTGAAGTCACGATCCAGCCCCGCGCGCATGTGCTCAATGGCGCCGTGCAACTTGTAGGCAGGCAACGCATTGGCCTGCTTGAGACCGCCACTGTCATCAAGGTAGTGCCTCACCAGATGCACCGCCAGCGCCTGGCCAATGCTGTGCAGATACAGTGGGCTGGCTTGCCGGTGCGTGATTGCCTCCTGATGAAGGCATCGCATCAAGTGTGAGACCTGCGCATCCCGCGCACCGGACACGTCGCGCAAACGCACCGCGCCCGCCTGCCCCACCAGCACCTCGCGCGCCGCCAGCCCCAGCAGTCGCTGGCTCAGATACACATGCACAACCTCGAAGACCGCATCCCGCTCGGTGCGCCAACGCATCTCATAAGGCTCGGGTGACATCGTGAGGAAGAAGTCATCAGCTGTTACTGCATTAGTCGTCCACGCCTGCCCGCCCGCTCGCTCTTCCACCTGCGCACCACCCGATACCACGAGGACCAGCAGAGGCTCGGCGACAGCCGGAATGATCAGGTCCTGGGTGGTGCTGCGGTGCCGGTAGAGTTGAATCTGCACGTCGGAATCCAGACGACTGCCTACCGCCTGGTGGGTCGCCCCCGGCAGGTATTCAGGCATCTTGTGCGCAGGAATTCGGCCTTGTTGATCCGGGCGTTTCGCTGATTTTGGCGGTTGCATGGCAGGTCACCAGACCGGTTGGGAATGGCCAATCATAGTGATTAAAAAGCAATATCGCGACAGTCAGGCAAGACCGCGTCAGATGTGGCCACTTGAATGGCCGACAGTAAAGGCGGCTACAGCGACATCCTGTCGCTGAACGCTTGAACTGGAGAGCTTTATGACTTCCGATAACCGCAAAGAATTTGAAGGCCAGGTTGTATTAGTGACGGGCGCCGCCAGCGGAATAGGCCGGGCCGTCGCCCTGTTATTGCATGAGCGAGGCGCCAAGGTCGTGGCTGAAGACAAGAACGCGACAGTGGAACAACTGGCAAGACCCGGCCTGGTACCGCTGGTGGCAGACATCACCCGGGACGGCGCGGCTGAAACAGCCGTCGCCACGGCAATCAAGCACTTTGGGCGCCTGGATATCCTGGTCAACAACGCCGGAATCATCATCAACAAGCTGGTGATTGACATGACCCGGGAAGACTGGGAAGCCATCCAGTCGGTCAATGTAACCGCGGCGTTTCTGCATTCGCGCGAAGCGATAAAGGCGATGATCCCCAACCGCAGCGGCGCCATTGTGAACATTGCCTCCTATGCGTCCTATCAAGCCTTCCCGACCATCGCCGCTTACACCGCCTCAAAGGGGGCGTTGGCCCAACTGACGCGCACGTTGGCGCTGGAGGTGATTGACCATGGGATACGCGTCAATGCCGTGGGCTCTGGGGATGTGGTCACCAATATCCTCAACGACGTGGTTGAGAACGGCCCGTCGTTCCTCGCGCAGCACGGCCAGACAACGCCTATCAAGCGCGCCGCACAGCCCGAAGAAATCGCCGAAGTAGTAGCGTTCCTGGCGTCCGGTCGGGCTTCATACATCGTGGGCGCGGTGGTTATGGCAGATGGCGGAATGAGCGTTCGCGCAGGCGCCTAGGCAAACCATCACCAACTCCCCGACGCACCACCACCGCCGCTGGAACCGCCACCGCCGGATGAACTGCTGCTGGAACTGGAGCTGGAGGAGCTCGAACTCCCGCCCGAACTCGACCCCGAGCCTGATCCACCCGAACCATTGGCAAACAGCACCAACGCCGCCAACAGGCAAAGCGGCACCGCCAGCAACCAGCCGTCGGCGCCGTTGTCGATGGAATGGCCCACAAACATGTATGCAACCACCACCGCCGCCAAACGCGCGGCGAACATCAGCCGGCTGTATTTCCAGGCGCTTTTCATCAGCACCAGCAGGAGCAGAATCAGCCCCAGCGCCAGCAGCCCCACGAGCGGCCACACCAGCCAATTGATAAAGGACACCTCGGCGACGTTGCGGTCTACCAGCAGCAACCCGCCGATGTAACCCAGCAGTCCCACCAGGCTGTAAAACGCCGGTCGCGCCTGCCACAACGCACCGAAGGTTGCGCCGCCAATCACTATGCACAGCGGCAGAACCAGCAAGTACATCGGCCATTCCCGACCGCCTGCAACAGCTACCAACAGCAGCGTGACGACGACACTGGTGATCAACGCCGCGCGCCAATGCAGCTTGCCGGCAGCGATCAATACGCCGCAGACGGAACCGAGGATAAACGCGAGCAATACGGCGTAAGCCTCAAGCGGGATACCGGCCTTGGCCACCTCGGGCAAGTTGCCGCCCTCCACCAACACCGTCAGGTCGTCCACCGCCTGCTGCACGCCGCCCGCGTAATCACCCTGGCGAAACGCCGGGGTGATGTGTTCTTCAATGATGCGGTGGGCCAGCAGGTCGGTGACCACGCCTTCCAGGCCGTAACCGACTTCGATGCGCACCTTTCGATCGTCCTTCGCCACCAGCAGCAGGATGCCGTCGTTGACGTCCTTGCGCCCCAGTTTCCAGGCGCGGAATAGCTGGTTGGCGAAGTCCTCAATACCCGCGCCGCCGGTGCTCGGCAGCAGCATCACCGCCACCTGCGCGCCCTTGCGTTGCTCAAGGCCGGCAAGTTGCGCAGTCATGCGCGACTTGGACGCGGAGTCGAGAGTGTTGGTCAGGTCGATCACGCGCTGGTCCAGCGGCACCTTGGCCAGTGCGGGTGGCGCCGTGTCTTCGGCTTGGGCCGGTGAGAGGCATAACCAACCCATCAAGACGATGAGCAGCACACCCAGCGATTGTCGCGTTGGAAATTTCAGCATGTCCTGATAACCGCCCTGTTTGTCATGGAGTCTGCAAAAATTGATCGGCTATCGTTCCGTGAAGCGTCGTTTGCACGGCGCCGGTCAGCACAACACCACCCCTGCCGTCCCAGTGCACCGTCACCGTACCGCCGTCGCATTGCACCTCGACGGTGTCATCCAGCAGCCCGCGACGAATCCCGTTGACCACTGCGCCACAACAGCACGAACCCGAGCCCTGCGGGATGCCGCCGCCACGCTCCCAGATGCGCAGGCGGATATGGCCACGGTCGAGCACCTGCACGAAATGCACGTTGGTCTTGTTGGGGAACAGCGGATGGGTTTCCAGCGACGGCCCAATGGCGGCGATGTCGAGGGTCGCCAGATCATCGACGAAGAACGTGCAATGCGGGTTGCCCATGCTGCACGCCGCAGGGTCGCCCTCCAGCGGCAACAGTCGAGTGTCCAGCGCACGCGCCAGCGCAATCTCCTGCCAATCCAGCAGCGGCGGCCCCATGTCCACCGACACCCGCTGCCCCGATTCACGCACGCAGGTCAGCAAGCCCCGGTTGGTTCGCAGCACGATGGAGGTGCTGCCGGCTTCGCGCATCAGCATGTCCGCCACCCCACGGGTGGCGCTGCCGCAGGTGTCGAGCGGGGTGCCGCTGGGGTTCCAGAATGTGATGCGGGCGGCGGCGTCAGCGCAATCGAGCACCACAGCTAACTGATTGAAGCCGATGCCGCGATGGCGGTCGCCCAGGCGGCGGGCGATTTCAGCAGTGATCGGGTCACCCTTCCCACGCCGGTCGATCACGATGAAGTCATCACCGTGGGCGTGCATCTTCACGAATTGCAAGGTCATGGGGCGTCCTGTTCTAGACCTGTCACTGCGCCCAAGCATACGGACGTAGTGGGTATTTCATCAAATATCCGTCAGGGTCATGTTAACGTCGCGCGATTGCGATATGGCCAATCCTTCCCTGAGAAACCGCATGCTACAACGCCCCTTGAAAGCCGTGATTCTGACCGCGCTGCTCGCCGCATTCGCCCACGCCGCGTTTGCCGCGCCTCAAGCCCTGAGCGCCTGCCAGCCCGCCACCTCGAACCCGACCGCCAAAACGCTCCTGGCCGCCGCCCAGCGCCACCTCGGCGACCAACCCGGCGCCCTGCCCCATCTGCACACCGAAGGTACGCTGCCCAACCAAGGCATTCGCGAGCAAAGCATCGCCGCCGAGAAGGACTGGCCGGTGATGCGCCAAGCGGCCCTGGCCTGGCGCCTGAGCCGCGACACGCGCTACCTCAAGCAAGTGGATGACTACCTCAGCGCGTGGGCCAGCACTTATCAGCCGGACTTCAACCCGATCGACGAAACCAACCTCGACATGCTGATAAACGCCTACGCCCTCACCGCCAGCGACCTTCGGCCCCAAACCCGCGACGCCACCCGCGCGCTGCTGACCAACCTGGGCAACGGCTATATCGAGCGCATCAAGCAGTTCCATGGTGCAAAAAAAGCCACCAACACCAATAACTGGCAGAGCCATCGCGTGAAGCTGGTCACCGTGGCCGCCGCCGCATTGGGCGACCGCGAGATGCTGGCGCAGGCCTTCCAGCTGTTCCAGCAACAAATCACCGACAACGTATTGCCCGACGGCTCCGTGACCGACTTCCAGGACCGTGACGCCCTGCACTACGTGGTCTACGACCTGGAGCCGCTGGTTCAGGCAGCACTGGCGGCCAAGCCCTACGGCATCGGCGGCAACTGGCTGGACTTTACCGCAGCCCATGGCGGCTCGCTGAGCGAAGCACTGGACTGGCTTGCCCCGTATGCCAAGGGCCAGCGCAGCCACGAAGAATTCGTGCACACCCGCGTGCAGTTCGACAAAGACCGGGCTAACGTCGGCGAACCCGGCTACAGCGGCGAGTGGAACCCGAAAAGCAGCAATACGCTGTACTGGCTGGCCGCGCAGCTGGACGCGCGGTATTTACCGGTGGCCGAACAGCTCGCGCCAAAACCTGCGGACTGGATCAGTGCCTGCTATTTGAAGTGAATCAGCGGTTAGACTGACCCGACTCACCTGTTCGAAGGATCGACGATGCTTATTGTGTTCAGCGGCCTGCCCGGTACCGGGAAGACCACGATTGCCAAGGCCCTCGCTGCCCAGACCAATGCTGTGTACCTGCGCATCGATACCATCGAGCAGGCCATCCGGGATGCCGGCGTTTTTCCACAAGGCGTGGGCAGCAGCGGTTATCAGGTGGCCAATGCGCTGGCCTTGAGCAACCTCGCGCTGGGCCACACGGTTGTCGTTGATTGCGTTAACCCAGTGGCTGAAAGCCGTCAGGCCTGGAGCGAAACCGCTCTACGCGCCAGTACGTCGCTGGTGAATATCCAGGTGGTTTGCTCGGACCAACACGAACACCAACGCCGCGTGGAAACTCGTGCCAGCGACATTCCCGGGCTGACACCGCCAACGTGGCAGTCGGTCTTGGCCCATGAATATGAGCCATGGCACGACGCGCCCTTTACCGTCGACACCGCACAACTACCTGCCGCTGAAGCCGTGGCGATGATTACCCGCCAACTCGCCAGCCAGCGCTGACCCCCTCTCCCGCCCTTGCGAAATACATCCGTACCTGTAACTATCCATTTCAAATATAGGTAGGGGGGGTATGGTATGGCTCATATAAAATCAGGCAAGGACGACCTGCTCAAACGCGTCAAACGCATCGCCGGGCAGATCCAGGCCGTGGAGCGAGCGCTGGAGTCAGACGATGACTGCGCCAAAACCCTGCACCTGGTGGCCGCCACACGGGGCGCAATCAACGGGCTGATGGATGAAATCATCGAAGACCACGCCCGTGAGCATGTGGCCCACCCCGATTTAAGCGATGAAGAACGTGCCAAGGGCGTCGATGAACTACTCGAAGCCATCCGCCGCTACAGCAAATAGAGTTCGTTGATATGAACGCCACACACACCAACCACAGCCACCCGCATATGTTCCTCGGCGCCTCACACGATGAGAACGCCAAGCGCACGTTATGGGTGGTTGCGCTGACCGTGATCATGATGGTCGGGGAAATTACCGCGGGTTACATCACCGGCTCCATGGCCTTGCTCGCAGATGGTTTTCACATGGCCACCCACGCCGGTGCGCTAGGCATCGCAGCAGCGGCCTACGCCTATGCCCGGCGCCATGCGGCCAGCACTCGCTACAGCTTTGGTACCGGTAAAGTCGGTGACCTGGGTGGGTTTGCTTCGGCGCTGGTGTTGGGCTTGGTCGCGATCGGCATTGGCGTCGAGTCGCTGATCCGCCTGCTTGAGCCGACCCAGGTCGACTTCGGCACCGCAACGCTGATCGCCATCGTGGGCTTGGCGGTGAACGTCGTGAGCGCCCTGCTGCTTTCCGGCAGCCATGGTCATAGTCATCATCATGACCATGGGCATGATCACGGCCACAGCCATGGCCACGACAACAACCTGCGCTCTGCTTATGTCCATGTGCTGGCCGATGCGCTGACGTCCATCCTGGCCATCGCCGCCCTGCTGGCCGGTCGTTACCTGGGCTGGGTGTGGCTTGACCCGCTGATGGGGATCGTCGGCGCGCTGGTGATTGCACGCTGGGCCTGGACCTTGATGCGCGATACGTCGGGTGTGCTGCTGGACCGCACCGACGAGCACGTGGCCGAGGAAATTCGTGAAATCCTCGGTGCTTCGGGCGATGTGAGCATCACCGACCTGCACGTGTGGCAAGTGGGGCCCGAAGCGCGCGCCGCGATTGTGAGTGTGTTGGGCAATGCACAGGTGAATGCCGAGGTCATCCGCGAGCGGCTGGCGCCGGTGCATGAGGTGACGCACCTGACGGTGGAATACCGCACGCTGCCTTCTTGAAGTCACGCTGATTGATTAGGATGCCCCGTCCTTTCCAACGAACAAGGCACCCGCATGGCCAACACGCATGCCCGTCACGCTGATAGCGCAGGCTCGGTTTTTTTGATCTTCCTGCGCCTTGGGCTGATTTCTTTCGGCGGCCCCGTCGCGCATTTGGGCTACTTTCGCGATGAGTTTGTGGCGCGGCGTCGCTGGCTGAGCGAGCGCAGTTACGCCGAGTTGGTCGCGCTGTGCCAATTCCTGCCAGGGCCGGCCAGCAGCCAGGTCGGCATTGCGTTGGGCCTGTCCCGGGCGGGGTATGCCGGAGCGCTCGCGGCCTGGGCAGGTTTTACGCTGCCTTCGGCCGCCGCCCTGATCCTGTTTGCAGTGGGCCTCTCGGACTATGGCGCGGCCCTCTCCTCCGGCGCCCTGCACGGCCTTAAAGTCGTCGCTGTGGCGGTGGTTGCCCAAGCTGTTTGGGGCATGGCGCGGCACCTGTGCACCGACGCGCCGCGCGTGACGCTCATGCTGGTTGCCGCCTGCGTCGCGCTGCTCGTACCGTTCGCCTGGGGACAGGTCGGGGTGATTGCCTGCGCGGCAATGGTCGGGCTGCTGTTGTTCACACCCAAGGCCCGTGCGGAGCATGAAGCCCTCCCGATAACCGTCAGTCGCCGGGCCGGGGTGATCTGGCTTTCACTGTTCCTGTTGTTTTTGCTCGGGTTACCGCTCGCGGCCCACTGGGTACCCAGCCCAACCCTGACGATGGTCGATGCGTTCTATCGGGTGGGCTCGCTGGTGTTCGGCGGCGGGCATGTGGTGCTACCACTGCTGCAAGCGGAAGTGGTGTCCACTGGCTGGGTCAGTAATGAGGTTTTTCTGGCAGGGTACGGTGCCGCCCAGGCAATTCCCGGCCCGCTGTTCACCTTCGCGGCGTTCCTCGGCGCATCGATGGGCCAAGGCTGGACCACCGGCGTGATTGCCCTGCTGGCGATCTTCGCTCCCTCGTTTTTGTTGATTATGGGCGCCTTGCCTTTCTGGGACAGCTTGCGCCGCAGCGTGCGCACCCAAGGCGCGCTGGCCGGGGTGAACGCCGCGGTTGTCGGCCTGCTATTGGCGGCGTTGTATCAGCCGGTGTGGACCAACGCGATTTTTCGGCCGGTGGATTTTGCCCTGGCACTGGTTGCGCTGGTTGCGTTGATGTTCTGGAAGCTGCCGCCGTGGCTGGTGGTCGCTGCAGGCGCCATGGTTGGCTGGCTTATAGCGTGACGCCCATCGCCTTCATCAACACCGGGTCCCGCCCATAAATATCCGGCGCGTACAGCAACGCGCCCTTGCCATCGACCTGCACCGTCCAGTACCCCAACAACACCGGCACCGGGCTGGCGAGCCGGAACTCGTGGGTGGTTTCCGTCGCCAGCAATTCTTCGGTGCGGACCTTTTCCGCCGGGCTCACCAACAAATCCCGCAACTGCAGTGGCTGCTCAACCCTCACACACCCCGAACTGAAAGCTCGCGGCCCCTTGGAGAACAGCGGCTGGCTTGGCGTGTCGTGCAGGTACACCGAATACGGGTTGGGAAAGCGCAGCACGATCCGGCCCAGCGGGTTGCGAGGCCCGGGGCCCAGGCGCAGCAGGATGTTGCCGGGGTGCGACCAGTCGACCTGTTCCGGCGCCAGCGGGTTGCCCTGGCTGTCGAGCACTTGCAAGTTCTGTTGGCGCAGGTATTCGGGGTTCAGGCGGATCGCCGGCAGCTTGTCCTCGCGCATGATGGTGGGCGGGATGGTCCAGGTGGGGTTCAGGGTCAGCCGGGTGATGCGCGACTTCAGCAGCGGCGTCTGGCGGTCGGCGCGGCCGACTTGCAGGCGGGTTTGCCACACGGGCACACCGCCCTGGTAGAAGCTCAGTTGCGCGGCTGCAACGTTCACCAGCACGCCTTCGGGCTCAAGGTCCTGGGACAGCCAGCGAAACCGCTCAAGGTTGATGCGCAGTTGCTCGCGGCGAATCGCCGGGCTGATGTTCAGCTCGGTGACGGTGCCGGGCCCGATCACGCCGTCGGCTTGCAGTGAATGGCTTTGCTGGAAGGTCTTGATGGCGTTCACCAACTCGCCACGGTACTGCGTCCCGGAAGCGGTGGCAGTCAGGTAGCCGCCATTGACCATTCGCCGCGCCAGTTGCGGCACTCGCGAATCGTCCATGCCCGGGCGCAACAGCGGGCCGCTGGCAACGGCCTCCCAATGCGGCAACGGTTGCTGGCGCAGTGCGGCATAGGCGCTGCGCAGGCTGAGGTATAACGGCGCGTTCGGGCGGGCCTGGTCGAAGGCTTGGGCGATGTTCTGCAAGCCCGGCCCGGCCAGCGCCAGTACTTGGGTGTCGGGGTCCAGGGCCGGTGGTTGCGAGTGCCAGAGGGGTTCGAAACGCGACTGCTGCAGGCGGCCGAAATGCAGATCCTGCAAGGCTTGCAGGTATTGCTGGCTGGTGGCGATGTCGCTGCACAGCACGTTACCCGTGGCATCCGCCGGCGGCAGTCTATAGTGAGTCGGGTCCAGGCCGTCGTCGGCCAGCATCAGCAGTTGAGCTTGCAAGGCGGCGCGGCGATCACCTTCAAGCCACAGCGCGACATCGCCCTGCTGCTGGTAGAACGCCTGCAATCGCGCCTGGGCAACGGCGTCGACCTGCCCGGCCAGGCCCGGGCAAACGGCCGGCAATTGCGAGAGCGCCAGTTGCACCGGGGCCGGCGACACCACCAGCACGTCTTCGGCTGTCGCGACCAGCGGTGCAACGAGCAGGCAAATGCTCAAGTAACATGCGTGTTTTTTGAACAATCGCTTAGCTCCCATCCACGGCGGAGATGCTCTATACATGCTGACCTTTTGCTGCCGACTCGGCCTGATCATCTCGACCTTTGCCTCGCTGAGCACGCTTGCGCTCGCAGACACCGGTAAACCTCTTACTCTGTATAGCAGCCTCGCCCACGCGGCTCCAGAACTCAACCCCGACGTATTGAAAAGAGCGTTGAGCGCCATGCAATGCGCGGTGGGCAATGGCATCGAACAGTCCGACCGGCTGGCCGTTATCGACTATTCCCAACCTTCGACCGCCCGTCGCCTATGGATCTTCGACCTGCGCAAAAAGACTTTAGTGCTGCGCGACCTGGTGGCCCATGGGCAAAAGTCCGGGGAAAACTTCGCCACGCAGTTCTCCAACCGTGAAGGCAGCTACCAATCGAGCATCGGTTTGTTCCGCACCCAGGAGAGCTACGAAGGCGCCCATGGCTACTCGTTGCGCATGGACGGCCTGGAGCCGGGCTTCAATGACCGTGCGCGGGACCGCGCCATCGTGATTCATGCCGCCGACTACGTGAGCCCCTTGTGGAGCAAGCGTGAAGGCCGTATCGGCCGCAGCCAGGGTTGCCCGGCAGTACGCCCGCAAGTGGCACGCCAGGTGGTGGATAAGCTCAAGGACGGCCAGTTCATGTTTTCCTGGTACCCCGACCAGCGCTGGCTGAAGTCCTCGGCGTACCTCAACTGCAAGCCACGCCAGATGGCGAGTGCCGGTACGGTTAAAGGCGGTTGATGGTCTCGCCGTTGGCGTGCACCATGCGGCACACGCCACCAGGAACTTCACCGTGTTCCTGGGCTTGATGAGAGAGAGAACCCGAGATGCTTTTACATCAATCCACCTGGATCGAGATTGGCCAGTTTCTGGAACGCAGCCGCAGCATCGTGATTCCCATCGGCTCCAACGAACAACACGGCCCCACCGGCCTGCTGGGCACCGACTGGATGTGCCCGGAAATCATCGCCCATGAAGCGCAAAAGAACGCCGACATTTTGATCGGCCCGACCTTCAATATCGGCATGGCCCAGCACCACCTCGGTTTCCCGGGCACCATTTCCCTGCGCCCTTCGACCTTTATCGCGGCGATTGGTGACTGGGTGCGTTCGCTCGCGGGCCATGGTTTCGAGAAAATCCTGTTCCTCAATGGGCACGGCGGCAATATCGCCTCGATCGAAGCGGCGTTCTCCGAGCTGTACGCCGACGCGAGCTTTACCGGACGCCCGTCGGGGTATGCGCTGAAACTGTGCAATTGGTGGGACCTGGAAGGCGTGACCGACCTGGCGCACCAGCAGTTCCCGGTCGGCCACGGCAGCCATGCCACGCCGTCGGAGATTGCGGTGACCCAATGGGCCTACCCGGATTCGATCAAGTCGGCTGATTACTCACCGCAGATCGCCAACACCGGCCCGATCCGCGAAGCCCGCGACTTCCGCGCACGCTTCCCCGATGGGCGCATGGGTTCGGACCCCGCGCTGGCCACCCCGCAAAAAGGCGGTGAGTTGGTGGCGTTGGCGGCCAAAGGGTTGGTGAAGGCGGTGGATACGTTCAGCAGTGAGCCAACACCGCGCTGAATTGAAATCAAACTGTAGGAGCGAGGGGGACGCCTCGCTCCTACAAGCAATCCTGCGCTACCTGTTCAAACCGCGACGGTTTGAACGTCGACGCCAACGGCTTGCGCTCATACAAGAACACCTTGCCGCCGTTCTGGGCCTTGTAGACCTCCAGAATGTTGTCCGCCGCGATCTTGCTGGAAACCACCACCCTGGCATGGCGCGAGTTAGTCGTCACCGTCGAGGTCATGCCGCTTTTCTCGAACTTGGGCACCACGCACTGCACATAGGCTTCGGGGTCCTTGCTGGTTTGCAGCGTCAGGGTCGGGGCATTCGGGGCCGACGCACAGCCGGCCAGCAGCAAGGAAGCAAAAGCCATCGCGGGTACAAACAAAGAGCGCATAAAAATCCCTGAAGAATAAAAATTAAGTGTACTCAGCCAGCCGTTACCAGTGCCTTGAGCGAGGTATCGAACTGCCTCAATGCAGTGAGTTGAACGTCACGCTGCTGTTCAATCTGTGCCGCGATCACCGAAGCGGTCTTGTCTTGTACCCACACCGACGGCATCTGTTGCGCAACCGAACCCTCGGCCTTGGCGATGTATTGCAGGTTCGCATCATAGAACCTCGCCACAAAACGCGCCTCCACCTGGCTGTTGCGCTGGGTCAGCAGCTGATTGTGGGTGTCGAGCATCACCACCACATCGGGATGCGCCTGCACCAGTGAATCCAGGTTGTCGTAGACGGTCACCGACACAAACGCGCCCTGCAACGAGTTCATCAGCCAGTCGATGGCCAGCTCAGGGTCTGAGCTGTTCACGAACGCCTGGCGAATCTGCCCATCGAGTGCATCCTTGGCGCCGTTGACCGCCATGTCGTGGTAGCGCTCAAGGTAGTGCAGGTTATCGACGGTGTTTTCGGTGTACAGCACACCCACCGATTGGCCGTGCTGCAATGAGGTCTGGCTACTGGTAATCGGCCGCAAATGGCAAGACTGTAGGTCGCCGGCAAACGCCAGGGAGTTGACGACCGCACTGCCGAGCATCAGGGCCATCAGAGCCAGTTGAATAATTGTCCTCATCGCGCGGTTCCTTGAGCAGCGTCTTCGATGGGGCAATTTTCCGCTATTCCAGGAAAAACAGAACTTGCAATGCTTGATGGTGACTATCATCTGGAGCAATAGTGTCGTGCAGGCCGCCCCACACAAAATGATAAGGAATGCCCATGAAACCTCACCAGAAAACCTTCGACCGGATCCGCGAAGCCGTGCTGCCGGAGTTTCGCGAACGGGTTGGCGACTACTTGGTCGACTATGAGGAAGTGCTGCTGGATAACGCCGCCGAGCCGGAAGTGGTCCACGCCATCGCCCAACAACTACGCGGCTACTTGCGCGGTTTGAACACCACCCGGGTGCTGGGCATGGCCGACTGGGAAGACCTCGACCGCCGGGTGGTGCAGACCTGGCTAGTGCTGCTGAAAGCCGAATAGCAGCGCGTCTCAGGCTCAGCGAATATCCACGTTGTAGCGGAAATGTTCAGCATGGCCGCGGCCACGCCGCAACTCCAGGGGTTGACCGGCGTAGTCCCTAGCCAGCCGTTCGATCACCATCACCGGGCTGCCAACGGGCACCTGCAGCCAGCGGGCCCAGACCTCGTTGATGGATTCGGCGGTGAGGGATTCCCCGGCAGAAGCCACTACTTGCCCGCAGACTTCCTCGTAGGTGGGGTACAGCAACAACCCCTGGCGGGTCAGGTCTACTTCCAGCAGTGCCTGGAACCGGGCGCGTGGCAGCCAGATCTCTTCAGCCAGCACCGGCCCCGTGTCCAGCACATGCACCCGTACGATGCAAATCACCGGCGCGTCCGCCGCCAGCCCCAACGCCTCGCTCACAGACGCAGGCGCCAGCACCGGCTTGACCGACAAAATGCGGCTCTGTGGCAGGTGGCACTCGCCGCCTGGGCCCTGGAACCGGAAACACCGGAACAACGAAGATTGAAACTTCGGGCGACGCACAAACGTACCCCGGCCTTGCTGGCGCTCGAGAATGCCCTCACCCACCAAAGCCTCAATCGCTTTACGCACCGTGCCGGTGGACAGTTGGTATTGCGTCGACAACACCGCTTCAGGGGGAATAGCCGCACCGGCGCGCCAGTGATTATTGGCAATCTGCTCGATCAGATGATCCCGAAAACGTTGATACAGCGGCAGGCGGGAGTCACTCGACAGGATATTCATGGATCAGGATTCACTTAGTAATTGAGAAGGTGACTACAGCGACGGGCGTGCCTGCTTGACCCACTCTTGCACCGAAGGCCGTTGCCATTGGCGCTGCGTGTACGCCACCAGGTTGGCGGGCACGCTGTCACCGTTGAGGATCAGCCGGTTGAGCATCACGGCCAGGTCCACGTCGGCAATCGACCACTCGCCAAACAGGTTGTCGCGGCCATCCGCCAATAGCGCCTGTGCCGCGCTGATCAGCTTGTGCGCCGCCGCTTCAGCGGCCGGCGACAGCGGTTCGCCCTTGAGCCCGTAAAACACCACCAGCGTCGAACGCTCCTGACGAATCGGCATCAAGTCACTGCGCAACCACGCCTGCACCTGCCGCGCCCTCGCCCGCTGGCGCGGTTCTGCCGGGTACACCGGCACCTGCGGGAACACGTCTTCCAGGTACTCGGTTATCGCCGAGGACTCAGACAACGCAAACTCGCCCTGCACCAGCGTCGGCACGCGCCCGGTCAGCGACAAGTGGGCAAACGCCTGGGTCTGGTTCTCGGCCGTGTCGAGGTTCAGGGTGAGCAGCTCGAACTCCAGGCCTTTTTCCCGCAGGGTCACGAACGCCGACATCGCGTAGGGGCTGGTGAAGTGGGCGTCAACGTACAGGCTCAGCGGGCGGTGGTTCACGGCGACATCTCCTTGGTGGGAGCACCACACTACGAGATCGCACCGCGCAAATGAAATGCAGGGTTTTTATGGGGGCATTCCTGGCTGGAATACCATCGATAATGGCAATACTATGGCCCCTTGCCCCCACCCATAGCTCCCCGAAAAACAGATCAAGGAATGATCAACAGATGAAACAAGCGGTAGTCGTCATCCACGGCATCGGCGAGCAGCGCCCGATGGACACCCTGCGCAGCTTCGTGGAAGCGATGATCCCGGCGGACACGCCCGAGGCGACGCCTTTCTATTGGAGCAAGCCGGACCGTTTTTCGCGCAATTTCGATTTGCGCGTCTTGAAGTCGGCGGGCCGCAACACCACCGATTTCTACGAGTACTACTGGGCCCACAAGATGCAGGGCACCAAGGTCGGCCACCTGCTGAGTTGGCTCTGGGACATCTTCAAGCGCCCGCGCCGTGATATTCCGACCGCCATCGTGCCGATCTGGCGCGCCACCCGCTGGACCTTGCTGGCCCTGCTCGTGCTGCTGGTGAGCGGCACCCTGGCCACGCTGTACGGCCGATTCCCCCACAGCGACAACCCCTTTGCCTTGATCCCGGTGCTACTGGCGGTGATTGGCCTGGGCTTGAAGTATTCGGCACTGTCGTACCTCGGCGACGCCGCCCGCTACCTGAGCCCCAACCCGCAGAACGTGGTGGTGCGCGAACAGATCCGCGCCGATGGCGTCGACCTGCTGCGTGCCCTGCACGACAAGGGCGACTACGACCGCATCATCGTGGTCGGCCACAGTTTGGGCAGCGTGATTGCCTACGATATCGTCGGCTACCTGTGGCACGAACATCACGACCAGTTGCGCCCCAACACCCAGGAACTCGCCGCCCGCTACGCCAACCACGAGCGGCTGCAACCGGTGGTGCAGGACACACTGCCAAAGGCCGGAAGCGCGCTCGACGGCCGCCTGCAAAGCCTCCTCAGGTTTCGCGAGCAGCAAGCCGAAGCGTTTATCGAACAACGCACCCTTGGCAACCCGTGGCGCATTACCGACCTGGTCACCCTCGGCAGCCCGATGGCCCACGCCAGCCTGCTGCTGGGCCGCAGCGTAAGTGACTTCCAGCGCCGTATCGAACGCCGCGAAGTCCCCGCCTGCCCACCTACCCTCGACGAAAAGGGCTACGGCTATAGCGGCCGGCTTTCCATCACCTTGGGCCAGCGCCAATTTTCACCGTTGTACCTGCACCATGCTGCCGCCTTCGCCGTGACCCGCTGGACCAACCTTTACTTCCCCGCACCCCTGGGCCTGTTTGGCGACATCGTCGGCGGCCCGGTAAGCCCGGTGATGGGCGCCGGCGTGCTGGACCTGCCCGTTACCGTGGGCAAATGGAAAGGCTGGCTCGCCAGGTCCTGGCTCAGCCACACTCACTACTGGAGCGAACGCGGTGGCGCCCGGGGCTACCTCAGTCAACTGGCCACCGATGACGCGGCGATTACCCACGGCGAGCGCCCGTCAGCGACCGAAGCGCTGCGTTGGGCGATCGACCTCAAGGGCGGACGACGTTTTCGTCAGGCGGGCATCAGGGACGCCGTGGCCGAGTCAGAGGCCTAGGGCGTTAACCCGAGAAGCCACCGTCTTCCAGAGACGCCCACAACGGTATTTCGCCTGATCAGCCGCAGGTGGCCAATGTACCCGCCGGGTTTTCTGTTTGGCCTGGGCTTTGAGATACGGCCACCGAGATGGGCTACATGATCATCGGGATTTTTGTGGCCAGTTGGGCGATCTCGGTGATGCTGTATCGCCTCAAAGGTTTTGACCGGATTGAGTGAGTGCAGGTTGACCTTTTGGCTGTGAGCTGGAGGTGTGGTGAAGGGGCTTTTGTGGCGAGGGGGCTTGTCCCCCGTTGGAGTGCGTAGCGCTCCCAGCTTTTTTGGGGCCGCTGCGCAGCCCAACGGGGGACAAGCCCCCTCGCCACAAGGTCTTCATTCACCCCGATAGATTTTCGAAGGTTCAGAAATCCACCGTCGCCGACAGCTTCACCGTCCGTGGCTCACCCTGCGTCAGGTAGTTATTCGCTGTCGACGCCGATGACCAATACGCCTTGTTCGCCACGTTTTCCACGTTGGCGCGCAAGGTGATGTACTTGTCATCCGCCTTGAAGCCATACCGCGCACCGATGTCAACGCGGGTCCAGGCCGGGATGCTCAGGCTGTTGGCGGCGTTGACGTATTCGCCACCGGTGCGCAGCATACGCGCGCTGACCGCCGCGCCTTGAATGCCCGGCACATCCCAATCCGCACCGAGGTTGTACTGGAAGCGCGGCACACCGGCGGCGCGGTTGCCGTCGGTGGCGCCGTTGGAGGTGCTCTGCTGTTCGGTGTCCATCCAGGTGGCGCCGGCCAGCAGGCGCAGGCCGTCGATGGGTTCGCCGAAGACGTTGAGCTCTACCCCTTTGTTGACCTGTTCACCGTCGACAGTGAAGGTATCTTGGCTCTGGCCCGGGAAGCGGGTGGTGGCGTTGTTCGGCTGTTCGATGCGGTACACACCCAACGTGGCGCCATAGTTATCCCAGTCCAGCTTGACCCCGGCTTCGGTCTGCTTGCTGCGTTTGGGCGGGAACTGCACGTTGGGGTTGGTGACACCCGTGCTCGGCGACGTAGGGCCTTGGGCCAAGCCCTCGATACGGTTGGCGTAGAACGAAACGTGCTCCCACGGCTTGATCACCAGGCCGTAGACCGGCGTGGTGATGGACTCGGAGTAAGGTGTGCCGCGCACGCCGGTGGCCGTGTTCCAACTGTCCACCTCGATCGTCTGGCGCCGCACACCCAGGGTCAGCAGCACCCGATCATCAATAAAGCCCAAGGTGTCGGACACCGCCGCACTCTTGATCCGGTTCTTGCCGACGACGCGCGGGTCGTGAATATCACTGCCGAAATAGGTGTTGGTAGGCCGCGGTGTTTGCGTCGGGTTGTACAGGTTGCCGGGTTGACGGTTAGCCACCAGGATCGCCTCATAAGCCGAACGTTGCTCGCCCCAGATGCCCGATAACCCGAAGTTCATCTGATGGGTCACCGGCCCGGTCGTAAAGTGCCCGTTCAAGCCGGCCATTGCGCTTTTGTTGTCTTCGTCATGGGGCGAATACAGGAAACCCACCTTGGCGCTGCCATCGTTGCCGACATACAACGATGAATATTGCCCGTTCTCCCGGGTGTGCTTGGCGCCGCCTGCCGCGTAGGCCGTCCAGTTATCGTTCAAATCATATTCGGCATTGACCATGCCGTAGGTGTCTTCCAGCTCCGACCAGCTCCAATTCTGCGCGTAGTTGTCGTTAGCCGAGGGCACACGGGGCACCTTCGTTCCGGTCGGGTAAACCACCGCACGGCCGTTATTAATGCGCTCTTTCTGGTAGCCAAAGTCGGTGGAGACCCGCAAGCGCTCGCCGCGATAATCCAGGGCGACGGCGATTAACTGCGAGCTTTTATTTTCATCATCCACGGCAGTTTCGCCGCCGTGCCGCGCCAGGTTGACCCGGGCGCCGAAGCGGTTGTCTTCACCAAAGCGCTGGCCGAGGTCGATGTGGCCGCCCGTTTGGCTGTCGCTGGCGTAGTCGAGGGTCACGCTGCGGGTGGGCGTGTCTTCGGCGCGCTTGGGCACCAGGTTGACACTGCCACCAATCCCGCTGCCCGAGGGCGACACGCCGTTGACGAAAGCGTTGGGGCCCTTGAACAACTCCACCCGCTCCAGGGCTTCGGTGGTGATGATCTGCCGGGGCAACACGCCGTACAGGCCGTTGAACGCAATGTCATCGGTGCTCAGCGGCAGGCCGCGAATGGTGAACACCTGGGAGAAGTTGCCGAACCCGGACGATTGGCGCACCGAGGCGTCGTTGAGCAATACATCACCGACGGTCCGTGCCTGTTGGTCGGCGATGGTTTTCGAGGTGTAGCTGACCACACTGAACGGCACGTCGCTGATGGACCGGTTGCCCAGCACGCCCAGGCGCGCCGAACGCGCCACCTGGCCGCCGCCATAAGTATCCGCCTGCGCCCCGCTCGCCTCGCCACTGATGGTGGTGGCGCCCAGCTCCAGCGCGCCGCCGCTGGCCTCGGGCACCACGGTATAGCCATTGGCGCCAGTGCCCTGCAGGGTATAACCGCTGCCTTGCAGCAACTGGGCGAAGCCGGATTGCGCGCTGTAACTGCCTTGCAACCCCGGGCTTTGTTGATCGTTGAGCAACGTAGAGTCAAACGACAACGGCACCCCGGACAACGCCGCAAACTGCGCCAGCACATTCCCCAACGGCCCCGGCGCGATGTTATAGCTGCGCGCCGCACTGCTTTGCGCCGCATCGGCCGCCATGGCGTTTTGCAGCGGCGCAAGGGCGACGAGGGCAATTGCCAGGCTCAGTGCCTTCAGGGGGCGGGGGCAGTACGGGAGCGGTCTGGCGGTCATGGGCATTCCTGTCGGCGCGGAGCAATGTTGAGGGTTCTCCCCTACACCGGTCGACAACGAAAAAGGTATCAGCAAAAGTTGAAAAAGATTCAGCGCGGCTCGACCGTCACCCAATACCCGGTGAGGCTGCTGACCTTGACCGGCAAGGTTTCCTGCAAAAGGTGCAGGCTGGCGTCGGTATCACGCAGGGAAAACGCCCCCGACACGGTGAGGTTTGCCACCGAGTCGTGGCAACGCAACACACCGGCGCGATAGCGTCCCAGCTCATCCAGCAAATCCGCCAGGCGCATGTGCTGGGCCAGCAGCATGCCGTTCTCCCAGGTCAGGGCGCTGACGTCCAACGGCTGCACAAAGGCCACCCGGTCCGCGCTGAAGGCACCCTGCTCGCCCGCCTTGACGATCACGCCCTGGCTGGCGTGCTCCGGCAGCAATTCCACCGCACCTTCGGTCACGGCTACTCGACTGCGCTGCTCTCCGACCCGCACGCTGAACCGCGTGCCCAAGGCGCGGGCGGTGCCATGGCGGGTCTGGACGATAAACGGGCGATGGGCCGAATCCTTGGCGGTGGTGATCAACACTTCGCCCTTGAGCAACTCGATGCGCCGCACCTGATCAGAGAACGCGATATTCAACGAACTGCCGGTGTTGATCAGCAAGCGTGTGCCGTCGGGCAAGGTGAGGTTCTTTTGTTCGCCAATGGCGGTGTGCTGGTCGGCGGTCCATTGCTGCCACGGAACCTGCCGATAAGCCAGCCAGGCCGCCGGGGCAGCCGCCAGTAACAGCCCGAGCGCCTGGCGTCGGCCGAGGGGCTTTTTGCGCCCGATGCGCTTGAGGGTATCGCCGGCAATCGCCGCCGGCACGCTGTTGAAGTCCCCCAGAATCGCCTGCGCCCGTTGCCAGGCCTGGGCATGCTGGGCGCTGCGACCCTGCCATTGGGCGATGGCGCGGCGGTCTTCATCGGTGGCGCAGCCGGACTGCAACTGCACCATCCAGTCGGCGGCTTCACCGAGGATCAGCGGATCAATCGACTGGCTCATGCCACGCTCAGGCACGCCAGGAAGGCGTCGCGCATGTAGCGTTTGACCGAAATCAGCGACACGCCCAGGGCATCAGCGATCTGCTGATAGGTCAGGCCGTCGATCTGTGACATCAGGAACGCCTGGCGGGTCTTTTCCGGCAAGTCGCGCAGCATCGCTTCAATGCGGTACAGCGCTTCGAGAATCAGCCAGCGGGTTTCCGGCGAGGGCACATGCTGCTCGGGCAGGTGGGCGATGGTTTCAAGGTAAGCGCGCTCCACCTCCTGGCGGCGCCAGCTGTCGATCATCAAGCCCTTGGCGATATGGGTCAGCAACGCCCGTGGCTCGGCGCCCAGGTTGCTGCTGGCCTGGCGGGTCAGCAGGCGCATAAAGGTGTCGTGAGCCAGGTCGGCGGCATCGCTGGCGTTGCCCAGCTTGCGGTCCAGCCAACGGTGCAACCATCCATGGTGTTCGCAGTACAGATCCTGGATATGCAGATTGAGGGGAGACGACATGCCGATCACCGGGGCGCGCCGGGCGGTGAGGCTCGAGCGTAATTAAGAATTGATCGCATTCTAATCCGCATCGACGATGCTGGCAATTTAGCTGTTTTGTGACGCGCTGGAGATCAAGTGTGAGAGCGGGCTTGCTCGCGAATGCGGTGGGTCAGTCATCATATCCAGTGGCTGATACACCGTATTCGCGAGCAAGCCCCACATTTCTGATCTTCACCCGGCGTTAGATGCCGGGCGTTCAGATCAGGCCAGTTCAGCCCGCAGTTGACGCGCCGCGGTCACCATGTGAATCAGCGCGGCCTCAGTCTCCGGCCAGCCACGGGTTTTCAAGCCGCAGTCCGGGTTGACCCACAGGCGGTCAGCCGGGATGCGCTTGGCCGCCTTGCGCAACAGGTTGGCCATTTCCGAAGCATCCGGCACCCGTGGCGAGTGGATGTCGTACACACCCGGGCCAATGTCGTTCGGGTAAGCGAAGGCTTCGAACGCGTCCAGCAGCTCCATGTCCGAGCGCGAGGTTTCGATGGTGATCACGTCGGCATCCATCGCCGCGATGGACTCGATCACATCGTTGAACTCGCTGTAGCACATGTGGGTGTGGATCTGGGTTTCGTCACGCACACCGGAGGCGCACAAGCGGAACACTTCGGTGGCCCAATCCAGGTAGCCCTGCCACTGTGCCTGGCGCAACGGCAAGCCTTCGCGGAATGCCGCTTCGTCGATCTGCACGATCTTGATGCCGGCGGCTTCCAGGTCGACCACTTCGTCACGAATCGCCAGGGCCAGTTGGCGCGCCTGCTCTTCGCGGCTCACGTCTTCACGCGGGAACGACCACATCAGCATGGTCACAGGACCGGTCAGCATGCCCTTCATCACCTTGCTGGTGAGGCCTTGGGCGTAGCGGATCCACTCCACGGTCATGGCGTTCGGACGACTCAGGTCACCGAAAATCACCGCCGGTTTCACACAACGCGAACCGTAGCTCTGTACCCAGCCGAAGCGAGTGAACACGTAGCCGTCGAGTTGCTCGGCGAAGTATTCGACCATGTCGTTACGCTCGGCTTCACCGTGTACCAGTACGTCCAGGCCAAGGTTTTCCTGCACTTCAACCGCGTGACGGATCTCGCTGTGCATGGCTTCGACGTATTCGGCTTCGCTCAACTTGCCGGCCTTGTACGACTGACGAGCCAGGCGGATCGACGCGGTTTGCGGGAACGAACCGATGGTGGTGGTCGGGAACAGCGGCAGGTTCAGGCCGGCACGTTGTTTCTCGATACGCTGGGCAAACAGCGAGTGACGCTGGCTGTCTTTGGCCGTGATCGCCGCAACACGGGCTTGCACCGCAGGCTTGTGAATACGCGGCGAGGCAGTACGGGCAGCTTGTACGGCGCCGCTTTCGGCCAGGGCGGCGATGACGTTTGGCGCTTGCGGTTGATTCACGGCCTGAGCCAACACGGCCACTTCTTCGCACTTCTGTACGGCAAACGCGAGCCAGCTTTTCAGCTCGGCATCCAGTTTGTCTTCACGGCCCAGGTCCACAGGGCTGTGCAGCAAGGAGCACGACGGCGCCACCCACAGGCGATCACCCAAGCGTTCATGAGCGTGCTGCAAGGTGGCCAGGGCCTTTTCCAGGTCACAACGCCACACGTTACGGCCATTGACCACGCCCAGGGACAACACCTTATAAGCCGGCAGGCGATCAAGGATGGTCGGGTACTGATCCGGCGCACGCACCAGGTCGATGTGCAGGCCGTCCACCGGCAGGTTAGCTGCCAGACCGAGGTTCTCTTCCAGGCCACCAAAGTAGGTAGCCACCAGCTTCTTCAGCGGGTCGCGCTGGATCAGGTTGTAGGCACGCTCAAACGCATTTTTCCAGTCCTGGGGCAGGTCCAGAACCAGGATCGGCTCGTCGATCTGCACCCACTCCACGCCCAGCTCCGCCAGGCGCTGGAAGATCTGGCCGTACAGCGGCAGCAGTCGGTCCAGCAGGTCGAGCTTGTCGAAATCGCCGCCCTTGGCCTTGCCCAGCCACAGGTAAGTCAGCGGGCCGATGACGACCGGCTTCACGGTGTGGCCGAGGTCGCGGGCTTCCTTGACCTCTTCGAACAGTTGATCCCAACCCAGGTGGAACTGCTGGTCAGCGCTGAATTCAGGGACCAGGTAGTGGTAGTTGGTGTCGAACCACTTGGTCATTTCCTGGGCGTGGGCACCGCCGCAGCAGTTGTCACTCACGCCACGGGCCATGCCGAACAGGGTGTGCAGGGTGGCTTTGCCGTCGGCCGGGCGGAAACGCTCCGGGATCACACCGAACATCAGCGAGTGGGTCAGTACCTGGTCGTACCAGGCGAAGTCACCGGCGGGCAGCAACCCGATGCCGGCTTTCTTTTGCAGGTCCCAGTGCGTCTTGCGCAGCTCACGGCCTACGGCGCGCAGGCCGGCTTCGTCGAGTTCGCCCTTCCAAAACGCTTCCTGCGCTTTTTTCAGTTCACGATCGCGACCAATGCGCGGGAATCCAAGGGAATGGGCAACAGCCATGACGTAAAGCTCCAATGTGTGTGTATGGGAGCTATTGTCGGGATCGGGTGATGATGAGACAAACTCATTTTATTCTAGATGATCACAAGTTTTCGTCATGATGACAGGAGAGCGGTATAGTCAGTCCATCGAGGTTGGGATTGAATCAACATGGAAGGACTTCACCAAGGTAGTTGCTGTTCTGGTCCAGTGCCAATGGGATTTACCCGGACTGGTTTCGATAGCGATCGCCACACTCGACACGCCGTTTCTTGCGGGTAAGCAGAAGCATGCCTGCGTCGACTCTAAGGCCGGTTGGTATGAGCTGGAAAATAGCAGTGGCTAAATCAATGGAAGGTTTGTCGATACGCGCCATCTCAGCGTTGCCCGAAGAACTCCTCGCACTGGAAGCAGAGGCCCTCGCTGAAGGTTTCAGGTTTCTTACACGCCTGATTGCGCAGTGGCATAGCGGCGCCAACCGTTTCGACCGCCCCGGCGAATGTCTTTTGGGCGTATTCAGTAACGGGCAGTTGATCGCCGTTGGCGGGCTGTCCTATGACCCTTACGCCGGGCCGGACGTTGGCAGGCTGCGCCGAGTGTACGTCGCCCGGGCATCAAGAGCCCGCAATGTGGGTAAAGCCCTGGTCAGCCAGCTTCTGGAACACGCCGCACAGCAGTTCCGAGTTGTGCGCCTGTCTACCGACACCCGCGAGGGCGCAGCCTTTTACCTGCGCTGCGGGTTTGAGCCGGTGCAGGATGAACATGCAACTCATGCGAAGTCGTTATGAACGCACCCGCCCCTGTGGCAAGGGAATTGGCTCCCTCGCCACAAGAGCACTGCATAGGTCGCAGGATTTACATCAACGGAATCGAGTAGCTCACAAACAGCCGGTTCTGGTCCTGGTCCCGCGCCACTTCACTGCGGGACACCCCGTTACGCCAGCCGAACCCGACGTTTTTGAAGGTGCCGCTCTGCACCACATAATCCAACGAAATATCCCGCTCCCATTCACTGGCATTGTTGCCGCTGGTGGTCAGGATATGGTCGCCCTTGAGGTACATCACCGAAGCCTTGAGGCCGGGCACGCCCAGCGCTGCAAAATCGTACGCATACTGCGCGAATGCGGTACGTTCGCCGGCCTGGATGAAGGTCTGTACGGTGCGGTCGGTGTACAGATACAGGCTCGATCCCCCCTCGCCCTTGCCCACCAGGCCGCCCTGGTTGAGTTGGGCGAAGTTGCTGTCGTCAGACACGCGCTGGTAGCCCGCTGTGATTGCATGTGGGCCCAGCGAATAGATGAATGCAGCACTCCAGGTGTCGTTATCGATTTCCCCGGTTCCACCCTTGGTATAGCCACCAAACTTGTAGCCATCGGCACGCCCTGCCGCACTTGCGTTTTTGCCATCAGAGGTGGTCTTGAAGTAACGCAAATCGGTTTTCAGCGAGCCGTAATCGCCCATCGGCAATACGTGCACCAGGCCGGCGAAGTGCTGTTGGTAATAGTCTTCAAGGTTGGCGTAGTAGTACTGCAGCATCAGGTCTTTGGTCAGCTTGTAGTCACCGCCGGCGTAGGTGAACTTGTTGCTTTCCCGGGTGCCACCCGCCGCCGCCAGGCCACTGGCGTCGCTGGAACCGCGGCCCGTCGTATGTTCAAGCTGGCCGCCAATCAGCGTCAGGTTGTCGATGTCGTTGCTGGTGACTTGCCCGCCTTCAAACGACTGCGGCAACAGCCGGCCGTCGTTGCTCACCAGGATCGGCAGGTTCGGGCGCAAGTAACCGTATCGCAGTTCGGTCTTGGCAAAGCGCGCCTTCGCGGTCACACCGCCACGGGCCCAATCGTCCGCAGCCTTGCCATCATCCGTTGGGATCATTGAGCTGCCAACATGCTTCGCCGCGCTGCTGTCGAGGGTCACACCGAGCATGCCGACGGCGTCCAGGCCAAAGCCGAGGGTGCCGTCGGTGAAGCCCGACTGGTAGTTGAGGATGAACGCCTGGCCCCACTCTTCAGTCTTCGACGGCGCAGCAGCGCCGTCGCGGTTGTCGTTGTTAAAGTAGAAGTTACGCATGCTCAAGTTGGCTTTGCTGTCGCCCAGGAAATCAGCAGAGGCCAAGGGGCTCAGGGCCATGCCCAGGCCGCCGGTCAATACGCTTAATACATGTAATGTGGCTTTCATCAGGACGAACTCCGGCGCGCAATCACTGTTGCGGGCGCATAAAAAAGGCAGCAGGAAGCACTCGGCCAAACTTCGGTTGGCCGGTGCGTTAACAACTATTCAGACGTGTTCGGGTATTAAGTTGGGCGAGATGAACCTCCGGGAAACTTCAGTCAATCAATCCATGAGCGTCATAAAACGGATACGGCCCCGGGTAATCCCCGAATACACCGTTGTGGCTGACCAACCCTTGCTGTTCATCCCAGCGGTGCAAGAGGTAACCAGCCGGTTCCAGGTTGAAATGCGCCGGCGCAGCCTCCTGTAAATCCAGCACGATTTGATGGGAGGTGCCCGGGCATACGCAGCTCAAACTGCCGCCGAAACGCCGTTGCATCGGCCGGTGCAAATGCCCGCACAGCAGGCGCTCCACCTGAGGGTGACGGGCGATGACCTTTTCCAGCGCGGCAGCATTACGGAATGACTCGCGGTCCATATGACCTATGCCGCTGATAAACGGCGGGTGGTGCAGGACCAAAAGGGTTGGCACGTTCGGGCGCAGTACCAGTTGCTCATCGAGCCACTGCAACTGACTGTCCAGTAGCTGCCCGCCATGGGCATCGGGGATGGTGGAGTCCAGGCCGATCAGCCGCACCGGGTAGTCATCCACCACCCAGTCCAGCGGGCCCTCGGCGCCATGCGGTAAGTAAGCGTGATCGCTGAAGGCATCCAGCAAATTCCGGCGGTGGTCATGATTGCCCGGCACCAGGTAGCAAGGCATCTGCAAACGGGCCAGTTCGGGATGCAGCACGGCGTATTCATCGGCGCGACCAAAGTCCACCAGGTCGCCGCTGACCACCACGATATCGGGCCGTGGGTAGCTGGCATTCAAGTGGTCAACGGCACGGCGCAATGCACCGAGGGTGTCGACCACGCCGTAGGTCAGGCGCTGGCCGGCTTTAAGGTGCAGATCGCTGATCTGCGCTACAAGAAACGGACGGTTCAAAATAGGCTCTCTGAATTCAGGCATGCAAGGTGAACAGCTTGTGTGGGGCGATGGCCAGGGCAATCGGCGCGCCGACGGCGTGCAGCTGGTTGTCGCTGCTGTCCACCAGCAGCGGTTGCGGGCCGCCGACATCCACCAGCAGACGGCTTTGCGCGCCCTGGAAAAACTGCGCCAGCAGCTGCCCGTGCAGGTGCCCTTCGCTCTCCATCACCCGCAGGTGCTCGGGGCGGCAGTACACGGTGGCCGGCAGATGGGGTTCGTGCCACGGCAGTTCGCCGCCGCACACTGTCAAGCCATGGGCCGTGCGATCAATCACCGAAAAGGCATTCAGGTTGCCCACAAAGCCTGCGACAAACGCGTTGGCCGGCTGCTGGTAGATCTCCCGCGGGCTGGCCAGTTGCGCGATACGCCCCTGCTCCATCACCAGGATGCGATCCCCCAGGGCCATGGCTTCACCCTGGTCGTGGGTGACGAACACCGAAGTGATGCCCAGGCCGCGCAATAGCTGATCCAGCTCGCTGCGCAGGCGCTCACGCAACTGTGCATCGAGCGCTGCCAGCGGTTCATCCAGCAACAGCACTTTGGGCCGGGGCGCCAAAGCACGGGCCAGTGCCACACGCTGGCGCTGGCCGCCCGACAGTTCATGGATGCTGCGCTTGCCGTGGTTTTGCAGGCCCACCAGCTCCAGCAGTTCGTCACAGCGCTTGTTGCGCTCAGCCGGCGCGATGCCGCGAATTTTCAAACCGTAGACAATGTTGCCGGCCACATCCAGGTTGGGGAACAACGCGTAGTTCTGGAACACCATGCCCACGTCACGCCGTTCGATAGGCAACCGCGTGACGTCGTGGTCACCGAAAAAAACCTGGCCCACATCGGGCCGCTCAAGGCCGGCGATCAGCCGCAAGGTCGTGGTTTTGCCGCAACCGGACGGGCCGAGAATGGCTAGGGTTTCGCCGCCCTCGATGGTCAGGTCCAGGTTCTGCACGGCAACGGTGCCGTCGGCGAATGCCTTGCGGCAACCCTTCAGGCGAATGGTGATAGCGGTCATCGACGCTCTCCACGAGACAGACGAGCACTGATGGCCTGCAGCGCAATCAGCAGCGGCACGATCATCAGCAAAAAGATAAGGGTGTAGGCGCTGGCGATTTCCAGGCGGGCCGAGGCGTAGCTGTCGGCGAGGCCGACCGGCAAGGTCTTGGTCAGCGGCGTGTGGAGCATCCAGGTCAGGTTGAACTCGCCCAGCGATAAGGTGACAACCATCAACACCCCGGCCAGGATCCCCGCCCGGCAGTTAGGCACCACCACGCTGAAAAAGCGCCGAATGGGACCCGCGCCCAAACTCGCGGCGGCCTCCTCCAGAACCGGCAGTTGCTGGCGTTGCATCACCGCCATCACCGGGCGCACCAGGAACGGCAAGGTGAACAACACATGCCCCACCAGGATGAACAGCCAACTGCTGCGAAACTCGCCGAACTGGCCGTAGGTCAGCAACAACGCCAGTGCGCTGGCCAGGCCGGGCATGGCCACCGGCAGCACCATCAATTCCTCGAAGGCGCGGCTGAAGCGGTTGTTCATGCGCACCAAGGCATACGCCGCCGGTACGCCGATCACGCAGACGCACACCGCGCAGGCCAGGGCCAATTGCAGCGAAAGCCAGACCGTCGGCGAGTAGGCCTGCCACACCTGGATCAACCAGTCGAAGGTCAGGCCGCTGGAGAGGCCGACGAAGAAATTGCGCGTCAGCCCCGCCAGCAATGACATCAATACCGGCACCAACATGAAGGCGCAGACCAGCAAGGTAAACAACAGCTGAATGACAAACAACGATGAGCGCTTCACAGGACTGTCCCCGCGTTTTTCACCAGGCGCCGCGTCAGCAACAGCACGGCCCAGGTCACAAGGCCGAGCACCACCGAAAGGGCTGCCGCCACCGCAAAATTGGCGTAGTTGGTGAACACGTTATAGATGGCGACGGGCGTCACGTTCAACCGCGTGCCCAGGGTAAACGCCGTGCCGAAGGCGCCCATGGACGTGGCAAAACAGATCGCCCCGCAGGATGCCAGTGCCGGTGCAAGGCCAGGCACGATCACATCGCACACCACCCGCCAATGCCCGGCGCCCAGCGAGTGGGCAGCCTCTTCCAGGCTGCGGTCGAGGCTTTCACACGCGGCCATCACCGTGAGAATGACCCGTGGAATCGAGAAGTACAGGTAGCCGACAAACAACCCCGCCAGTGAATAGGCAAAGATCCAGCGCTCACCGGCCAACTGAAGCCCCAGGGCGGCAAACAAGCCTTGTCGGCCCGCCAGCAGGATCACCAGGAAGCCCACTACCACACCGGGAAACGCCAGCGGAAACGTCAGCAATGCCACCAGCGCCGAACGCCCGAAAAAGTGCTGGCGGGCGAGAAATACCCCGGTGATGCCGCCCACCAGCAGCGCCGCCAACGTCACCAGCACCGCGAGCACACAGGTTTGCGCCAGGCTGCCCAGGTATTGCGCGCTGCTCAGCACTTGCCAGTAACCGCTGCCGTGGCTGTCGCGGCTTTCGCCGCCCAGCACGATCAGGTGCGCCAGCGGCAACAACCAGAAGGCGAGCAGCACCGCAAACGCCGGGGCCAATGCCCAGGCGGGATTTGGCCGCAAAAGTGCCTTCACTTACTTGACCTCACTCAGGTAACGCGCGGCGAAGGCTTCCTGCACGGCGGCCATTTTTTGGTAGTCCACCACACCGGCTCGGGCGTAGTCGCTGTCTGGCAGAAACTGCGCGGCGACGTCGGCCGGCATCTTCATTGGCCGCACCGGGCGCAGGTAGGCTTTGGCCCAGAGTGCCTGGCCCTCATCGGACAGGACAAAATCCAGGACCTTTTCACCGTTGGCGCGATGAGGTGCGTTGGCGACCAGGCTCATCACGTAAGGCACGCTGATGCTGCCTTCCTTGGGAATCACGAAGGCGACGTTGGCGTTGTCCTTGTAGCGGGCGCGGTAGGCGTTGAAGTCGTAGTCCACCAGGATCGGCAGCTCGCCGGAGAGCACCCGCGCATAGGCGGTTTGCTTGGGCACGATGGGGGCGTTTTTCGACAGCTTCTGGAAGTAGTCGATGGCCGGGGCGAAGTTGTCGAGGTCGCCGCCCATGGCGCGGTTGATTGCCACCGCAGAGACGTAGCCGACGAAGGCGCTGGAAGGGTCGAGGTAACCGACCATGCCTTTATATTCCGGCTTGAGCAGGTCGGCCCAGCTTTGCGGCACCGGCAGGCCACCCAAGGCATCGACGTTGACCATGATGCCCAAGGTGCCGGAGTGAATCGCGAACCACTTGCCGTCCGGGTCTTTCAAACCGGCGGGAATCTGCTCCCAGCCTTTGGGTTTATAGCCCTCCACCACCGCAGCCTTTTGCGCTTGCAGGCCGAAGGTCACGCCGTAGTAGACGACATCGGCAACCGGAGCAGCCTTTTCGGCCACCAATTGCGCCAGGGACTGGCCGGAGTTCTTGTTATCCAGCGGCACCTGCACGCCGGTGGTCGCCGCGATCGCCTTGAGTTGCGTGCCCCAGTCTGCCCAGTCTGGCGGGCAGTTGTAGCAAATCGCGGTGTCGGCGGCCTGGGCCAGGCTGGCCGCGCCGCACAGCAGCAATGCCGCCAGGGTTTTACTGAACATGCTCATCAAGCGTCTCCTTTATGGGGTTGGGTACTTTCGCCCGGCCGGATATGGCACGGCAGGCAATGGGAAATCGGGGCGTTGCCGGCGATTTGCGCCAGCAGTTGGTCAATCACGGTGCTGGCCAACAGCGCGATGGGCTGCACCACGCTGCACAGCGTCGGGTGCATCTGGGTGCCCAGGGAAATGCCGTCAAACCCCATCACCGAGAGTTGTTCGGGCACGTTCCAGGCATGGCGGCGCAGTTCGGCGATCAGGCTGATGGCGAGAAAATCGTTGGAGCACACCAGCGCAGTGGGCGCCTGCGGGCCTTGCAGGAAGGGTTCGATGGCGGCGAATTCGGCTTGGGTGTGGGCCGGCATTTCGATCACCGGTTGGCTGTCCAGGCCGTACTCGCGCATCGCATCGCAATACCCGGCGTAACGCAGGCGGGCACGGTCGGACTGCAACGCGGGCCCGGCGACCATGGCGATACGGCGATGGCCCGCTTCCAGCAGGTAACGGGTGGCCAGCGCCATGCCGGCGCGGTTGTCCACCGAGACGGCGCTGTAGTTGGGGTTACTGGGCTGGTGGTAAGCCAGCACGAACGGCGTTTCTTCAGTGGCCAGGCTGTGGAGCACGCTGTTGCTTTCGGCGTCGGTGACGGTCAGCACCAACCCGTCGACGCGCTGGCGCAGCAGTTCTTCCACCACGATGCTTTCGCGCTCGGCGCTGTAGTCGGTGGTCGCCAGCAACAGGTTATAGCCACGCAGGCGCGCGGCGCGCTCCATGGCCTGAAACTGCTCGGCAAACACCGGGTTAAGCAGGTTGGGCACCACCACGCCAATCAGCTGGGTGGTTTGCAGGCGCAGTTGGCGGCCCAGCAGGTTGGGCCTGAAGCCCAACTCGCGGGCGGCGGCAAATACCTGTTCGCGGGTGGCCGGGCGCACTTGTTCCGGGGAGGCAAAGGTGCGGGCGGCGGTGGCGCGGGATACACCGGCCAACCGGGCTACGTCTTTCAAATCAGTCATTGTCACTCGCTTGAGATCGATCTCATTGGCGAGGACAGTAACGGGGGAATGTGGCAGTCAGGCGATGGGGAGATGACGGTTTGATGTCAGCGTGGGCGGGGGTTTGTCGTCCACTGAAAATCTAATGTGGGAGCTGTCGAGCGTTAGCGAGGCTGCGATAGCGGTGTGTCAGGCAACCTATTTATCGGCTGTGCCGCCGCCTTCGCGGCCTCGCTAAAGCTCGACGGCTCCCACAGGGGATTGGTGTTGCTTGATGGTTGGGGGGGTTCAAGGTTGGGTCACGAGCCCTTCTTTGGCCGCGTTGGCGAGTACGTCTTTCGCGGGCACGTTGAACCATGTGGCGGCGTCCATCTCGCCCTGCTTCGCCAACCAGGCACCCACCATCTGATAACCCAGCGTGTACCCCAACCACCTGGGCCTTGCCCCGGTACCGAAGAACCATTCGCTGTGGTCGTAATACGTGGCCTCCAGAAGCTGGAGGTCAACGGGCGAACTCAGCAGCTCCCGGGGTGTAAGCGCCCTCTCCCACGGCTCCGGTTCGCTGCCTATCAGATGCCGGACGAACTGCCCGGCCAGCCCCTCGCTGATCATCGCCTCCCCCAGCGTCCAGCCATAACCCGGCCCGGCCATGCGCAGGCAATGATGCACTTCATGCACCACATGCCGATGCAGCGAGCCGCCGCGCAAACTGGCCAGGAAATTCGGGTTGTCGGGATCAAGGGTCATGCTGAACATCGTGCTGCGATACGCGCGGCCGACCAGGCCCAGCTCCGGGAGGGTCTCGCCAGGCAGTCGCTGGATCAG
Organism: Pseudomonas sp. K2I15; assembly: GCF_002204795.1. GTDB lineage: Bacteria > Pseudomonadota > Gammaproteobacteria > Pseudomonadales > Pseudomonadaceae > Aquipseudomonas. Next base: position 257,759 of record NZ_NIXO01000002.1, read on the forward strand.
AATATCCAGGCACGGCGGCGGCATCAGCGCTGCAATTGCCCCATAAGCGATCTCAAATTCACGGGTCAGCTCAGGGCGAAACTCCGCCAGGCTCCCCGAAGCCTCCAGCCAATGCAGCGTCCATGCGTCCATTCTCACCTCTCGTCGCCAAAGCCGGGATCCGTCACCCATGCGGCTCATCATACCCACAGGCTGTCATATTCACAGGCCAGCTTATAACCGGGGCAGCAAATTCCGCTGACTAACCTTTCGATCTGTCCCAAGTGCGGGCACAATGCGTGTCCTTTTTTGGCAGGCTCCGCCGCAGGCTCTGAAAATGATCAAAACGCCGTACTACCTCATCGACAAACAGAAGCTTCTGGTCAACATGCAGAAGATCGCCTACGTGCGCGAGCAGTCCGGCGCCAAGGCCCTGCTGGCCCTCAAGTGCTTCGCCACCTGGTCGGTATTCGACTTGATGCAGGAATACATGGACGGCACTACCTCGTCGTCGTTGTACGAGCTCAAGCTGGGTCGCCAGAAGTTCGAAGGCGAAGCGCACGCGTACAGCGTGGCCTGGGCCGACGATGAGATCGAGGAGATGCTCGACAACTGCGACAAGATCATCTTCAACTCCATCAGCCAGCTGCAGCGCTTTGCCGAACGCAGCGAAGGCAAGACCCGCGGCCTGCGCGTCAACCCGCAGGTGAGCAGCTCCGACTACCTGCTGGCCGACCCGGCGCGCCCGTTCAGCCGTTTGGGCGAGTGGGACCCGGTGAAGATCGAAGGCGTGATCGAACAGATCTCCGGCTTCATGTTCCACAACAACTGCGAGAACGGTGACTTCAACCTGTTCGACCAGATGCTGAACACCATCGAAGAACGCTTCGGCGCACTGCTGCACAAGGTCAACTGGGTCAGCCTCGGCGGCGGCATCCACTTTACCGGTGAAGGCTACGCCATCGACGCCTTCTGCCAGCGCCTCAAGGCGTTCTCGCAGAAGTACGACGTGCAGGTGTACCTGGAACCCGGCGAAGCGGCGATCACCAACAGCGCCTCCCTGGAAGTGACCGTGCTCGACACCCTCTACAACGGCAAGAACCTCGCCGTGGTAGACAGTTCCATCGAAGCCCACCTGCTGGACCTGCTGATCTATCGCCTCAACGCCAAGCTGGCGCCGAGCGAGGGTGAACACACCTACATGGTGTGCGGCAAGTCGTGCCTGGCCGGGGACATCTTTGGCGAATACCCATTTGATCAGCCGCTGGCCATCGGCGATCGACTGTCGTTCATCGACACGGCAGGCTACACCATGGTCAAGAAAAACTGGTTCAACGGCCTGAAAATGCCGTCCATCGTAGTGAAACAACTCGACGGTACAGTCGAAGTGGTTCGTGAATTTGGTTACGACGACTACCTGTCCAGCCTTTCGTAAAGCGGACAGATAAAGGAGAGATAAAGCAATTGAAAAAGAACGTTCTTATCATTGGTGCAGGAGGTGTCGCCAAGGTGGTGGCCCACAAGTGCGCGCAGCACAACGACGAACTCGGTCGTATTGCTATCGCGTCGCGCAACATCTCCAAATGCCAGGCCATCATCGCAAGCGTCAAGGCCAAGGGTAGCCTCAAGGTACCCGCCGAGATTCAAGCCTTCGCGCTGAACGCTTTGGACGTGGAAGCGACCAAGGCACTGATCCGCGAAACCGAATCGCAGATCGTCATCAACGTCGGTTCCGCGTTCCTCAACATGTCGGTGCTGCGTGCCTGCATCGACACGGGCGTTGCGTACCTCGACACCGCCATCCACGAAGAGCCGGGCAAGGTCTGCGAGACCCCGCCGTGGTACGGCAACTACGAGTGGAACCACCTGGAAGAGTGCAAACAGAAGAACATCACGGCCATCCTCGGCGTGGGCTTCGACCCGGGTGTCGTCAACGCCTATGCAGCGCTGGCGCAACAAAAGCATTTTGACCGCATTGATTCGATCGACATTCTCGACGTCAATGCCGGCTCCCACGGCAAATACTTCGCCACCAATTTCGACCCGGAAATCAACTTCCGCGAATTCACCGGGCAGGTGTGGAGCTGGCAGAACAGCCAGTGGACCAGCAACACCATGTTCGAAGTCAAACGTACCGACGACCTGCCGGTGGTCGGTTCGCAGAACCTGTATTTGACCGGCCACGATGAAGTGCACTCGCTGTCGAAAAACCTCGACGTGCCCAATGTGCGTTTCTGGATGAGCTTCGGCGAACACTACATCAACGTGTTCACCGTGCTGAAAAACCTCGGCCTGCTCTCCGAAAAACCGGTCACTACCGCCGAAGGCCTGGAAGTCGTGCCGCTGAAACTGGTCAAGGCCGTGCTGCCTGACCCGTCGTCGCTGGCACCGGGCTACACCGGCAAGACCTGCATCGGCGACCTGGTCAAGGGCACCAAGGACGGCCAGCCACGCGAGCTGTTCATCTACAACGTGGCCTGCCACGAAGAAGCCTTTGCCGAAACCGACAGCCAGGGCATCTCCTACACCGCCGGCGTACCGCCGGTGGCTGCAGCGCTGCTGGTTGCCCGTGGCGAGTGGGATGTGAAGCACATGGCCAACGTTGAGGAACTGCCGGCTGAGCCGTTCCTCAAAGCGCTGGACGTGATGGGCTTGCCGACTCGGATTAAAGACGAGAATGGTGATCGTGCTTGGGATGCTATTGCCTGAGGGTGATGGCTGACGGAACAAAAAAATGCGCCCGAATGGGCGCATTTTTTGTTTATACGAACACCGTTTCCAAACCCGATGAAGATCAAAATGTGGGAGCAGGCTTGCTCGCGAAAGCGGTATATCAGTCAACCCATTCGGTACTGACCCAGCGCTTTCGCGAGCAAGCCCGCTCCCACACTTGAATCTTTAGCGTCACTACTGCTCAACAGCTCGGATTGAAGTAACTTCCTGCGGGGGTAGTAACCAATGCCGCGTAGTTGTCCATCCCAGAAAAACTCTCGCACCATCCTCAGTTGGAGCTAGCTGAGGCAATACTTCGCCAGCACAAGCCTTGCGCAAGCCGCTCATCAGCGGCAGGAATCTTTCTCGAAAAGCCACTGGCTGAATGGCGAAATAAGCCTCAATAGACGCCAAGGCATCTCTGCGATCATCTTCATCGAGCATCGCCAGGTAGAACACCATCTGGCGCCAGGCATAGGCCGTATTTTTGAGCATTATCAACCGAGCATGATAATGCTCGATCTTCATCTGATGCCGTCTACATATCCACTCAAAACACGCCTGCACCATGCTGCCTAATTTAGACCGTAGCAAAACCTTCAGCCCAAGCGATTCAAACAATACCGCGAGGTTCTGCGTGGTTAAAATCTGCTGCTGCTCAAGAATGGTGCCATTGGTTGTCAGATGCCAAGTGCCTAACTCAGCTCCCGCACGCCTCGCGCACAAGGTCGCGAACGCATCGTTCGCCACTCGCGCTTGTCGCCGCCCTCGGGTGACGAGGCCGGTCAGCTCGTCAGTATCAATGGCGTAGTAACGTATATAAAGTGAACCTGCTATCACCGGCCCCGTTCGCCTGGCAGCGTCAGCAAACTTACTGGAAAACTGCCCCATGAAGATATCTGCAGCGACCTCTTCCACGAAGGGAAGATCTAATTCCGCAGTGTCAGCCAGTGCTCCATACTCCTTGAGAAGCTTGTTAGGAAGGATAGCGTAAGGGAAGGCGTGAAGCGTTAATGCCGCTGACTCAACGAGCGATTGTCTGGCGGCACTGGCTGCACCAATGCCTGACTGCCGGTCGCGCTCAATTGCAGCAATCCAGGGCAACTCACTCAGGCCAACCTGACGCCCAAGATTCAACAGTAATAAGGAACGCCGCCGACGGAACGCCTGGTAGGTCGAGGCGTAGACCATCCTCAACGCTTCGTCGCGCAACCCCCAGCTACTAAGCTGAGCTGTCATCGCGGGCAGCACCCGTGCGACTGTGTCACCCGAAGTGATCAGCCCATGCTTGATCAGTTCGCTAATCGTCCCGCTGCGACAGCGTTGAATACGGCGCAGGATCGCCGTTGGTATCGCGACACCCTCGGCCTGCGCACACTCCGATGCCTCCGCAGCAGTGAGCGGCACGGCCAAATCGACAAAATCCGAAATGCCACTTTGCGCTGGATACTTGGACAGACGCTTTGCCACGACACGCGCAATTAGATGATGCTCTGGCCCCGCCACCTGGCGAAGCTGGTTCGCGCGGAATGCTAAGTGAGAGGCAGAGTCCGGAGTGCCATGTTTGCGCACGAAGTCATCGACAATTCGTCGTATACGACCTACCTGACGCCCTGTGAGCGATTCAGCATTGCGGGAGCATTGCTCCAGTAAAGAAAAAAGTTCCGCCAAGCGGTCCGGAGAGCACCTGTCGATACCAAGTTTTTTATAATTTTCCTCCAATTCGGCCGCCTGCACGTGCCACTGAGGTGGGTAATCACGGCAAGGCCAGCCAGCCTGATAAGTCAGGAGGAAATGTGCGATGGCTGAATCATAAAGGGGTAACCGTCTTGTGATCACCTGTTTCTGCACAGCGATCTGAGTCTGAGCAGGCAAGGTCATAAGAGACTGCTTCACCTCACCCGCGTTAACGACATGTACCTGCGTGGCTGAGATCGGAAGCTGCGTAGAGATCGACGGAAAGAAACGCAATCGGTCAAAAAAAGGAACAATTACCTCTATGAGGGCACGCGCCTCGTCAGTACGCCGCTGGCCTGACAACCAAGCCACGGTCAATAACGCTGCCTCTTCCGGCACATCAACTCGATAGTCACAACTGGCCAGAAGCTGCTGCAGCGCATCAAGACCGTCATCTGTGAGATGCCAGGCATTGATATCCAACCGCTCAAACCCTCGACGAATCCCCGGGACGGAGGCGGCCAGTTCACGCTCATAGTCGGTCAATTCGCCACCTGCCAACAGATTACCGGTAGCAAACCCCCCTGTAATTACTTCCAGCGTAACCCAGGCGGGAATCTCAGCAATCGGGGTACGAGAGCCATACTCTGCGGTGCTTTGCAGAATGTGCGCAATAACCTGTTTCCAGCACGAAATGCGTCTGCGGGCATTAAAGCGGGCGAGAGGGCTACAAGTTTGATCGTGCGCAAGCAGTGCCTTGGACAGCTGGAAGACTGCATAACCGGCATCCATGCTAGTCACTCCGTGTGATCTGGAAGTATTTCCAGACTGCTGTGTAATGGATGGGTCCGGAGGCTGGATTCGAACCAGCGCCCACCCGGTTAAGAGCCGAGTGTTCTACCGCTGAACTACTCCGGAACAGTGGGCGCATTGTCGAGCAATGCCTTGAGAATGTGAAGGACCCCTACCCTCATTAAGCTTTAACTGACATAGATGTTTGCTTTCCTACAAGCACCCATAAATTTCAAAGAGTACTGAAGATCAAAATGTGGGAGCGGGCTTGCTCGCGAAAGCGGTGGATCAGTCACACATGTATCGGCTGACCC